>CAZZKF010000006.1:0-6928 GCA_964654995.1 uncultured Alphaproteobacteria bacterium | reverse complement strand
CAGGCCCTTGCCGGGCTTGACGGCTGGGCCGAGGCGGACGGGCGCGATGCGATTACCAAGACCTTCCGGTTCAGGGATTTCGGCGCCGCCTTCGCCTTCATGACCCGGGCGGCGCTGATGGCCGAGAAAATGAACCACCACCCCGAATGGTTCAACGTCTATAACCGCGTCGAGGTGACGCTGACCACCCATGACGCCGGCGGCGTGACCGAAAAGGATATCACGCTCGCCGCCGCCATGGACGCGTTTGCCGAATAGGCGCGCAGACTATTTGGGTTGCAGGCGAATGGCGCCGTCGAGGCGGATGGTTTCGCCGTTGAGCATGACGTTTTCACAGATCGCCCGGGCCAGCGCCGCATATTCGCCCGGCGTCCCCAGGCGGTGCGGGAAGGGGACCATCGCCGCCAGCGCGTCCTGAATGTGCTGCGGCAGGGTGTCCATCATCGGCGTCTTGAACAGCCCCGGCGCGATCGTGCACACGCGCACGCCCCTGGCCGCCAGGTCGCGGGCGATAGGCAGTGTCATGCCGACGATGCCGCCCTTGGATGCGCTGTAGGCGACCTGGCCGATCTGGCCATCGAAGGCGGCGACCGAGGCGGTGTTGATGATGACGCCGCGCTCGTCATCCTCGAGCGGGTCGCTCTCCACCATATGGGTGGCGACCAGGCGGATACAGTTGAACGTGCCGATCAGATTGACCTGAATGACCTTGGTGAACGAGTCCAGCGCATGCGGCTTGCCGCGGCTGGTGGTCTTTTCGCCAATCGCGATGCCGGCGCAGTTGACCAGAACCCGGACCGGGCCGAAGGCATCGATGGCCGTCTGCAGCCCGGCCTGCACGTCGTCCTCGGAGGTGACGTCGACCTTGACGAACTGGCCGCCGACCTCGGCCGCCGTCCGGGTGCCCAATTCTTCGTTGAGATCGAAAATCGTGACCTTGGCGCCGGCTTCGGCCAGGACCTTGGCGGTTCCGGCGCCAAGTCCCGAGGCTCCGCCGGTGACAATTGCGCCTGCCCCTTCAAGCTTCATGGGTTATTCCTCCTTCGCTGTGAACCGGGCGGTGTTTAGCACATTCGGGCGGGTGCGGTGAAGCACCCCTTTGGTCGCAGGCTGGCCTTCTCTGCTAGGGAACCCGCTCCGGCACCTGCGGTTCCGGCAGCGGTTTGCCCAGCCGCGCCTCGCGCCGGGCGATATAGAGGGTCGAGCCGGCGATAATCGCCGCCCCGGCCCAGGTCCAGGCATCCGGGACCTCGTCGAAGAAGACATAGCCGAGGGCGACGGCAAACAGGATGCGCAGGTAATCGAAGGGAACGATGGCGCTGGCATCGCCGACCGCGTAGCCGCGGACAATGCAGATCTGCACCAGGGTGCCCAACACCCCGACACTGATGAGGATGGTCAGCTCGGTCCACGTCGGCGTCACCCAGTAATAGGCGGCCGGAACCACCAGCACCAACGTCTGAATGATGTTGGAATAGAGCACCAGGGTGGCCGGGGCATCGGTCCGGGTGAGCACCTTGACCAGCATGATGTTCATGGCAATCAGGGCGGCGCCGGCGAGTGCAATGAGCGCCGCCGGGGCGATGGTGCCGGTCGGGCGCATGATGACGAGCACGCCGATGAAGCCGACCATCGTGGCCAGCGTGCGGCGCAGGCGCACCGTTTCGCGCAGCACGAAACGGGCGAGGATGACCACGAACAGGGCCTTCGAAAAGGCGATCACGGTGACATCCGCCAGCGACAGATGAATAAGCGCATAAAAGCCGAACAGCATGATCAGGCTGGCGGACACGCCTCTGAGAATCTGCAGCAGCGGCTGGGCCGTGCGCCAGCCGCGACGCCCGACATGGAGGATGAAGGGAAGGGTGATGGCAAAGCCGATGAAGGCCCGAAAGAAAGCGATCTCGACCGGGCCGAGACGGAACCCTACCGATTTCGCCAGCGCTCCCATGGTCGAGCCGAAAAAGCCGGCAGCGACGATCCACAGGGCGCCGACCAGATTGGCTGAAAGCCCGGGTTTTGCCTTCAGAGCGGTCAATGGCCGCGCACCCGTTCGTGGTCGCGGCCAACCGGCTCCGCGATCATCCGATTCCCGAGGCGAGCGTGATCGCGGCTTCGGTGCGATCGCGGACCTCATCGACGCTGACCCCGGGCGCCAGTTCGGTCAGCATCAGCCCTTCGCCGGCGGTGATCTCGAAGACGCCGAGGTCGGTGATGACCAGATCGACGACGCCGGCGCCGGTCAGCGGCAGCGTGCACTGTTTGAGCAGCTTCGGCGCGCCGTTGCGGGCGTTGTGTTCCATCACCACCACCACCCGCTTGACACCGGCCACCAGATCCATCGCCCCGCCCATGCCCTTGACCATCTTGCCGGGAATCATCCAGTTGGCGAGATCGCCGTTTTCCGCCACCTGCATGGCGCCGAGGATCGACAGATCGATGTGGCCGCCCCGAATGAACGCGAACGAGGTGGCGGAATCGAAGTAGCTGCTGCCGGGCAGTTCGGTGACCGTCTGCTTGCCGGCGTTAATGAGGTCGGCATCGACCTCGTCCGGGTAGGGGAACGGGCCGACACCCAGCATGCCGTTTTCCGACTGCAGGGTGACGTGCATGCCTTCGGGGATGTAGTTGGCCACCAGGGTCGGGATGCCGATCCCGAGGTTGACGTAAAACCCGTCCCTGAGCTCGGCGGCGGCGCGTCGTGCCATGTCGTCTCGGGTCCAGGCCATCCTGCCTATCCTTCGCTCTCTTTGCGTCCGTGTCAGCCGCGCTCGCGCACGGTCATCTGCTCGATGCGTTTTTCGTAGCGGGCGCCCTGCAGGATGCGCTGCACGGCAATGCCGGGGGTGTGAACGGCGTCCGGGTCGATCTCGCCCACAGCCACCAGCTCTTCGACTTCGGCGACCGTGACCTTGCCGGCCATGGCCATCATCGGATTGAAATTGCGCGCCGTCTTGCGATAGACGAGATTGCCCTCCGCATCTCCTATCCAGGCCTTGACCAGCGCGAGGTCGGCCTTGAGCGCCGTTTCCAGAATATAGGTCTGGCCGTCGAAGTCCTTGTGTTCCTTGCCTTCGGCGATCACCGTGCCGACGCCGGTGCGGGTGTAGAACCCGGGAATGCCGGCGCCGCCGGCGCGAATGCGCTCGGCCAGCGTGCCTTGCGGGTTGAACTCCAGCTCCAGCTCGCCGTCGAGATAAAGCTGCTCGAACAGCTTGTTTTCGCCGACATAGGACGACACCATCTTCCTGATCTGGCGGGTCTGCAGCAGCAGCCCGAGGCCGAAATCATCGACGCCGGCATTGTTGCTGATGACGGTCAGGTCCTTGACCCCGGTTTCGCGCAGGGCGAGGATCAGGTTTTCGGGAATGCCGCACAGGCCGAACCCGCCGGCCATGATCGTCATGCCGTCGAAAACCAGCCCGTCGAGGGCCTGGGCCGCGGTTTCGTAGACCTTTTTCATCCTGCCTGCCTCGCACCGCCCGGTTCGCTTTCGACGATTCCCGTCCCCGCTTCGTCGACCTGCCTTTGATAGGCGGGGCTGCGGGCAGGGTCAAGAGTCGGGCGGGCCAGCGGTCACCATTTGCCTTTTCACATGGTCGCGCCCATGTGAATGAATGTGATATGGGTTCACGCGCAAAGGTGGTATATCTATTGGTTAAGGCGAGGCGGGCTTCGGATGCCAGGAAGGGAGACCTGTCATGAACACGGTGATCAGGAGGATCAAGGGCTTCGGCTTCGCGACCGGCGCCGCCGTCGTGCTGTCAGGCTTGATCGCGGCACCGACGCTTGCCGGCGATGCCGGTGGCGCTGCGCCCGATGAAGGAACCGCCACCGGGCGTCCCACCCAGTGTCTGCGCATATCGCTCATCCAGAAGACCAAGGTCGTGGACGATCAGACCATTCTGTTCTTCATGCCGGCCGGCAAGACCTACCGGGCGACGCTCGACAAGCCGTGTCCGAACCTCAAGTTCGAGGACCAATGGACCTACTCGAGCGCCACCAACTCCCTGTGTCCGGGTCAGATCATCACCGTGCGCCGGCGCCGCGCCGGCGGCATGGCAGGCGCATCCTGCGCGATCAAGCGACTGGAGCGCTACGTTGAGGCGGATGCGCCGGCGAAGGATTCGCAATAGCCGCGTTACGGCGATCGTCATCGGCGTGATTGCCGGGCCGTCCCGGCCACGGTAAAAGAGATCGGCCCTCGCAAGACCGAATCCTGGCGGGGGCGTTCTCTGCACCGTTTTCGGGAGAGGACGATGTCGACGCTGTCCTTCGAGCTGTACTGGTCGTTCCGCAGCCCGTACTCCTATCTCGCCGTTCACCGCATGGTGGCGATCCAGCGCGATTACGACGTCGCCATCCGGGTCCGGCCGGTCTATCCGCTGGCGGTTCGTGACCCGTCGTTTTTCAAGCGCGCCAATCCGCTGTTCCTGCCCTATCTGTTTCGTGATGTGGCGCGGCTGGCCGAGATGCAGGGCGTTCCCATCGGGCTTCCCGATCCCGATCCGGTGGCATTTGAGGCCCCCGGCGTGGCGGCGGCTGAGCAGCCTCACATCCACCGCCTCACACGGCTCGGCATCGCCGCGGTGGACCGCGGCCTTGGCCTGCCGTTTATCGACGAGGTCTCGAGACTGATCTGGGACGGTACGGTCAAGGGCTGGCATGAAGGCGATCATCTCGCCCGTGCAGCCGAACGCGCCGGCCTCGATCTGGCCGAGATGGAAGCGGACGTGGCCGCCGGTCCCGACCGTTTCGAGGCCGCCATCACCGCCAACCAGCAGGCGTTGGAGGCCGCCGGCCACTGGGGTGTGCCGACCATGGTGTTCAAGGGCGAACCCTTCTTCGGCCAGGACCGTATCGACGTGCTGCTGTGGCGGATGGGCCAGCACGGGCTGGCCCGGCGCGTCCCATAAATTCCCGCGGGCGCGATCCATGACCAAGCCCGTCGTTGTGCTGACCCAGGCCTGGCCCGACCCGGTCGAGGCCGAGATGGCGGCCCGCTTCGAGCTCCGCGCCGTGGGTGATGAAGGCCCGTTGTCTGCCGACGAGATCATCGAGCGCTGCCAGGGCGCCGACGTCTTGTGCCCGACATTCAGCGATTCACTGCCTGGCGACCTGATCGCGCGCCTGCCCGGCAGCATCCGGCTGATCGCCTCTTACGGGGTCGGCACCAACCATATTGACATGCAGGCGGCGCGCGCACGCGGGATCGCGGTGACCAATACGCCCGATGTGGTGACCATCGATACCGCCGATCTGACCGTCGGCCTGATGATTGCCGTTCAGCGCCGCATGGTGGAAGGCGACCGGCTGACGCGATCCGGGCGCTGGCAGGGGCCGACGCTGGACAATCTTCTCGGCCGGCGGGTGACCGGGCGGACCCTCGGGATCGTCGGGCTCGGGCGGATCGGCCGGGCGGTGGCGCAGCGCACCCGGGCCTTCGAGATGCCGCTCCTTTACCACAGCCGGCACCGCAACGAGGCCGCCGAGTACGAGCTTGGCGCTCGCTTCTGTCCGACGCTGCCTGAGCTTCTGGAAGCGGCCGACGTGATCTCGCTCCACTGCCCCTATGACGAGACCACCCATCATCTGATCGACGCGGCGGCACTCAAACGGATGAAACGCGAGGCCATCCTGATCAACACCGGGCGTGGACCGCTGGTTGACGAAGCGGCGCTGGTTGCGGCCCTGAAAGCCGGCGAGCTGATGGGGGCCGGCCTCGACGTCTACGAGTTCGAGCCAAAGTTGGCCGAAGGTCTTGGCGCACTGCCCAATGTCGTTCTGCTGCCCCATGTCGGCACCGCGACATTCGAGGCCCGCGAGGCCATGGGCCGCCGCGTGATCGCCAATATCGAAGCCTTCTTCGCCACCGGCCGGGCCCCGGATGCGGTGGTCTGAACGCCCCTCATTGCGCCGCGGACCCGGCGCAACATCGCCATTGCGCAGGGTGTTGCGAATCGCCGTCGCGGCTGCCGTCGGGATCGGCGCCCTGGCTGGTCCGGGTGCCGCAGCACCGGCTACCGAGGCCGCACCGCCGCGGGTGGTGGCGACGATCCTGCCGCTTCATGCGTTGGCGGCCGGGGTCATGGCCGGTGCGGGTGCGCCGTATCTGCTGCTCAAGCCGGGGATGAGCCCGCATCGCTACAGCCTGCGCCCCAAGGATGCGCGGATGCTGGCGGGCGCCGATGTGATCGTCTGGGTCGGGCCGCAGCTCGAACGCTTCCTGGTCAAGCCGCTGGCCAGTCTGGCGCCGGCTGCGCAGCGCATTGCGATTGCCGATGCAGCGAATGAAACGCACCCCTGGCTCGATCCCGACCGGGCGATCGCTCTGGTCGAAAGACTGGCGCAAACGCTGGCGGCGATCGACCCCGATCGGGCGGCGCTTTATGCGGAAAATGCCGCCCGGGTGACCGACCGCCTGACGGCGCTGGACACGGCTCTTGCGGATCGGCTCGCGCCGGTGCGCGGGCGCGCCTTCATGACCTATCATGACGCACTCGCCGCCTTTGCCCGGCATTACCGCCTCAAGCTGGTGGGCGCCCTGACGCTCACGCCGGAACGCCAGCCCGGCGCCCGCACCATTGCGGCGGCACGGGCGCAGCTTTTGGCCGGGCAGGTCAAGTGCCTGTTCGTCGAGCCGCAGGTCGAGCCGGCGCTGGCCCGCCGGCTGGTGGCCGGGACCGGCGTTCGCTTGGGCGTCGTGGACCCATTGGGGGCGGAGCTGACGCCGGGCGAGGATGCGTACACCCGGCTGCTGGAACGCCTGGCCGAGGACCTTCGCCGCTGCCTTGAGGGTCAGTGATGTCCGGACGGTCGAATGCCTATTCGGCGGCCTCGACCGGCGCCTTGTGTGCCGCCTCGGCGTCCTCGTCGAGCGGGCGATAGATCTCGCCACCGCCTTCGCGGAATTTCTCCGCCATATCGG
>CAZZKF010000005.1:66442-77198 GCA_964654995.1 uncultured Alphaproteobacteria bacterium | reverse complement strand
CCGCCCGAATGACGGTTGACGCCGGCGCCGCCGGCGGGCGATAACTCGCTGCCGTTCGAGCCACCGCAAACGACAGCAGCAACGGAAAAACGCATGGCCAGGGGACGCATTTTTTCCGGCATCCAGCCGACCGGCAACCTGCATCTCGGCAATTATCTCGGGGCGATTCGCAACTGGGCGCGTCTTCAGGGCGACTATGACTGCATCTACTGCATCGTGGATCTGCACGCGATCACCGTGTTTCAGGAGCCCGAAGCGCTGCGTGCCCAGACCCGCGAGGTGACCGCCGGCCTGCTGGCCGCCGGGATCGATCCCGAGCGCAGCATCGTCTTCAACCAGAGCCAGGTGCACGAGCACGCCGAGCTCGCCTGGATCTTCAACTGCGTGGCCCGGCTCGGCTGGCTCAACCGCATGACCCAGTTCAAGGAAAAGGCCGGCAAGCACGCCCAGCGCGCCAGCGTCGGGCTGTACGTCTACCCCAACCTGATGGCCGCTGATATTCTGCTTTACAAGGCGACCCATGTGCCGGTCGGCGACGACCAGAAGCAGCACATCGAGCTGGCCCGCGACATCGCCCAGAAGTTCAACAATGACTATCGTGTCGACTTCTTTGCGCTGCCCGAGCCGGTGATTCAGGGGCCGGCGGCCCGCATCATGTCGTTGCGCGACGGCAGCGTGAAAATGTCGAAGTCCGACCCGTCGGAGATGTCGCGGATCAATCTTACCGACGATGCCGATACGATTGCCCGCAAGATCCGCCGGGCGCGCACCGATCCCGATCCCCTGCCCGGCGAGGCGGCCGGCCTCGAGGAGCGCCCGGAAGCGCGCAATCTGGTGGGCATTTTCGCGGCGCTTGCGGATCAGAGCGTCGATCAGGTCTGCGCCCGCTTCGCCGGCGCGCCGTTCTCGGCGTTCAAGGCCGAACTGATCGAGCTGGCGCTGGCCGAGCTCACCCCGATCACCGCCGAGATGCGCCGCCTGGCATCTGATCCCGGCGCAATCGACGCGGTGCTGCGCGACGGCGCGGCGCGCGCCCGCGACATCGCCGCGCCGATCCTCGCGCAAGTTCACGACATTGTGGGGTTTGTTAAACCCTGAACCGCGCCTATATTATGGGTGGGTCTGAACGCGCCCGGAGAAACGCGCCGAACGCGCGGTTTGTTCCGTTCATCTCCGGTTCAGGCGGAACATGGTACCCTCTGCCGTCTGCTGAAGGCGAAAGACGGCAGAATTTCGGAAACCACGGGCGATCGAGGAACGACAGGGGCAGGAACGATCAGGCGTCGGCGTTCATGCGGCTGAACCCGACGCCAGGAGAGAAGAATCATGGCGAAAGTGGTCAAGCTTGTTGTCAGTTTGGTGTTTGCCGTTGTCCTGTCCGGCTGCGCCAGCAAGATCACGTCGGACGTCACCCGGTTTCACACCCTGACGGCGGTCGGCGGTGCAACGGTGCGCATCGTTCCCAAGGATGAAGCCAAAAAGGGCAGCCTGGAATTCCAGGATTATGCCCAGTTGATCGGTGAGCGCCTTGGCGCGCTCGGCTATCGGCCGGCGCCGCCGGGGACCGAGCCCGACTATCTGGTCCGCATCGATTACGGCGTCGGCCAGGGCGAGGTCCGGTCGCGCTATTATGCCGACTACCCCTATTATTACGGCTACGGCGCCTTCGGCCATCACGGCTTTTTCGGCGGCTACCCCTATTACGGCGGCTACAGCAGCGGCTACACCTACACCGTTTATCCGCGCAAGCTCGAGATGGACATGGTGCGCGCGGATACCGGCGAGGTGGTGTTTGAAGGGGTGGTCGACAGCATGGGCCGCAACAAGCACCTCAACGAGGTGATGTATTACCTGGTCCAGGCGATGTTCGACGGCTTCCCCGGCGAACACGGGGTCACCCATCGGGTGACCATCAAGGTGCCGACCAAACAGGCCCGCAGCAGCTACTGATCCGGATCACCTTAAGCGGCGCGCATGGCCGCCCGGGCTCGGCGCGGCTTGCTCCGGGCCCGCGCCGGTGGCAGGATACGGGTCATGAGCACGGCGCCCCAAACCCGTCCGCCCGATGACGTCCGGCATCCGCGCACGGGCCGCAAATTCCTGGTGGTCGTCGATGACACGCCGGAATGCCGCCTGGCCCTTCATTTCGCGGCGCGCCGGGCGCGCTCGACCGGCGGCAGCGTGACGCTTCTGTGCGTTCTGCCGCGGGCCGAGTTCCAGCACTGGATGGCGGTCGAGGACCTGATGCGCGAGGAGGCGCTGGTCGAGGCCGACGAAATGCTGCGCACAATGATCACGGATGTCCGCGAAACCCTGGGAAGCGAGCCGGAAGTGGTGATCCGCGACGGTGCCGTCAAGGACCAGATCCTCGAGTTGATCGACGAGGACCCCTACATCGGCGTTCTGGTTCTCGGCGCCGGCACCAGCCCCGAAGGCCCGGGGCCGCTGGTCAGCTCGTTCGCCGGCCAGCTCGCCGGATCGCTGCCGATCCCGGTCACCGTGGTGCCGGGCAATCTGACCATCGCCGAGATCGATGCGCTGACCTGAAGCGGCCGGTGCAAGGGCTCTGTGACGGGCGCCGCCCTTGATCTCAATCGCGTTCGGCGCCATTTATGTGACCTGTCAAATACAACACCGGAAAAGCACGATGTTCATCACCACCGAGCCGACCCCCAACCCGGCAACGCTGAAATTTCTTCCCGGTTGCCAGGTCATGCCGTCGGGCACCGCCGATTTTCCCAACCGCCAGGCGGCCGGCAGATCGCCGCTGGCGCGCCGGCTGTTCGAAATCGACGAGGTCAGCGGCGTGTTTCTCGGCCATGACTTCATCTCGGTGACCTGCTCAAATGGCGACTGGCAGCGCATCAAGCCGCTGGTTCTGGGCGCCATCATGGAGCATTTCACCTCCGGCCAGCCGGTGATCGACGATGACCTTGTGGCCGACGGCGCCGACGCCGGCGAGGACGACGAGGTGGTGGCCCAGATCAAGGAGCTGCTGGAAACCCGGGTGCGCCCGGCGGTTGCCCAGGATGGCGGCGACATCGTGTTTCAGCGCTATGAGGCCGGCATCGTCTATCTGCACATGCAAGGCGCGTGCTCGGGCTGCCCGAGCTCGACGGCGACGCTCAAGTACGGCATCGAGAACCTGCTGCGCCATTATATTCCCGAGGTCGTCGAGGTCCGTCCGGTCTGAACCGCCACCAAGACCCTGACGCCGGCGGCCCGGCCCTCACGGGGTCCGCGGGCGGTTGCCGCCAAGCACGAAAAACGGCCGACCGAACCAGTACCAGCGCCCGTCGGGTCCCGGCATGGTGCAGTTGATGCGATTGCGCCCGGGCGGGAAGGGTTCGTCGAAGCGGACCTCGAAGCGGCGTTTGCCGAGGCGCTCGATGGCGGCATCGTGATCCAGGTGCGAGGGAAAGCATTGCAGCACCGAAAGCCCGCGCACCCGGCCGGTGACGGTAAAGCCGAAGGCCGGCGGGTTGCGGGCGATCAGCGGATCGGCGGGCACGACATCGCGCACGGGGAGCGCCAGCGCGTCGGCAATCAGGCGAAAGCGCCGGATATTCCCGTATTTCTCGTTGAGCGCGAAGCGCGGCAGCGCCAGCACATCGCTGCCCGGCCCGATCGCCCCGGAATACTGGGCAAAGGCCCCCGCGAAGCCGGCTTCGGCGACCAGGTTGCGCATCGCCAGACTGTATTCGCCGTAAGGGTAGGCGAACAGCGTTGGCGCCACCCCCAGCTCCGCCTTGATGCGCGCCTGCGCGCGGGCAATCTGCTGGCGCGCCGCATCCGGCTCCGATTCCAGCAGGCTGACATGATTGCCGGTATGGTTGCCGATGGTACCGCCTTCGCGGGTGACGGCGCGCAGCTCGTCCCAGGTCATATAGCCGGAGCGCCCGGCATCCACCGGGTCGGTGGCGACGAACAGGGTGAACGGAAAGCCCCTGGCGCGGAGCCGGGGCAGGGCCTCCTCATAGACCGAGCGGAAGGCATCATCGATGGTGATCGCCACGGCGCGATCGGGCAGGGGCCGGCCGGCGCGCAGGTCGGCGACCAGATCGGCAAGCGCAACCACGTGATAGCCGCCAGTGGCCAGTTCCTCGAGGTGGGCCTCGAACTGGTCGAGCCGGATATTGGTGGCCGGCAGCGACGATTCCCCGAAACGGTGGTAGATCAGCACCACCGCCGAATCCTGTGCCCGCACCGCGCCGGCAAACAGCAGCGCCAGCGCCAGAAGCACGGCCCGGCCGGTCACACGCCTGCGGAACCGGGCCCGTGGCCCGGACAAATCGGTCATTTCCGCCCCTCATGTCGGGGTGCCGCCCGGCCCCCCGATTCAGCGGCGATAGTATGTGGACAAGTGCGGCCAAAAACAATCGCTCTCTTGTTCGCTCGCCCCGTTCCCTCCCCGGGGCGGAAGGGGCGCTTGCCCCGAGACCCGGATTCCGGTTTGATAGGCTCGGACCGGTCGCTGATCGGTGCCCCCGAAATCCCGGCCCATCTCGACAGGGAGAAAGACATGCTCAGTGACGAGGCCTTCGACGTTCTCTTCCGCAAAGCCCGCTCGCAGAATGCCTGGCAGGACAAGCCGGTCTCGGATGTCACCCTGCAGGCGCTCTACGACCTGCTGCGCTGGGGCCCGACCAGCGCCAACTGCTTTCCCGCCCGCTTCGTCTTCGTCAAGTCGGACGAGGCCAAGGAGCGGCTGGCGGCTTGCGTTGCTCCGGGCAATGTCGAGAAGGTTCGCACCGCCCCGGTAACCGTGATTATCGGCTATGACACCGAATTCTACGAGCGCCTGCCGGAGCTGTTTCCCCATAACCCGGAGGTGCGCAACTGGTTCGCCAACGATGCCGATCTGGCCGAGACCACGGCGTTTCGCAACAGCACCCTCCAGGGCGCCTATCTGATGCTGGCGGCGCGTGCGCTTGGCCTCGATTGCGGGCCGATGTCGGGGTTCAGCAACGCCAAGGTCGACGCGGCCTTTTTTCCCGACGGCAAGATCAAGTCGAATTTCATCTGCGGGCTCGGCTACGGGGATCCCTCGAAGCTGTTTCCGCGCAGCCCACGGCCCGATTTCGACGACGTCTGCCGCATCGTCTGATCGCGGCCGTTTGAAGCGGCCTCTGGGGAACGTGGGACGGTGAAGATTCTGGCGCTCGATACCGCCCTGTCGCAATGTGCGGCGGCCGTGATCGTTGATGGCGAGTCCTGCGCCGTCGAGGTCCAGCCGATGGCCCGCGGCCAGGCCGAGGCGCTGCTGCCGATGGTGCGCCGTGTCCTTGGCCGCGCCGGGCTCGAGGTGGCGGACCTTGACCGCATCGCGGTCACCGTTGGCCCGGGGAGCTTTACCGGTGTCCGCGTCGGCCTGGCGGCGGCCCGCGGTCTGGCACTGGCCGGCGGCGTACCGGCGGTCGGCATCACCACGCTCGAGGCCCTGGCGGCAACGGCGGCGCGATCCGTACCCGCCGCCGGCGTGGTCGTCGCGGCGCTCGCGGCCCGGCGCGAGAAAGTCTATCTGCAGGCTTTTGAGATGGGTGGCCAGCCGGCGGCGCCGCGCCCGCTGGCGGCACCCGGCCTTGTCGATGTCGAACAGGCGGCGCAGACCCTGCCCGATGGCCCATGCCTGCTGGCCGGCAGCGGTGCCGGCGGCGTGGCTGCTGTCGCTGGCGATCGTCCCTGGCCGCTTGAAGTGGCCGAAATCGCCCCCGACCCGGCGATCGAAATCGTTGCTGCATTGGCTGCGGCAAAGCCGCTGCCGGAAGAGCGGTTCGGGCCGGCGCCGCTTTACTTGCGCCCGCCGGACGCGCGCCTGCCGGCAGCGCCCGGCGGATGATGCGCCCGGCCGGCATCTGGCAGCGCCGCGCCGGTGTCGATGACGCAGCCGTGCTGGCCGATCTTTATGCGGCTTGCGGCCTCGAGGATGCAGACGCCTGGGGCGCCGCCGCTATCGCGGGCCTGCTCCGACTCCCCGGCGTGTTCGCCGTTCTTGCCGGCATCCCGGCAAATGTCGCGGGCCCGCCGGCGCCGGCCTCGGGCCTGGTGATCGGGCGCGTTGCCGGCGGCGAAGCGGAAATTCTGGCGCTTGGCGTGACGCCCGAGGCGCGTCGGCGCGGGCTCGGACGCAGCCTTGTCCAGGCCGCCGTTGTGCAAGCCGCGGCGGCCGGTGCCGAGGCCGTTTATCTGGAGGTGGCGGCCGGCAACCGGCCGGCGCGCGCCCTTTACCGGGCGCTCGGCTTTGTCCGGGTCGGCCGGCGCCTCGGCTATTACCCGGCGGACCGAACCGGCGATGTGCGGCGGGATGCGCTGGTTCTGCGCCGCGTGCTGGCGCCGCCGGCGGGGCCGACCGGCGATGCGGCAACGGATGCAGGGTAGGAGGAGTGTCGCTCAGCCCTGCTTGCGCAACACGACGATATGGACACCCGCCTCGTCACCCGGCGTCTCCGGAGAAACGGAAAGCACCTCATGGCCATGCTCGCGGGCGGCACGCGGCACATTCTCCAGCGGCTCGCCGGCATTGAGACGTACAGCCACGGTTTCCCCCGCCTTCATGCTTTCGAGAAACAGCGTCGTTCGGACGAAGGTCATCGGGCACACGAGGTCCGTAATGTCAAGACGATGGTCGGTGTCAGCCATGGGGTTTCGGGTGATTCTGTGCTTTAATTACATCTTGCGAAGGGGGTTCCGAAGATTTATATATTTCATGGAAATATTATACGGATTGTAAATCATCATGGACGAAGAAAAACTTGATCATTCCGAACTGCTGTCTTTGACGGTCGATATTGTTGCTTCGCACGTATCGAACAATACGGTATCGGTCGCCGATCTTGGGCGTCTCATCGAGCAGGTCTACAGCACCCTGACCACGGTCGGGCGAAAATCGGCGGATCGCGACCAGGCCCGTCCGAAGCCGGCGGTGCCGATCAAGAAGTCGGTGACCCCAGATTATCTGATTTGTCTTGAGGACGGCAAGAAACTGAAAATGCTCAAGCGCCACCTCAAGACAAGCTACGGCATGACGCCCGAAGAATACCGGGAACGCTGGCGTCTTCCCCCCGATTATCCCATGGTGGCGCCGAATTATGCCGAACAGCGGCGTGCGCTGGCCAAGAAAATCGGCCTCGGCACCACGCGACGGCGGCGATCAAAAGGTTGAATGGCCGTTTGCACCGCGTCCGCCACTGTCGTAATCTTCACCCCATGGGTGATGCCGGAAGGCGCGCGACAGTGAAATTGGGCCATGTCTGACCGGATCGAGAATCTGTGCATTGCCAAGGGCATGCGCATGACCGAGCAGCGCCGGGTCATTGCCCGGGTGCTGTCATCGGCCGACGATCACCCGGATGTCGAGGAGGTCCATCGCCGGGCCACCGCCATTGACCCGCGCATTAGCATCGCCACCGTCTACCGGACGGTGCGTCTGTTCGAGGAGGCCGGCATCCTCGAGCGCCATGAGTTTCGCGACGGCCGCGCCCGCTACGAAGAGGCGACCGAAGAGCACCATGACCATCTGATCGATCTTCAAAGCGGCAAGGTCATCGAATTCACCAATAACAGAATCGAAAAGCTGCAGCGCGAAATCGCCCGCGAGTTGGGCTATCGCCTGATCGATCACCGCCTCGAGCTGTATGGCGTGCCGCTGTCCAAGGACGACAAGGATGCGGATCCCGCCTGACCATGGGCAGGCATGATGACCGCTACGAACATTGTGGACGGGACAGCGTGAAGGCGGGCGGCGCGGTCATTGACAAGGACGCCGGCGGCGCTAAGCTGCGCGGGCGCCGGCTCGGCCCCCGGGAATTGCGGCATTGCCACGGTGCAGCGGCTTTCGCGCCACAGGTTGACGGCCATTGCCTGAAAAGAAGCTGTTCATAAAGACCTTCGGGTGCCAGATGAACGTCTATGACTCCGCCCGCATGGCGGACGTCCTGGCGCCGGTCGGCTATCGCCTTTGCGACTCGGCAGATGATGCCGACCTGGTGATTCTGAACACCTGCCATATCCGCGAAAAGGCGGCCGAGAAAGTCTATTCCGAGCTCGGCCGGCTCGATCGCAAGCGCCGGGCACGCGCGTCGGCGGGTCGGGAAACGCTGATCGCGGTGGCCGGCTGTGTCGCCCAGGCCGAGGGCGACGAGGTGGCGCGCCGGGCGCCTGCGGTCGATCTGGTGTTCGGGCCCCAGACCTATCATCGCCTGCCCGACATGCTGGCCCGCGCGGAGGGCGGCGAGCGGACGGTGATCGACACCGATTTTCCGGCCGAGGACAAGTTCGCGCGCTTGAACGGCACTATGCAGGCCCGCGGGCCCAGCGCCTTTCTGACCGTTCAGGAAGGCTGCGACAAGTTCTGCACCTTCTGCGTCGTTCCCTACACGCGCGGCGCCGAATTTTCGCGCAGCATCGACGAGATCGAATCGGAAGCCCGCCGGCTGGTCGCCGCCGGGGCGCTCGAGATCACGCTCTTGGGCCAGAACGTCAACGCCTATCATGGGCGCGGCGAGGATGGCGAGCCGTGGTCGCTGGCCCGCCTCATTCGCCGGCTGGCGGCCATCGACGGGCTGGCGCGGATCCGCTACACGACCTCGCACCCGGCCGATGTCAGCGATGATCTGATAGCCGCCCATGGCGAGGTCGAAGGCCTGATGCCGTTCCTGCACCTGCCGGTGCAAAGTGGCTCGGACCGGATTCTGCGGGCCATGAACCGCCGCCATACCGCCGAGGACTACCTGCGCATTGTCGAGCGGTTGCGCGCGGCGCGGCCCGACCTGGCGCTGTCCAGCGATTTCATCGTCGGCTTTCCCGGCGAGCGGGACGACGATTTCGAAGCCACCCTGGCGCTGGTCCGCGAGGTCGGCTTTGCCCAGGCGTACTCGTTCAAATACAGCCCGCGCCCCGGCACGCCGGCAGCCGAACGCGCCGATCAGGTGCCCGAGCCGGTCAAGGCCGAGCGTCTGGCCCGCCTGCAGGCCGAGCTGGACGCGCAGCAGCGGCGCTTCAATGGCGCCTGTGTGGGGCGCGTGCTGCCGGTTCTGTTTGACCGTCCGGGGCGCGCGCCGAGCCAGGTTTCGGGACGCAGCCCCTATATGCAGGCGGTGCATGTGGAGCTGCCGGAGGACGCGGATGTCGAGGCCTGGATCGGCCGCATCATTGAGGTCGAGCTGACCGAAGCGCTGGCCAATTCCATGGCGGGGCGCCCGCTCGGCGGGCGCGGAGGCCGGGCATGAGCACGGTGGATACGGCTCCGACAGGTGCTTCCGGGCGCACGGTGGTGGCGTTTGACGACAACCGGCTGCTCTCGGCCCTGTTCGGCCAGCACGATCGCCATCTCGCCCGCATCGAGCAGGAACTCGGCGTCGTCGTGCATGCCCGCGGCAACCGCGTCTCCATCACCGGCGATGAAAGCGGGCGGACGGTTGCCGAGGCGGTGCTCAGGGAACTTTACCGGCGCCTGGAATCCGGGGCTGAACTGGAAAACGGTGATGTGGATGGCGTCATCCGTCTGGTCCGGCGCGCCCATGAAGGCCCGGTTGCGGCGCCGGCCGGCCAGGCCCAGGCGATTCGCACGGCGCGCCGGGTGATCACCGCGCGCTCGCCCGCCCAGGCCGAATATATCGCCAGCATTCGCAGCCATGAGCTGGTGTTCGGGCTGGGGCCGGCGGGCACCGGCAAGACCTATCTGGCGGTGGCCTGCGCCGTCGAGATGCTGCTTGAGGGCCGGGTCGACCGGCTGATCCTGTCGCGCCCGGCGGTCGAGGCCGGCGAGCGCCTCGGCTTTCTGCCCGGCGACATGCGCGACAAGATCGATCCCTATCTGCGGCCGCTTTACGACGCCCTTTACGACATGTTTCCCGGCGATCAGGTGATCAAGCGCCTGGCCAGCGGCGAGATCGAGGTGGCGCCGCTGGCCTTCATGCGCGGGCGCACGCTCTCCAACGCCTTTGTCATCCTCGACGAGGCCCAGAACACGACGCCGGTGCAGATGAAGATGTTCTTAACCCGTCTGGGCGAGAATTCCCGGATGGTGGTGACCGGTGATCCCAGCCAGGTCGATCTGCCGTTTGGCAGCGCCTCGGGTCTCGCGGATGCAGTCGACGCGCTGTCCACGGTCGGCGGCCTCGGCTTCGTCCATTTCTCGGAAGCCGATGTCGTCCGCCATGAACTGGTGACGCAGGTGCTCCGCGCCTATAATCGACGCGACCGCGAACGCGGGCCGGATGCGCCAATCGGCGGGCGGCCCCGCTCCAGCAAACCCGGGCAGAGATGAACGACGACGTCGGCGACAGTCCCGAATTCCGCACATCCTGCGCTCCGGCACGCACTTCGGCCGACCCCGGCCGCGGCCGTCGATCACCATGACCGTGACCGTGGAGCTGTCGATGCCGTGCCGCGACTGGCAGCGCTGTCTGCCGGATGCCGGAGTACGGGCCGAGCGGGCCGTTCGGGCGGCGCTGCGCGAAGGTGCCGCCGCCCTGCACCTGGCGCTGCCATCGTGCGAAATCAGCGTCGTGCTTGGCGATGATGCACTCATCCGGCAACTCAATCGCGAGCGCCGCGGCCGCGACCGGGCAACCGATGTGCTGTCCTTCCCGACGTTTGATCCGGCGGCGCTGAAGCGGGCGGCGGCGGCCGCCGCCGATACGGCCCCGGTCCCGCTGCTGCTGGGCGACGTGGTGCTGGCGCTCGAAACGGTCGCGGCGGCAGCCACCGAGGGTGACCTCGCCCTGGGCGATCATTTCGCCCATCTGGTGGTTCA
>CAZZKF010000005.1:0-66342 GCA_964654995.1 uncultured Alphaproteobacteria bacterium | reverse complement strand
CTGCGATCATGAGCCTGCCGGTTCCCGACCCGGCGCCCGAGCGCCGCAGCCTGCGCCTTGCGGCGATGCTCGACCGGGTGCTCGACTGGCTTGCCCACCTGCGCCGCGAGCGCAACGGCGAGGGCAGCCTGCGCGAAAGCCTCGAAGAGGTGATCGAGGAGCACGAGGAGGACGGCGAGGCGCCGATCAGCCCCGACGAGCGGCTCATGCTGCTCAATATCCTCTCGCTCGGCGAAATCAGTGCCGACGACGTGATGATCCCGCGCGCCGATATCGTCGCGGTCGAGGTCGACACCCCGTTCGATGAACTGGTGCGGGTGTTTCGCGATGCCAGCCATTCGCGCCTGCCGGTCTATCGCAAGACCCTCGATGACGTGCTTGGCATGGTGCATATCAAGGATGTGCTCGCGGCGCTGGCCGATGCGCCGGTCAAGGGGCCGCCGGTCCTGCGCGACATCTGCCGGCCGACGCTGTTCGTGCCGCCGTCGATGCCGGTGCTCGATCTGCTGCGCAAGATGCGCCTTGCCCACATCCACATGGCCCTGGTGGTCGACGAGTACGGCGGCACCGACGGCCTGATCACCATCGAGGATCTGGTCGAGGAAATCGTCGGCGAGATCGAGGACGAACATGACACCGGTGTCGAGCCCCGCGTCGTGCCGCGGCCCGGCGGTGGCTATGAGGCCGATGCCCGGGCGCCGATCGCCGCGCTCGAGGCGCAGCTCAAGCTCGATCTGCTTGATGAGGAGCGCGACGAGGACATCGACACATTGGGCGGGCTGGTGGTGGCGCTGGCCGGCCGGGTCCCTGATCGCGGCGAGGTCGTCACCCATCCGGCCGGCATCGAATTCGAAGTTGTCGACGCCGATCCCCGCCGCATCAAGCGCCTGCGCATCCGGCGTGTGGCGGATTGATCGTCATCGGCTCGTGGGCGGCTTGATGGGCACCGAACTTCGGCACTGGCCGGCATGGATTGCCGGCCTTGCCGGCTGGCGCCGGGCGGGACTGGCCTTTCTCGCCGGCGCCCTGGCCACCGCCGCCTTGCCGCCGGCCTATGTGCTGCCGGTTCTGCTGCTGTCCTTTCCGATCCTCGTCTGGCTGATCGATGGCGCGGCCGGCGTCAAGCCGGCGTTCGGCGTCGGCTGGTGGTTCGGCTTCGGCTATTTCGCCTTCGGGCTCTACTGGCTGGCCAACGCCTTTCTCGTCGAGGCCGAACGCTTCGCCTGGATGATACCCTTTGCCACCCTTGTCTTGCCGGCGATCCTTGCCCTGTTCACCGGCGCCGCGACCGCCGTGGCGCGCTGGTTCTGGCGGCCCGGCGCCGCCCGCATCGTCGTCCTGGCGCTGGCCTGGACCGGCGCCGAGTGGCTGCGTGGCCATGTGCTCACCGGCTTTCCCTGGAATTTGCTCGGCTATGTGTGGACGGTCTCGGGGCCGGTGATGCAAAGTGCGGCGCTGTTCGGCGTCTACGGATTGAGCCTGGTGACCGTGGCGGTGGCGGCGGCGCCGGCAACCCTGGCCGACGGCAGCCTGCGCCGCCTTCGCGGCTGGGCGTCGGTCATGGCCGCGGCCGGCGTGATGCTGGCGATGTGGGGTGGCGGCACGGTGCGGATGAACGCCCATCCGACCGAATATGTGCCGGGCGTGCGGCTGCGAATCGTGCAGGCCAATATCGATCAGAAGGAGAAATGGCTGCCCGACAAGATGCCGGGCAACTTCGTGCGCTATCTGAAGATGACCGAGGCCAGCGGCCTTGATTCGATCACCCATGTCATCTGGCCGGAAACCGCGGTGCCCTATTTTCTCGCCTCCGAGCCCTCGCGCCGGGTGTTGATCGGGCGGGTGATCGGGTCCGGGCGGTTGCTGCTGACCGGCGCCCCGCGGCTGCGCCGTGGTGTCAGCGAGGACGACATCACCTTGTGGAACAGCTTTCACGTGATCGATTCGACCGGCCGGATTCTCGCCACCTATGACAAGAGCCATCTGGTGCCGTTCGGCGAGTATCTTCCCTGGCGCGATCTGCTGTCCGCCTTCGGCATCGACAAGCTGGCGGCCGGCGACGTTGATTTCACACCGGGTCCGGGGCTGAAGGTGATCACGGTCCCGGGCTTGCCGCCGTTCGTGCCGCTGATCTGCTACGAGGCGATCTTTCCCGGTGATGTGGTGCCGCCGGGCGGGCGCCCCGGCTGGCTGCTCAATATCACCAACGATGCCTGGTACGGACTGACCGCCGGGCCCTATCAGCATTTTCAGATGGCGCGGCTGCGCGCCGTCGAGCAAGGCGTGGCACTGGTTCGCGCCGCCGGCACCGGTATTTCCGGCGTCATCGACCCTCTGGGCCGGATCACCGGCCGGCTGGGGCTGGGCCGGCGCGGCCTTCTCGATCGCGATCTTCCCAAGGCGCTGGCGTCGCCGACGCCCTACGCCCGCTGGGGGGACGGTCTGTTATTGGCGATTTATGGCCTGTCGATTGGTTTTTTATGGATGTTCGGGTGGGGAAATCGGCGCTCCGCCAGCGATCCCACTTGATTTGATCTCTAATTTCCATAAATGTGTTGGCGGGCCGGAGGCTCGCGCGCCGGTGGCGCCGGGCTGGCCAGTTGGGGGTCGGGGCCTGTGGCCGGAACTGTAGTCAAAAATCGTTCCGACTGTTTGGAACAGGAAGGATAAAGTGTGACCGCTAAACCGAACCCCATCGACGTGCATGTCGGCCAAAGAGTCCGCATGCGCCGCACTTTGCTGGGCATGAGTCAGGAAAAACTCGGCAAGGCCGTGAACCTGACGTTTCAGCAGATCCAGAAATATGAACGCGGCGCCAATCGTATCGGATCCAGCCGTCTTTATCAGCTGAGCCAGGTGCTGGGTGTCCCGGTCGCCTATTTCTTCGAGGACATCGACCCGGCGTTGACCGGCAAGGCGGTCGGTCTGAGCGAAGCGCCGGCGCGTCCCTATGATGTCGATCAACTGGCGCGGCGCGAAACCCTGGAACTGGTCCGTGCCTATTACCGCATCCCCGATGCGGCGGTACGCAAGCGCATCTTTGAGCTGGTCAAGTCGATCGGCGGTCCCAGCCCGCGCAAGCGCCGCGCCCGCAAGGCCAGGGCCTGACCTCCCGTTGCCGGGTGCTGGCCCCGGCGGCTCCCCGGTCCGTGCCATCAAGGCCCTTGTCTCCGGTTTCGCGCGCCTGATATACAGCACCGGTCGCCGGCCGCATTCTGGCCCGCAGACCCGGTGCCATCAGCATAGGAGGGGCCGCTGTGCCGAAGGGGAGCTATCTTTTCACCAGTGAATCGGTGTCGGAGGGACACCCCGACAAGATCTGCGACCGCATCTCGGACGCCATTGTCGATACCTATCTGACCGCCGATTCGCAGGCGCGGGTGGCGGTGGAGACGCTGGTGACCACCAATCGCATCGTTCTGGCCGGCGAAGTCCGCGGTCCCGACTCGATCACGCCGGAGCATCTCGAACATGTCGCCCGCGCCGCGGTCAAGGATATCGGCTACGATCAGCCCGGGTTCCACTGGCAGGACGCCGAGGTCGAGATTTACGTCCACGGCCAGTCGGCGGATATCGCCATCGGCGTCGATGCCGCCGGCAACAAGGACGAAGGCGCCGGCGACCAGGGCATCATGTTCGGCTATGCCTGCCGCGAAACCGAGGCGCTGATGCCGGCGCCGATCTATTACGCCCATATGATCCTGCGTTCGCTGGCCGAGGCCCGTCACTCCGGCGCCGAGCCGGATCTCGGGCCCGACGCCAAGAGCCAGGTGACGCTGGAATATGTCGACGGCGTGCCGCGGCGTGCCACCTCGGTGGTGGTCTCCACCCAGCATGCCGAAGGCCTCGATCAGGACGAGGTGCGCGAAATCGTCCGGCCCCATGTCATCAATGTCCTGCCCGACGGCTGGATGTGCGAGGAGGACAACTTCTTCGTCAATCCGACCGGCAAGTTCGTGATCGGCGGACCTGACGGCGATACCGGGCTGACCGGGCGCAAGATCATCGTCGATACCTATGGCGGCGCGGCGCCGCACGGCGGCGGCGCCTTTTCCGGCAAGGATCCGACCAAGGTCGATCGCTCGGCCGCCTATGCGGCGCGCTATCTCGCCAAGAACGTGGTGGCCGCCGGTCTGGCGAGCGCCTGCACCCTGCAGTTGTCCTATGCCATCGGCGTCTCCAAGCCGCTCTCGCTCTACGTCGATCTTCGGGACGCCGAGGTCGATGTGGCAAAGCTCGAAGATGTGCTTTTGGAAATCATGGATCTGAGCCCGCGCGGCATTCGCGAGCACCTCAACCTCAACCGGCCGATCTATGCGCGGACCGCCGCCTATGGCCATTTCGGCCGGGTGCCGGAGCTTGACGGCGGCTTTTCCTGGGAGCGCACCGACCTGGTCGAGGCGCTGCGCTCGGCCTGCGGCTGACGGCCCGGCCCGCGGGCGGTGAGCCTGATGGCCGAGCAGGGCGCAGAACGGCGCCGGATCTATGGCCGTCGCCGGGGCCGTCCGCTGCGCCCCGGTCGCCGCCGGCTCATGGACACTCTGCTGCCCGACCTCGAGATCGCGCTGCCCGAGCCGGGATCGGAACCCCTGGACCCGGCGGCGCTGTTTGCCCACCCGGTCGACGACATCTGGCTGGAGGTCGGCTTCGGGGCCGGCGAGCATCTGGCCGCCCAGGCGGCGGCCCGCCCGCAGATCGGCTTTGTCGGCTGCGAGCCGTTCATCAACGGTGTCGCCGCCCTGCTCGCCCGCATCGAGGCCGCGGGATTGAACAACATCCGCATCTATCGCGATGACGCACGCGCCCTGCTCGACGTTTTGGTGCCGGCCAGCCTGGGCCGTGTCTTCGTGCTGTTTCCCGATCCCTGGCCGAAACGCCGCCACGCCAGGCGCCGGTTCATCTCCGGCCCGACCGTGGAGGCGCTTGCCCGGGTGCTCAGACCCGGGGGCGAGCTGCGCCTGGCCACCGACGATATGGGCTATTGCCGCTGGGCGCTCGCCCATCTGATCGCGTCGCCGGCGTTTGAATGGCAGGCGAGGTGCGCCGCCGACTGGCGCCGCCCGCCCGCCGACTGGGTGGCAACCCGCTATGAGGCCAAGGCGCGGGCGGCGGCGCGGCCCTGCGTCTATCTGCGGTTTCGCCGCCGCGGTAACGGGGATGTGCTTGAAAAGGCTTGCTGACGCTCCCACCTTGGCTATTATAGGGGGGTTACGGGGGCGCCTGGCCGGTTCGACAGGCAGGCGCGGTGCGAGGTGGGCGGACGCCCACTTTTTTGTTCCAGCTTTTTGCGAAAAGGACGGAACTTGCCGGCATGATCCCGGTGGAAGACATCGAGCGCATCATCGCGCCATCGCTGGCCGATCTCGGCTTCGAGCTGGTCCGCATTCGCTGGATGGGTGGCCGCGTGCCGGTGCTGCAGATCATGGCCGAGCGCCCCGACGGGACGATGACGGCCGACGACTGCGCCGAGCTCAGCCGGGCAATCTCGGCGCTGCTCGACGTCGAGGATCCGGTGCCGGGCGAATATGTGCTGGAGGTGAGCTCGCCGGGGATCGACCGGCCGTTGGTCAAGCCGGCGGATTTTCAGCGCTTCGCCGGCTTCGAGACGCGCATCGAGCTGGTCCGCCCGATCGACGGGCGCAGCCGCTTTCGCGGCCGGCTCGAAGGACTGGCCGGCGATGCGGTCAAACTGATCGTCGATGGCGAATCGCTGGCCCTGCCGCTGGCCGATATCGCCAGGGCGAAACTGGTGCTGACCGAGGATTTGATTGCGGCGCCGCCCCGCCCGGTGGGGTGACCGGCGCGGCCGACGTATGGAATGGAGTGAAAGATGGTGACGGCGGTAAGTGCGAATCGACTGGAACTGCTGCAGGTGGCGGACGCGGTTGCGCGGGAGAAGCTGATCGACAAGGAAATCGTCCTCGAGGCGATGGAAGAGGCGATTCAGAAGGCGGCGCGCTCGCGCTACGGCTCGGAAAACGAAATCCGTGCCGAGATCGATCGCGAGACCGGCGAGATTCACCTCCACCGGCTGCTCGAGGTCGTGGAGACGGTGGAGAACGAGGCCCGCGAGATCCCGCTCGTCGAGGCCCAGCAGCGCAATCCCGACGCCCAGGTCGGCGATTTCCTGTCGGAGGAACTGCCGCCGATGGATTTCGGCCGCATTGCCGCCCAGACCGCCAAGCAGGTGATCATGCAGAAGGTCCGCGACGCCGAGCGCCAGCGCCAGTACGAGGAATACAAGGACCGGGTCGGCGAGATCGTCAACGGCATCGTCAAGCGGGTCGAATACGGCAATGTGATCGTCGATTTGGGCCATGCCGAAGCGATCGTGCGGCGCGACGAGACCCTGCCGCGCGAAACCTTCCGTCAGGGTGATCGCCTGCGCGCATATATCTACGACGTGCGCAGCGAAACCCGGGGGCCGCAGATTTTCCTGTCGCGCACCCATCCGCAGTTCATGGTCAAGCTGTTCGCCCAGGAGGTGCCGGAGATCTATGACGGCATCATCGAGATCAAGGCGGTGGCCCGCGATCCGGGCAGCCGCGCCAAGATCGCCGTCGTCTCCCATGACGCCAGCGTCGATCCCGTCGGCGCCTGCGTCGGCATGCGCGGCAGCCGGGTGCAGGCGGTGGTCGGCGAGCTGCAGGGCGAGAAGATCGACATCATCCAGTGGTCGCCCGACCCGGCCACCTTTATCGTCAATGCGCTGGCGCCGGCGGAAGTGGTCAAGGTGGTGCTCGACGAGGATACCCGCAGGATCGAGGTGGTGGTCCCCGACGATCAGCTGAGCCTGGCGATCGGCCGGCGCGGCCAGAACGTGCGCCTGGCCTCGCAACTGACCGACTGGACCATCGACATTCTCACCGAGGCCGAGGAATCGCAGCGCCGCCAGGAGGAATTCCGCCAGCGCACCGAGATGTTTGTCGAGGCCCTCGACGTCGAGGAAACCATCGCCCAGCTTCTGGTCACCGAAGGCTTCGGCTCGCTCGAGGAGATCGCCTTTGAAGACGTCGGCGAGTTGGCCCTGATCGAAGGGTTTGACGAGGACCTGGCGGCCGAACTGCAGCGCCGCGCCCAGGCGGCGCTGGAAGAGCGCGACCGCCAGTATGATGAACGCCGGCGCGAGCTCGGCGTCGAGGACGAGCTGGCGGCGCTCGACGGGCTGACCCCGGCGATGCTGGTCACGCTCGGCGAGGCCGGGATCAAGACGCTCGATGATTTCGCCGATCTCGCCAGCGACGAGCTGATTGATCGCGAAGACGGCGTGCTGCGCGACTTTGACCTCGGCGAGGACGAGGCCAACGCGCTGATCATGGCGGCACGCGCCCATTGGTTCGAGGACGCGGACGACGGCGAAGAGGGGGCGCCGGCGAGCGCCACGACGAATGACGGGCAGGCGGCGGATACCGGCGAGCAGGCGGGCATCGAAGCTGGCACCGAAGCCTGAAGCGATCGCCCCGGCCCGCCCGGCGCGCCTGTCGCTGCGCCGCTGTCTGGTCACGGGTGCGCGCCGGCCGCCGGCCGAGATGATCCGGATCGTGCTCGATCCCGACGGCGTTCCGGTCATCGATCTGGCAGCCAAGTTGCCGGGGCGCGGCTGCTGGGTCAGCGCCACCCGCGAGGCGCTGGTGCGGGCCCAGGAAAAGGGGCTGATCCGGCGTGCCCTGGGGGGCCGGCCGCTGGCCCGCGGCGATACCGATCTGGCGGATGCGGCCGAAGCGCTGCTGGTCCGCCGTTGTCTTGGCCTTCTCGGGCTGGCGCGCAAGGCGGGTGATCTGGCGATCGGCTTCGAATCGGTCAAGGCGTGGCTGGACGCAGGCCGCGCGGCGCTGCTCATCCAGGCGGCCGACGGCTCCGAGCGCCAGCGCCGCGAGCTGAGACGCCGAGCCGCGGCGATTGCCGTCGCCGAGCTTTTGACCGTCGAGGAATTGGGCTTGGCATTGGGACGGCAAAATGTGGTACATGCTGCTGTGGCCGGTGGGCACAGGGCTGACAAGTTGCGGGCCGAGCTTGCGCGCCTGAAGGGGTTTCGGGCCGGCGTGGAAGCTCGGTGATGACCCTTGCGCATGGATATGGACGGACGCTGGAATTAGGATTGACGCAGATTTCAATGACTAAGGACGAAGAAAAGGAAGGCGGGAAACTGTCGTTGTCGGGTGCGCCCCGTCGAACGCTCCAGCTCCGCAAGGCCGTGGACACCGGACAGGTGCGCCAGTCGTTTTCGCGTGGGCGCACCAAGACGGTGCTGGTCGAGCGCCGGCGCAAGCGGGTGCGGCCCAAGGATCTGAGCGAAGAGTCGGCGGTGGAGGCGGAAGCCAAGGCGGCGACGCCGAAGCCGCGGGTTTTCACCGCCCCCGAGCCCGATCTGTCGGATACCGAAGAGGCGGGCCGGCCGGGCCGGCCCCGGGTGGTGCTCAAGACGCTCACCGAAGAGGAAAAGGCGGTTCGGGCGAAGGCGCTCAAGGGCGCCACCGAAGCTGCCATGCTGGCCCGCAAGCGGGCCGAAGAGGAGGCGCGCAAGCGGGCCGAAGAGGAAGAGCGTCTGGCCGCCGAGCGTGCCGCGGCCGAACGGCGCCGGGCCGAAGAGGAAGCCCGCAAGCGGGCCGAGGAAGAAGCGCGGCAGAAGGCCGAGGCCGAAGCCGCCCGTCGCCTCACCGATGAGTCGCCGGCGGCCGAAGGCGCTGCTGCCGGCAGTCCGGCCAAGCGCCCCGAATCGGGCCGCGAATTCGAGGCCCCGAAGCCGCCCGGCAAGCGCCGTGGCGCGGCGGCCCCCCGGTTTGCCGGACGCCGCGGTCAGGAACGCCGGCGCTCGGGCAAGCTGACGCTCGCCAAGGCACTGGCCGGCGACGAGGAGCGCCAGCGCAGCCTGGCTGCCATGCGCCGTGCCCGAGCGCGCGAAAAGCGTGCCGCCATGGGAATCGCCGAGCCGCCCAAGAAGGTGGTGCGCGAGGTCGTCATTCCCGACGCCATCACCGTTCAGGACCTGGCCGTGCGCATGGCCGAGCGCGCCCCGGACGTGATCAAGGCGCTGATGAACATGGGGGTCATGGCGACCATCAACCAGACGCTGGACGCCGATACCGCCGAACTGGTGGTCGAGGAGTTCGGTCACCGCGCCAAGCGGGTCAGCGAAGCAGATGTCGAGATCGGTGTCGTCGGTGACGAGGACCGGCCCGAGGACTTGCGCCCGCGCCCGCCGGTGGTCACGGTGATGGGCCATGTCGATCACGGCAAGACGTCGCTGCTCGACGCCTTGCGCGAAACCGACGTGGCGGCTGGCGAGGCCGGCGGCATCACCCAGCATATCGGCGCCTATCAGGTAGATGTCGGCGATGGCCGCCGGGTCACCTTTATCGACACGCCCGGCCATGCCGCCTTTACCGCCATGCGGGCGCGCGGCGCCAAGGTCACCGATATCGTCGTGCTGGTGGTCGCGGCCGACGACGGCATCATGCCGCAGACGATCGAGGCGATCAATCACGCCAAGGCGGCCGGGGTGCCGATCATCGTCGCCATCAACAAGATCGACAAGGCGGGCGCCGATCCCGACCGGGTGCGCCAGGACCTGCTGCAACAGGACCTGGTGGTCGAAAAGCTCGGCGGCGACATTCTCGATGTCGAGGTCTCGGCGACCCAGAAGATCAATCTCGACAAGCTGGTCGAGGCGATTCTCCTGCAGGCCGAGCTGATGGAATTGAAGGCCAACCCCGATCGCCCCGGCGAAGGCGTGGTGATCGAGGCCAAGCTCGACAAGGGCCGAGGCGTGGTCGCCACGGTGCTGGTGCAACGCGGCACCATCCGGGTTGGCGACGTGGTGGTGGCCGGCACCGAATGGGGGCGCATGCGGGCGCTCATTGATGACCGCGGCAACCGGCTCGACGCGGCCGAACCGTCCCGGCCGGTCGAGGTTCTCGGCCTCGGCGGGGCGCCGGTGGCCGGCGACAGCTTTGCGGTGGTCGAAAACGAGGGCCGGGCCCGCGAGATCAGCGAATTCCGGCGCCGCCAGAAGAAACTCAAGGCGGTGGCGGCGCGCACCCCGGCATCGGCCGAGACGCTGTTCAGCCGCATCGGCGAGGATCAGACCCGCGAGCTGCCGGTGGTGATCAAGGCCGACATGCAGGGCTCGGTCGAGGCGATCGAAGGCTCGCTCACCCAGCTCGGCACCGACGAGGTGGCAGTCCGCGTCCTGCATGGCGCGGTGGGGGCGATCACCGAATCCGATGTCACCCTGGCCGAATCCTCGGGCGCGGTGATCATCGGCTTCAATGTCCGTGCCACCAAGCAGGCCCGCGATCTGGCCCACAGGTCGGGGGTCGAGATTCGCTACTATTCGGTGATCTACGATCTGGTGGACGACGTCAAGAAGGCGCTTTCGGGCATGCTGGCGCCGGCGATCAAGGAAACCATTCTCGGCACCGCGCGGGTCGAACAGGTGTTTGTGGTCTCCAAGGCCGGCAAGGCGGCCGGCTGCGTGGTCACCGAAGGGGTTGTGCGGGCCGGCGCCAAGGCCCGCCTGGTGCGCGACGGCACGGTCGTCTACGATGGCCGGCTGACCAGCCTGCGCCGCTTCAAGGACGAGGTCAAGGAAGTCGCCTCGGGCACCGAATGCGGCCTGGCCTTCGAGAACTTCCAGGACATCAAGGTCGGCGATACGGTCGAGGTCTACGAAGTCGAGGAGGTCGAGCGTTCGCTCTGACGCGCAGCTCCGGCACGGGAGCGGGCGACCCGACACGACATGATTCGAGCAATTGAGATGACCAGGCGTGGGCCGAAACAGCCAAGTCAGCGCCAGCGCCGCGTGGGCGAGCTGATTCGCCACGCGCTGGCCGGGATTTTCATGCGCGAAGACCTGCGAGATCCCGATCTGGCCGATGTCTCGGTGACGGTGACCGCGGTCGAGATGAGCCCCGATCTGCGCCTGGCCCGCGCCTTCATCACGCCGCTGGGCGGCGTCGATCCGGCGCCCGTGGTGGCCGGGCTCAACCGCTGCGCGCCCTACTTGCGCAGATGTCTGGCCGGCGAGGTGTCGCTGAAATATCTGCCGCAGCTGATGTTCGCCGCCGATCTGTCGTTCGATCGGGCGCAGCGGATCGAGCGGCTTTTGCACCGCGTGCGGGAGCGCTGAGAGCCATGGCACGCAGGCGAAAGGGCCGCCCCGTTCACGGCTGGCTGGTGCTGGACAAGCCGCAGGGCTGGACCTCGACCCAGGCAGTCAGCCGGGTGCGTCGGCTTCTGGACGCCGCCAAGGCCGGCCATGGCGGCACCCTGGACCCGCTGGCGACCGGGGTGCTGCCGGTGGCGCTGGGCGAGGCGACCAAGGCCGTTCCCTTCGTGATGGGGGCGGAAAAGCGTTATCGCTTCTCGATCCGCTGGGGCGAGGAACGCGATACCGACGATGCCCAGGGCGCGATCGTTCAACACTCGGATGCGCGGCCCGCCGATGACGACATTCGCGCCCTGCTGCCGCAGTTCACGGGGCGCATTGCGCAGGTGCCACCGGCCTATTCGGCGGTCAAGGTCGATGGCCAGCGGGCCTATGCGCTGGCCCGCGAGGGCACGCCGGCGGAGCTCGCCGCGCGCGAGGTGGTCATCGAGACGTTGGAGTTGGTGGAGACCAGCGACGACAGGGCGGTCTCGACCTTCGAGATCGTCTGCGGCAAGGGCACCTACGTGCGGGCCCTGGCCCGCGATATGGGTCGGGCCCTGGGCTGTTTTGGGCATGTCTGCTGGTTGCGCCGCACAGCGGTCGGCGGCTTTACCGAAGCCCATGCGATTTCCCTGGATAAACTGGAAGATTTGGTTCATAGTCCGCCGCCTAGCGGCTTCCTACTGCCGGTTGAGACCGCGCTGGACGACATCCCGGCGCTGGCCGTAACCGGCGGCGAAGCGGACCGGCTGCGATCGGGACAGCGCATACGCGTCCCCAGCAGCAAACACGGTACGGTTTATGTCACCGCAAACGGCCTGCTTGTCGCGCTGGCCGAGTTGAGCGATGGCGAGCTTCGCCCGTTTCGGGTCTTCCGTCTCTAGACTAGAACAGGAGTTGTCGATGTCGATTACGGCTGAAAGAAAAACCGAACTGATCAAGGACTTCGCGCCGAAACCCGGCGATACCGGGTCGCCCGAAGTCCAGGTGGCAATACTCACCGAACGGATTGTCAATCTCACCGAGCACTTCAAGACTCACAAGAAGGACAATCACTCGCGGCGCGGCCTTATCAAGATGGTCAATCACCGCCGGCGGCTTCTCGATTACCTTAAACGCAAGGATCAAGACCGCTATCTGGCGCTGATCAACCGTCTGGGCCTGCGCAAATAAGGTCGACGCATGTCTCGACCATCACTCACGCGGATCGCAGGCGCATGCATCCCCAAAGGACGGGCCCCGTGATTTTGCAGGCCGGGCGGCAATAGGGCGGCCCGGGCAAGGGAACAGGACAGACAGGAATGTTCGAAATACATACCAAGGAAATTGAATGGGGCGGGCGCAAGCTGGTCCTCGAGACCGGCCGCATGGCCCGTCAGGCTGACGGTGCGGTGCTGGTGACCTATGGCGAAACCGCGGTGCTGTGCACGGTGGTGGCCGACAAACATCCCAATCCGGCGGTCGACTTCTTTCCGCTGACCGTCAACTATCTCGAAAGAACCTATGCCGCGGGCAAGATCCCCGGCGGCTTTTTCAAACGCGAAGGCCGTCCGTCCGAGAAGGAAACGCTGACCAGCCGGCTGATCGACCGGCCGATCCGGCCGCTGTTTCCGAGCAGCTTCCGCAATGAGACCCAAGTGGTCTGCACGGTGCTGAGCCACGATCTCGAAAACGACCCGGATATCGTCGCCCTGATCGGCGCCTCGGCGGCGCTCACACTCTCCGGCATCCCCTTCCTCGGGCCGATCGCGGCGGCGCGGGTCGGCTATATCAACGGCGAATATGTGCTCAATCCGCATCTCGACGAATTGCCGCTCTCCGAGCTTGACCTGGTGGTTGCCGGCACGGCATCGGGCGTGCTGATGGTCGAATCGGAAGCCTCCGAGCTCTCCGAAGAGGTCATGCTGGGCGCCGTCATGCATGGTCACGAGGCGATGCAGCCGGTCATCGATGCGATCATTGCGCTGGCCGAGGAATGCGCGCGGCCGCCCTGGGACCTGCCCGAACCGGCGGACACCTCGGCGATCGCCGCGCGGGTCGAGGAAATGGCCGCGACGCGTTTTCGCGAGGCCTATGCGATCCAGTCGAAGCAGGCGCGAACCGAAGAGCTGGCCCGCATCCGTGAGGACATTCGTGCCGCTTTCGATGAGGACGAAATCGAGGCGGCGGCGCTTTCCGCCATCATCAAGACGCTGGAGAAAACCATTGTGCGCGGCCAGATTCTCGACACCGGCCAGCGCATCGACGGCCGCGATGCCACCACCGTGCGCCCGATCAAGGCGGAAGTCGGCGTCCTGCCGCGCGCCCATGGCGCCGCCCTGTTCACCCGCGGCGAGACCCAGGCGCTGGTGACCACGACGCTGGGCACCGGCGAGGACGAGCAGATCGTTGACGCGCTGGATGGCACCTATCGGGAGCACTTCCTGCTGCATTACAACTTCCCGCCCTATTCGGTGGGCGAGACGGGCCGCGTCGGCTTTACCGGCCGGCGCGAGGTCGGCCACGGCAAGCTGGCCTGGCGGGCCCTGCACGCGCTGCTGCCCGATCGCGAGACCTTCCCGTACACCATCCGTATCGTCTCGGAGATCACCGAATCCAACGGCTCATCCTCGATGGCCACGGTGTGCGGGGCGTCGCTGGCGCTGATGGATGCCGGGGTGCCGCTGAAACGCCCGGTGGCCGGCATTGCCATGGGGCTGATCAAGGACGGCGAGCGCCATGCCGTGCTGTCCGACATCATGGGCGACGAGGACCATCTCGGCGACATGGACTTCAAGGTCGCCGGGACGGAAGACGGCATCACGTCGCTGCAGATGGACATCAAGATCACCGGCATTACCCGCGAGATCATGGAGGTGGCGCTCGATCAGGCACGCGCCGGGCGTCTGCACATTCTCGACGAGATGAACAAGGCGATCACCAGCCCGCGCACCGAGCTCAACGCCAATGCGCCGCGCATCGAGACCCTGAAGATCGCCCGCGAAAAGATCCGCGAGGTGATCGGCACCGGCGGCAAGGTGATTCGCGAGATCTGCGAAGTCACCGGCGCCAAGGTCGATATCGCCGACGATGGCACGATCAAGGTGGCGGCCTCGGATCCCGAGGTCATCGCCCGGGCGGTCAAATGGATCGAAGGCATTGTCGCCGAGCCGGAGGTCGGCAAGATCTACGAAGGCAAGGTGGTCAAAACGGTTGATTTCGGGGCCTTCGTCAACTTCATCGGCAATCGCGACGGCCTGGTGCACATCAGCGAGCTGGCACCGCGCCGGGTCGCCAAGGTCACCGACGTGGTCAATGAGGGCGACGCCGTCAAGGTCAAGGTCCTGGGCATCGATGATCGCGGCAAGGTGCGCCTGTCCATGCGCGCCGTCGATCAGGAAACCGGCGAGGAAATCGCCGATGATCGCCCGCGCCACGGGCCGTCGAAGACCCGCGAGCAGGCAAGCTGACGACTCCGGCCACGAGAAGGCTCGGACTTGGCGGCACCCGTCGATGCACTACATAATGACAACGGAGAACTGGACCCGGCGGGGCACCTGCCGCTGTTGCGGCCGGCCCCCGGCAATGGGCGGTGCGGGGGTGGCCGTCGGGGGGAATGATAGGCGATGAAACCACTTAATCCGATCATGCTGTCGGGGCGTGAAGTGCTGCCCCTGATTGAAGGCGGCAAGGGCATTTCGATCACCAACTGGCAAAGCTCGGGTGCCTGGGCGGCGGCCGGTGGCATCGGCACGGTGTCTTGTGTGAACGCCGATTCCTTCGATGAACACGGCAACCTCATTCCCCAGGTCTATCACGGCCGGACCCGGCGCGAGCGCCATGAGGAACTGATCAATTACGCCATTTCCGGTGGCCTTACCCAGGTCCGCCGGGCCTATGAGATGGCCGGCGGCGAGGGTCGCATTCACATCAACGTGCTGTGGGAAATGGGCGGTGCCGAGCGCGTCCTCAAGGGGGTTCTGGAAGGCGCCAAGGACCTGATCAACGGCATCACCTGCGGTGCCGGCATGCCCTATCGCCTCGGCGAGATCGCCGCCAAGTACGAATGCTACTATTACCCGATCATCTCGTCGGCGCGGGCCTTCCGGGCGCTGTGGAAACGCGCCTACCACAAGGTTTCGGAATGGCTGGGCGGCGTCGTCTACGAAGATCCCTGGCGGGCCGGCGGCCACAACGGCCTGTCCAACAGCGAAGACCCGGAAAAGCCCGAGGCGCCGTTCCCGCGGGTGCTGGAGCTGCGCCGGCGGATGCGCGAGATGGGGCTCGGCGACACCCCGATCATCATGGCCGGCGGGGTGTGGTACCTGCGCGACTGGGAAGACTGGATCGACAATCCCGACCTCGGGCCGATCGTCTTCCAGTACGGCACCCGGCCCTTGCTGACCCGCGAAAGCCCGATCCCCGAAAGCTGGAAGCAGCGCCTGCTGACCTTGCGCGAGGGCGATGTGGTTCTGCACCGCTACAGCCCGACGAACTTCTATTCGTCGGCCGTGCGCAACCGGTTTCTGAACGAGCTCGAAGAGCGCAGCCAGCGCCAGATTCCGTATAGCAACGAACCGGTCGGCGACCATCAGGCGGAGCTGTCGATCGGTGTGCGCAAACGGCCGGTCTATGTCACCCCGGGGGACAAGCGCCGGGCCGAGGAATGGTGCCGCCAGGGCTTCGATGAGCCGATGCGCACCCCCGATCTCACGCTGATTTTCGTCACCCGGGAAAAACGCGACCAGATCCGGCGCGATCAGATCGAGTGCATGGGGTGCCTGAGCGCCTGCAAGTTCTCCAACTGGAAGCAGGATGGCGGCAGCACCGGGCGCAAGGCGGACCCCCGCAGCTTCTGCATTCAGAAAACGCTGATGGATATTGCCCATACGGGCGATGTCGAAAACAACCTGATGTTCGCCGGCCACAGTGTCTACCGGTTTGCCAGCGATCCCTTCTATTCCAACGGTTTTGTGCCGACGGTCAAGCAGCTGATCGACCGGATTCTCACTGGCGACTGAACCGCCGGGCCGGTGGCCGGGTGCGTCAAATCGCCCCGTGGGCTTTTTAAGCCCTTGAAATGGGGGTATTTTGGTCGATCTTTGGAATCGTAATATCGTAAAACCCGATCGTACCACCGAGGGCGCGATGCGGCAGCAACCGGATGCAGATCATGGATGAACAGCGAATCGATGCCTCCAAACGGCCCTTTGCCGGCAGCCTGGAACGCTTGCGCGCCGTCCAGTTGCGCCCGACGCGCCAGCGCCTGGCACTGGCGCGGCTGTTGTTCGAGCAGGGCGAGGACCGCCACATCACGGCCGAGATGCTGCACCGCGAGGCACTGACCGCCGGTCACAAGGTGTCGCTGGCAACCGTCTACAATACCCTCCATCAGTTCACCGCGGTCGGCCTGCTGCGTCAGATCGTGGTCGATGCCGGCCGCACCTATTTCGATACCAACACGAGCGAGCACAATCACTACTATTTCGAAGACGAAGGCGAGCTTGCCGATATCGAGGGTCAGGATTTCGGAGCCGGTCATCTGCCGGCCCCACCGGTGGGCACGAAAGTCAGCCGGGTGGATGTCATTGTGCGTCTAAGTCGAAAAAATTCCAAATGATTTCCAGATCGTTGTTGAACATTCTGGAATTATTCTAAATAATAATACAGGCTCTGGTCGGCGTGTGATCTCGCCTATGCGGGAGACGTGCCGGCGATTCATCCCAGCCTGCTCCCGGCCTGTCGTGGCCATCGGGGGCGAGCAGGAAAAACCGGAAAACGAGGAGGAGAAGACATGTCGTCGCTTGCCAACACCAAGACCCTGGAGAACCTGAAAGCCGCCTTTGCCGGCGAAAGCCAGGCCAATCGCCGCTATCTTTATTTCGCCCAGAAGGCTGATATCGAGGGCTATAACGACGTCGCCGCCGTGTTCCGCTCGACGGCCGAAGGCGAGACCGGCCATGCCCACGGCCATCTCGAGTTCATGGAAAGCGTCGGCGATCCGGCAACCGGCGAGCCGATCGGCCCGACGGCCGACAATCTGAAGGCGGCGATTGCCGGCGAAACCTATGAATATACCGACATGTATCCGGGCATGGCGCGGACCGCGCGCGAGGAAGGCTTCGACGAAATCGCCGACTGGTTCGAGACCCTGGCGAAAGCCGAACGCTCGCACGCCGGCCGCTTCCAGAAAGCACTGGACAGCCTCGACTAGGCCCGCTTCACTGAACACATCGTCAAGACCGACATGCCGGTCCCGGGGCATCGCCCCGGGGCCGGGCGTCTGGCGCGTGGACATACGAAATTGCAGGAGGCGAAGGGGCGATCATGACCTCGGTGGCCGGAGAAGGGGGCCTCAAGGCCCCGGAACGCCATCCTCTGGCATGGCATGAGGCAGACTTCTATGACTCGGACGCGATCGATGCCGAGCTGCGCCGGGTCTTCGACATCTGCCATGGTTGCCGGCGCTGCTTCAATCTGTGCGATTCCTTTCCGCGGCTGTTCGATCTGATCGACGAATCGCAAACCGGCGAGCTCGATTCGGTGCCGAGTTCCGCCTTCGGCCGGGTGGTCGAGGCCTGCACGCTGTGCGACATGTGCTTCATGACCAAATGCCCCTATGTGCCGCCGCACGAATTCAACCTCGACTTTCCCCATCTGATGCTGCGTTACCGGGCCAGCCGCTTTCGCCAGCGAAAAGTTCGGTGGATTTCCCGGCTGCTGTCCGAGACCGATCGCAACGCCCGCCTGGCGGTGCCCGTTGCGGCGCTGGTCAACTGGGCGAGCAAGCGGGAAAACCGGCTGCTGCGCCGCCTCATCGAATGGCTCACCGGCATCGATCGGGATGCCGCCCTGCCGAAGTTCGCATCGCGGCCCTTGGTTCGCGAGCCGGCGCCGCTCGCCGTCAATCGGGATGCCCCGGCGTTTGGCCGCAAGGCGGTGATCTATGCCACCTGTTTCGTCAATTACAACAATCCCGGGCTCGGCCGGGCGGCACGTGCCGTGCTCGCTCACAACGGGGTGGAGACAGAGGTCGTCTATCCGGTTTGCTGCGGCATGCCGAAGCTCGAGCAGGGCGATCTCGAGGCGGTGGCGGCGCGCGCCCGCAAAGTCGCCGGCGAGCTCGGGCGCTGGATCGACAAGGGCTATGAGGTCATCGCCCTGGTGCCGTCGTGCGCCCTGATGCTGAAGTTCGAGTGGCCCCTGATTGTGCCCGATGACGAGGCGGTGCAGCGCCTCGCCCGCCACACCCGCGATATCAGCGAATATGTCGTCGATATTGCCCGCGGGGAAGGCCTGGCCGACGGGTTGGGCGCGCTGCCGGGCGGCGTGTCACTGCACCTCGCCTGCCATGCCCGGGCCCAGAACATGGGCCCCAAGGCGGCCGAGATGCTGCGTCTCATTCCCGGCGCCGACATTGATGTCATCGAACGCTGCTCCGGCCACGGCGGCGCCTGGGGGGTGCTCAAGGACAATTTCGAGGTGGCCCTCAAGGTCGGCCGCCCGGTGGCGCGCCGGGCGCTGGACTCCGGCAGGCCGCTGGTGGCTTCCGAATGTCCGCTGGCCGCCGAGCACATCGTGCAGGGGATCGAGCGCCTGGATGCGGCCCGGGCGCCCGCCACTGCCCGCCACCCGATCGAGTTGATGGCGCTGGCCTACGGCCTTGGCTACGAAGGCGCGCCGTCGGAGGCCGCATCATGAGCCGCGAGGCCCACCGGATCACCCGCGACGACATCCTCTCCATGGAGGACTTCGCCCGCATTCGCGACGCACGCCGGGCCGAGATCATCGCCGTCAAGGCGCGGCGCCGGGTCCCCGTCGGCCCTGACATCACCTTCTATTTCGAGAACTACGACACCATGTGGTGGCAGGTTCACGAAATGCTGCGTTCCGAGAAGGGCGGCGAAGCCCAGATCGATGATGAGCTGGCGGCGTACAACCCCTTGATTCCGAAAGGGGACGAGCTGGTGGCGACAATGATGATCGAGATTGACAACCCGGAGCGCCGGGCCCGCGCGCTGGCCGGCCTCGGCGGTATCGAGCGCGCGGTCGCCTTTCGCATCGACGATCAGACGATTCCGGCCGAGCCCGAACACGATGTCGAGCGCACCACATCGGAGGGGCGCACTTCATCGGTGCATTTTCTGCATTTCCGCTTCACCGCGGCCCAGATCGAGGCGTTTCGCAGCGGCAAAGTGCCGGTGATTCTGGAAATCAGCCACCCCGGATACGCCCATATGGCGGTGCTGCCCGACGAGGTGCGGGCCGAACTGGCCGGGGATTTCGATCCGCCGGTCGCATCCTGAGCCACAGAATCGCCGCCAGGCCGAAGATCAGCCGATGGGCTCGATCGAGGCGGCGCCCCAGAGAAAGCGCCGCGGGATCCAGCCGGAATAATCGCCGACCTTGATCCGGCACCAGCCGCCGCCGCACTGGCGCAGCTCCACCACCACCCGGGGATCGACGTACAGCACCACGCGGCTCGACAGCTCCGGCTCGGCATGGACGGTCTGGCGCTTGCCGACGACCACCGCCGTGCGCCGGCCCGACAGCAGGCTCTTGTGCATCCAGCCGGTGGTGCCGTCGATGTCGCGCACCTGGCGCCACTGGCCGAATTCGGCGATCACCTTGAGCGGCGTGCCGGCGCGCACATAGACCCAGTCGATGGGATATTGCCGGCCCGGCCCGGCCCGCAGGTTGGCGCGGCTGGCGGCGATCGAGACGAAACGCGGCAGCGGCAGACCCGAGGCGCCGCGCGACGGCAATGTCTGGGCGTCGGCGACCGGCATCTGAACCATGCCGGCGAGGGCCCACAGACACAGGCCCAGGAGCCCGACAACGGTCGCCCAACGTCGCCGCCGGCGCGTCGGCTCAGCCGCTTCTGGTGTCGCCTGTCCCGAGATCGTCATGGCGCCAAGTTATGCCGCTCGCGGTGGCCCCGGGTCAAGCGAAGGATAAGCCGATGACGCCGGCGGACAAGTCGATGACGGCATTTGAAAGGGCGCCCGGCATTTGCTAGAGATGCCTGTTGCTGGAAATGCCTGTGGGCCGCTCGCACCTCGGCCCGATCTGTGTCAGGATGTGAAGGTGCGGGCCATCGCCCGGCCGGAGACCGGCTTTGGAGCCGAAAGGAGACGCCGCATGACGCGGAAGAAGCCGCTTGTCATTGTGACCCGCAAGCTCCCGGACGCGATCGAGACGCGGATGATGGAGCTGTTCGATGCGCGGCTCAATCTCGACGATCGGCCGTTTACCCAGGCCGATCTGATCGCCGCGGTGCGCGAGGCCGACGTGCTGGTCCCGACGGTCACCGACCGTATCGACAAGGGCGTGCTCACCCAGGCCAATCCCGAGCTGCGCCTGATTGCCAATTTCGGCACCGGCGTCGACCACATCGATCTCGCCACCGCGCGCCAGCGCGGGATCACGGTGACCAACACGCCCGGCGTACTGACCGAGGATACCGCGGACATGACCATGGCGCTGATCCTCGCCGTGCCGCGGCGCCTGGCCGAAGGCGAGCGCATCATGCGCCGCGGCGAATGGAAGGGCTGGTCGCCGACCTGGATGCTCGGCCACCGCATCTGGGGCAAGCGCCTGGGCATCCTGGGGATGGGGCGCATCGGCCAGGCGGTGGCGCGCCGGGCGCGGGCCTTCGGGCTGTCGATCCACTACCACAACCGCAACCCGGTGCCGAAGGAAATCGAGGCCGAGCTCGAGGCCACCTACTGGGAAAGCCTCGACCAGATGGTCGCCCGGGTCGACATCCTGTCGATCAACTGCCCGCACACGCCGGCGACCTATCACCTGATGTCGGCGCGGCGGCTGAAACTGATGAAGAACACCAGCTATATCGTCAACACCTCGCGCGGCGAGGTGGTCGACGAGAACGCGCTCACCCGGATGCTGCTCAACGGCGATCTGGCCGGCGCCGGCCTCGACGTGTTCGAGCACGAGCCGGCGGTCAATCCCAAGCTTCTCGAGCTCGACAATGTCGTGCTGCTCCCCCACATGAGCTCGGCGACGCTCGAGGGCCGCATCGACATGGGCGAAAAGGTGATCATCAACATCAAGACCTTCGTCGACGGCCACACGCCGCCGGACCGGGTGCTCGAAGGTCTGATTTAGAGCCTCGGGCCTCGCCCTTCAAATAAACATTGTGGCGCCGCGTGCCGAGGCGTCGTTGAGGAAGGTGACCGCCCCGGCCACCTCGACGGGCAGGTCGCGGCGCAGATCGCGCTCGTCGATGCCGGTGGCCTTGAGGCCGGCCTCGCAGACCAGAAAGCGCACCCGCAACTCGCGGCAGGCCTCGAACAGGTCCTCGATGCCGGCGACGCCGCCTGCCCGATAGCGCTGCTCGCATTCCAGCGGCGTCTCGCCGCCCTCTGCCGTCAGCCGCGCCCAGCCCGGGGTGCCGGCGTCGTCGGGGCTGGTGAGTGCGCGCACCGCCTCCATGGTGAAGAACAGGGTGGCGGCACGGCCGATGGCCGCCGCGCCGCTGGCCAGCAGCAGGGCATAATGGACGCGGGCGAAATCGCCGGAAAAGACGACGATCGACAGCTTCTCGGGCGGCTCCGGTGATCGGGTCATGGCCCCCACCTTCGTTCAGGCCGCGTGCGCCGAGAGATCGCGGATGCTGGCCTGGGCCCCGCACAGCGCACAGGCCGGATCGGCGCGCAGCCGCACGGTCCGGAAGCGCGTCGCCAAAGCGTCATAGATCAGCAGCCGCCCGGCCATGGTCTCACCGATGCCGGTGATTTCCTTGATCACTTCGGTGGCCTGAAGCGAACCCATGACGCCGGCCAGCGAACCGATGATCCCGCCCTCCGAACAGCTCGGCACGGTGCCCGGCGGCGGCGGCTCGGGAAAGATGCAGCGATAGCAGGGGAACTCGGCACCGGCATGCGCCTTGTAGGTGGACAACTGACCCTCGAACTGGCCGATGGCGGCCGAAACCAGCGTCCGGCCGGAAAGATAGCAGGCGTCGTTGATCAGGAAACGGGTCGGGAAATTGTCGGAGCCGTCGGCAACGATGTCATAGGTGCGAATGATCTCGAGCGCATTCTCCGGGGTCAGGCGCTCATCATGGACGCGCACCCGAACGTCGGGGTTGAGCGCGGTGATCGCTTCCCTGGCGCGTGCCGTCTTCGCGCGCCCGATGTCGGCGGTGGTGTGCAGCACCTGGCGCTGAAGATTGGACAGGCTCACCCGGTCATCGTCGATGATGCCGATGGTCCCCACCCCGGCCGCCGCCAGATACAACGCCAGAGGCGAGCCCAGCCCGCCGGCCCCGACCACCAGCACCCGGGAGGCGAGCAGCCGCTTCTGTCCGGCGCCACCGATTTCCTTGAGCACGATGTGACGGGCATAACGCTCGATCTGGTCGTCGGTAAACTCCATGGCGACGTGTCGCGAATCCCTTAAAGGCCCTCGAACAGCGGTGTCGACAGATAGCGTTCGGCGAACGACGGGAGGACCGCGATAATCATCTTGCCCTTCGATTCGGGGCGCGCTGCGACCTCGAGGGCGGCGGCGACCGCGGCACCGGAGGAAATGCCCACCGGAATGCCCTCGATCTGCGCCAGTTCGCGGGCGACGGCGAAGGCGGTTTCATTGCCCACGGTGACCACTTCGTCGATCAGCTCGGTCTGCAGGATGCTGGGAATGAAGCCGGCGCCGATGCCCTGGATCTTATGGGGTCCGGGCTCGCCGCCGCTCAGGATCGCGCTGTCCTCGGGCTCGACGGCGATCATCCGGACCTCGGGCTTGCGTTCCTTGAGCACGGCACCCACCCCGGTCAGCGTACCGCCGGTGCCGATCCCGGAGACCACCATGTCGACCGCGCCCTGGGTATCGTTCCAGATTTCCTCTGCCGTGGTGATGCGGTGAATGTAGGGATTGGCGGGGTTGTCGAACTGCTGCGGCATCACCGCCCCGGGAATTTCGCTGACCAGTTGCTCGGCGCGGGTGATCGCCCCGCGCATGCCCTCGGTTGCCGGTGTCAGCTCGATCTCGGCGCCCAGCAGCAGCAGCATCTTGCGCCGCTCCAGCGACATGCTCTCCGGCATCACCAGAATCAGCCGATAGCCGCGCGCCGCGGCGACGAAGGCGAGCGCAATGCCGGTATTCCCCGACGTCGGCTCGACGATCACCGAATCCGCCTTCAGGCGTCCGTCCTTTTCCATGGCCGAGATCATCGACACCCCGATCCGGTCCTTGACCGAGCCGATGGGATTGAAGAACTCGAGCTTGCCGAGAATGTCGGCCTCCACCCCGTATTTCCTGGCGATGCGGGCGAGGCGCACCAGCGGTGTATCGCCGATGGTCTCGGTAATGTCTTCGAAGATGCGGCCCCGGCCCTGCGTGCCGGTTTCGGTGATCGTCATGACTGTTCTTTCCTTCCCTGTGGTGAGTCGCCGTCCAAACAAAGGATTGTTCGTCAGATGGTGAAGTCCAGCCGGGCTCCGGTTTCCCGGGCGATGCCGGCCGCACGGGCGCGGCGGCACAAATCCTCGATGGTGATCGCGTCGAGCCGGCTCATGACTTCCTCCTGCAGCTCGTCCAGCATCGGCTGGACGACCTTGGCGCCCAGCGGCGAGCGGGTCTCGAACCCGTCGCCTTCACCGTTGCTTTCCAGCCGGGCGACGATACGCACCACCTCGCCGACAGTAATCCGGCGGCGCTCCCGGGCCAGGTGATAACCGCCGCGCGGCCCCCGCACGCCTTTCAGAATTCCGGCTTTCACCAGATGTTGCATGACCTGTTCCAGATAGCGCTGGGGAATGCCCTGACGGCGCGTGATCTCTTTCGACTGTACCGGCTCGGCCCGCGCGTTATAAGCGATATCGACCACCGCCTCGAGCGCAAACCGCATTTTCCGCGACATCCGCAGCATGACATCACTCACCGGACGGATCCAGACCGGTCGAACCGAAGCCGCCAGCGCCCCGCGCGCTGTCCGGAAGCCGATCAGCCAGCCGCCATTCGGCGCGGGCCACCGGGGCGATCACCAGTTGCGCGATGCGCTGGCCACGCCGCAGCGTGAACGGCTCATCGCCGAGATTGATCAGCACCACCTTGATCTCGCCGCGATAGTCGGAATCGATGGTGCCGGGGCTGTTGAGCACGGTGATCCCGTGGCGCACGGCGAGGCCGGAGCGCGGCCGCACCTGGGCCTCGAAGCCTTCGGGCAGCGCGATGGCAAGGCCGGTCGGCACCAGATGGCGCGCGCCGGGGTCAAGGCAAGCGGGCCTATCGGCACTGATCGCCGCGCACAGATCAGCACCGGCGGATCCGGCACTGGCGTAAGCCGGCAGCGGCAGGCCCTGCCCGTGAGGAAGTCGCACGATCGCCACGCAAACGCCGTCGTCCGACGCCGGGACGGAGCACAGATCGGGGGCCGCCGATGAGGTGGTCATGCGACGCCCCGCGCGCTGCCGCGGAAATGATCGGCAATGCGCCGGGCCAGCCGCTCGGCGACTTCGCGCTTGCTCGCCGGCGGCCAGGAGTCGATCCCGTCCTCGGTGATCAGATGCACGGTGTTGTCGTCGCCGCCAAGCACGCCGGTCTTGGCCGAAACGTCGTTGGCGACGATCCAGTCGCAGCCCTTGGCGCGGCGCTTTTCGCGGGCATTGTCCAGCACATCGCGGGTCTCGGCGGCAAAGCCGACGACCAGCGCCGGACGCCCCTTCTTGCGGCCGGCAAGCCCGGCGAGAATGTCCGGGTTCTCGACCAGCTCGAGGTGCATGGTCCGGGCGCCACTCCCGCTTCGGGACTTCTTGATCTTGTCGGGCGCGGGATCGGGGCGCCAGTCGGCAACCGCGGCTGCACAGACGGCGATATCCACCGGCAGGGCAGCCTCGCAGGCGGCGGCCATCTCGGCCGCCGACTCGACCGCCACCAGCCGCACGCCTTCGGGCGGGGCGAGCGCCACCGGCCCCGAGACCAGGATCGTCTCGGCCCCCAGCGCATGAAGCGCCGCGGCAATCGCATAACCCTGCTTGCCGGACGAGCGGTTGGCGATATAGCGCACCGGGTCGATCGCCTCGATGGTCGGTCCGGCGGTGACCAGGGCGCGCTTGCCGGCCAGCGGCCGCGCCGCGCCGGGCAGCGGCTCGACGCGCGGGTCTGCCTGGGCGAGGGTCTCGGCGATGGCGGCGATGATGTCATCGACCTCGGCCATCCGGCCCTCGCCTTCCTCGCCACACGCCAGGTCGCCACTGGCGGGCCCGATGCGGCCGATCCCGTCGGCCTCAAGCTGGGCGACATTGCGCCGGGTCGCCGGATGCTGCCACATCTGCACATTCATCGCCGGGGCAATCAGGATCGGCTTGTCGCAGGCCAAGAGCGCGGCGGTGGCGAGATCGGGGGCCAGCCCGGCGGCCATCTTGGCGATCAGATCGGCGGTCGCCGGGGCGACGACCACGATGTCGGCCTCGCGGACCAGCCGGATGTGGCCCATCTCGACCTCGTCGGTGAGCGAAAACAGGTCCTGATAGACCGGCTCGCCGGAAAGCGCGGCCAGCGACAGCGGTGTCACGAACTGGGCCCCGGCCTGCGTGAGCACCACGCGGACAGCCGCACCGCGCTCGCGCAGGCGGCGGATCAGGTCCAGGCACTTATAGGCGGCGATGCCGCCGCCGATGATCAGCAGCACGCTTTTTCCGTTCAGCACCGCGCGCGCACCCACCTTTCCGACCCATGATCCGGTTGATGGATTGCCCCATTCCCACGAGGTGATCGGGCAATCCTTTTATTTACGAATAAACAATGTAGATAACAGATAACATAAGCTGTTGGTCCGACGTTTGGCAAGCGAACAGACGGGGGCTGGAACGATGGCCCTCGCCCTTACCCGGAAAGCAGCAGAATCACCAGCACCGCAACCAGCGCCCACAAAGCCGCAGTCAACGGCCGGCGCCGCTCGGCCTGGCGCCGCGCCAGTCTCTCCAGGCTGTCGGGATGCAACTTCAGCCCGTCCTCGGCCAGGACGCGGCTGGCCTCATCGAGGCGCTCGATCAGCTCCGGCAGCTTGGCGGCCAGCGAGATCGCCCGCTCGGCCGCCGCCTGAATCCGCGCCTCGGGCCCGAGACTTTCGCGCACCCAGGCCTCGATGACGGGGCGCGAGATTTCCCACATGTTGGCGTTGGGGTCGAGATGATTGGCGAGGCCTTCGACCATGACCATGGTCTTTTGCAGCAGCAGGAGCTGCGGCTGGGTCTTCATGTCGAAATCCTCGGTCACCCGGAACAGTTGCGCAAGCAGCCGCCCGAGCGAGATTTCATGCACCGGCCGGCCGAGGATCGGCTCGCCGATCGAGCGCAGCGCCTGGGCAAAGGCGGCCACCGAATGGGTCCGCGGCACATAGCCGGCCTCGAAATGGATGCGCGCGACCTTGACATAATCGGCCTCCAGGAAGCCCAGCAGGATCTCGCCGAGATAACGCCGGGTGGCGCGGTCGAGCCGGCCCATGATGCCGAAATCGACGGCCACCAGATTGCCGGCCTCATCGACGAACAAATTGCCCTGGTGCATGTCGGCGTGGAAAAAGCCGTCGCGCAGGGCCTGGACCAGGAACACCTGAACCGCCTTGGTGGCGATGGCACCGACATCGTGGCCGGCGGCGATGATCGCCGCCCGGTCGCTGATCGGAATGCCGGAGACGCGCTGCGTGGTCAGCACCCGGCGGCTGGTGCGGCTCCAGTCGACGGTGGGGATGATGATGCCGGAATCACCGGCCATGTTTTCCTTCAGTTCGCTGGCGGCGGCCGCCTCGAGCCGCAAATCCATTTCCCGATGGACGGTCTGCGACAAGGTGCGCACGACATCGACGGGACGCAGGCGCCGGGCCGCCGGTTGTGCGCGTTCGATCATCTGGGCGAGCCAGTAGAAGGTCTCCAAATTGCGCTCGAAGGCGGCTTCGATATCGGGCCGCAGGATTTTTACCGCGACCTCGCGGCCCTCGGTGGTCACCGCGAAATGGACCTGGGCGATGGAGGCGGCGGCGACCGGCGTGTCCTCGAATTCCGTGAACAGGGCGTCGACCGGCTGGCCGAACTGTTCCTCGATGGTGGCCCGGGCCTGATCACCCGGAAACGGCGCCAGCCGGTCCTGCAGCTCGGTCAGGTCCTCGGCGACCTCGACTCCCACCGCGTCCGGCCGGGTGGCCAGCGCCTGGCCCAGCTTGATGAAGCTGGGTCCCAGCGACTCGAGGGCGCGGGCGAGGCGGATGCCGGGCCGCGGCTCCTGCGCTTCGGCCGATTCCCGCTCGCCGGGCAGGCGCAGGCCGGCGATGACCCGGGCGGCTTTCAGCGCCGGCGGCAGTTCGCGCATCACATCGAAGGGAAACAGCGCATCGTGGCGGGCCAGCACCCGGGCCGCATGGATCAGTCTGAAGCTGTGGCGCAGGGCGTTGAGCATCGACCGACCCTAGAGCTTCCAGCCGGAATGAATGGCGGCGATGCCGGCCGACAGGTTGCGGTAGCTGACATTGCCGAAACCGGCCTCTTCGATCATCGCCGCGAACAGGTCCTGGTCGGGAAAGCGGCGGATGCTTTCGACCAGATAGACGTAAGCCTCGCGGTTTCCGGTCACCAGTCCGCCGATCGCCGGGATGACGTGGAACGAATAGGCGTCATAGAGCTTGTCGAAGCCAAGGACGGCGACGTGGGAGAACTCGAGGCAAAGAAAATGCCCGCCATGGCGCAGCACCCGGCAGGCCTCCTCAAGTGCCCGGTCGATATGGGTGATATTGCGGATGCCAAAGGCAATGGTAATGGCATCGACGCTGGCATCCGCGAGCGGCAATGATTCGGCATCGCCGCACAGCCAGCGAATGCGCGTCTCCAGCCCGCGACGCTGCGCCCGGCGGCGCCCCTCGCGCAGCATTTCCGGCGAGGCGTCGCAGACCGTAACGTCGGTGGCGGCCGGGGGCGATACATCCTCGGTCTGGCGGCGACGGGCGGCGACGGCGTCAACCCGGTCGAGCGCCCGCATGGCGATATCGCCGGTGCCGCCGGCAATGTCGAGAAGCTGCTGGCCGGGGCGCGGATTGAGCCAGTCGATCAGCGCCGACTTCCACAGCCGGTGGATGCCGCCGCTCATCAGATCGTTCATCAGATCATAACGCGGGGCGACGCGCGCAAAAACGTCGCGCACCAGCGCCGGCTTTTGCGATTCGGGCACGGTCTTGTTGCCGAAATGGGTGCGCGGTTCGTCGGTTTCCCGGTATCGTGCGGTCATGCCGCGAACATAGCGCAGCCACAGGGCCGGCGCCAGCGCTGGCTGCGCGGTTGGCGCCAATTCCCGAGGGAGTGACAAGGGCTTGTAACGGATGCCGGAACTGCCAGAAGTCGAAACCGTGCGGCGCGGTCTGGCGCAGGCCCTCGAAGGCCGGCGCATCGGCCATGTCGAGGTCCGCCGCGGGGATTTGCGCACACCGCTGCCGGGCGATTTTGCCGCGCGCATCGAAGGGCGGCGCGTCATCCGCCTCGACCGCCGGGCCAAATACCTGCTCTGGCGCCTCGAGGGCGACGCGGTGGTGATCGCCCACCTCGGCATGTCGGGCCGCTTCACGGTGATCCCGACGGGCGCACCTGCGGGCGCCCCTGGCCCCCACGATCATGTGACCTTTGCGATGGAAGACGGGGCCCGCGTCGTGTTCACCGATCCCCGGCGCTTCGGGTTGATGACACTTGCCCGTGAAGGCGAGCTGGATGCGCACCCCTTGCTCCGCGAGCTGGGCCCGGAGCCCCTCGGCAATGCCTTCAACGCCGAGGTGCTGGCCGAGGCGTGCCGCGGGCGCAGGGCGCCGATCAAGGGCGTGCTGCTCGATCAGCGGGTGGTCGCCGGGCTCGGCAACATCTATGCCTGCGAGGCCCTGTTCCGGGCCCGCATCTCGCCGCGCCGCCAGGCCCGCACCATCCCTGGCGTGCGCGCCGAGCGACTGGCAGCCGCGATTCGCACGGTTCTCCAGGAAGCGATCGCCGCCGGCGGCTCGAGCCTGCGCGACTATGCTGCGGCGGACGGCGCGCTCGGCTATTTCCAGCACAGCTTTTCGGTCTATGGCCGGGCCGGCGCGCCCTGCCCGGGCTGCGACTGCAAAGGCGCCATCCGGATGATCCGCCAAAGCGGGCGCTCGACCTTCTATTGTCCGCAGCGCCAGCGGTAGTGGCGGCGCCTCGCCTGTGCTTGAGTCGCACCGCCGCCCCGTGTACAAAGTCCGGGCTGTGAGTGACGCCGTGCAAAACCCGTCAACCGACCTGTCCATGCCTGCCGGCGATGTGGCGGCGGCACGCGCGCGCCTCCATCAGATCATCGCCGAAAAGTCATTCAGCGAAGGCGGCGAGATCCGCCTCGCCTCGGGGCGCAGCAGCACGTTCTACTTCAACATGAAGCCGACCATGATGGACCCGGAAGGTGCTGTCCTGATCGCCCGACTGATTCTTGACGCGCTGAAAGACCAACCGGTCGATTACATCGGCGGGCTGGAGATGGGGGCGGTCCCGATCGTCTCTGTGGTGGCGCCGGCGAGCTTTGCATCCACGCGCCCGATCCCGGCCTTTTTCGTACGCAAGAAGACCAAGGAACACGGGACGCGGCGGCGCATCGAAGGCCTGGCGCCCGGCGCCTCCCTCGAGGGCAAGGATGTGGTCATTGTCGAGGATGTCACCACCACCGGCGGCTCGGCGCTCGAGGCCGTGCGCCTGGTGCGCGAGGCCGGCGGCCGGGTCAGGACGGTACTGACCCTGGTCGATCGCGGCGAAGGCGCCGCCGAGGCACTGGCCGGCGAAGGTTTGAGGCTGAACGCCCTGTTTCACGCCGACGAATTTCGGTCCCGCTCGTGAGCGCCGGGCACGAGGCCATTCAGACCCTTAAGCCACGCTCCTTCTGAAGCACGAACAGCCAGTCGAGCACCCCGTCCCATTCGCGCTCGCGGGCAAAGATCACCGCTTCCTCGAAGCCTTCCGCCTCGAACAGGCGTTCGGCCAGTCGGCGCTGATAGTCGGCGTTCTCTTCCAACCTCTCGGTCATGGCCCATCTCCCGAATGCGGCGGATGCCGATAACGTCTGACGCAAAATGCGGGCCAGATCGAAAAGACGCGGGATTTCAGACGCTTCGCGGGAAGCGGCCGCGCCTGGCGGGAGTGGTGTAAGGATTTCCGACAGTTCGGGAGGCGATTTTGCGGCGCTTCGTTTCAGTTCGGGACAGATTGTCCCGGCTCAGGCCAGGGCGGCGGCAAACAGCGCCGACAGGCGCCCGGCAAAAGGGCGCCCGGTCAGCAAGGTGATGAGATGGGCGATCATCAGGAAAATCACCAGAATGCCGACGAATTGCAGGCCGAGGTAGGGAATGAGCGGCGCCTCTCCCAGCTTCGGCGGCTGCCGGTGCTTGTGGTTGGCGAACAGGGTGACCAGGATGGCGGCAATCAGAATGGCCACCGTGGTTTCAAGCCCCATGTCTTTCTCCCCGGCCGATGTGATGCGACGATTTGCGGTTGCAGGATTGCCGAACCGCCCACACAATCGCAACTGATCGGCCGGGATTCTACCGGCGGGATGCGGTCGGCGCCACAATCGGGAGGACGGGGACATGGACGCAACGACGCTGGTGATCCTGGGCGTGATCGCGGTGATCGCGTTGGCCATGATCGCCATTTACAACAGCCTGGTGCGCAAGCGCAATCAGGTGGAGAACGCCTGGCGCCAGATCGACGTGCAACTGCGCCGGCGCCACGACCTCATTCCCAATCTCGTCGAGGTGGTCAAGGACTACATGTCCTATGAGCAGGACACGCTCCGGCAGGTGGTCGAGGCCCGCCAGAAGGCGGTCGCCGCACAAGGCGGGCCGCGGGCCGACGCGATCGAGGCGGAGGCCCAGCTCGGCGCCACTCTCGGGCGGCTGTTCGCGCTGTTCGAGAACTACCCCGACCTCAAGGCCAACCAGGCGGTCGCCGACTTGACCGAGCAGTTGACGACCACCGAGAACCGCATTGCCTTTGCCCGCCAGAACTACAACGATTCGGTCATGACGCTGAACAATCAGGTCGAAACCTTTCCTGCCAATCTGATCGCCGGCACCTTTGGCTTTGATCGCGAGCGCTATTTCGAGGTGCCGGACGAGGCGCGCGAGCCGGTGGCGGTGGATTTGCGCTGATCGCCGGCGATGCCCCGACCGAGCCCCTGGTCCCGCCCCAAGACAAAGCCCAGGCGGACGCCCAGGCGGCAACGGCCGTCGCCAACCCTGCACCGCACCGATTTTTTTGCCGCCATCCGGGCCAACCGGCGCAACACGGTGATGCTGTGCCTTCTCCTGCTCGGCTTCGGGGCCGGGCTTGGCTATCTGATCGGCTGGGGCATGGTCGCCATCTCTGGCGTCGAGCCGGGCTACGGGCGCGCCGGTCTGCCAGCCCTGTGGGGCGGGGCGGCCGGGCGCGCCGGGGCCTACGGTGCGGCGATCCTGCTGGCGGTCAGCCTGGCCTGGACGGCGGTGGCGCTGATCTTCGGCGATCGCATTGTCGTGCGTCTCGCCGGCGCCCGCGAGGTGACACCGGAAGAGGAGCCGCGGCTGCACAATGTCGTCGAGGAAATGGCAATCGCCGCCGGCCTGCCGAAGCCGCGCGTCGTGGTGATCGAGACACCGGCGCTCAACGCCTTTGCCGCCGGCCGCAGACCTGAGCGCGCCACCATCGGGGTGACCCGCGGCCTCCTCGAGCGGCTCAGTCGCAGCGAGCTGCAGGGCGTCGTCGGCCACGAGATGGGCCATATCGCCAACAACGACATTCTTTATGCCACCGCCGTCGGCGTGCTCGTCGGGCTGATCGTGCTGATTGCCGATATCGCGCGGCGCTCGGTGATCTACGGCAGCTATGGGCGCCGCCGCTCGAGCCGCGGTGCCGGCGGCGCCGTGGCGCTGGTGATCTTTCTCGTCCTCGCCATCGTCGCGCCGCTGGCCGCGCGGCTGGTCCAGATGGCGATCTCGCGCCAGCGCGAATACATGGCCGATGCCACCGCCGTGCGCTTCACCCGCAATCCGCTGGGCCTGATCGGCGCGCTCGAGAAGATCGCCGGATCGGAGGTGCGCGACCCAAGCGCCAACCGGGCCATCCAGCATCTGTTCTTCGTCAATCCGTTTCGCAATTTCGGCGAGCGCGCGGCCGCCCTGTTCGCCACCCATCCGGCGATATCCCTGCGCATCGCCCGGCTGCGCGATCTCGGATGACGGCGCGGGACACGGCTGCAGCGGCAATCAATGGGCGGCGCCGGCGCGGGTGAATACCAGCCAGAACATCGCCAGGCTGATGAAGGCGAAAAGAATGCCGATGCCGCGCTCCATCGTCCGGTGGGCGATCCTGCCCTGCAGGCGCGGGCCGATCTGGCCGCCGAGAATCACCCCGGGCACCGCATAGGCGACGAGATGCCAGGGCACCGCGTGAAGCCCGCCCTCGGCGATCAGCGTCGAGATCTGGGTGAACGAGGCGGACGCCACGGTGACGATGACGATGAAGACGGAGGTGGCGGCGGCGACCGGCACGGGCACCCGGTTGCGCTTGGAAAGCTGGGGCATGATCACTTCGCCGATGCCCACCGACACCATGCCGGTCAGGAACGCGCCCAGGGCGGTGACATAGGCGCCGCGGCCGTGATGCGGGACATGAAAGCGATAGACCTGGCCGTCGCGCGCCGTGATCACGCGGTGCGGCCGGGCATCGGCGGCCCCGGCCGAGGCCTCTTCGGTCACCACCATGGTTTCCTCGATCCCGTGCTGATGGCGGTACATGACATAGGCCAGCACCAGCATCAGCGCCGCATACGACCCCTTGAGCAGGTCGGGGTTGGCGAGATGGCTGGTCAGCGCCCCGATGATCGCCACCGGTACCGCCACGGCGATGAATTTGAACGCGCTGCGAAAATCGATCAGCCGCTTGCGGAAATAGCCGACGAAACCGGATGAGAAGCCGAAGGTCTCGATCAGCAGCGCCACGCCGATCGCTGCCACCGGGCTGGCCAGCGTGTATTCGGGGCCGAGCAGCGGAAACAGAATCAGGAAAATCGGCGTGAACATCGCCGCGCCGCCGATGCCCGAGAGCATTGCCGCGGTCGCGACCACGATCGAGACCGGAAACATGAACCAGTACAGGGTGAAATCCATCACGGGTGTCGGCACGTGGGCAGCCATCCTTGGAATCGGCGTTGCAGGTTTTCTTGTTGCGTTTGTTATATGCCCGCCGGTTTGCCTGTCCCGGTCCTCCATCACCGGGATCCCGCGCGGGGCAGCCAAGTATATCGGCAAATCCGCAGGAAAAAAGGGGGATCGTGGAGAAACTACAGTGTCTTCAGTGTGATATGCGCTGCCGGGCCATGGAGCGCGGTCGTATCCCGGTCAGGGCCTGGCCGGCAGGTACCCTGGAACCGCTACAGAATCGATTCCATGTCGCCCGAATTTGCTCTATAGATAACCGGAACCTGCGGCAGATATTGACAAGCAAGGGGCAAGGGACATGGCTGAACTCGGACTTCCGCTCGCCATCATGGGCTTTCTTCTGGCGCTGATGGTCGGGCTGGTTTTCGTTTTCCGCAGCTGGATCAACCGGCGCGATCAGATGCAGCATCAGGCCGAGGCTGCGCAGGGCGAGCCCTCCGGCGGGGCCTGACTTTTCCCTATGCCGCGCTCTTGCGCGGCTGCTGGCGCAGGAACACCGGCCGCCCGGGTTCGGAGGCGGCAGGGTTGTACCGGTAGCCGGCATCCGCGAATTCCAGCAGATCGTCGGCCCGGTCAATGCGGTTCCGGATGATGAACCGGGCCATCATACCGCGCGCCCGCTTGGCGAACAGGCCGAGCACCCGGTAGCTGCCGTCGCGCCCTTCCTTGAACACCGGGGTGATCACCGGCGCGGCCAGCGCCTCCTGTTGCAGCACCGAAAAATATTCCACCGAGGCAAGGTTGACCACCGGCCCGCCGCCGGCCCGCTCAAGCGCCGCATTGACGGCTTGCGTCACCGGCTCGCGCCAGAAATCGTAAAGCGTCGGCCCCCGCGGATTGGCGAGGCGCGCGCCCATCTCCAGACGGTAGGCCTGGATCAGGTCGAGCGGGCGCAAGAGCCCGTAAAGGCCTGAGAGAATGCGCAAGCCACCTTGCGCCACGCCCAGGTCGGCGGGCGTCAGGCTGGCGGCATCGAGGCCTACGTAAGTGTCGCCCTTGAACGCGAAGACCGCCGGCTTGGCGTTGTCCGGGCCCAGCCGTGTTGTCAACTGACGATGACGGGCCAGCGCCACTTCGGCGAGCTTCGGGCTCAGCTTCATCAGCCGCTGCAACTCCGCCGGTCCCAATCGCTTGAGGATATCGATCAACTGACCGGCCTCCGCGATCAGCTCCGGGACCGTATGGTCGGGCACGGGTGCGGGGGCCAGGGTATCGAGTTTTTTGGCCGGCGAGATCAGCACAAGCATCGGGCGGTTTCCTCAGGTCTCAGCGCGCGGGGGCCGCAAACGCAACCGCCGGGATCGATTAAAACCCCGGCGGCCATTTCGTGTCTCGCTCCGGAGAATCACCACCTGCAGCATGGCGTCTCCAAAGTCCCCGTAAGTGTATTACGGGGGCTGATACGTCACCGTTTGGTTGCGGCCACGTTAAGATGAATTATAGCAGATCCGGAGCGGTTGCGCCACGGGAACAAAGGCCGACCAGCGGCGATTTATCGCGTCTCCGGTTCATCTGTCGCGCCGGCCTGCGGCCCGGTCTGCCCGGTTTGAAGGATGGTGCGGGCCTCGCCCTCGAGCGCCAGCGCCGTCAGCACCCCGGTTCGATACGCCCCGGTGTCGATGCCGATGCGGTTGGCGCAAAATTCGGGGGCCTCGCGAATCGAATGGCCATGCACGACGACGGCGCCAAAGTCGGCGTCCGAATTCAGAAAGTCGTCGCGAATCCAGATCAGGTCCTCGATGTCCTGACGCTCGATCCGGCGGCCCGGGCGCAGGCCGGCATGCACGAACAGATAGTCGCCTTCCAGGTGCCAGGGTCGAAGCCCGCGCAGGAAGGCGCGGTGGTGCGCCGGCAACTGATCATTGATGCGCGCCTGAATGTCGGCGAACGCGGTCTCGTCATCGGCCGCGTCCGGAACATCGACGCCATAGCTGGCCAGCGTCGCCCGGGCGCCGTTCAGAAACCACACCGGGCCGATGCGCACGTCGCCGAGAAACCGCATGAACATGTCTTCGTGATTGCCCAGCAGGTGAACCTCCTGAAAGCCCGGCAACGGCTCACCGGCCAGCGTTTCGATGACCTCGCGGCTGGCCGGTCCGCGATCGACATAGTCGCCGAGATAGACGATCACGCGGCGGGCCTGCGAATGCGCCGCCGCGTCCTCGGCAATTCGCGCGCGCAGCTCGCCCAGAAGATCGACGCGCCCGTGAATGTCGCCGACCGCATAGATGCGGGTACCCTCCGGGCCACGCGGGGGCGCCGGCTCGGGCTGCGATCGCCCGGGCAACAGCGCCTTCAACCTGTCGATGACCTGCATGGTTCGCCCATCCTGCCTGAACCGCCGCCGCCCGATACGGACGGCTCATACCGGGCTCAGGCTTCGGGCGGTGTTCCGAAGTCGGCCCAGCGCGCGCGGCCGTCGCGATTATCCAGAATGTTGACCAGCGCCGCAACCGGGCCTCGGTCGAAGGCCTTGCCGACATCCGCCAGCAACTGGTTGATGGCATCGTCCATATCGAGCCCCGGACGGTAGGCCCGCGCACTGACCATGCCGACGAAGGCATTGGCCACGGCGACTACCCGGGCGGTGACCAGAATGTCTTCGCCCTTGAGCCCCTCGGGCACGCCGGCGCCGTCCCAGCGCGCCTGAACCTGGCGAATGGTGGCAACCACCGGGCCGTCGAACTCCACCCCTTCCAGCAGATCGGCACTGGCGGCGATCGCCTCGCGCACGCTTTGAAGCTGATCCGGCGTCAAGGTCCGGGCGGCGGTCAGCACCTCTTCCGGCACCAGGATCTTGCCGAGGTTCATCAGCGCCCCGGCGATCTCGGCGGTTTCCACCTCGACATCCGAGAGGCCCATCTCGACGGCGATCGCCTCCGCCACCTCGGCAACCCGGGCCGAATGGCGCGCCGCAAACGGGTCGCGCCGGTCGATGATGCCGGTCAGCGTGGTCACCAGCTGGCGCAGATTGGCTTCGCGGCGCTCGCGCTCGCGCACCAGCTCGGTGACATCCTCCATGACCATCAGGACCTCGCGGCGCTCGGAGGCTTCGTCGGGCAGCGGCACATGCGCCGAACGGATGATCTTCTGGCCGCGGGTCTCGTCGACGGTCTGGGTCCGGAACACCGGCTGGCCGGTCTCCAGCGCCGCCTTGTTGAGCGGCTGGAACAGCGCCGCCCTCGCCGGGCCGAGGACGCTGGCCATGGTCTTGCCGGGGAAATCATCGGCGGCGATGCCGGCGTCATCGGCGGCGCGGGCGTTGGCGAAGCTGTAGACGCCGTCACCGTCGACGGTGGCGATCGCCGTCGGCTGGGCATCGGCGACAATGCGCAGGAACCGGCCGAGGCGGGCATGGCGCTCGGCCATCTCGCGGTAGCGCTCGGCCGCCGCGGCCGCCCGCAGCGAGGTGCCGTGGCGCCAGACCAGAAGAATGCCGGCGGCGGCGCCGAAGATCGCCAGCAGCACGACCACCAGGAAGGCGCTGCGCCGGGCATTGCTTTCGGCCAGCGCCTCCTTGAGCGAAACCGTGCGGACCAGCACCCAGGGCACCTCGTCGAGGGCTCGGCTGGTGACCAGAACCGGGCGGTTCCAAGCATCGATCCGCCGCGCGAATCCGCCGGGCGAGTCAAGGGCATAGGCGGCCGCCAGATCGCGTGTATCGCGGGCCATGGTAAATTTCAGCGGTGCCGCATCATCGAGCGGCGACAGATACTCGATCACCGCGCCGCGGGCCCGGACCAGATAGGTGCGGGCACTCTCCTCGGTCTCGCCGGGCTGGCGCAGTGCCTCGTAAAGCCCCTCGGCCAGCCGCTTGACGCCGATCACGAAGCCGACCGGGGCATCCTCGCCCTCGGTGCCCTGGACCGGGGCGATGGGCATGACGAAAGCCAGAACCGGCTCGTCGCCCGGGCCCAGCCAGGGACCGGCGATCGCATGACTGCGCCCCTGCACTGCCGCCAGCATCGCGTCGAGCCGCGCGTCGAGACGCGGCGCTTGGGGGGTCGCCACCAGCGGCCGGCCGCCGGCGTCCACGAGCATCAGGCCGGCGATGCCCTGGCGCTCGATATTGGCGGCGACATCGGGGCCGAGCAGCGGTCCTTCGAAGCGCGCGCGGCTGGCGACGGTGATCAGCAGGGTGCGCAGATACTCTTCCTGGGCCGTTGCCTCCGCCACCTGGTCCGGGTCGCCGGCGGCCAGCGCCAGCTCAGTCAGATAGAGCGCCACCGAGGGGTTGTCGGCGATTTCGCGAATCGCGCCCATCTGGTCGGCCAGCCAGTCATTGACGGCCGCCGCGCGCGAATCGGCGACGATGCCGAGGCGGATCTGCCAGGCGCGCAGATCACGCTGGCGCTCGGCGGCGGTGAAGCGGAGCACCAGAACAACGCCGACAATCACCGCCAGGGCAAGCCCCAGCCCGATCGCGAGGCCTGTGCGGCCGATCCGGGCGTTTGACACGCGGCTGACCGGTTCCGGCACTGGGCCCATCTCCTTCCTTCGGGAACCGCGGTTCCCGTCTCCATCCGGGCATGGCCGCTCCGCGCAGCCGATTTCGCGTCCCGGCACTCCTCTTGTAACCCGGGGGCGGCCCGTCCTTCCAGAGCTAACGACTTTACGCTTAACAGCTTGTTAACGGCACCGGCCGACAATTTCCGCTCCGGCCCTTCGAATCGGCCGGCCACAGACGGGACAGCGCATGGGACTCGCCGGCCGCAGCCACAGACCTGCCGACCGATATCGACGCCTGTCATGGTGGCGATGGCTGGCGGCCTTCGGCCTTCTCATCACGCTGGCATCTGCCGGCGGCGCCGTCGCCGCCACGCCGGCGGCGGGCAAGGCGGCAAGCGGCCTGTTCGGCAGCATCGAGATCCGCAGCACCCGGCTCGCGGCGTTCGGTAAATGGACCGGCATGCTGGCCCGCTTCGAGGCCGAACGCGCCCGCGCTTCGAGCTGCCAGCCGACCCGTTTTTCCCGCTGTTTCCTGCGCGACTGGGACCGTTTCATTGCCGATCTGAAAAATCGCGACCCCCGCTCCCAGGTCGAAGCCGTGCACGCGCGCATGAACCTGAGCCCCTATATCACCGACCCGCGCAACTGGGGGGTCCGGGATTACTGGGCGACACCTGTCGAATTCCTGCGCAAGGATGGCGACTGCGAGGATTACGCGATCGCCAAATACATGGCGCTCCGCGCCCTGGGCTTCGATGCCGACCAGCTCCGCATCGTCGTTCTCCAGGACCTCAATCTTAACGTCCCGCACGCCGTGCTGGCGGTCTACCTGAACGGTCGCACACTGATTCTGGACAATCAGATCTCGCGGGTGGTCGATGCCGCCACCATTCGCCACTACCGGCCGATCTATTCGATCAACGAGAACGCCTGGTGGCTTCACCGCCTGCCGGCGTCGGCGTCGACGCCGCGGTTGCGCCGCCCGGTCCGGCCGCCACGCGGCGGCTGACGATTCCGTCTTTCGGGGTTCAGCGCGGCGAGCGCTTGGCGAGAATCCGTTGCAGGGTGCGGCGGTGCATGCGCAGCCGGCGTGCGGTTTCCGAGACATTGCGGCCGCACAGCTCGTAGACCCGCTGGATGTGTTCCCAGCGCACCCGGTCGGCCGACATCGGATTTTCCGGCGGCGGCGGCTTGGCGCCTTCCTCGGCCAGCAGCGCCGCCTCGATATCGTCGGCATCGGCCGGCTTGGCGAGATAATCGACGGCCCCGGCCTTGACCGCCGCCACCGCGGTCGCGATGTTGCCGTAGCCGGTGAGGATGACGATGCGCACGCCGGGCTGCAGGTCGCGCAAGGTGGCGACAATGTCAAGGCCGCTGCCGTCCTCGAGGCGCAGATCGATGACCGCAAAATCGGGAGGCTCGGCGCGTGCCTGGGCAATGGCCTCGTCGATCGAGGCGGCCGCGCCGACCCGGTAGCCGCGCTGTTCCATCGCCCGTGCCAGCCGGTTCCGGAACGCCGCGTCGTCATCGACGATCAGCAGCCGTCGCACCCTGCTCTCGCTGCTATCCGCGCGCATCTTGCTCTCATCTGTTTCCGCCATATCCCGAGGGCCGAGTCTTAGAGTCATTCTACCCTTTAATTGCGTCCAGTGCCAAAGCCGTCGTGTTTTCGGTCGCTGCCGGCGGTTCTGCAAGGCTGACCCGCGGCCAGTTCACCGTCACCGCGGCGCCTGTGCCGGGGCGGTTGGCGAAGCTCAGACCGGCGCCGGTGCGCCCCAACAGGGTCTTGGCGATGAAGATGCCGAGCCCCATGCCGCCGGCCTCGTCGCGCGTCTCCCCGGAGTTCGCGTCACTGCGCGAACTCAGATAAGGCTCACCAAGCCAGCCGAGCAGGCGCGGCTCGAACCCGGGGCCATCATCGGCGACGGTGATGGAGACGCTGCGGTCATCCCAGGTCATGTCGATTTCCACCCGGTTTCGGGCAAAGCCGACGGCGTTTTCAATGATATTGCCGAGACCATGGACCAATTCGGGAACCGGTCGCAGCCGCGGCTCGGACTCCGGCGCGCCGTGGGCGATGAACGCAATGTCGATGCCATAATGGCGATGCGGTTCGGCTGCCTCTTCGACGACCGCGGAGAGCGGCATCACATCGAACGGAAACGGATCGGTCTGGGTCGGCCGGTGCAGCAGCCGCGCCAGGATATCGCGGCAGCGGCCGGCTTCCGCACGCAGCAGGGCGATGTCGGGTTTCAGCGGACTGTCGTCGGGGACGGCCCGGCTCAGCTCCTTGGCGACCAGGGCGATGGTGCCCAACGGGGTTCCCAGCTCATGGGCGGCGGCGGCCGCCAGCCCGCCCAGGGCGGAAAGCTTCTGCTCGTTGGCGAGGGCCAGACGGCTGGCGACCAGCGCTTCCGACAGGCGGCGCGCCTCGCAGGCCACGCGCCAGGCGTAGGTGGCCATGAAGGCGGTACCCAGCACCAGCGCCGACCACACACCCCAGATATAGATGGGTGGCAGCTCCAGACCTCCGTCCGACCAGGGGAGCGGCTGGTAGAAGAACGCCAGGCCGGTGACGCAGATCAGCGCCAGCCCGCCCAGTTCCAGGGTGCTGCGGCCGCTCAGGATCGTGGCCGAAATGGTGACCGGCACCAGCATCAGCACGGCGAACGGATTGGCCAGCCCGCCGGTCAGGTACAGGAGCACGCTGAGCTGCAGCAGATCATATCCGAGATGCAGGGTTGCCTGCCGGTCGGTCAGGCGCCGGGTCGGCGGATAGGCGGCGGTGAGAATCAGATTGAGCACCACCGAGGCGGCAATCGCCACCGCCGCCGGCATCAACGGCACATGGAAGCCGGCAACGAAATGAACGAACAGCAATGTCGTCGCCTGGCCGAGCACCGCGATCCAGCGAATGAAGATCAGGGTGCGCAGCCGCACGTGTTCGCGCACCCGCAACGGTTCGGTCGTGGCCGACGCGGTCGACCCCGAAGATGCGGTGGGGGAGTCCTGGTCCGTGGTCATCATGTTCCGCCTTGGCCGGCGACGGTCTGCCCGGGACCGGCGCCTTGGCCGCCGGCAAGGCAAATGTCAGCGGGCTCTAATAGGTGGCACCAGCGCGCTCCAGCATGTCGACAATACTGCGCTTTCGTGAATCCCGGGCGTATTGCAGGGCCGTGCGCCCGGTATAATCCTCGATGTCGTAATCGGCGCCGGCCTTGAGCAGCGCCTCGACCGGTCCGCGCCGGCCACGCCGTGCCGCCTTGATCAGCGCCGTCTCGCCGCGCCGGTCCGTGGCGTCGGGGTCGGCGCCCTTGGACAGCAGCAGCCGGACAACCGCGGTGTCGCCACGCTCGGACGCCGCCATCAGCGCCGTCAGGCCGGTCTTGCGCGCCGCCGAGTCCGCGCGCGCACCGTTGCGCAGCAGATACTGAACGACCGAAGCCTCGCCCTTGTCGGCGGCAATCACCAAAGCCGGCGTGCCATCGGCGTCGCGGGCGTTGACATTGGCGCCGTTGAGCACCCGGACCTGAATTTCGCGCAAGTCACCGTCGCGAATGGCCTTGACCAGCTTGGCGTCCGGCGACAGTTGCGCACTTGCAGGGCCCGAAGAGGCCAGGATGAGGCCACACAGGACGCCGAAAAGCAGTACGATCCGGCCCGGCATTTCATTTCTCCTGATTGCGGTATCGCCCCGTTCCTCCCCCGCGGCCCGAGCGGGCGACGGGGCGGATCGGGGGTCTCGTATTTACTCCCGCGACCGTTTTATGCAATAGCTGGACCCGGCTTTCAAGTCGCCCGGTCGGGATCTCCCGGGCAGACGTTCGAGGACCGCGCCCGTGACCGACAAGAATCCGCTTCCCCGCAGCCGTCTGATCGCCCGCATTTCATGGTTTGTGCTGGCCACGGTTCTGGCCGTTGTCGCCGCCTCCTGGGTGTTGCGTCACCGCTCCGAGCCGCAGCCGGAGATGGTCCACCGCGCAGTTCAGATCGGCGGACCGTTCACGCTGATCGATCAGGATGGCCGGACGGTGAGCGACAATGATTTTCGCGGCCGGTTTATGCTGATCTATTTCGGCTACACCTCCTGTCCCGACGTCTGCCCGATGGAACTGCAGGTGATGAGTGCCGCTCTCGACGAACTGGGCGCCAAGGCCGAGGCCGTCCAGCCGTTGTTCATCACCGTCGACCCGGCGCGCGATACGGCGCCGGTGCTGGCCGAATACCTGAGCCACTTCCATCCCCGTTTTCGCGGGCTGACCGGAACGCCGGAGCAGATTCGCGCGATCACCCGCGCCTATCACGTCTATTACGCCCGCGCCGGCGACGAAGACGACTATCTGATGGATCACAGCTCCATCGTCTTTCTGATGGGCCGCGACGGGCGCTATCTGACGCATTTCGGGCGCGAGGTCGCGCCCGAGGCGATGGCGGCAAAGATCGCCGGCTTCATCGATCGGTCGGGGGGATGACGGACAAGCCGTTCTGGGAGGTCAAGCGCCTTGACGAAATGACCGCCCGGGAATGGGAATCCCTGTGCGACGGCTGCGGGCGCTGCTGTCTCCACAAGGTTCAGGACGAGGATGACGGGCCGGTGGTGTTCACCCGGATCGCCTGCCGCCTGCTCAACCTGAAAAGCTGCCGCTGCACTCGCTACAGCGCCCGCGCCCGCCTGGTCCCCGATTGCGTCGTCCTGAGGCCTGAGAAGCTCGACGATCTGGCCTGGCTGCCGCCGAGCTGCGCCTACCGCCGCATCTCCGAGGGCCGGGGGCTGGCCTGGTGGCACCCGCTGGTCTCGGGCGATTCGGGAACCGTCCATGCCGCCGGCGTCTCGGTGCGCGGCCGCGTGATCAGCGAGCGCGAGGCCTCGGACGTCGAAAGCCATATCGTCACCTGGCCCGAGGATCCGGCGTAAGCCGGTCGCCGCCCCAGGCCGTCACTTGCGTGAAAACAGGCGCGAGAAAAAGCCGCGTTTTTTCTTTTTCTTCTGTTCCGGCACCGGCTGATAGCGGGGCAGGTCGCGCACCGGCATGTCGGCGACTGCGGGCGCCATGAAATCGCGCCAGATGCGCGCCGGCAGACCGCCGCCGGTCACCTTGCGCATCGGCGTGCCGTCGTCGTTGCCGACCCATACGCCGGCCACCAGATCGGCCGTATAGCCGATGAAAAGGGCGTCGCGGAAATCCTGGCTGGTGCCGGTCTTGCCGGCCGCCGGCCGGTCGAGATAGGCGGCCTTGCCGGTGCCGGTCTTCAACACGTCGATCAGCATGTCGTTGAGCTCGCCCAGAACCAGCGGATCGATCACCGGCTCATCACGGCGCTCGGGCCGGCGGTAAAGCACGGTGCCGGCGCCATCGCGGATCTCGACGATGCCATAGGGCCGGACCGGGCGCCCGTTGTGCGCCAGCGTGCCGTAGGCGGCGGTCAGCTCGATCAGGCGCACCTCCGAGGTGCCGAGCGCCAGGCTCGGGCGCGCCGTCATCTTGCTGGTGATACCAAGCCGCCGGGCGGCGGCGATGACGCGCCGGCGGTTGACCCGCTCGGACAATTTGACCGCCACCGTGTTGATCGAATGAATGAGTGCCTGGCGCAGGGTGACCTCGCCGCGATAGCGCTTCGAATAGTTCTGCGGCCGCCAGCCCTCGAGGATCACCGGTGAGTCCCGCATCCGGCTTTCCGGTGTCAGCCCGGCCTCCATGGCGGCGAGATAGACGAACAGCTTGAACGCCGAGCCCGGCTGGCGCAGCGCCTGGGTGGCGCGGTTGAACTGGCTTGTCGCATAGGACCGGCCGCCGACCATGGCGCGCACCGCACCGCCGGGTGCCAGGGCCACCAGCGCCGCCTGATGGGCATTGAGGCGGTCGCCGTCGCGGGCCAGATTGGCAGCCACCGCGCGTTCGGCGAGGCGCTGGAGACGCGGTGCCAGGGTGGTACGAATCACCAGATCGCGGCCGGTGTTGCCGATCAGGCCGGGGAGCTGCGTCGCCACCCAGTCGGCAAAATAGCGGGCGCTCGACGGTGCCTTCGGGGGCTTGAGCCGGGGCATGGCGGCCAGCGCGGCATCGGCGCCCGCCTGATCGAGGCGGCCGGCATCGACCAGATTGCGAATGACCTGGGCGGCGCGCGCCCGCGCCCGCTCGACATCGTTGGTCGGGGCATAGCGCGACGGCGCCTTGAGCAGGCCGGCGAGCATCGCCGCTTCGGCCACGCTCAGGCTGCGCGCCGAATGGCCGAAATAATGGCGTGCCGCAGCGTCCACTCCGTAATTGCCGGCGCCCAGATAGACGCGGTTGAGATAGAGGGTGAGGATCTGATCCTTGGTGAACAGCTGCTCCATCCACAGGGCGAGGAGCACCTCCTGAATCTTGCGCTTTATCGTGCGCTCAGGCGTCAGGAACAGGTTCTTGGCCAGTTGCTGGGTGATCGTGCTGCCGCCCTGGACCACATGTCCGGCCCGGATGTTGGCCCACAGGGCGCGGGCCAGGCCATGCAGATCGATGCCGAAGTGGTCGTAGAAACGCCGGTCCTCGGTGGCCAGCACCGCGTCGATCAGGACCGGCGGCAGTTCGTCCACCGTCAGCCATTCGCCGTACAGGTCGCCGAAACTGGCAATGCGGGTCTCATCCGCCGCCAGCAGCGTAATCCCGGGGCGGCGTGCCGTGTCGTTGAGATCGCCGATGTCGGGCAGATCGAGGGCGAAGACGCCGAGGATGGCGACGATGGCAATGGTGCCCCACAGCGCGGTGAGCGCCGCCCACCGTGCAGTCCGGCGCAGCCGCTTCGGCATGCGCCGCGCCCGGCGCCGGGACTTTCCGGAGCCGCCTTTACCGGCGCTGTTCGCGGTCATCGCCGCCGCCTGTCGCGAGTCCGGGCGCCGCGGCGCTCAGACGTCGAGATTGGCGACCTTGAGGGCATTTTCCTGAATGAACTCGCGGCGCGGCCCGACCATGTCGCCCATCAGCTTGGAGAACATCTCGTCGGCCGTATCGACATGGCTGATACGCACCTGCAGCAGGTGGCGGGCCTCCGGGTCGAGGGTGGTGCGCCACAACTGCTCGGGGTTCATCTCGCCCAGCCCCTTGTAGCGCTGGACCGAGAGCCCGTGCTGGCCGAAATCGACGATCGCCTGGTAAAGCTCGCTGGGCGTGCGCACGACACGCTCGCTTTGCTGGCGCCGGCATTCGGCCGGGCCGGTGAACAGCGGTGCCAGCTCCGGCGCGATGCCGGCCAGGGTGCGGGCTTCGGCCGAATCGATGAGCAGGCGGTCGATGGTGTGGATGTCGCGCACGCCGCGGATTTCGCGCTCGAAGCGGTAGCCGTCGGCGATCGCCGTGCCGCTCCAGCCGCCCTCGCCGTTGGCAATCAGCTCGTTGAGCCGGTCGGCAATCGCCTGGGCGGCCTGTTCGCGCGCCGCCTGATCGGCCATCAGGCCGGGCTCGAGCCCGCCGGCCAGCGCCGTCTGCTCGACGATCGCCCGGGCATAGCGGCCGGGAATCGCATCGAGCGCCGATTCCATGCGGCGCGTCACCTCGACGATGCGGCGCAAATCAGGGCCGCTGTGCTGGGTGCCGTCGGCCAACGTCAGGACGGTGCCGTCGAGGCCGCTGTCGATCAGATAGTCGGCCAGCGCCTGCTCGTCCTTGAGATAGACCTCGGACTTGCCGCGGGCGACCTTGAACAGCGGCGGCTGGGCGATGTAGAGGTGCCCGGCCTCGATCAGCTCGGGCATCTGGCGGTAGAAGAAGGTCAGCAGAAGCGTGCGGATATGGGCGCCGTCGACATCGGCGTCGGTCATGATGATGACCTTGTGATAGCGCAGCTTGGAGAGGTCGAAATCCTCGCGGCCGATGCCGGTACCGAGCGCCGTGATCATGGTGCCGATCTCGTTCGAGCTGAGCATGCGGTCGAAACGGGCGCGCTCGACATTGAGGATCTTGCCTCTGAGCGGCAGCACCGCCTGGGTGCGGCGGTCGCGGCCCTGCTTGGCCGAACCGCCGGCCGAATCGCCCTCGACCAGGAACAGCTCGGCCTTGGCCGGGTCGCGTTCCTGGCAGTCGGCGAGCTTGCCGGGCAGGTTGGAGATATCCAGCGCCCCCTTGCGCCGGGTCAGCTCGCGGGCCTTGCGCGCCGCCTCGCGGGCGGCCGCCGCCTCGATCACCTTGGCGACCACGTGGCGGGCATCGCCGGGATGTTCCTCGAGCCACTGGTTGAGCCGGTCGGTGATCAGGCTTTCGACCACCGGCCGGACTTCGGACGAGACCAGCTTGTCCTTGGTCTGGGATGAAAACTTCGGGTCATGCAGCTTGACCGAAAGCACTGCGGTGAGCCCTTCGCGCACGTCCTCGCCGGTCAGCGACAGCTTGTCCTTCCTGGCCAGGCCGCTCTTGGTGGCATAGCTGTTGATCGAGCGGGTCAGCGCCGCCCGGAAGCCGGCGAGATGGGAGCCGCCGTCACGCTGCGGGATGTTGTTGGTGAAGCACAGGACATTTTCGTGATAGCTGTCGGTCCACTGCAGGGCGACCTCGAGCGCCACGTCGTCGCGCTCGCCGATGATCATGATCGGCGGCACGTTCAGCGGCGTCTTGGCGCGGTTGAGATATTCGACAAATGCGGAAATGCCGCCCTCGTAATGGAGGGTGATCTCGACCGGCTCGACATGGCGGCGGTCGCTGAGCTTAATCGTGATCCCGGAATTGAGGAAGGCGAGCTCGCGCAGCCGGTGCTCCAGCACCGCGAAATCGAATTCGGTGGTGGCGAACACCTCGGGCGAGGGGACGAAGCGGATCTCGGTGCCGGTGCGCTCGCCGGCCGGGCCGACCTCGGCCAGCGGCGCTTCCGGCTCGCCATCGTGAAAGCGCATGAAATATTCGTGGCCCTGGCGCCAGATTCGCAGCTCGAGCTCGCTCGAGAGCGCATTCACGACGGAGACCCCGACGCCGTGCAGGCCGCCCGAGACCTTGTAGCTGTTTTCATCGAATTTGCCGCCGGCATGAAGCTGGGTCATGATCACTTCGGCGGCCGAGATTCCCTCCTCCTCGTGAATGCCGACGGGAATGCCGCGGCCGTCATCGGTGACGGTGACCGAGCCGTCGGCGTTCAGCGTCACCCCGATGGCCGTGCAGAAGCCCGCCAGCGCCTCGTCGATCGAGTTGTCGACGACCTCGAAGACCATGTGATGGAGCCCCGAGCCGTCATCGGTATCGCCGATATACATGCCCGGCCGCTTGCGCACGGCATCGAGCCCGCGCAGGATCTTGATCGACTCGGCGCCATAGTCCTCGGCGCCATTGCCATTCTCGGGGGTGGGGGTCTGGTCGCTCATGGGAAGTCGGTTTTCCTGTCAGTAAGGGTGGCATCGGCGACCGCCAGGAAGCGGGCGCGCCCCCGCAGATCGCCGAACAGGGCGGCGTCGGTTCCGGTCAGCCAGCACTGGGCGCCAAGCGCCTCGATATCCTCGAGCAGCGCCCGGCGGCGCACGGCATCGAGATGGGCGGCCACCTCGTCGAGCAGCAACAACGGCGCCCAGCCGGTCTGGGCGGTCTGCAGGCGGGCGTCCGCCAGCACCACGGCGATCAGCAGCGCCTTCTGCTCGCCGGTCGAACAGGCCCGCGCCGCCACGCCCTTGTCGAGATGACTGACCTCGAGATCGCTGCGATGCGGGCCGGTGCCGGTGCGCCCCGCTTCGCGGTCATGGCTACGTCCGGCATGGAGCGCGCGGACAAAGGCGGCCTCGACATCAACCGCCGCGTCGTGCTCCAGCGCCTCTTCGAGGGTGCCGGCAACCGCGATGCCGGCGCGCGGAAACGGGCCCGTCGCGCAGCTCAGGGCGCCGCGCAGCCGCGCCACCGTGTCGCGCCGCGCCGCGGCAATCGCCACCGCGTGCTCGGCCATGGTTTCCTCCAGCGCGCCGATCCAGGCCGCATCGCCGCCGTCGCGCAGCAGGGCGAGCCGCTGGCGCATGGCCCGCTCGTAAGCTGCCAGATGGCGGGCGTGGCCGGGCTCGAAGCCCAAGACCAGGCGATCGAGAAAGCGCCGGCGCGCCGCCGCCCCGTCGGCGAACAGGCGATCCATGCGCGGGCTCAGCCAGATGGCGCGGACCCAGTCGCCCAAAGCGGCCGGTCCGGCCACCGCCCGGCCGTCGATATGGACGCTGCGCCGCGTCGCCTCGCCGGGTTGGCCCAAAGGATCGATGCCGGTGGCGATTTCAACCGTGCCGGCGGCGGTCGCCACCTGTGCCTGAACCGACCAGCCGCCAGTTCCCTTGAGGCGCGCCGCCTCGGCAAGCCGGGCCTGGCGCAGGCCGCGGCCGGGGGCGAGAAACGACAGGGCTTCGAGAAGGTTGGTCTTGCCGGCGCCATTGGCGCCGGCAAGCACGACGATGCGCGCATCGACCGTCAGGTCGAGCCGGCGGTAGTTGCGAAAGTCGCGCAGGCGCAGACGCTGAACCCGGATCGCGACGCTCGCCCCGGGGCCTGCCGCCGGCGTCGCGGCCGGTTGCGTCGCCGGTTGCATCGATTGCGCCCGCACGGCTCGGTGCCCGTTCACACCCGCATCGGCATCAGGACGTAAAGCGCGCCGTCATCCGCCTCGTCGCGCACCAGGGTCGGCGATGTCGGGTCGGCCAGCAGAATCTTCGCATGCTCGCCGTCGACATGGGCAAGTATGTCGAGGAGATAGCGGGAATTGAAGCCGATCTCCAGGGGGTCCTGCGCATAGGAGACCGCCAGCTCCTCGGTTCCGGTCCCGGTTTCCGAGCTGGTGGCGGAGAGCACCAGCTGGTCCTGATCGAGATTGAGCTTGATCGCCCGCGATTTTTCGGTGGCGATGGTGGACACCCGGTCGACAACGGTTTCCAGCTGCTTGGCATCGACCTCGAGCGCCTTGTCGTTGGTCGTCGGAATGACCCGGGCGTAATCGGGAAAGGTGCCGTCGATCAGCTTCGAGGTCAGCACCGCGTCGTCGAAATCGAAGCGGATCTTGGTATCCGACAGCGACACCTTGATGTCGCCTTCGAATTCGTCGATCAGCTTGCGCAGCTCGGCGACGGCCTTGCGCGGGACGATCACCCCGGGCATGCCGGCGGCGCCTTCGGGGGCCGGCATCTCGACCCGGGCGAGGCGGTGGCCGTCGGTGGCGACGGCCCGCAGGCTGGCGATGCCGTCCGCATCAGTCACATGAAAATAGATACCGTTCAGGTAATAGCGGGTCTCTTCGGTGGAGATGGCAAACCGGGTCTTGTCGATCAACCGCTTGAGGTCGGCCGCCGAAATGGCGAAGCGATGCGGCAGATCGCCGGCATCCATCACCGGGAAATCCTCGCGCGGCAGGCAGGCGAGCTTGAAGTGCGAGCGCCCGCAGTTGAGCGCCAGCCGGCCCTCCGTGCCGTCATAGCGCAGCTCGATCTCGGCCCCGTCGGGGAGCTTGCGGACGATGTCGTAAAGCGTGTGCGCCGGCGTCGTCAGCGTTCCCGGCTCCTGAATGTCGGCTGGCACCGATTCAACGATCGCCAGGTCGAGATCGGTAGCGGTGAGGCTCAGCCGCCCGTCTTCGGCCTCGATCTGGACGTTGGAGAGAATCGGGATCGTGTTGCGCCGCTCGACGATGCTTTGCACATGACCCAGCGCCTTCAACAGGGTTCCGCGTTCAATGGTGAGTTTCATCGCCTGACTGCTTCTCGACAAAAAGATACCGCAACCGTACCCCACGACGGGACCCGGGCCATGAAGAAAAACCAGCCCCCATTCAAGGGTTGCGCCCGGCCCCCCGGAAGGTCACGCCGACCATAACAGAAACCGCTTGAATCCGCACGTTTTTCTAGCCTGTTTACGGGGTCCTGCCAAGCCTGGCGGCGGCCGGCTCGGGGGCGCCGAAAATCGCCCCCGATCGATCAGGATTCGAGGGTGCGGCGGATGTGGGAAATCGCCTCGTCGAGCTCGGCATCAAGCTCGCGCAGCTCCTCGATGCGGCGCACCGCGTGCATCACCGTGGTGTGGTCGCGCCCGCCGAACTTGCGGCCGATCTCGGGCAGCGAGCGCGAGGTGATCTGCTTGGCCAGATACATCGCCACCTGCCGCGGCCGGGCCACCGAGCGGGCGCGCCGTACCGACAGCAGATCGGACAGGCGGAGATTGAAATAATCGGCGACCTTGCGCTGAATGTCCTCGACGCTGACCCGGCGGTCGTTGGCGCGCAGCAGGTCCTGGAGCACCTCCTGGGCCATCTCCAGGGTCACCGGCCGGCCGACCAGGCTGGCGTAGGCGACCACCCGGTTGAGCCCGCCTTCGAGCTCGCGCACATTTGAGGTGATCCGCCGGGCCAGGAACTCCAGCACCTCTTCCGGCACGTCGACATCGCCGACCTGCTCGGCCTTGGACTGCAGGATGCCGAGGCGCAGCTCGAAATCGGTGGGATGAATGTCGGCGACCAGCCCCCACCCCAGGCGCGAGCGGATGCGCTCGTCGATGCCTTCGAGGTCGGACGGCGAGCGGTCGGCGGAAATGATCACCTGGCGGTGGTTGTCGATCAGCGCGTTGAAGGTATGAAAAAACTCTTCCTGGGTCGATTCCTTGTGGGCGATGAACTGGACATCGTCGATCATCAGCACGTCGGCCGAGCGGAACTGCTGCTTGAAGGTCATGGTGTCCTTGAAGCGCAGCGCCCGGATGAACTGATACATGAACTTTTCGGCTGACAGATACATCACCTTGCGGGCCGGATCGCGGGCCCGGATGTGCCAGGCGACGGCGTGCATCAGATGGGTCTTGCCAAGCCCGACGCCGCCATAGAGAAACAGCGGATTGAACTGGACATGGGGATTTTCGGCGACCCGGCGGGCGGCGGCATGGGCCAGCTCGTTGGACTTGCCGACGACGAAGCTGGCAAAGGTGAAGCGCGGATTGAGCGGTGCGCCGATCTCATCGTCGCGGCGGCGTTCCGGGACCGCGCGCTGAGGCGCCAAGCGCTTGCCGGAGCCGGTGTCGGTGCCGGTTTTGGCGGCTTCGCCGGGTGACGAATCACGCCCGCCGAGGCGGGCGCGGACCTCGATCTCGATATCGGCAATGTCGGTGTTTTCCAGAGCCAGAAGATCGCGAATGCGGTCGCCGTAGTGGGACAGCACCCAGTCGCGCATGAACCGGGTCGGGGCGGCGATCAGGGCGCGGCCGTCGCGCACGTCGACCAGGCTCAGCGGCTTGATCCAGCTGTTGTAGGTGGCGTCGCCGAATTCCGATTTGAGCCGCGCACGAACCTGTGTCCAGTCCCTGTCCATATCAACGTCTCGCCCCGTCATTGCGTCCCCGTTTCCCTGTCCTGTCCGTCGTTTCTGGCCGATATCTACTCTTGCACCCAGGGCAGGCCGGCGACCTTCCAGCCATTGATCGTGCCCCGATGATTGTGCGCGTCCGGATCCCCCTCGAAGCCGTCGACGACGTTGTAGCACCGGGTATACCCGCGGGCCGCCATCGCCTCGGCGGCGGCCCGCGAACGGGCGCCGGAGCGGCAGATGAACAGCAATGGCGCATCGCGCGGCAGCCCCAGGCTTTCCAGCTTGTCGCAAAACCCGGGATCGACCGCCATCTCCGGAAACAGCTGCCAGGAGAGGCGCACCGGCGTCTTGCCCAGGGGGCTCAGATCGGGCACGCCGACATAGGTCCATTCGGCATCGGTGCGCACGTCGATCAGAACCGCGCCATCGTCCTGCTCAAGTATTTTCCAGGCGTCGCGCGCCTCGATTTCGCCAGCCAGTCCCGACATTTATCGGAAAAGCCCCCCTTTCCCGGATGCGTCCACGATGCCCGGTCGTCCCAGATTGCAGTAAAAAATCAAGTACCAATCAAACGAAACCCCTGATTCCGGCGCCACAACCTGACGAGGCCGCGCGCAGGAATTTGAACATCCCTAATGTGGAGAAATTTTGACCAATAACAAAATCATATTTCCGGTATTTTCTTTGTTTTTACTTGAACCTAAAAAACAACAACAGAAATCGCAAAGACTACGTAACGTAGCTGCGGTCGGCGGCGCTGGCAACCGGATCACATGGTGAACACCAAAAAAAATGGGTCCGCTTGGGTGTCATGAACCGCATGCCCACAAAATCTTGTCCTGGTCGCCGGTGCCGGCCGGCCAGGCGGACGGATTGTCCGGGTGCGACTCCGCGGCACCGCCCGACGGGCGGCCGGCCTTGCCGCTAGATGGATGGAATTCGCGTGCGACTCGGGCGCCGGTTCAGTTGCCCATGCGGGCGACGTGGCGCGACAGCCGCGAGATCTTGCGGGCCGCCGTGTTCTTGTGCAGCACGCCCTTGGTCACCCCGCGCATGATTTCCGGCTGGGCCGCGCGCAGAGCCTCGGCCGCTCTGTCCTTGTCGCCTTCGGCGATCGCCGTCTCGACCTTCTTGATGAAGGTGCGGATGCGGCTGATGCGGTTGCGATTGATCGCGGCGCGCCGCTCGTTGCGGCGAATGCGTTTTCTGGCGCCGGGGGTATTGGCCATGTCTTACCGTCTCTGCACAAGGGCTCGAAATTCGGAGATGCGTTTATATCCCCGGCCTCCGCCGGCGTCAACGCCGAACCGCGCGGCCGTCGGAGCGGCCGGGACCCGGGTCTAGCGGTTGCGGAAAACCGGCTCGCGCTTGTCCAGGAAGGCCTGCATGCCTTCCTTCTGATCCTCGGTGGCGAACAGGGAGTGGAACAGGCGGCGCTCGAACCTTATGCCCTCGGCCAGCGGCATCTCGAAGGCGCGGTTGATCGCCTCCTTGATCATCAGGACGCTGGGCCGCGAGAAGCCGGCGATGGCGGCGGCGACGCCGAGTGTTTCCTCCATCAGCTTCTCGGCCGGCACGACGCGGGCGACGAGGCCGGCGCGTTCCGCCTCTTCGGCCCCGATCATGCGGCCGGTGAGACACATCTCCATCGCCTTGGCCTTGCCGATGGCACGGACCAGGCGCTGGGTGCCGCCGGCCCCGGGCATGATGCCGAGGCGAATTTCCGGCTGGCCGAATTTGGCCGTATCGGCGGCGATGACGATGTCGCACATCATCGCCAGCTCGCAGCCGCCGCCCAGCGCATAGCCGGCGACCGCCGCGATCAGCGGCTTGCGGCAGGCCGCCGCCTGCTCCCACTCGGCGGTGATGAAGTCGGCGGCGAACACGTCCATGTAGTCGCGGGCCTGCATCTCCTTGATGTCGGCGCCGGCGGCAAAGGCGGCGTCCGAGCCGGTGATCACCATGCAGCCGATGGCATCATCCGCTTCGAAGGCCTTGAGCGCCGCCTTGAGTTCGCGCATCAAGGCCGTATTCAGTGCGTTGTGAGCCTGCGGTCGGTTGAGCGTGATCACGCCCACCGGGCCCTCGGTGTCCACCAGAATGTTTTCGTAGGTCATCGTTTTCCGGGTCCTGCCTGGCCTTGGGGAATCGCGCCGCGATGGGACCCGAAAGCGGCGTGCCTGTCAATGACCGGCGCGTGGCGCCAGCGAGAACCGCACGACCAGGCCCTGACGGGTGGCGCGGGTGGTGATCGTCAGCACCTCGTCGTTGCGCCGGAACACCTGTTCGGCGGCATCCGGAGCGCCAGCCCGCCGTCGCCAGCCCAACTGGCTCAGGACATCGGCGTAGAAGCGGGCGATCTCGGCCGCCGGGATGCGCCCCGTCGCCACCGCCTCGACCAGACGGCCGTCGGGCTTGTCGAAGACGAAGCCGCGGGTCTCGTCGAGCGCCAGGCCGGCCATCAAGGGCACATCCTCGAGGCCGGGGATGAAGCTGCTGGTCGCGCTTGGCTGGGCTTGCAGGCCAGGGCCAGCGATCGTCATGGCCAGGGCCAGCAGAACCCCGAACCGGCGCCGCCGGACCATCGATTTGCGAAACGACAAGGCCGAAGACCGGATCATGCGTCACTCTAACGCGATTCCGGTGGCGGGTGAATTGTCCGTGCCGTGACAGCCTCGGCGGCGATGTCAGGGCCCGGGTTGCGTTGTCTTTGCCGAGTCACTCAATGTCCGGGCCAGCCGGCTCATGGCGGCCAGAAGATCGCCGACCCCATTGGCCTCAACCAGCCATTCGGCCCGGGCCCGGGCCAGCGCCCAGTGGCCTTGCCGGCAGGCGTCGAGAAGACCCAGAAGCGCCAGCTCGTCGTGGCCCAGCCGCGGGCAGCAGGGTGGATGAAGGCGCAGGGGGCGGCGCGGACCGGCCGCCAGGGCGGCAATCACGGCGACCAACGCGACCATGATCGCACGGCCGGCTTCGGCACCAAAGTCTGAGGCAAACATGGTCCAGGCAATGGTGCACGGTGCGCCCGCATTGGCCCGCAACCCCAGGACCCAGCCACGAAAGCCGCGCAGCACCAGGCGCTCGTCACGGCCCAGATCGGCGACATTGCGAGCCGTCGATTCGGCGGCCGAGGGGGATGAAAACGGCAATGTCATGTCGCACCTCTGTCGCGGAACCGTACCGATCTTTTTTTCAGTGGCTGCCGGTGTCGGCGGAGTCTTTCGAACGTTCGCGTGGCCTTTCGAGACGATCGGGCGTCGTGCCTTTTGCTGTCTTGTTTTACCTATCTATGTGTGTGTGACTGTATTGCAACTGCGACGCATTTGCAATAGTGATCTCGACATTCGCCCTCAAGGTGACCAGGAATGGAATGCATCGACAGGCAGGGCAAAGCGAACGCGGCCGCGCCAACACCGGGTGATCGGCTCTAGACGGTTGTCAGGAAATGGCGAAAGCGCCGTGCAACCTGGTCGGGCGGGATGTTGGGGCGCGGCAGATTCTTGAGCGAGCCCGGCGCGATGGCCATGTGAACGAGAGCCGGGCCGGGTTCAGCCAGCGCCCCGGCCAGGGCCTTGGCGAAGCCGGCGATATCGTCGCACAGGAAAGCCTGGCGGTAGCCGCAGGCGAGCGCGATGGCGGCAAAGTCGATGACGGGTGAGACCGTCGCCTGGCCGCCGGTCGAATCGTGCACGCCGTTATCGAGCAGGATATGGACATAGTTTTCCGGCGCGTTGGCCCCGATGGTCGCCATATTGCCGAGCTTCATCAGCGCCGCCCCGTCGCCGTCGAGGACGATCACCGGCCGCGTCACGTTCATGGCGACGCCGAGGCCCATGGCGCTGGCGCCGCCCATCGAGCCGACCTGATAGAGGTGCTGGGGCCGATCGGCGAGCGCAAACAGCTCGCGCCCGCATTTTCCCGTGGTGGCAATCACCGCCGCCGTCTCAGGAATCTCCGCCAGAAACCGCTCGAGCACGGCGGCGCGCCGCACCCGCGCCCGCCGGCAACACATGTCGACGCGCCGGCCGGGCGCCGGCCGCTCAACCGGCGCCTGGTCGAGCGAGGCCGAACGCACCGTGCCCTTCTCCATGATGAAGGCGAAGGGAAGCGAGGTGGCGTCCATCGCGGCGAGGGCCGCATCGAGGGCCGGCTCGACGGCGCCGGCATCTTTCGGGAACGGCCGGTGGGCGATGCCGATGACGCTCAGCAGATCGCCGGTGATTCCCCCCATCACCTCATGCTGGGGCTCATCACCCAGGCCCGGCTGGCCGCGCCAGGTGACGATCAGCAGGGTGGGGATGCGAAACGGGTGGTTGAGCGAGGTCAAGGGATTGACGGCATTGCCCAGGCCTGAGTTCTGGCACATCATCACCGTGCGCCGGCCAGTGAGCCAGGCGCCGGCGGCGATTGCCACCGCTTCGCCTTCGCTGGTGGCGCCGACGTAGCGGGTCTGCGCGTCACTGATCACCGCATCGATCAAAGGCGTGAGGAAGGAGCACGGCACGCCGGTGAAAAAATCGAAGCCGCGGGCCCGGGCCGGCGTGAGAAAATCGGCAGCGGCGATCATCGCCGGCACTCACACGAAGTCGCGGGCCTGGGCAAGGTCGAAGGCGTCGTTCACGTCGAGCCAGTGGCCGGCGACATAATGGACCACCGGGCGCACGCCCTTGGCGATCAGCCGGTTGAACAGATCGGCCATCGACGCGGTCTCGAGCACGCCGTCCTCGCCCATCGCCTTGATCTCGTCGCGCACCAGCCGGCAGCCGGCGGCGCTCAGTTTCACCAGCCCGATCCAGCGGCCATGGGTCCAGGCCGGGTCGATGGCGGTGTCCAGCGCCTCCAGATAGACCGGCTCGTCATCCAGCCAGTCGGTCGGCCGCGGCCGGCTGCAGCGCGCCAGATCGCGCTTGTCGTGGCTGGCAACATCGCTGCGCTGGCGCCACAGGGCATCGACGACGACGACGATATCGCCTTGCGCCTCGAACAGTTCGCCGACGATGTAGCGCTGCACCAGAATGTCGCCGAACGAGACGATGCAATCGCCTTCGAGCGCCGCGGCAGCGCAGGCCAGCGAGGCGACCTCGCCGGTCTCGGCGTAAGAATCGTTATCGACCGTCCGAATCGCCGGCAGATCCACCGCCTCCTTGCGATAGCCGCGGACCACGGTGATGTCGCGGATGCCGGCGTCATTCAAGGTGCTGACCAGGCGCCGCAGGATCGGCTGGCCGCCGACCTCGAGCATGCACTTGGGGCGATCCTCGGTCAGTTTGGCGAGCGCGCTGCCGCGCGAGGCGGCGAGAATGATGGCCCGCGCGCTCGGCTCGGCCTTGGCCAGATAGCGGCGCTCAGCCTCGGCCAGCTCGTCGTTGCCGGTGATCTCGAAGATGTCGCGGACGCTGGCGATCTGGCCTTCAATGCCGACCAGGCTCTGCTCCTCGAAGATGCGCCGGCTGACCTCGCGCATCGCCTTCAAGGCCGCGCGCAGATTGTGGTTGGCCCAGATGACCATGGAAATATCCGCCTCGCGGAAGCGCTCGGTCGGCGTCGCGTAATACATGGTCGGCACGATCACCAGCGGCTTGCGCCCGGCCCATTCGGCGGCAAAGGTCAGCACCTCGCGGGCGCTGGTGCGCTTGGAATGGATGAGGATGCCGTCGGCCCCGGCCTCTGCATAGGCCTCGGCACGCCGCAGGGCCTCATCCAGCCCCCAGCCGGCGATCAGGGCTTCGACGCGGGCGATGATCGAGAAGTCGTCGTCGAGCTGGCTGTCCTTGCCGGCCTTGATCTTGCCGCAGAACTCGTCGATGTCGGCCAGCGGCTGCTGCTCGCCGATGAACGAGTTGGTCTTGGGGAACAGCTTGTCCTCGATGCACACCGCGGCGATGTCGCGCTGGCCGAGCTTTTTCACCAGATGCCGGAAATTGTTGAAATTGCCGTAGCCGGTATCGCCGTCGAGCAGGATCGGAATGCGCGTGGCATCCGACATGTATTCCAGCACCTCGAGCACCTGCGACCACGAGGCCTCGTTGTTGTCGCGCAGGCCCATGGCCGCCGAGATCGCCAGGCCCGAGGCCCAGATGCCGCAAAAGCCGGCCTCCTCGACGACCTTGGCCGACAGGCCGTCGTGGGCCTCCATCAGGAACGACAGCTCGGCCGACTCGAGCTCGGCCCGAAAGCGCGCCGCCTTCGTCGGCGCCGCGTCGCTCCACGGGCTTGCAGATTTGGGCTCCAGGCGATGTTTGCCGGTCATCTAGCCGTGCCCCCTGTTCGGTTGTGCGGGCGGCGAAACGACGATGTGCCGTCTTGTCTGGACAGGATAGAGGATTGGGCGGGGGCCCTCAACGTCGCTCGCTGCGCAGCCCGCCGCCGACACGCAAAATTGTTTGGTGTTGAACCGGGGCCGGGGCTAAGAATCGGGGCGGGTTCGGGCCCCGCTCGGGGCGTCGTGTTGTATGGGGAAATAGCCATGGCCATCCTCACCGCCCAGCAGATTGCTGACTTCAAGCGCAATGGTTTTGTCATCCTGCGCGGCCTGTTCGCGCCTGACGAGATCGCCGGGATCGCCGCCTGGTGCGATGAAATCGTCGCCTGGCCGGAAGTGCCGGGCCGCCACATGATGTATTACGAGGACAGCCGCGTTGAGCCCGGCGTGCGGGTGCTGCAGCGGGCCGAAAACATCTATCCCTATCATGCCGGCTTCCAGGCCCTGTTCGACGAGCCCCGGCTCAAGGGCGCGGTGGCGGAACTGCTCGGCGAGCCGGCGGTTCTCTACAAGGACAAGATCAATTTCAAGCTGCCGGGCGGCGGCGGCTTCGAGCTGCATCAGGATCAGCAGGCGGGCTGGAACGCGTATGCCGACTATTTCATCACGGCGATGGTCAGCATCGATGAATCGACGGTGGAGAACGGCTGTCTGGAGCTCGCCGCCGGCTTTCACGACCGCGGCCTGATCGGCGAGGAATGGAAGCCCCTGAGCGAGGCCGAGACCGCCGGCATGGACTTCGTGCCGTTTCCCACGAAACCCGGGGATGTGGCGTTTTTCGACTCCTATGCGCCGCACGGCTCCGGGCCCAACCGCACCGAACGGTCGCGCCGCATTCTCTATATCACCTACAACCGCACCTCGGCCGGGGATCACCGCGAGCGCTATTACGCCGACAAGCGCAAGGGCTTTCCTCCCGATTGCGAGCGTGAGCCCGGCAAGCAATACACCTTCAGGGTCTGAGAGCGGGGCTGATCCCATGGGCGATCCCTGGCTCTGGGCAACCGCCGCGGCGCTGGCGATCTGGCTCTATCTGATTTTCGGCCGCGCGGGTTTCTGGCGCGCCGATGTGCGGCTTGCGCGCAACCTACCGGCGCCGCCCGCCTGGCCCGAGGTGGTGGCGATTGTCCCAGCCCGCAACGAGGCGGATGTCGTCGGCGACAGCCTCGCCGGCCTGTTCGCCCAGGATTATCCGGGGCGCCTGTCCGTCATTCTGGTCGATGACGCCAGCGCCGACGGCACTGCCGAAGCCGCCCGCGCTGCCGCCGCTGCCCGGGCGCACAGCGACATTGCCTTCGAGGTGGTCTCCGGCGCCGGCCCGGAACCGGGCTGGACCGGCAAGCTGTGGGCGCTTGAACAGGGCCTGCGCCGGGCTGAGACCTGGGCGCCCGAGGCCGATTTCCTGTGGTTGACGGACGCCGACGTGTTCCACGGCCCCGATACCCTGCGCCGCCTGGTTGCCAAGGCCGAGCGCGAACGCCGTGATCTCGTCTCGCTGATGGTGCGCCTCCACTGCCAGGGCCTTTGGGAGCGGCTGCTGATCCCGGCCTTCGTGTTCTTTTTCCAGATGCTTTATCCGTTTGCCGCCACCGCCGATCCGAACAGCCGAATTGCCGGGGCGGCCGGCGGCTGTCTGCTGGTGCGCCGCGCGGCGCTTGCACGGGCTGGCGGGCTCGCCCGTTTTCGCGGCGATCTGATCGATGACTGTGCGCTGGCCGCGGCGGTCAAACGCGCCGGCGGCCGGCTGTGGCTCGGGCTTGGCGAAGACAGCCGCAGCCTGCGCCCCTATGGCGGTTTCAAAGGTATCTGGGCATTGATCATCCGCGGCGCCTACAGCCAGCTTCGGTTCTCGCCGTGGCTGCTGATCGGCACCGTGTTTGGCATGGTGGTGACCTATGTGGTGCCGCCGCTGGCGGTCGGCGCCGGCGCTCTGGTGAGCTGGGGCGCGGCGCCGAGTCTCGGCCTGGTCGTCTGGGGGTTGATGTCGATGTCCTATCGGCCGACACTGGCGTATTATCGCCAGCCGTGGTATATGACGCCGCTTCTGCCCCTGATTGCCATGATTTACATGCTGGCGACGCTGGATTCGGCGCGCCGTTACTGGCAGGGCCGGGGGGCGGTATGGAAAGGCCGTCATTATGGGCCGCAGACGGACTAGGCGGCACGAGAGCGGATACGAGATCGCGGGATCCGACAAGACCGCGGCGAGAGCGGCCATAATCTTGACACATCAGGGCCTTATACATTGGCCTTGACGACGATTACTCACAAACGCGTGATAAAGTCTTGATTGAAATGGACCAGCTTTGCGTTAATGTCTTGACAAAAGGGCGTTCCCTGACCGGGCGCGTCGGTAATTATAGTCGCACGGCCCCGACCGGGCCGGCGGTCGCTAGGGGAGGCAGGACCCATGGCCGTTGAAACTCCGCTTTTGGACAAGGTTCGCGTGCCCGCCGACCTGCGGGAACTGGATGCGTCCGAGCTTCAGCAACTGGCTGACGAGCTGCGGGCCGAAACCATCGATGCAGTCTCCGGCATCGGCGGCCATCTCGGCGCCGGCCTCGGCGTTGTCGAGCTCACCGTGGCGCTGCACTATGTCTTCAATACGCCCGACGACAAGCTGATCTGGGATGTCGGCCATCAGTGCTATCCCCACAAGATTCTGACCGGGCGGCGCGACCGCATCCGTACCCTGCGCCAGGGCGGCGGCCTCTATGGTTTCACCAAGCGCTCGGAAAGCGAATACGACCCGTTCGGGGCGGCGCACAGCTCGACCTCGATCTCGGCCGGGCTCGGCATGGCGGTGGCCCGCGACCGCAACGGCGACGATTACAACGTCATCTGCGTCATCGGCGACGGTGCGATGAGCGCCGGCATGGCCTATGAGGCGATGAACAATGCCGGCGCCATGAACAGCCGGCTGATCGTCATCCTCAACGACAACGGCATGTCGATCGCACCCGCAGTCGGCGCCATGAGCGCCTATCTGTCCCGCGTGCTGTCCTCGAAGCCGTTTCTGTCGTTGCGCGACATCGGCCGCGGCATGGCCAAGAAGTTCCCGCGCCGACTCGGCGAAATGGCCCGCCGGGCGGAGGAATATGCCCGCGGGCTGTTCACCGGCGGCACTCTGTTCGAAGAGCTCGGCTTCTATTACGTCGGCCCGGTCGACGGCCACAACATCGACCATTTGCTGCCCGTGCTCTCAAATGTCCGCGACGCCCATGATCTCGGGCCCGTACTTCTTCATGTGGTCACCGAAAAGGGCCGCGGGCACCCGTTCCCGCAGCCCTCGGCCGAGAAATACCATGCGGTGCCCAAGTTCGACGTGGTCACCGGCACCCAGATCAAGTCGAAATCCAACGCGCCCACCTACACCCGGGTGTTCGGCGAGTCCTTGGTGCAGGAGGCGGAAGACGACGAAAAGATCGTGGCGATCACCGCCGCCATGCCGTCGGGCACGGGGATCAATATTTTCGAAAAATCGTTCCCTGACCGGACCTACGATGTCGGCATCGCCGAGCAGCATGCGGTGACCTTTGCCGCCGGCCTGGCGACCCAGGGGCTCAAACCCTTTGCCGCCATCTACTCGACCTTTCTGCAGCGCGCCTATGACCAGGTGGTGCATGACGTTGCGCTTCAGAGCCTGCCGGTGCGCTTCGCCATCGACCGTGCCGGGGTGGTCGGCGCCGATGGGCCGACGCATGCCGGCAGCTACGACATCACCTATCTTTCCTGCCTGCCGGGTTTCGTCATCATGGCGGCGGCCGACGAGGCCGAGCTCAAGCACATGGTGGCAACCGCGGCGGCGATTGACGACCGTCCCTCGGCGGTCCGCTACCCGCGCGGCGAAGGCGTCGGCGTCGAGCTGCCGGAACGTGGCCGGCCGCTGGAAATCGGCAAGGGCCGAGTCTTGCGCGAAGGCAGCAAGGTGGCGCTGCTGTCGCTCGGTGGCCGGCTGCAGGAATGCCTGCGTGCGGCCGACGAGCTCGCCGCGCTGGGCCTGTCGACGACGGTTGCGGACGCGCGTTTCGCCAAGCCCCTGGACACCGATCTCATCCGCCGGCTGGCCCGCGAGCACGAGGTGTTCATCACCATCGAGGAAGGGGCCATCGGCGGCTTCGGTGTGCATGTGCTCAACTATCTGGCCCATGAGGGGATGCTCGACCGCGGCCTCAAGGTGCGCCCGATGATGCTGCCCGACCGGTTCATTGCCCATGACACCCCGGATGCCCAGTACACGGATGCCGGACTGAAGGCGGCGAACATCGTCTCCACCGCGCTTGCCGCTCTCGGCCGCGAACGGATCGCCACCCCGGCCACCGCCTGAGCGGCCCTCATTGCCTGCTGTCCCGCACCGCCAGTCGGATGTCGCGGGATCGGACGGGCGATTCCCGGCCAAATTGTTGTGGCGCGAGAAAACCGTGGGCCAGAGAGCGTCATGATCGAAGCCGCCACCCCCGCCTGTGAACCCGAGACCGATATGGCCGCGGCCCGCGATCATGCCCGCGACGTGGTGCGCCAGTCCGGCACCTCGTTCATGTGGGCGATGCGTCTGTTGCCCGAGCACCGGCGCGACGCCATGTTCGCGATCTACGCCTTCTGCCGCGAGGTCGACGATATCGCCGACGGCGACGACGAGCGCCCGGCCAAGGAAACCGCACTGGCCGACTGGCGGGCCGAGATCGACCGGCTCTATGCCGGCGAGGCGCGCTCACGCACGGCCCGGGCGCTGGCCGGTCCGGTTTCCGCGTTCAAGCTCGAACGCGAGGCCTTTCTGGCGATCATCGACGGTATGGAAATGGATGCCGCCGAGCGCATGCGGGCGCCGAGCTGGGACGAGCTCGAGCTCTATTGCGCCCGGGTCGCCGGCGCCGTCGGGGTGCTGTCGGTCCGCGTCTTCGGCGAATCCGGGCCGGCGGGCCGCGAGGTGGCGCTCAAGCTCGGCGAGGCCCTGCAGCTCACCAACATTCTCCGCGACCTTCATGAGGATGCCGGGCGTGGCCGGCTCTACCTGCCGCGCGAGGCGCTCGAGGCCGCCGGCATCACCACGCTCGAGCCGGCCTGCGTGCTCTCGGACCCGCGCCTGCCCGAAGCCTGTGCGCAGGTGGCGGCCCGCGCGCGCACGCGCTTTGCCGAGGCGGAAGCGGCGCTTTCCCGCTGCTCACGCCGGGCGATGCGGCCGGCGATCGTCATGATGAAGGTCTATGCTCGCATCCTCGAGCGTCTGGAGGCCCGCGGCTGGCAGCGCTTGGCCGAGCCGGTTCACCTCTCGCGGCTGGAAAAGCTGGCGATCGCGCTGCGCTACGGGCTGCTGTGATCGGCGATGGCAACGGGAACCGTTCACATCGTCGGCGCCGGGCTGGCCGGTCTCTCTTGTGCGGTGGATCTGGCGGCCAAGGGCCGCGACGTCGCCATTCATGAACGCGCCGGCCATGCCGGCGGGCGCTGCCGCTCCTATTACGATCCGCTGCTCGAGCGTGTGGTCGATAACGGCAATCACCTGCTGCTCAGCGGCAATCGCTCGGCAATGGCCTATCTGATGCGGATCGGCGCCCGCGCAAGCTTCATCGAGGCGCCGGACGCGGTTTTTCCGTTCATCGATCTGGCGACAGGTGCGCGCTGGGCCGTGCGGCCCAACCGCGGGCGCCTGCCCTGGTGGCTGGCCTGTGCCTCACGCCGGGCGCCGGGCACCGGAGCGCGCGATTATCTCGCCGGCCTGCGGCTGGCGCGCGCCGGTGCCGATGACACGGTGGCCGATCGCCTGCACGTTTCGGATGCCGCGCGCAGCCGCTTCTGGGAGCCGCTCACCGTTGCCGTCCTCAACGCGCCGATCGACGAGGGCGCTGCTCGGCTGCTGTGGCCGGTGCTCGTCGAGACCTTCGGGCGCGGTGGTGCCGCCTGCCGGCCGCTGATCGCCCGCGACGGCCTGTCGGCCAGCCTGATCGATCCGGCGCTTTCCTATCTGGCGGCGCGTGGCATTTCCCCGGCCTTCGGACGCGCCCTCAAGCGCCTCGAGGTACAAGACGGGCGCATCGCTGCCCTGATTTTCAACGACGATGAGGTGACACTTGCGCCCGACGACCGGGTGGTGCTGGCGATTCCGCCCCGGGCGCTCGCCAGGCTGTGCCCGGAGATCCCGGTGCCCGACGGCAGCCAGCCGATCGTCGGCGCCCATTTCCGGCTCGAGGCGCCGCCCGAGGCCGCCCGCCCGGTCATGTTCATGGGCCTGATCGGTGGCCTCGCCCACTGGCTGTTCGTGCGCGGCGACGTGGCGTCCATCACCATCAGCGCGGCGCGTGCGCTGGTCGATGCGCGGGCCGAAGAGATTGCCCGGCGCACCTGGGCGGATGCCGCCCGTGCCCTCGATCAGGATCCCGACAGGATGCCGCCCTGGCGGGTCATCAAGGAACGCCGCGCCACCTTCGCCCAGGTGCCGGCGGCGCTGGCGCACCGCCCCGGCCCCGGCCCCCATCTCGCCAATCTGTTTGTGGCCGGCGACTGGACGGCCACCGGCCTGCCGGCAACCATCGAAGGGGCGGTGCGCTCGGGCCAGCGGGCGGCACGCGCACTGCTTGCGCTTTAGGGAAGAACTGGCATGATAGGCCGCTTTTGTCCGAACGCTCTGACATATTACAAATTTGGGTGTGATCGATGACTCGCGCGGGTTCGCAACCTGTTGAACCGAGGGCAGACGCCGGGCTTCTCGAGCGCGTCGCCGCCTGCGTGCAGGACGCCGGCGAGGCGCTCATCGCCTTGCAGCGCGACGACGGCGAGTGGCTGTTCGAGCTCGAGGCGGATGTCACCATCCCGGCCGAATACATCCTGCTCGAGCATTTCCTCGACGATATCGACGAGGCGGTGGAGGCCAAGCTCGCCGCCTACATCCGGGCCGAGCAGGGGACTCACGGCGGCTGGCCGCTGTTTTACGACGGCGATTTCGATATCAGCGCCAGCGTCAAGGCCTACTTTGCCCTCAAGCTGGTCGGCGACGATCCGGATGCACCGCACATGCGCCGTGCCCGCGCCGCCATTCTCGCCCATGGCGGCGCCGAGCAGGCCAATGTCTTTACCCGCTACGCGCTGGCCCTGTTCGGCCAGCTTCCGTGGCGGGCCGTGCCGGTGATGCCGGTCGAGGTGATGCTGCTGCCGCGCTGGTTTCCCTTCCATGTGAGCAAGATTTCCTACTGGTCGCGCACGGTGATCGCGCCGCTCCTCGTGCTGGCGGCGCTCAAGCCGGTGGCCCGCAATCCGCGCGGCGTCGACATTCAGGAGCTGTTCGCGACCCCGCCGGCCGAGATCAGGGAGTTTCAGAAGAACCTTACCGGCACCGTCTGGGGCGCTCTGCTGCTGCGGCTCGACAAGATCCTGCGGGTCGTTGAGCCGCATTTTCCCAAGCGCCTGCGGCGCCGCGCCATTCGCGCGGCGGTCGCCTTTTTCACCGAGCGTCTCAACGGTGTCGATGGCCTGGGTGCGATTTTCCCGGCGATGGCGAATTCGGTGATGGCGATGGATGCGCTGGGCTACGACCGCGATCACCCCGATTACACGGTCGCCCGCGAATCCCTGCGCCGGCTGCTGGTGCTGGACGAAGAGCGGGGCTACTGCCAGCCCTGCGTGTCGCCGGTGTGGGACACTGCCCTGGCCAGCCATGCGTTGCTCGAGGCCGGCGTCTCGGGCGCCGACGGGCGCCTGCGCCAGGGCCTCGACTGGCTGGCCGAGCGCCAGGTCACCGACGTCGTCGGCGACTGGGCCTGGCAGAATCCGAAGCTGCGCCCGGGCGGCTGGGCGTTTCAGTACGCCAATCCCTATTACCCGGATGTCGACGATACGGCGGCCGTCGCCATGGCCCTGCACCGCGCCGATCCCGCCCGCCACAAGGAGCGGCTCGCGCGTGCCGCCGAATGGATCATCGGCATGCAGAGCCGCAACGGCGGCTGGGGGTCGTTCGATATCGACAACGACAAGGACTATCTGAACTACATCCCGTTCGCCGATCACGGGGCGCTGCTGGACCCGCCGACGGCCGATGTGTCGGCCCGCTGCGTCTCGATGTTGTGTACGCTGGGCCATGATCGCAGCCACCCGGCGGTGGCCCGCGGCCTCGAATATCTGCGCCGCGAGCAGGAGGCCGACGGCTCCTGGTTCGGGCGCTGGGGCACCAACTACATCTACGGCACCTGGTCGGTTCTGTGTGCCTTCAATGCCGCCGGCGAGAGCCCGCGCGAGCCCCACATCCGGCGCGCCGTTGCTTGGCTCAAGAGCCGCCAGCGCGACGACGGCGGCTGGGGTGAGGACGGTGCCACCTACTGGCCGGACCGGAAAGATGTGTGCAAGGCGAGCACGCCGTCGCAGACCGCCTGGGCGCTCCTCGCCCTGATGGCGGCCGGCGAAGTCAATTCGCCGGAGGTGCGCCGCGGCGTCGAATATCTTCTGAAGGCCGAACGCTCGGGCGCCAAATGGCGCGAGGACTGGTTCACGGCGGTCGGCTTCCCGCGCGTCTTTTACTTGCGCTATCACGGCTACAGCGCCTATTTCCCGCTGTGGGCGCTGGCCCGGTATCGCAATCTGCGCAACAGCAACAGCCAGCGGGTCGTTTACGGAATGTGACCCGGCTGGGGGTTGTCACCGGCCTCGTCAGGGAGGCCAGGCTGATCGCCGGTGCCGCCCGGCGGCTGCCGGCGAATGCCCGCCCCGGCCTGTTCAGTGCCGGCGGCGACTGGCGCCGGGCCCGTGCCGGCGCTGCCGCGCTCATTGAAGACGGGGCACAAGCCCTGGTCAGCTTCGGCGTCGCCGGCGGTCTGGCGGACGGGCCTGGGGCCGGCGACGTGATCCTGGCGAGTGAAGTGGTGATGGCCGGCCAGCCGGCAATCGCCACCACAGCCCACTGGCGCGAGGCCCTGAGCGCCCGGCTTGGCGAGTCTGTTCGCTGTCATTGCGGTCCGATTGCTACGGTGGAAGACGCGATCACGACAGCTGAAGCCAAGTGCCGGGTGGCCGGGCGCAGCGGCGCCATTGCGGTTGACATGGAAAGCTACGGC
>CAZZKF010000004.1:62683-95737 GCA_964654995.1 uncultured Alphaproteobacteria bacterium | reverse complement strand
GAAAACCGGCAGGCGTGCAAGCGCCTCGGGGGTTCGAATCCCTCCCCATCCGCCACTGACCCGTCTGGCGTGCTCGCCAAGGCCTCCACATAATTGGCTTTGCGAGCATGAGCAAGGGGCTACAACAGGTGAGCCGACAGGTCGATTTAGATCGATTCTATGAGCTGTTGCATCAGCTTGAGAACCGTCTCGGCGGTAGACGCATCATGTCACAGTGCGATGGACGGATGCCATGGCCGACACGTGGTGTCTATTTTATCTTCGAACCGGGTGAAATCCGGGCGACTAGACCTGAGGAAAACCGCGTCGTTCGAGTCGGCACACACGCTTTGATCAAGAATTCAAAATCGACATTGTGGCAGCGCCTGTCACAACATCGTGGAACAAGAAAGCCTCTTGGCGGGAATCATCGGGGGTCGATTTTCCGCCTCCTTGTTGGAACAGCGCTTGCAGTTCGACACTCTGAACTCTCTTGCCCAACATGGGGCTCCGGCGCATCTGCGGACCGAACGGTCCGGGAAAAAGAACGTCTTCTGGAAGCAGCGGTGAGCAATTATATCGGCCAGATGAAAGTTCTCTGGTTGGTTGCAGAGGATGAACCTGGCCCTAACAGCATTCGGGGATATATTGAGCGCAATACCATAGCCCTTTTGAGCGGTTTCCGCCGATCGTCGATTGATCCTCCTTCTGCGGGTTGGCTCGGCCATCATTGTTCAAGAGAAAAAGTTCGGCGCTCGGGTCTATGGAATTCTAACCACGTCGATGAGGAATATGACCCGGATTTTCTGGCTGTTCTGGAGCAACTTGTGAAGAGACAGGGATGCAATTCGGATGACGAATGAACAGCGGATCATTGAGATGCTGAACAATCGCCCGGGCCTTGATGACGACGAATTGTCACGTGTGACCGGCGTTGCGCCCAGACAGCAAGTAAATCAGATATGCCGCCTCTTAGAGTCGCGTGGCCTTCTGCGAAGGGAGAAGGGACCGCGCGGCAAGATCGTGAACTACCTAAAAGCCTCGAGCCCAGGTGGTGGGTCACGGCATGCGAGTCGTGATCCAGTTACCTCCACCCGTGTCCTAAAGGGCAAGGTCAAGCACCCCGATAGGTATCGATCTCGACTCGATCCTCGTGCCCTCCGGTGCGATCCCCGCTCTACCCTCTTTCTCTTCCCGTGCTCCGGTTCCAAAGACAAAAAACAGTTTATCCGTATTCGCGGCCCTTCAATTCTTGATGAATTGCCAGCGGCGCTAGCTCGAAGGCTCGCGGAAGCGCGGAAGCAAATCCAAGATCGCGCACAATTAGATCAAACCTCGCTCATTCCGGCATGGCAGCGTTACACAGGCACTCTTTACCGCGCTGGTGGAGATACTATCGGCGCGGCAGTTGCGTCGGGCATACACTTGATCATCGTGAGCGGCGGCTACGGCTTGGTGCTTGCCGCAGAACCAATCGGATACTACGAGGCCCGCTTTAAGGCGTCATGGTGGCCAAAGGGAGTTCTCGAAGACGTCATCTTGAACTATTTACAGCGGCACCAAATACGTGCCGTTCGTGCGATCGCATCTATGACTACGGATTATGCCAAATTGTTGCGGAGAGTGAACTGGCATTTGAGCGCCGTTGACGATGCGTGGCTATTGACCCCGGAAGAAGCTAAAGGCGCCATGATCAAAAGCCCGCGAGCTCAGGGAGAAGCTCTTTCAGGCCTATTACAGGGTGGCCTTGACGCAAACTGGGAAAGTTCAGATGGTCTCCGCCTCACCGCCGAACCTCTGGTATGAGGACAGGACCAGCATGTTCAAATTCAATTTCTCCCCATCCGCCAGATTTCCGACGCCGGTGGCCCGTCCCTCCCCTGGCCGCCGGGATGTCCTGTGAAGGGGATGCCGATGCCTGCCTATACCGCGCCGGTTGACGATACGCGCTTCATTCTCGACGAGGTGCTGGACTATGCCCGGCTGTTCCGGCTGCCGGCGTTCGCCCATGGCGATGCCGAGACCGGGGCAGCGGTGCTGCGCGAGGCGGCGCGCTTCGCCGAGGGCGTTCTGGCCCCGCTGAATGCGACCGGCGATGAGGTCGGCAGCCGGCTCGAGGACGGCCGCGTGGTCACCCCGCCGGGCTTTGCCGAGGCCTACCGCCGTTTCACGGAGGCCGGCTGGACCGGGCTCGACATGCCGCTCGATGCCGGCGGCCAGGGCATGCCCGTCACCCTGCAGGTGGCGGTGGCCGAGATGTTCAACGGCGCCTGCATCGCCTTCTCCATGCTGCCGCTGATGCAGCGGGCGGCGGCCCGCCTGCTGATCGCCCACGGCGCGCCCGATCTCGCCGAGACCTGCGTGCCGCGCCTGATCGCCGGCGACTGGGGGGCGACGATCTGCATTTCCGAGGCCCAGGCCGGGTCCGACGTCGGGCGCATCCGCACCACCGCCCGGCCCGCCGATGGCGGGACCTTCAAGGTCACCGGCACCAAGATCTTCATCACCTACGGCGATCAGGACTGGACCGATCAGATCTGTCACATGGTGCTCGCCCGCACCCCCGGGGCGGCCCCCGGCACCCGCGGCCTGAGCCTGTTTCTGGTGCCCAGGCGGCGATTTGCACCCGATGGCGAACTTGGGGCCGAAAACGATGTTTTCATTGCCCGGGTCGAGCACAAGATGGGGCTCAAGGCCTCGCCCACCTGCGTCGTCGATTTCGACGGGGCCGTGGGCTATCGGATCGGCGGTGAAGGCGAAGGCCTCAAGGTCATGTTCGCGATGATCAACCTGATGCGCCTCGAAGTCGCGGTCCAGGGCGTGGCGGTGGCCGGGGCGGCAACGGCGCAGGCGCTTGCCTATGCCGCCGAGCGCCCGCAGGGCGGCCCGGCTGACGCACCGCCGGTGGCGATCATCGAGCACGCCGACGTGCGCCGCATGCTGATGCTGATGCGCGCACGCACGCAAGCGATCCGCGCCCTGGTGCTCGAAGCCGCCTTCAATCTCGATCTGGCGGCGGCCGGAACGGCCGAGGAGCGTCAGGCGGCGCTGGAGCTCGCCGAATGGCTCTTGCCGGTCTGCAAGGCGCATGGCGCCGAGGTCGGCTTCGAGGTCGCCAATCTGGCGGTGCAGGTGTTCGGCGGCCACGGCTACGTCTCGGATGCCGGGGTCGAGCAGTATGTCCGCGATATCCGGGTGGCGGCGATTTACGAAGGCACCACCGGCATTCAGGCGCATGATCTCGTCATGCGCAAGCTGGCCGGGCGCGGCGGCGCCCGTTATGCCCGCTTCAGGGCCCGGGTCGAGGCCGATCTCGCGCGCTGGGCGGATCATGCCGAACTCGCCGAGATTCACCGGGCTGTTACCGAGGGCCTGCAGACGCTGGAGGCCTGCAGCGCCCGGCTGATCGAGCAGCTTGAGCGCACGCCGCGCGACGCCGAGGCCGGGGCCTGCGCCTACCTCACCCTGGTCGGGCTGATCGCCGGTGGCTGGATGTGGCTGCGCATGGCGGGGGCCGCCGGCAATCGGCCTCAGGCGGCCACCAGGCAGGCGCTGGCGCGTTTCTATGCCCGCTACGTCATGGCCGAGGTGCCGGTGTGGGCACGCCGCGTCGAGCTCGGCACCGCCGTCCTCGACGCCCTCCCCGCCGACGTGCTCGCCGGTTGATCCACCGCGTCACCCCTTTGTGTGATAAAATACAGCTCTGAGACCGTCGCCTGACGCAAGCGTTGTGCGAACCTTCAGGGCGCACAGCCGTTTTGTTATCGCCGCGATGTCGCGGTTGAAACAGCGTACGTGACAGGGCGGACAATCCCCTTGTCAGAGGAAGCCGTCATGTCTACCATCAATAAGATTTCAATTGATTTTCAATTATGAGGGCGACGGCCCGGACTCGGGCGGGTGAAAAACAGATGGCGTTTCGTATTGGTGTCGATGTCGGCGGCACATTTACCGACTTTCTTCTGGTCGACGATCACGGTGCATCGCGGGTGTTCAAGACCCCGACGACGCCGGCCGATCCGTCGATCGGGGTTCTCAACGGCCTTGAGCGCATGGCCGAGCAGCAGGGGCTTTCGCTCGATGCCTTTGCGGCGGAAATCGAGCTGATCGTTCACGGCACGACGGTGACCACCAATGCGGTGCTCACCGGCAACGGGGTTACGACCGGCTTGCTCACCACCGAAGGCTTTCGCGACATTCTCGAGATGCGCCGCGGCTATCGCGAAAAGCTCTATGACAACAAGCTCACACCGCCCAAGCCGCTGGTCCCGCGTGACCGCCGGCTGGGGGTCAGGGAACGCATCAATATCGACGGCGAGGTGGTCACGCCGCTGGACGAAGACTCGCTGGCCCGGGCGATCGACGTGCTGAAAGGGCAAGGCATCGAGGCGCTGGCCATCTGTTTCATGCACAGCTATGCCAATCCGGCCCATGAACAGGCCGCCGGCGCTGCCGCTGCCAGGGCGATGCCGGAGACCTTCATCACCATTTCCTCCGACCTGCTGCCCAAGGCGCGGATGTATGAGCGGGTCTCGACCGCGGTGCTGAACTCCTATGTCGGGCCGGTGCTCAAGCGCTATCTGGAGTCCCTGGCCACCGCGCTGTCCGACATCGGCTTTGCCGGCGTGCTTTTGATCATGCAGTCGAACGGCGGCGTGGCGACGCCCGAAGCGGCGGCCGAAGCGCCGGTGATGACGCTGCTCTCCGGTCCCGCCGGCGGCCCTGTCGCCGGTATCGCCTATGCCGGCGCCCAGGGCTATGAGTCCTGCATCACCGTCGATATGGGCGGCACCTCGTTCGATGCCTCGCTGGTCGAGAACGCGACGCCGCTGTTGCGCAGCGAAGGCTGGATCAACCGCCAGCAACTGGCCTTGCCGATGCTCGACATTCACACCATCGGTGCCGGCGGCGGCTCGATCGGCTGGATCGACGATGGCGGCCTGCTGCGCATGGGGCCGCAAAGCGCCGGCGCCGACCCGGGACCGGCCTGCTATGGCCGCGGCGGTGAGCGGCCGACATGTACGGACGCCAATCTGGTGCTCGGCTACCTGAACGCCGACTATTTCCTCGGCGGCGAAATGCGGCTCGACCGCGACGCCGCGGTGGCCGCCATCGAGGCCCATGTGGCGACGCCGATGAAGCTCGATCTCGAAGCCGCAGCCGCCGGCATGTTCAGTGTCATGAACGTCAATATGGCCGCCGGCCTGCGCGAGATTTCGGTCGCCCGCGGGCTTGATCCGCGCGAATACCCGCTGGTGGTGGCCGGCGGCGCCGGGCCGATCCACGGCGCCATGATCGCCACCGAGCTGGAGATTCCGCTGATCCTGATCCCGCGCGAGTCCTCGATCTTCTGCGCCAGCGGCATGCTGCGCTCGGACCTCAAGCACAGCTATGTGCGCACCTATCACGCTTTGGGCGCCGACGCCGATGTCGCCCGCATCAAGACCTATCTGGCCGAAATGCGCGACGAAGGCGCCCGCGTGCTGGCCAGCGAAGGGGTCGGCGATCAGACCCGCATCCGCATCGAATACGCCGTCGACATGCGCTATCTGGGCCAGCACAACGAAATCACCGTCGGCTTCGATCTCGGCGATTTCGAGGCCCGGGGCATCGATGCCCTGCGCCAGAACTTCCACGCCGAGCATGAGCGCCTTTACGGCTATGCCCTCGACGATATGGGCACCGAGGTCGAGCTGGTGAACCTGCGGGTGACCGCCATCGGGGTGACCGAAAAACCGCCCTTGCCGGAGGTCGAACGCGGCCCCGCCGATGCGTCGGATCACCTCAAGGGCGCGCGCCCCGTCTATCTGCCCAGCGAGGGCACGTTCGCCGACGTTCCCGTTTATGACGGCGACGCCATGGTGTTCGGCAATTGCGGCCAGGGCCCGGCGATCATCGAGCAGGTCACGACCACGATTTTCGTGCCCCCCGGCTTCGCCTTTGCGGTCGATCGGGTCGGCACCTTCTCGCTCTACCGCGCGGACCAAGAGGACACCTATCTCGAAAGGATCCTGTCATGAGCCAGACCATCGATCCGATTCTGGTCACCGTCATTCAGCGGCGATTGAAGGCGATCACCGAGGAAATGGGCCTGGTGATGCTGCGCACGGCGCGCTCGCCGATCCTCAGCGAGGCCCGGGATTTCGTCACCGGCCTCTATGACGCCGAAGGCCAGTTGATGGAACAGACCGCCTATATTCCGATCCTCGCCTTCGCGGTGCCACTGTCCATCCAGTACATGGTCGAATATTTCGGCGACGAGCTCTATCCCGGCGACGTCATCATCCACAACGACCCGTTTACCGGCGGCAACCAGCCGGCGGACGTGAAGATCGTGCGCCCCATTTTCGTCGATGACGAACTGATCGGCTTTGCCGCGATCAACGGCCATCAGGCCGACGTCGGCGGTGCGGTGGCGGGTGCGTACAACCCGGCGGCCACCGAGATCTGGCAGGAAAGCCTGCGGATCACGCCGGTCAAGCTCTATGAAAAGGGCGAGCTGCGGCGCGACGTCTGGGATCTGATTTTCGGCAACATCCGCTTCCCCATCGTCCAGGAAGACATCCGGGCGGCAATCGGCGGCTGTGCGGTGGGTGAGCGCGAGCTGGTCAAGCTGGTCAAGCGCCACGGCCGCGAGACATTTCTCGCCCACCTTCATCACCTGTATGACGCCACCGAGCAGCAGATGCGCGCCGAGATTGCCGCCATCCCCGACGGCGTCTATCACGGCGAGGCGGAGGTCCATTACGACGGCATCAATCCCGGCTCAGTGATGGAGATCAAGGTGGCGGTCACCGTGGACGGCGACGAGATGTCGTTTGATTTCACCGGCACCTCGCCGCAAACGCCGGGCTATGTGAACGCGCCCCTGGGATCGAGCATGACGGCGGTGCTTCTCACGCTTCTGATGTGTCTCAAGGACCCGGACATTCCCCAGAACGCCGGCATGATCCGGCCCATTCACATGCACATGCCGGAAAACTCCATGGTCAACCCCGGTTTTCCGGCGGCCAGCACCTTCGGCAACCATCTCTCCGACCAGATATCGGCGGCGATCTTCCAGGCGCTGGCCCAGGCCGTGCCGGAGCGGGTCACGGCGGCGTGGAACCCCTTGTTCGCGATTGCCGCGGTGGGCTTCAATCCGCGCACCAATCAGCCGTTCGTCGATATTCTGTTCAACGGCCTCAAGGGCGGCGGCGGCGCTGCGCAAGGCGCCGACGGCTACGATCACATCGGCCTGATTGCCTGCGGCGGCGGTCTCTTGGCCCAGGACCCCGAGATGTTCGAGATGAAGGACCCGCTGTTCATCCATCATTTCGAATTCAAGCCGGATTCGGCCGGCGCCGGGGAATGGCGCGGCGGCCTCGGGGTCGAGCTCGATATCGAATTCCTCAATGACGACAACCTGATCAGTGCCTTTGGCGACGGCATCGACCCCGGCTCCGAAGCCAAGGGTCTGTTGGGCGGCGCGGCCGGCATGAACAACCGCGGCGAGCTGATCTACCCCGATGGCCAGGTCCACGTTTGCGCCAGCAAGGAGGTGGTGACCGGCATTCCCAAGGGCAGCCGCTGGCATCAGATCGCAGGCGGTGGCGGCGGCTATGGCGACCCCCGGGCGCGGCCTGTCGAGCGGGTCGCCGAAGAGGTCCGCTACGGCTATGTCTCGCCGGAAGTCGCACGCAAGCATTACGGCGTCGTCGTCGATCCGAAAACGTTTGCCGTCGATCACGAGGCCACGGCGCGCCTGCGCGGGGAGGCCCGGGCATGAAATCGCCTCGTCCTGCCGCCACGGCACCGCGCGATCCGACCGAGGCGCAGACCTTCCGCTCCAGCGCCGGGCTTGAGATCGACGAGCTCTATACGCCGGACTCCTTGAGCGATTTCGACCCCGAACGCGATCTCGGCGTGCCCGGGTCCTATCCGTTCACCCGCGGGCCGTATCCCGGCATGTACCGCAAGCGTATCTGGACGCGCCGCTTTCAGGTCGGCTTCGGCTCGCCCCGCGAAAGCAATGCCCGCATCCGTTATCTGCACGAGAACGGCGCCAACGGCTTTGTCATCACCATCGATCTGCCGACGTCTTATGGCTTCGATTCCGACGATCCGGTTGCCGAAGGTGAGGTCGGGGTGACCGGCGTTGCCATCAGCACGCTCGAGGACATGGAGACGCTGTACGACGGCTTCGGCCCCGATCAGGTGTCCTACGCGCTCTCGATCCGGCCGCCGGTCTCGGCGGTCACTTTGGCGATGCTGGCGGCGGTTGCCAGGCGCAAGGGCGTGGCCTTTGACCAAGTCATCGGCACCCAGCAGAATGATCCCTTCTTTCAGATGAGCGGCGGGCCGCTGCAGACCGTCACCCAGTTCTTCCCGCTCGACGGCACCCTGCGGCTGTGCCTCGACAACATCGCCTTCATTACCGAGCACATGCCGCGCCTCAACTGGATGGTGACCAACGGCTACAATCTGCGCGAAACCGGGGTCAATGCCATCGAGGACGGGGCATTCACATTGGGCCATGCCTTCGATATCTTCCGCATGGCCAGTGCGCGCGGGCTTGACATCAACCGCTTTGCGCGCCGCGCCTCGTTCTTTCTCTCGGCCTCGATCGATTTTTTCGAGGAAATCGCCAAGTTCCGGGCCATGCGCCGCTTGTACGCCCGGACCATGCGCGAGGAACTCGGCGCCACCAATCCGGAATGCTGGCGCATGCGCTTCTCAGTCCAGTCGGCGGGCAACACGCTGACCACCCAGCAGCCGCAGGTCAACATCGTGCGTGCCGGCATCGAGGCCCTGGCGGCGGCGCTCGGCGGGGCGCAGTCGATCCACCTGTGCTCCTATGACGAGGGCCACGGGCTGCCCACCGAACACTCCTCGCGCATTGCGCTGCGCACCCAGCAGGTAATCGCCTATGAGACCGGGATTACCCGGACCGTCGATCCCCTGGGCGGTTCCTATTACATCGAGCGGCTGACCACCGAGATGGAACGCGCGATTGCCGCCAAGCTCCGGGAGGTCGAGGACCAGGGCGGCATGGCGGCGGCGATTCGCAGCGGCTGGCTGGATGACCAGATCAATCAGGCCCGCTATCGCAACCAGCAGCAGCTCGAATCGGGCGAGCGCACGCTGGTCGGCGTCAATCGCTTCCGCGTGCCGCCCGAGGAAGACCCGCCGATCCCGGTCCACACGTTCAGGATCGACGAATGGACGGCCGAGCGCCACGCCTATCTCAAGGACTATCGTGCCAAACGCGACCCGGCCCAATGGCAGGCCGCCATGAGCCGCATCGAAGCGGCCTGGAAGGCGGGCGAAAACATGGTTCCGGTGCTGATCGATGCGCTCGAGAACAAGGTCACGCTCGGCGAATGCCATCAGGCCATGCGCCGGGCCCAGAACTTTTCTTTCCGCTAGGGATACGCCAGGGAGTTGCAAGCGATGAGCAAACACACCCGCGTGCTGCTGGCGAAAATGGGGCTGGATTGCCACGATACCGGCATTGTCACCGTCGCCTATCTGTTGCGCGACGCCGGCTTCGAGGTGATCTATCTGGGCCTCCACAACAGCGCGCCCCGGGTCGTCGAGGCGGCGATCGAGGAAGGCGTCGATGCCATCGGGGTGAGCTTCCTGTCGGGCCAGCACATGACCCAGATGAAGACGCTGATGGCGGAAATGGCGGCCCACGGGCTGGATGTGCCGGTGTTTTGCGGCGGCGTCATCCCCGACGGCGACGTTGCCGCCCTCAAGGCGCTCGGCGTGGCCGAAGTCTTTACCCCCGGTGTGCTGGGCGACGAGCTGGTCGCCCGGCTGCGTGCCGCCATCGAAAGCGGCGAAAAGGACAAGGAAACGGAGGCCGGCCCGCGGCTGCGCCCCGATCTTTCCGAAACCCCGCTCGAGCGCTGCCAGCGTGCGATTCAAGCCGGTGACAAGGAAACCGCCTTGCGCGAAGCCCAGGCAATCTGGGACGAATGGCGGCCCCTGCACGACCTGTATGTCGACATGACCGGCTTGCTGGTCACCTTTATCCGCGATGAACTCGGCGAGGAAGCGGTCGAAAAGGCCTGGCGCTACGTCGGTGAGCAGGTGTGGAAACCGCTCTTGATGCAGATGAAGGAAAGCGGCTCGACGAAACCGCTGATCGAGGCTTATGCCCAGTTCCTGCGCGCCCACGGCCACCGCTTCACGGTCGAGGAGGATGAGGAAAAAACCAGCTTCATCATGCATTACTGCGCCAGCGGCGGCATGCTGATGCGCGACGGCAAGAACGAGGACTCGGACCGTCACCCGCTCAACATCGCGGTGATGAAGACGCGCGCCGACTGGACGTTCAACCGGGCGCTTTCGGCCTATTGCGTGCACACGCCTTTGTGGATGGACATCATGCCGCGCGAATGGGGCTGGGATGTGTTCGAATCGACCTTCGGGCGCCAGTTCGACGACGACGGCAAGCCGGTGGACGAGCCGTGTGTCGCCCGCATCTACCATCAGCCCCGCAGTTGAGGTCATGACGTCGGGCCGCACGTTGGACGCGATTGTCCGGCGCAACGCCGCCCGTTTCCCGGCCAGGCCGGCGCTGGTCTTCGGCGCGCGCGCGATCACCTGGAAACAGCTCGATGAGCGGGTCGATCGGGTGGCAAACGCGCTGCTGGGCCATGGCTTGGCGGCGGGCGCGCGCGTCGCCATTCTGCTGGCCAATTGCCCGGAATATATCGAGCTCTATTTCGGCCTGTCGCGGGCCGGCATGATCACTGTGCCGATCAATTACCGCCTCACCGCGCCGGAAATGGCGGCGATTCTCAACCAGGTGGAGCCCGCGCTTCTGGTCGCCGGCACCGATTACGGCGAACAGGTGGCCGGCACCCTTCCCCTGCTGGAAAAAGCGCCGGGATTGTGGAGTGTGGATGGCGATCTGCCCGGCGCCGAGCGCTACGACGAATTGGTCGCGCGGGCCTCCCAGACGCCGCTTGAGTCGCCGATGGGCGAGGACGACACCTTCGCCGTCTTCTTTACCAGCGGCACCACCGGCCTGCCCAAGGGGGCGATGGTCTCGCACCTCAATCTGGAAGCCAATGCGTATAATCAGTTCGTCGCCGATCGCAGTTGCGGCGATGATATCAACCTGATCGCCACGCCGATCTACCATATGGGCGCGGTGTTCATGGGGATCACCTACATGATGCTGGGGTGCACCCAGGTGATCCTGCCCCGGTTTACGCCCGAGGCCTGGCTTGAGGGCGTCCGGCGCCATCGCGCCAGTGTCTCGCTGCTTGTCCCCACCATGCTGAACGCGGTCCTGAACGCGCCGGAATTCGGGAGCGCCGATCTCTCCAGCCTGCGGCTCATCTTCTACGGCGGCGGGCCGATGCCGCCCGCCGTGCTGCGCCGGGCGCTCGCCCGGCTTCCCTGCGGCTTTACCCAGGGCTACGGCCTGACCGAGACGCTGGAAGCGACCTTTCTGGTCGCCGCCGATCATGTGCTTGACGGCAGCGAAGAGCAGATGCGCCGGCTGGCCTCGGCCGGGCGTGAGGCGGTCGGCGCCGAGGTCCGCATTGTCGATGATGAGGGCCATGACCTCGCGCCCGGGGAAGTCGGCGAAGTGCTGGTGCGCTCGCGCTCGGTCATTTCCGGCTACTGGAATCGGCCGGACGCAACGGCGCAGGCCATCCGCGACGGCTGGTTTTACACCGGCGATCTCGGCTATCTGGACGAGGACCGCTATCTGTTCATCGTCGATCGCAAGACCGACATGGTGGTCTCGGGCGGGGTCAACATCTACACCAAGGAGATCGAATCCGTGCTCTATCACCACCCGGCGGTGCTGGAAGCCGCGGTCTTCGGCCTGCCCGACGAGACCTGGGGCGAAGCAGTCACCGCAGCCGTCGTGCTGCGCGCCGGTGCATCCGCCAGCGAAGCCGATCTGATCGCCCATTGCCGGGCCTGTCTGGCCAGTTTCAAGAAGCCGCGGGCGGTGTATTTTCTCGACGAATTGCCGAAAAACCCGTCCGGCAAGGTGCTCAAGCGCGAGCTGCGCCGGCTGCTGGCTTCCGATACGTGAGTGCCGGTCAGCCGGCAATCGTCTCCAGCGCGGCGATCACCTCGTCCGGGTCCAGGCGCTTGCGGTAGTCGGCATCGACAAAGGCCTTGACCACCGTGCCATTCCGATCAACCACGTAAGTGCCGGGCAGCGGCAGGCGAAAGCTGTCGTCGCCGTTGCGGGCCGGCAGATCGGCCCCCCATTCCTTGTAAATCGGGCGCAGGCGCTCATCCAGCACCATCACCAGCCCGAACTGTTCGGCCACCCGGTTGCCGAGGTCGCTCAGGACCTCGAACTCGAGCGCGTTCTTGTCCACTGTCTGGGCACTCGACTCGGGTGTCTCCGGCGAAATGGCGACCAGCGTAGCGCCCTTCGCCCTGATCTCGCCGAGGCGCTCCTGAAGGGCGCGAAGCTCGAGATTGCAATAGGGGCACCAGTCGCCGCGATAAAAGCTGATGACCAAAGGCCCCTGCGCCAGAAGCGCGTTCGATGTCACGGTTTCTCCATGGGCGTTGGGAAGCGAAAAGGACGGGATGGTGGCACCTTCCCCGAGGCTGTTCTCGGCAATGCCGGCGTCGGCCACCGCCCGGGTGGCGTCATCCATGATCTCGGTGATCTCGGCCGGAATGGTCTCCAGCGCCGCCTGCTTCATCTTCTCCAGTTCATCGGTGAGTTTCATTGTCGCTCCGCCTCCGTCTCGGGTCCAATTCCGGGTGTTATTATAACCCGCGCCGCGGGCCGCGAACGAGTCCCCTGTTCCCGGCCGCATCACGCCTGGGCGATGGCGGCGTCGGACACGAAGGGATTGCTGCGGCGCTCCTCGCCGAAGGTCGAGGCCGGCCCATGGCCGGGAATGAAGGTGACGTCGTCGCCGAGCGGAAACAGCTTGTCGCGAATCGAATGAATCAGCGTCGCATGATCGCCGCGCGGGAAATCGGTGCGCCCGATCGAGCCGTGAAACAGTACGTCGCCCACCACCGCCAGCCGGACATCGGGGTGAAAGAACACCACATGCCCGGGCGTGTGGCCGGGACAATGCAGAACATCGAAGGTGAGATCGCCGACACGCACCCGGTCGCCGTCGTCGAGCCAGCGGTCGGGGGTAAAAGCCCGTGCCCCTGAAAAGCCGAAACGGATCCCCTGTTCGGTCAGCGTATCGATCCAGAAGGCATCCTCGCGCTGCGGGCCTTCGATCGGTACGCCCAGGCGCTCGGCCAGATCCGCGACGCCGCCGACATGATCGACATGGCCGTGAGTGACCAGGATCTTCTCGATCTCCACGTCATGCTGGCGGACGGCCTCGAGAATCCGCTCGATATCGCCGCCGGGATCAACCACCGCGCCCTTCTTGTTCGCCGTGCACCACAGGATCGAGCAGTTCTGCACGAACGGCGTGACCGGCACGACCGCGACATTCAGGGGCTGGGGTGAAGAGGTGTTCATGCGATTCGCCTCGCGCCTTCATGCTCATCCGGAACCGGAGCGGCAGCATAATCACCTCAAGCATCTTTTCCCAGCCTTTGCGTCACCAAATATGCCGACGGACTTGATTTGGAGGGGCTGACCCGCCATCTAGGGTCGCAGTGAGCTCTTAAGGGCCATCTGGAGGAAGCATGTCATGGCGAACGAACTGCTGCATCTGGTCTTCGGCGGTCGGGTCAAGGACCCGCGCGGCCACGATTTCGAGGACCTCGACGCCCTTGATATCATCGGCATCTTTCCCAATTACAAGACCGCCTATGATGCCTGGCGGGCAGCCAGCCACCAGCATGTGGACGATGCCCATGTCAAATATGTGATTGTCCACCTCCACCGCCTGCTGGAGCCGGACGAAAACAACCCGCCGTCCTGAGGCGACGCTACTCGGACAGCCGGCAATCGATCCCGCGGGCCGTCAGCGTCCGGCACAGATCGCGCACCTGCAGCGTCGGTCCCGTTACCTCGGTGCCGAGCACATAGCGCACCTGCTCGTCGTCTGTGTCCCTGACCTCGCGCACCTCGGGCGCCAGGTCTTCCAGCAGATCGGCATTGGTGCGCAACAAGGCCTCCCAGGCGATGAGTGCCTGGGCCCGGGACTGGTAATCGGCAAGGGTCAGGCGATGGGGCTGCTCCGGCGTACTGGCGGGCTGTGACGGCTCGGATAATGGTGTCGCTTGCGCGGTCACAGCCGGCGTCGGCGGTTGCGCGTCCTCGACCGGCGGCACCTTCGGGGGTGCTGGCGACGATGAAGGTGCCGCGCGCGCTGCCAGCAGCTCTTCGGGCTGCAGCAGATCCGGGTCCCCTAGGATGACGGCGGCGGCGAGACGGCGGCGGTTCAGGCTGCGGATCTCGGCGATATAGGCAAGATTGGCGCGCACCGCGTCTTCCGGCAGATCCATGCGGGCCAGCGACTCGGCCATATCGAACTGTCCGGCCAGACCGTAAACCAGTGCCAGATTCTGCCGCACGGTGGCATCCGCCTGCGCCTCACGCGCCAGGGCGCGCAGCAGGCCAATGGCCGTCTCGAAGGTGCCGGAAACGGCAAAGGACAAGGCGAGATTGCTGCGCAGGCTGACATCATCGGGGGCCAGATCGAGGCCCTGTCCGTAACGGATCTGGGCCTCGGCATTCTTGCCCAGCAGATCGAGCGCGATGCCCATGGCATTGAATACTTTCGGGTTTTTGGGGTCGGACAGCAACAGCGATTCGAGCTCGACCAGGGCCGCCCGCGGGCGGCCCTGGCGAATCAGCGCCTGGGCGCGGCCCAGACGCGCGCGCCCAAGCCCGGGATCGATGGCCAGCGCCCGGGCAAAGGCCTCCGCTGCCTCGTTCACGCCGCCCAGCGCCAGATAGGCGGTGCCGAGACCGGCCAGGGCCCTGGCGTTTTTCGGGTCGCGCTCGCTGGCCCGGCGATAGAGACCCAGGGCATTGGCGGTATCGCCCGAGCGCAGCAGATCATCGGCCACTCGGACCATCGCCGGCGGATCGAAATCGGGACGCGGCCCGACCCGCTGGGTCGTATCGTAATTGCCGGGCGGCGTGCTGGCGCAGCCACCAAGAACGCCAAAGGCAATCAGCGCCGCAAAAGCGGCGAACCGGCCAGGGCCTCTTGTCTGATCCGATGTCATTGCCGAACTCTTGTCCTGGGCCTGTCTTCGCCTCAAGGCAAGGCCATGGCCCGGGCCTGCCACGCCACGATCCGGGCGCCTGCGGCCCGATCTTCATGTCCTGTTCAGGTATGACCCATCATGGTTAACGATTCGAAAACATCGCCCGTCTCCAAGACGGATGACTTCATCGCCCCGGCACAGATAATATGGCCGGCGGAGTGACGGCGGCGAGAGCAAGGGGAAGACCGTGATGACGAAGCGCCGAATAAGGGTCTGGATCGGCATCGCCGCGGTGTTGCTGCTGGCCGGCTGCGCCGATCGCCTGACCACCGATGTCACCCGCTTTCACATTCTCGCGCCGCCGGCCGGCGAGACGCTGCGGGTTGTGCCCGAGGACCCGGCATTGGCCGACTCGCCCGAATTCCGCGCCTTTGCCCAGTTGATCGGCAGCCGGCTTGGCACTTACGGCTATCGCCCGGCCCCGCCCGGCACCGAGCCCGACCTTTATGCGCGAATCTCCTATGGCGTGCGGCCCGGGCCGGTCGCCGACCCGGATGCCGCCAATCCGCCGGTGACCGTCGGGGTCGGGGTCGGCGGCTATGGCCGTCACGTCGGCGGCGGCATTTCCACCGCCTTCGGGCTGTCGTCGAGCACCCGGCCGCTGTTCCTGCGCGAATTGCGCCTGGTCCTGGTGCGCCGCGCCGACTCAAGCGTGGTGTTCGAAGGCCGCGCCTCGAGTCTCGGCAAGACCGACCGCCTCGGTGATGTCATGCCCTATCTGGTCGATGCCATGTTCAAGGATTTTCCGGGAAAAAGTGGCCAGACGATCACCGTCACCGCCACGGTTCAGCGCCCGTGATGTAACTCCATTGCACTTTATAAATAACATTAACCCGCTTGAATAACAGACTGTTTTTCAATCTATAATATATCTTTGCTTTGAAAGCTATTTGCGTTGTTCGGAGCCCCTTGAGGGCGCGCGTTAAGACTTTCTTAAGCTTTCGGCGTTTAGATGGGGTCGCATCGGTGGGCCCGCTCCCGGGCCCTCGACGAAAGGGCAAACCGTCGGCAACGGCGGGACGCAAAGCCACCGGTCGGCAGGACATGCCGACAGCGGGGCTGCCGAAGGAGAACGTGCATGGACATTCAAGGTGCGGCCGCGGTCGCCGCCCAGCCGATCGCCTCCACAGGCCGGTCGGGCTCGCCGGAATCGGTGGTTGAGGCGCAGCAGCGCCCGGCCGATTCGGCCATCGAGCGAAAAGAGGTCGAACGGTCCGAGACCGACAAGAACGTCGGCGCCAAGGTCGATATCGACGCCTGATTCCGCCGCCCCCTCACCGGGGTTTCGTGACGAACTTTCTAGGAATTCGCCGGCACCAGCACGCCGGCGGCGCGCAGTGCTGCGATTTCGTCCGCGTCCACGCCCCAGTCGCGCAGGCCTTCTTGCGTGTGGGTTCCCGGCGCGGGCGGCGGCGTGGGCGTGTCTGCGGGCGTGCGGCTGAAGCGCGGCGCGGGCGCCGGCTGAACCACGTCATCGACGCTGACATGCACGCTGCGCGCCCGGTTCTGCGGATGCGCCGGCGCCTCGTCAAAGGCAAGCACCGGCGCGATGCAGGCGTCCGTTCCCTCGAATAGCTGACACCATTCATCGCGGGTCCGGGTGCAAAACACGCCGGCCAGCTTCTCGGCCAGCGCCGGCCAGTCGCGGGGGTCAAAGGACTGGGCATATTCGGCCTCGTCCAGCCCCGCAAGTTCGAGGAATTCGCGGTAGAACTGCGGCTCAAGGGCCCCGAAGCTGACGTATTTGCCATCCGCCGTCTCATAGGCGCGGTAGAACGGCGCGGCGCCATCCAGCAGATTGGACCCCCGGGCATTGCGCCACCATCCCATGGCATGCAGGCTGAAGACCACGGTCATCATCAAGGCGGCGCCGTCAATCATCGCGGCGTCCACGACCTGGCCGCGGTTCGAGCGCTGGCGCTCAAAGAGCGCGCACAAGACGCCGAAGGCCAGCAGCATGCCGCCGCCGCCATAGTCGCCGACCAGATTGAGCGGCGGCAGCGGCGGCCCGTCGGCGGCGCCAATGGCGTTCAGCACCCCGGCCAGCGCGATATAGTTGATGTCATGCCCGGCTGCCCTGGCCAGGGGACCGTCGCGCCCCCAGCCGGTCATCCGGCCATAGATGAGCCGGGGGTTGCGGGCCAGGCAGACATCGGGGCCAAGGCCGGCGCGCTCCATCACCCCGGGGCGAAAGCCCTCGATCAACACGTCGGCCTGCTCGCACAGGCTAAGGATCAGCCCGGCTGCCCCCTCTTTCTTGAGGTCGACGACAACCGAGCGCCGGCTGCGGCGCAGCAGGTCGCGGGTGGGATCACCGGTCACCTGGGCTCCGGCCCCGGGTCGGTCAACGCACAGGACCTCGGCACCCATGTCGGCCAGCATCATGGTGGCGAACGGTGCCGGACCCAGCCCTGCCATTTCCAGCACCTTGAGCCCTGCTAGTGGTCCTGTCATGGTCTTCCCGACTGATGATCCGAATGGCAAGCATCTCTCATAGCTCGAAAGCATCGCCTCGTCACCCTGCGGCGACACCCGAATCATGCAATAGTCTCTCCGCCGAGGGGCAAGAGAACCCACGACCGAAAGGACTTCATCGATGGCCGAACGGACCGAGCGCATCACCTTTGCCGGCTCGCACGGCGCGGATCTGGCCGCCCGCCTCGATTGGCCGGCCGGGCGTCCGCGTGCCTTTGCGCTGTTTGCCCACTGCTTCACCTGCTCCAAGGAGAGCCACGCCGCCAGCCGCATATCGCGGGCCCTGGCGGATGACGGCTTTGCCGTGCTGCGCTTCGATTTCACCGGTCTCGGCGGCAGTGACGGCGACTTCGCCAACACCAGTTTCAGCTCCAACATCGCCGATCTGCTGGCGGCCGCCGACTATCTGCGGGCGCGGCATGAGGCCCCTGCCCTGCTGATCGGCCACAGTCTGGGCGGCGCCGCGGTGCTGGCCGCCGCCGGGCGGATTGCCGAGGCCCGCGCCGTGGTCACCATCGGGGCGCCGTTCGAGCCTGCCCATGTCGCCCATCTGGTCGGCGACAAGATCGACGATATCCAGCGCATTGGAGCTGCCGAGGTCCGGATCGGCGGGCGTCCGTTCACCATCCGCCGTGAATTCCTCGATGATCTGGAAACCCATAACACGGCCGAAGCGATCGCCCGGCTGGGCAAGGCGCTGTTGATCCTGCACGCGCCCGGCGACCGGATCGTGTCGATCGACAATGCCGCGAAAATCTATTCTGCCGCCCGCCATCCCAAGAGCTTCGTTTCGCTTGATGATGCCGATCACCTGCTCACCCGGCCGCGCGACGCCCGCTATGTCGCCCGTGTCCTCGCCGCCTGGGCGTCGCGCTATCTGCCCCAACAGGACGAAGCCGAAGACATGCCTGCGGACAGCCCCGTCGGCGGCTGGCAGGCGGTGGTGGCCGAAACCGAGCCGGCCCCGTTTGCACAAGCGATCGAGGTCATGGGCCACAGCTTGCGCGCCGATGAGCCACAGGACGTGGGGGGCCATGACAGCGGGCCGTCGCCCTACGACTTGCTTCTGGTGGCGCTCGGGGCGTGTACGTCGATGACCTTGCGGATGTATGCCCGGCACAAGAACTGGCCGGTCGATCACATCGCGGTGCGCTTGAGCCACGACAAGATCCATGCCGCCGATTGCGCCGAATGCGAAACCAAAACCGGCAAGGTCGACCTCATCCGGCGCGAAATTATGCTCGCCGGCGCGCTGAGTGCGGAGCAGCGCCAGCGGCTGCATGAAATCGCCGACAAATGCCCGGTTCACCGGACATTGACTGGCGAGGTCCGTATTGAAACGACCCTGGCCGCAGCCGAGGATTAATCCGAGGACTCGGGCTCCGGCAGGACGACCCGGATGTGCAGCTCGCGCAGATGGCGCGGCGAGGCCGGCGCCGGCGCCCCCATCATCAGGTCCTCGGCCTGCTGGTTCATCGGAAACAGGATGACCTCGCGAATGTTCGGCTCGTCGGCCAGCAGCATGACGATGCGGTCGATCCCCGGGGCAATGCCGCCATGCGGCGGGGCGCCGTATTTGAGCGCATTCAGCATGCCGGCAAACCGCTCTTCCACCTCGCGCTGTTCATAGCCGGCGATCTCGAAGGCCTTGTACATGATCTCGGGCAGATGGTTGCGGATGGCGCCGCTCGACAGTTCGACGCCGTTGCAGACGATGTCGTACTGATAGCCGAGGATGTCGAGGGGATCCTTCGTTTCCAGCGCTTGCAGGCCCCCTTGCGGCATCGAGAAGGGATTGTGGCTGAAGTCGATCTTCTGTTCGGTTTCGTCGAATTCATACATCGGAAAGTCGACGACCCAGCAGAACCGGAAGACATCGCGCTCGATCAGATCGAGGGTTTCGCCGATCCGGGTGCGGGCCAGCCCGGCCAGGCGGGCGGCGCCGGCCGGCTTGTCGCAGGCGAAAAACACGCCGTCGCCGTCGCCGAGCCCGGTGATCTCGCGCAGCCGCGCCAGGCGCTCGTCGCCGAGGTTCTTGGCGATCGGCCCCTTGCCGCCGCCGTCGGCGAAAATCACATAACCGAGGCCCGGCGCGCCTTGCTCGCGGGCCCAGTCGTTCATCTTGTCGAAAAAGCTGCGCGGACGGCTGCCCGAGCCCGGCGCCGGAATGGCACGCACCACGGCGCCGCCCCCGATCGCCCGGGCAAAGATCGAGAAGCCGGAGCCGGCAAAGACCTCGCTCACATCCACGATTTCCAGCGGATTGCGCAGGTCCGGCTTATCAGTCCCGTATTTCAGCATGGCCTCGGCGTAAGCGATGCGGGGAAACGGCATCGGCGTCACGGTCTTGTCGGAGAACTCCTCGAAGACGCCGTGCAGAACCGGCTCGACCGCCCGGAACACGTCTTCCTGCTCGACAAAGGCCATTTCGATGTCGAGCTGATAGAACTCGCCGGGCGAGCGGTCGGCACGGGCGTCCTCGTCGCGAAAGCAGGGCGCAATCTGGAAGTAGCGATCGAAGCCGGAGATCATGATCAGCTGCTTGAACTGCTGCGGCGCCTGCGGCAGCGCATAGAACTTGCCGGGATGAAGCCGGCTGGGCACCAGAAAATCGCGCGCCCCTTCCGGCGAGCTGGCGGTCAGAATCGGCGTCTGGAACTCCATGAACCCCTGTTCGGTCATCCGCCGGCGGATGCTGGCGATGATTTCCGCACGCAGGGTGATGTTGCGGTGCATGCGCTCGCGCCGCAGATCGAGATAACGATGGCGCAGGCGCAGGTCCTCGGGATATTCCGGCTCGCCGAACACCGGCAACGGCAGTTCGGCGGCCGCCGAGAGCACCTTGTAGTCGCGGATGCGTACCTCGACCTGGCCGGTGGCGAGCCCCGGATTGATGGTGTCCTCGCTGCGCGCCACCACCTCGCCCAGCACCGTGACCACGCTTTCGGCCCGGGTCCGCTCGATCTCCGTGAAGAACGGAGCCCCGGCCTCGATCACGCACTGGGTGATGCCGTAATGGTCGCGCAGATCGACGAACAGCAGGTTGCCGTGGTCCCGCTTGCGGTGGACCCAGCCCGACAGGCGGACGGTCTCGCCGACATGGTGTTCGCGCAGTTCGCCACAGCTATGCGTGCGATAGGGATGCATGCGTCTTCTTCCTCCCCGGCGGCCCCGGATCGGCGCCCGTTTGGCGCCGAGGGTAGAGCGCATGAACGGCGCCGTTTGTCAAGGCCCTGCCCGGTTTCACCGGATCATCAAGCGGTCAAATCCGCGGGTGACGGGCCGGCACCGGCGGTGTATAGACTTGGCGTGATGAACATGATTACCGATACCCGGGCGCTCGCCCGCCTGTGCGCCAACCTCTCGCAGGCGGATTACATCACGGTCGATACCGAGTTTCTGCGCGACACCACCTACTACTCGAAATTGTGCCTGATTCAGGTGGCCGGGCCCGACGGCGCCTGGATCATCGATGCGCTGGCGGACGGCCTTGATCTGGCGCCGTTTTTCGAGCTTCTGGTGGCACCGCAGACGCTCAAGGTGTTTCACGCGGCGCGCCAGGACATCGAGATTTTCTTCCACCTTTCGGGCCGCATTCCCGAGCCGGTCTTCGATACGCAAGTTGCGGCCATGGTCTGCGGCTTCGGCGACGCGGTGAGCTATGAAAAGCTGGTGCTGCGCCTGACCGGCGCCCGGCTTGACAAATCCTCGCGCTTCACCGACTGGTCGCGCCGGCCGCTGAGTCAGCGTCAGCTCGATTACGCGCTGGGCGACGTCATCCACCTGCGCGGTGTCTACGAGGCGCTGGCCGACCAGCTCGAAGCCAACAACCGCATGCACTGGCTTAACGAGGAAATGGCGATCTTGATGTCGCCGGAAACCTATACCAACGATGCCGAGAGCGCCTGGCGGCGGCTCAAGAGCCGCAGCAGCGACCGGCGCTATCTTGCCGTTCTCAAGGAGGTGGCGGCATGGCGCGAGCGCGAGGCCCAGGCCCGCGACGTGCCCCGCAACCGCATCCTGCGCGACGAGGCGGTGCTGAAAGTGGCCGCCCAGGCACCAACCAGCATCGACGAGCTGGCCAACATACGGGCATTGCCCGGTGGCTTTGCCCGCCGGCGCGAGGCGGCCGACTTGATCGCCGCCGTGCGCCGCGGGCTGGCAACGCCGCCCGAGCGGCTGCCCGAACCGGAAGCGCGCCCCGGAGGGCGCCACGATCAGTCGGCGCTGGTGGAGCTTTTGAAGGTGCTGCTCAAGGCCAAATGCGAAGAACACGGGGTGGCCCAGAAGCTGGTGGCGAGCAGCGCCGATCTGCAACGCATCGCCGGTGAGAAAAACCCCGATGTCCCGGCGATGAAAGGTTGGCGCCACGACCTGTTCGGAGCTGATGCCCTGGCCCTCAAGCAGGGCAAGATTGCACTCGCCGCCAAGGGCCGGCGGATCCGTCTGGTGCGCCTCAACGGCGCCGGCTGAAAGATATTTGGGCCTTAGCCGGCCTCGACCCGCACCGGTTCGGGGCGCGGGCTGCATTCGACATGGGTCGGCTTGCCAAAGGCATCGCCCAGCGCTTTCAGGCGGCGGCGCACGACCTCGCCGACCAGATGGTCATGGCCGGCCTCGATCCGCAGCATCAGGGCGTGGCCGGTATCGACCAGCGCGCTCTTGCGCAGCAGTCCGGCGGTGCCGCCCGACAGACGCTGGCCGAGGCGCAATGCCAGGCCGATCCGGCGAGCGGTGGTCACCCCGGCCTTGTCCAGCAGGCTCGCGGCGGCGGCCGCCCTCGGGGATGACAGATTGCCGCCATAGGAGACGTAGAGGGCCAGCGCGATCAGCGCCAGGCCGGCGTGGTCGACGCCGACGAACTGGCTGTCGAGCACCTGGGCAAGCGCCAGATCGGCGCGCAGGTCGGGGCGCCCGCGCCAGGCGATGTCGGAGAGCAGACAGGCGGCACGGCGCAGTCGGGCGGTTGCCGGTGTCTCGTCCGGGAACAGCGGGTCGATCCAGCCAAAGAGCTCGTCGCCGTGATCGCGGAAGCGGCCCTGGCCATGGGCGATGGCCCGGCATTCCTCGAGCAGCGGGTCGCGGGCCTGAACATCCGGTGGAAGCTGGGAATACAGCAACCCTTCGCGCAGGCCATAGGCGGAAAAGATGACCCGGGCGGCCCTGGTGTGCTCGATCACCGAGGCCAGCGCCAGCGCCGCCCACGGCAAGGTGGCGATCCGCTTCTTGGTCACCGCCGGCATCGCGCGCAGCGCCTCGCGGCCGAGACCGGCGATGCGCTCGGCGAACACCCGCATCACCCGGGCATCGACCGTGTAGTGATGGACGATGGCCAGGGGATAGTCGACGGCGGCGATCTGCATCTTGGCGATCGCCCGCCAGGCGCCACCGACGGCGATGAAGTCGCCGCCCGGATGGGCCGCCAGCCAGTCGATGGCGCCCAGGCGCTCGTCGATGAAGGCGCGGGCCCGGCGGCGATTCTCACCGACCGCGTCGATGACCTGCAAGGGGCCCACCGGCAGGGTGGCACGGTTGCCGATGCCGCTGGCCCCCACCGCCACGACCTCGAGGCTGCCGCCGCCGAGATCGCCGACCAGACCGCGCGCGCCGGGCATCGCCGCCAGCACGCCCATGGCCGCCAGCCGGGCTTCCTCGTCGCCCGAGAGAATGCGCAGGGGCTGACCGGTGCGGCGCTGGATTTCGGCCGCCAGTTCACCGCCGTTGGCGGCATCGCGGACGGCCGCGGTGGCAACGATATCGAGGCGCGCCACCCCCATTTCGCGGGCCAGCGCGGCAAACCGGCGAATCGTGCTGAGCGCCAGCGTCATGGCGCCCGAGTCCAGCACGCCGCTGGTGTGTATATGGCGCCCCAGGCCGCACAGGACCTTTTCGTTGAACAGCAGAACCGGCACCCGCCCGCCGCCGCGGTAGACCACCAGGCGCACCGAGTTGGAACCGACATCAATGACGCCAACCCGCTGAACGGCGGTGGCGGCGCTGGACGGAGGTTCGTTAGCGTCAGTCATGATCGGCTCAGGGCCAGCGGTTCGGCGGCAGTCGCTCCGGCGGTATCATGACCTTATATACACGCCCGGCGGTTCAGAAAACCTTAATCAGGGCGGCGCTCCCGGGTATTGAGAACCAGCCGCGCCATGGCGTTTTCGCCCAGTGCCTCGCCACGACCCGACAGGCTCGGGTTGATCATGAAATAGCGCTGGGCGTCAAAGGCTTTCTCGCCGGCGTGGACGCGGTGATAGCTGCCGTCGGCGGCCAGCGTCCAGCTTTGCGCCTCGTCTTTCAGATTGGCAACCATCACCTGATCGAGAACCTGCGCATGCACGGTCGGGTTCTCGATCAGCACCATGGCCTCGACCCGGCGGTCGAAATTGCGCGGCATCCAGTCGGCGGACGAGATATAGACCCGGGCCTCCGGCGACGGCAGCCCGTGCCCGGCCCCGAAGCACAGGATGCGGGCATGTTCGAGAAACCGGCCGACAATGCTTTTCACCCGAATGTTTTCCGACAGTCCCGGCACCCCGGGCCGCAGGCAGCAGATGCCCCGGACCACCAGATCGATGATCACGCCGGCCTGCGACGCGCGATAGAGAGCATCGATCACCTCGGCGTCAACCAGGGCGTTCAACTTGGCCCAGATGACGCCCGGCCGCCCGGCCTTGACATGAGCGATTTCATCGTCGATGAGCTCGAGGATCCTGTCGCGCATGCCGAAGGGTGAAATGGCGATCTTCTCGAATGCGCCGGGGGTGGCATAGCCGGTGAGGAAATTGAACACCGCCCCGGTTTCTCGCGCAATCACCGGGTCGGCGGTGAAAAACGAAAGGTCCGTGTAAACCTTGGCATTCACCGGGTGATAGTTGCCGGTGCCGTAATGCACGTAATTCTTCAGCCCGCCGCCTTCGCGGCGCACCACCAGCGACAGCTTGGCGTGGGTCTTGAGGTCGAGAAAGCCGTACACCACCTGCGCCCCGGCGCGCTCCAGATTGCGGGCCAGACGAATGTTCGCAGCCTCGTCGAAGCGCGCCTTCAACTCGATCACCGCAGTCACCGACTTGCCCGATTCGGCGGCCTCCATCAGCGCCTTGACGATCGGCGAATCCTCGGTGGTGCGGTAAAGCGTCTGCTTGATCGCCACGACATCCGGGTCAAGGGCCGCCTGATGGATAAACTGCACCACCACATCGAAGCTCTCGTAGGGATGGTGGACGACGATGTCCTTCTTGCGAATGGCGGCAAAGCAGTCGCCGCCGTGATCGCGGATACGCTCGGGGAAACGTGGATTGAAGGGCTCAAACTTGAGGTCCGGGCGCGCTTCGCCGATCAGTTGATGGGCATCCGACAATCCCAGCATGCCATCGACGGCGACGATATCCTCGGGCGCCGTATCCAGCTCGTCGGCCACCAGATGGCGCAGGTCCTCGGGCATCTCGGCGTTCACCTTGAGACGGATGACGCGGCCGCGCCGGCGCTGCTTCAGCGCCGTCTCGAACACGCGCATCAGGTCTTCCGCCTCTTCCTCGATCTCGATATCGCTGTCGCGCAGCACCCGGAACAGGCCATGGCCGAGGACCTCGTAGCCCGGGAACAGGCGAGAAAAGAACAGCGAGACCAGGTTTTCGATCGACAGATAGCGGATGTCATCGCCGGGCAGGCGGACAAAGCGCCCGGTGCGCCTTGGCAAGGGCACCAGCGCATTCAGCAGCCGGTTGTCGGCCAGCCGGCGGAGCTGCAAGGCCCAGGCGATCCCGAGGTTGGGCAGGAACGGAAACGGATGCGCCGGATCGATGGCCAGCGGGGTGAGCAGCGGAAACACCTGATCGAGGAAATAGTCCTCCAGCCAGTCGCGCTCGGTGCCGGTGATCTCGCCCGGATCGATGATCTGAAAGCCGACCCCGCGCAGGGCCTGGCGCAGCTCCCGCCAGCACGTCTGCTGGTCGGCAATCAGCCGGTTGGCGGTCAGATTGATCCGCTCGATCTGTTGCGCCGGCGTCAGCCCGTCCTGGCTGGTGGTCTCGATGCCGGCCTGAATCTGACCTTTGAGGCCGGCCACGCGAACCATGTAGAATTCATCGAGGTTGGTCGCCGAGATCGACAGGAAGCGCAGCCGCTCGAGCAGCGGGTGGGCGGTGTTCCACGCCTCTTCGAGCACCCGCGTGTTGAACGCCAGCCACGAAAGCTCGCGGTTGATGAAGCGGCGCGGCGAGCGTGCATCGATGGATTCGACCGCATCGGCGGCCACCGGCGCTTGCCGCCGGGCCGGGCCGACGTTGGGTTTTCTGCCTGCCTTGCTCACCATGTCCCTTTCCGGGATCAATCTAGATCATTTCCGCGCGTTCGGGAACTGCGGCCCGCCCCGTTCGCCTCGGCCAGCACCTGGCGCGCCAGCGGAACGGTGATGCGCCGCCCCTCGGCGAGCGCCAGTGTGTCAATTGCCGCCACCACATCGCGCACGGCGGCGAACGAGCGTTCGATGCGGGCCAGCAAATAGGCGATCACCTCGTCGCCGACACGAAGCTGGCGATCGGCAAACAGCTTGACCAGCAGGGCGGCGATCAGGGTTTCGTCGGGCGGTGCCAGGGCAACCGCCGTCAGGGCGCGCAGCCTTGAGCCGAGATCAGGGAGCGCCACCGGCCAGCGCGCCGGCGCCGTGCGCCCGGTCAGCAACAGGGATCCGCCCTGCTCCCGGGCCCAGTTGAGCAGGTGAAGAAGCCCGTCTTCCGCCAGTTGCGGGCCGCAATCCTCGACCGCCAGAGCCCCGCCCGCCGCCAGAACATCGGCACCGGCGGCGAAATCGAGCGCCCGGCCCTCCATCACCGGCGCGCCGGAGATCTGGCGCCAGACCTGCACCAGATGCGTCTTGCCGCAGCCCTCGGGCCCGTGAATCGCCAGGACGCGGTCGGGCCAGTCGGGCCAGCGGTCGATCCAGTCGACGGCCTCGCGATTGCCCGGCGCGACCAGAAAATCGTCACCCCCCATGGCCGGGCGATGGGGAAGATCGAGCGTCAGCTGGCGCGCGTTCATCGCTCGCCGCCGGGCTCCGAAGGCTCGGTCGTCGAGGCGGCGCTGCGCATCCACCGGATGAGATAGCCGAAGCCGGAGAGCACCGTCGTCGCGGCGACGATGTAGCCCGTCCAGGTCACCAGCGACACGGTGCCGATGCCAAGGCCGACTTCGCCCAGCACCAGGGCAGCCAAAGTGATCTGGGCAGCCGTGTTCAGCTTGCTGATCCGCAATGGCGAGGTTTCGATTCTCTGGTCCAGCGCCGCCGAAACCAGGAAAACCGCGACGATCAGCACGTCGCGGGTGACCACGACAATGACCAGCCACGGCGGCAGCAGCCCCTGCAGGCCCAGCGCCACATAGATCGAGACCATCAGCGCCTTGTCGGCCAGTGGATCGATGATTTCGCCCAGCGCGCTGGTGGCATTGAGACGCCGGGCGATGAAGCCGTCGGCGGCATCCGAAAGCCCGGCAAAGACAAAGACCCAGAAGGCCAGGCCCAGCAGATCGGAGACGATCAGCCAGATGATCAGCGGCACCGACAGCAGTCGCGTGACCGAGATGATGTTGGGAATGCTGATCATGACAAAGGCCAGGCCGTCCGGGTTACCGCGAACCGGGGCGGCGTTTGCGAATCACATAAGCACCGTCCCGAGCCTCGATTTCTACATCGGACTGGGCCAGAGAAACAGCCAGTTGATCGAAATCGCCGAGATAATCGATCCGCAGCTCGGCGCGGTTGCTGGTCAGGCTGAGCAATTCCACCGTTGGCACCAGCGCCGAGGCCTCGAGGCGCCGCTTGAGCTCCAGCCAGTCCTCGAGCCCGGCAAGCGCCGTGCTGGCCCGCAGGCTCTGGCGTTCATCGAAGCGGGTGATGGTGCGCCGCTTCCAGGCATTTTCATAGTCGCCGGCGATGCTCCGCACGGTCTTGGCAATGAAATCCTCGGCCGACGTGCCGGCCACCGCTTCGAGGGTCAAATCGCGGACCTCCCCGCCCCAGGCACCGAGCTGGCGCAGGTGAATGGCCAGCCGCGGCCGGCGCCCGGGCGCGACATAATCGAGGCGGGCAACCGCCAGCAGGGCATTTTCCGTCTGGTAGCGCCGGGCCAGTGCCTCGATCGCCGCTTCGCGCTCATGAATGACGTCAATCGCACTGACCAGCGCAAGGTCGCCGAGATCACCCTTTGGCACGACAAAGGGCACCAGCGCGTTCACCGTATTGTATTCGGCCCAGGCGTCACGCCAGGGATTGGGCTCCTCCCATAACAGCCGCAAACCGGCCGCTTCATAGACGGGGAGGACGAGCACCGGGCGCAGGGCGGTTTCGGAAAACGGAATCTGCATGCGCCGCAGCCAGCCGCGCACCGCGTCGGCGCGGAAGCGCACCGTCATTGTCGCCAGATAGCGGGTCGAGGAGGATTTTTCGTTGGCCAGCTCGATACCGCCGACCATCGCCGAGATCGCCGCGTCATTGGGGACGGCGATGGCGCCCTGGTCCTCGGGCAGGGTGAGCCGTGCCAGCAGCCGCAGGAACGCCTGGCGCTGGCCCTCAGCCATGGCGAGATCGCGGGCCCGCGCCGCGGTGCGGGCCCGCACGTCGAGATCGATCCCGGTGACCGTGAACACCGAGCCGGCCCGGGGCGCGTCCGGCACCTGCGGCGCCGCAACGTCCGGGCGCCAGAATGTCAGCAGCAGCACCGTCGCCAGCACCATGACCCTGCCACAGGCAAGCCGCCGCCGCGGATCCGATGCTGCACCGATATCTGTTCGCATGCCTGGTTCCGTCCTGAAAACGCCGCCTTTCACCGGGGTCCGAAGCAGTCCCGGAAACGCGCCCGGCGCCACTATACCACGGCCCTTGCGGGGGCAAAGACCGGGGTATTCGGGAGTTCCCGAAACGGTTCGTCTTGGGGCTCGATTCCGTGGCGCGCTATGAAGTATGGTGGGCGCGCCGGCGGCCAGGCGTGAGCGGAGGATCGAGTGTGGGCAAAGATCAGGACAAGGGGCTGACCTACCGGGACGCCGGCGTCGACATTGAGGCCGGCGCCGAACTGGTGGAGCGCATCAAGCCGCTGGCGGCGGCGACGCGCAGGCCCGGTTCGACCCCCGATCTCGGCGGTTTCGGAGCGTTTTTCGACCCCCGCGCCGCCGGCTATGACGACCCGGTTCTGGTTGCCGCCACCGACGGGGTGGGCACCAAGCTCAAGCTGGCTGCCGCCTGCGCCCGCCATGATACGGTCGGCATCGATCTCGTCGCCATGTGCGTCAACGATCTCATCGTTCAGGGCGCCGAACCGCTGTTCTTTCTCGACTATTATGCCGCCGGGCGCATCGACGTTGCGGTCGCCGAGGCGGTGGTCGCCGGCATTGCCGAAGGCTGCAAACAGGCGGGCTGCGCCTTGATCGGCGGCGAAACGGCGGAAATGCCGGGCGTCTACGGGGCCGGCGACTATGACCTCGCCGGCTTCGCCGTCGGCGCGGTCGAGCGCGACCGGGTGCTCACCGGCGAAACCATCGGACCGGGCGATGTGCTTCTGGGACTGGCGTCCTCGGGCCTGCATTCCAACGGATTCTCGCTGGTCCGCAAGGTGATCGCCGAGCGCGGCGCCGATCTGGCCGGTCCGGCACCGTTTGATCCTGCGCAGATCCTGGGCGAGGCGCTGCTCATCCCGACCCGGATCTACGTCAAAGCCGGGCTGGCGCTGCACCGCGCCGGGCTCGCCAAGGGTCTCGCCCATATCACCGGCGGCGGTCTGATCGAGAACCTGCCGCGCATTCTGCCGGCCGGCACGGCCGCCGGCATTGCCGCAGAGGCCTGGCCCTTGCCGCCGGTGTTCGCCTGGCTGATGGAGCAAGCGGAAATCGCCGCGCCCGAGATGCTGCGGACCTTCAACTGCGGTCTCGGCATGGTCGCGGTGGTGGCGCCCGAGCAGGCGCAGGCGGCCATCGCCTGCCTTGAAGACGCCGGCGAGACCGTGTTCCGGATCGGCGAGATCGTCGCCCATCCAAGCGACAGCGCCGGCATTGTCTTCGAAGGCGACGGCCCGCCGTGGATCGCGCGGCGGCAACAGAATCAGAGGAATTGAAGCGATGAAACGCTTGAGGGTCGGGGTCCTGATTTCAGGGCGCGGCAGCAACATGCAGGCGCTGATCGAGGCGGCTGCCGCGAAGGATTATCCGGCCCGCATCGTCACCGTCATCTCGAATCGCCCCGGAGCACCGGGGCTGGAGCGGGCACAGGCCGCCGGCATTCCCACCCTTGTGATCGATCACAAGGCCTATGACGATCGCGAGACCTTCGAGGACGCACTCGATGACGCCCTGCGCGCCGCCAAGGTGGAACTGGTGTGCCTGGCCGGCTTCATGCGCCTGCTCACCGCTTCGTTCGTCGCCCGCTGGCGCAACCGGCTCCTGAACATTCACCCCTCGCTACTGCCGGCCTTCAAGGGGCTGCATACGCATGAGCGGGCGCTTGAGGCCGGGGTGCGCTTTTCCGGCTGCACGGTGCATTTCGTGCGCCCCGAAATGGATGACGGCCCGATCATCGCCCAGGCGGCGGTGCCGGTGCATGCCGACGATACGCCCGACGATCTGGCCGCCCGCATCCTCGCCATGGAGCACAAGATCTACCCGCTGGCCGTCCGTCTGTTGGCGGAAGGCCGGGTGCGGGTGGCCGGCGGCCACGTGATGATCGAGGATGCCGACTTCGAGGACGCGACGCTGATCAATCCCCGCCCCTGAGGGCCGGGCCGGCGCGCGCCGTCAGCCGACGATTTCGGTCTGGGCGAAGAAGAAGGCGATCTCGATGGCGGCGTTCTCCGGCGAATCCGAGCCGTGAACGGCATTGGCCTCGATGGATTCGGCGAAATCCTTGCGAATCGTGCCGTCGGCGGCGTCCGCCGGATTGGTCGCCCCCATCACCTCGCGGTTGCGGGCCACCGCATTCTCGCCTTCGAGCACCTGCACGACCACCGGGCCCGAGGTCATGTAGCTGCACAGCGAGTCGAAAAACGGACGTTCCCGGTGCACCGCATAGAAGGCTTCCGCCTGCTCGCGGGTAAGCCGCAGGCGCTTCTGGGCGACGATCCGCAGCCCCGCCGATTCCAGCCGGTCGATGATCTTGCCGGTGATATTGCGCCGGGTGGCATCCGGCTTGATGATGGAAAGTGTTCGTTCCACGCCGCAACTCCTTCATTATTAAGACGAAAACGTCATTCTTGGCATGCCCGACCCGAAGCCCGCCGATCGCGCCGGGGTTATAGAGAGTTCGCGGCGGCTCCGCAAGCCCGCCCGGGGCGCGTGCGACAATTCAGCCGGCCTTTTCCCATTTTCCGGTCTCCGACTGGCGCCAGTAGGTGACCGTATGACCGGCCGCCTGATAGGCCTTCCAGCGGGCCCGCGCGGTGGCCACGGCCTGCTCGTCATTGCCGTCGAACAGCTCCAGGCAGCGGCTGAAGTGTTCGAGATCGAAGGCCGGCATGCCATCGACCAGAACCAGAACCTCGGCGCGTCCCGGGTTTTCCTCGAGCCATGTGAGGTATACCGGCTGGCTTTCCGCCTCGCCGTCGCGCGGACCGCCATGCGGCAGGAAGGAGCCGGGATCGTAGGTCCACAACAGCGTGTTGAGCGCCGCCACCCGCTCTTCCGAGCCGGCCAGCACGACGGCCCGCAGACCTGCAGCGAGAACGCGCTCCAGCAGCCGCGGCAGGGCGCGTTCAAGCGGCTGGCGCTGAAGATGGTAGAAGCTGATGTCGCTCAACCTGCCCCCTTGTGGATCAGGATTCGAATTTTTCAGCGATCAGCCGATCAAGAAGCCGCACGCCATAGCCGGTGCCGCCCTTGGGCACCGTCGGGGCATCCTTCTTCGACCACGCCATGCCGGCGATGTCGAGATGCGCCCAGGGCGTGTCGCCGACAAAGCGCTGCAGGAACTGGGCCGCGGTGATGCTGCCGGCCTGACCGGCAGGTCCGATGTTCTGGACGTCGGCCACCGGCGAGTCGATCAGCTTGTCGTAGGCCGCATCAAGCGGAAAACGCCAGACCGGCTCGCCACTGGTCTCGCCGGCGGCGATCAGGGCTTCGGCAAGTTCGTCGTCGTTGGCGAACAGGCCGGCTTTTTCATGACCCAGGGTGACGATCATGGCGCCGGTGAGCGTCGCCAGGTCGATCATCGCCCGCGGCTTGAAGCGTTCCCTGGCGTACCACAGCACATCGGCCAGCACCAGGCGCCCCTCGGCATCCGTATTCAACACCTCGATGGTCTGGCCCGAGAGCGATTTGACAATATCGCCGGGCCGTTGGGCAGTGCCGGACGGCATGTTCTCGACCAGGCCGACGATGCCGACGACATTGACCCGGGCCCTGCGCCCGGCCAGCGCCTTCATCGCCCCGGCCACCGCACCGGCGCCGCCCATGTCCCATTTCATTTCCGCCATGCCGGCCCCGGGCTTGAGCGAAATGCCGCCGGAATCGAACGTCACGCCCTTGCCGATCAGGGCAATCGGGCGGGCGGCGCGCTTGCTGCGGGCGCCGTTCCAGTGCATCACCACGACCCGGGATTCGCGGGCACTGCCCTGCCCGACGGCAAGCAGCGCGCCCATGCCCATCTTGCGCAGCCGCGTCTCGGTCAGCACCTCGACCTTGACACCCAGTTCGCTGAGCCCGCGCAGCCGCCGGGCAAAGGAGTCGGGATAGATGACGTTGCCCGGCTCGCTGACCAGATCGCGGGTGAAATAGACGCCGTCGGCAACCTTGGCCAGCGGCGCCCAGGCCCGCCGGGCAGCCGCCGCGTTTTTCGCCTGCACGGTGATGCGTGCGAGCGTCGGCTTTTTCTCGTCCTCCAGCCGGGTGCGGTAGCGATCGAAGCGATAGGCCCGCAGCCGCGACCCGAAGGCGACATGGGCTGCAAATTCGGGCAGCCCTCTGCTGCCCGCGGGGAGCGACTCGACGGCAATGGCGAGGGCCTTCTCGCCACTCGTCAAGAGCCGCGCCACCAGTGCCCCGCCGGCTTCCTGGCAGGCGCGCTCATTGACCTCATCTGCGGCACCGAGACCGACCATGAGAAGCCGGTTGAGCCCGGGCAGCGGCGGCGCCACGATCTCGACGATCTGGCCGCACTTGCCGGTGAAGCGGGCGGCCTTGGCGGCCCGGCTCAGGGCGCCATCCAGTTTCTTGTCAAGGCGCCGGGCGGTGGCCGACAGTTCCGGCCCCTCGAAGGCAAGGACGGCATAAGAACCACTGCGCGGGATCGCGATTTCGGAAAAGGACACTCTCATGGATCACCCCCGGTTGATGGAACGGGCACGCCGGGCGGAAGGGCCGCAGGCGCCGCGCCCATCTTAGCCAGCCATCGGCGAAAAGAAAGGCCCGATCCGGCTCCACAACGGGCTCCGGGAACGCGGCCGC
>CAZZKF010000004.1:0-62583 GCA_964654995.1 uncultured Alphaproteobacteria bacterium | reverse complement strand
CCGCTTGTCGGTCCGGCCGAGTTCCTTTATGACGGCAAGACCGGGCGCAGACGGTGGCCCGGCATCCAGGGCACAAGGCGGGAGCGGGCCTTTTGGCGCGACGCGGCATGGCAGGCAAAACGGCATCCGGAGCCCCCCGCTTCCACACTTCGGCGATCGGGCTGCTGGTCCTGGCCGTTCTGTTCGCCGCTGCCGTCCTCGGCGCGGCGCGGGCCGAACCGGACGGGCAGGCCGGTGACGGACGGATGACGCTGTCGGCCGATGAAATGGTCTACGACCGCGAGTCCGGCACCTTCGAGGCCCGCGGCCATGTCGAGGTTCTCTACAAACAGCGCCGGCTTGCCGCCGACCTTCTGACCTACGATCAGACGTCGGGCCAGATCCGGGCCAGCGGCAATGTTCGCATTACCGACATGAGCGGCAATCGCCTGTTCGCCGACGAGGTGGAGCTGTCCAGCGATCTGCGCGATGGCATCATCCGTCATATCCGGCTGCTGTTTTCCGACGGCTCGCGCCTCGCCGCCATTGATGCCCGGCGCAGCCGCGACCGGCGCAACACGCTGACCCGCGCGGTCTATTCGCCGTGCAAGATCTGCGAGGGCCAGAAACGCCCGCCGGTGTGGCAGATCAAGGCCGCCAAGGTCATTCACAAGGAGGATGAGAAGACCATCGTCTACAAGAACGCGGTCCTCGAAGTCTTCGGCCTGCCGATCGCCTATCTGCCCTATCTCTCGCATCCCGACCCGACGGTGAAGCGGCGCAGCGGCTTTCTCGTGCCCGAGGTCGGAAGCTCGTCGTTCCTCGGCGCCAAGGTTCAGATCCCCTATTATTTCGCGCTGGCGCCGAATCGCGATATCACCTTTGCACCGCTGTTCACGACCAAGGAAGGCGTCGCCTTCTTCGGCGAATACCGGCAGCGCACCCGCAGCGGTCAGTATGCGCTGTCGGGCTCGGTGACCCGTGTTGATGAACGCGACGATTTCAACGAAAAGACCGGCCGCCGGATCTTTCGCGGCCACATCTTCGGAAACGGCCGCTTTCGCATCTCGGACAACACCCGCTGGGGGTTCGATGCCGCCTGGACCGGCGATGACACCTATCTGCGCCGTTATGGGGTGAGCGAGGCGGAAACGCTGACCAGCCGCCTGTTCGTCGAGCATTTCGCCGGGCGCAGCTATGGCGCCATCAGTGCCTATGCCTTTCAGGGGCTCAGGATCGAGGATGTCGCCGGCCAGACCCCGTTTGTGCTGCCGATGGCGGAATATTCCTACGTCGGCAAGCCCGGCTGGCTGGGCGGCCGCTTCGGGATGGACGCCGGCCTCGTCGTGCTGCAACGCACCGCTGGAGCCGATACCCGACGCGCCTCACTGGATGTGAACTGGCAGATGCCGATGGTCAGCCGCTTCGGTGCGCTCACCCGGATCACGGCGCGCATTGCCGGCGATCTCTATTACACCGACGGCGTGTACCGGCCCAGCGATCTGATCACCCCGCCGAGTGTCACCAGGACCAATGTCACCGGCCGGCTGGTGCCGCAACTGGTGATCGACTCGCGCCTGCCGCTGATCCGGCGCGGGCCGCACATCACCCAGATCATCGAGCCCATCGTGTCGATCATTGCGGCGCCGGATACCGGCAATCCCGCCGACATTCCCAACGAGGACAGCCAGAGCTTCCAGTTCGACGTCAGCAATCTGTTCCGGGCCAATCGCTTTACCGGGCGCGACCGCTTCGATTCGGGAAGCCGGGTCAATTACGGCCTGCGCTATGCGCTCAACGCGGCGGATGGCACCGGTCTCGACCTGCTGGTCGGACAAAGCTACCGCTTAAGCGATCGCGGGCCGGTCCCGGCGCTGGCCGGGCTCGATCGCCGCCTCTCCGACTTCATCGCCCGGCTGCAACTGACGCTGGGCGAGACCGTCGAGCTGATCCATCGCCTGCGCCTCGATCGCCACAGCCTGGCGCTGCGGCGCACCGAGGTCGATCTGGTGCTGACCCCGGGAAGTCGGCTGCGGCTCGATCTCGGATTTCTCGACATCAACAACAAGTCGGATGATCCCTTGCGCCCGGACCGCCGCGAGGTCCGCGCGGCCATGCGCCTGCGCCTGGCGCCCAACTGGTGGGCCAGCGGCCGGTTCATCCGCAACCTCGATCGACACCACAACATCCTGGCCGAAGGCGGCGTCTTTTATCGCGATGACTGCATCGACCTGGGGCTCACCATTCGCCGCGATTTCACTGCCGACCGCGAGCTGCAGCCGTCGACTTCGGTGATTCTCCGGCTCAAGCTGAAGCACCTGGGATAAGGCGGTGATCGTCACCCCCGACAGGCCGGCTGGTGCCCGGCATTGGGCCGCGCGCCTTGATTTGGTCACCTTACTGTGGCACATCCTTGGCGCTGGCGGTGATTGCACGGAACACGAAGAGGCGGACGGACAATCCATGCTGTGGCGAAGCGCAGATGCGATCCGTGCAGGGGCGCGGCTCGGGCTCGTCGTGCTGGCCCTGGCCGGCACCGCGCCGGCATTCGCCCAGACTCCGCCGGCGTCCCCGACCCTCAGCCCGTCCCCGGCGCGAGGCACGCCGCCGGAAAACGACGCCGTCAAGGAGAACCAGGATATCCAGCGCATCGTCGCGGTGGTCAACGACGAGATCGTCTCGCAGTACGATGTCGATTTACGGCTCAATCTGGTGCTGTCCTCGACCGGCGCCTTCAACGACCCGGAAGAGCGCCGCCGCCTGCGCCAGCAGATCCTGCAGGGGCTGGTCGACGAAAAGCTCCAGATCCAGGAAGCCAAGGAAAACGACATCACTATTTCCAAGGACGAGATCGAAAAGGCGGTGACCGATCTCGGCCGCCAGAACGGGCTGGAGCGCGGTCAGTTCGAGGATTACCTGCTCAGCATCGGTACCGATATTTCCACCATCAAGCAGCGGGTCGAGGCCGAGCTCGCCTGGAACGAGCTGGTCGGCCGCCGGCTGGCCTCGCGCCTCAGCATCTCGGACGCGGAGATCCAGGGCGTGATCGATCGCATGAAGGCATCGGCCGGAAAGCCTGAATATCTGCTGTCCGAGATTTACCTGATCATCCCGTCGCCGGATCGCGCCGCGGAAGTCCGCCACACCGCCCGCCGGCTGGTCGATCAGCTTCGCAACGGGGTGTCCTTTGCCGCCCTTGCCCGCCAGTTCTCGGATGGTGCCACGGCCGCCGTCGGCGGCGATCTCGGCTGGGTGCCGAGCGGCCAGATGCAGCCGGAAATCGAGAAGGTTCTGGAAAAGATGCCCAAAGGGCGGATCGCCGAACCGATCGAAACGGCGGGCGGTATCTACATCATCTTCCTGCGCGACCGGCGCAAGATTCTCGATGTCGACCCGATGCAGATCGATTTGAACCTCAGCCAGATCGTCCTGCGAATCGCGCCTGACGCCCTGCCCGAGGAAATCCAGGCCCTGATGACCATGGCACGCGACCGCGCCGCCAGGATCACCTCATGTGACGAAGTTCCGGCCGCCGCCCGGGACCTCGGGGCCGTCGATTTCGGCAATCTCGGCAACGTCAAGCTCGGCGAATTGCCACCGACGATCACCCTGGCGGTCGAAAATCTGAAAGAAGGCCAGGCCAGCCAGCCGGTGATCCGCGGCAAGGAGGAGGTGCGCATTTTCGTTGTCTGCAAGCGGACCCAGCCGAAAGTCGAAATCCCCGACTACGAAACCATCGAGAATCAGTTGACCCGCGAACGCCTGGCCCTGATGGCGCGGCGCTACCTGCGCGACCTGCGGCGCGACGCCATCGTCGATTACCGGTGAATTCGGGTTTTCGCCCCGGCGCCGCTGGGCGCGCCGGACACCCCCCAGAATCCGATCCCGGCCGGCCCCTCGCGCTCACCATGGGCGAGCCGGCGGGCGTCGGCCCGGAGCTCGCCCTGAGCGCCTGGACGGCGCGACACGCCCACGCCCTGCCCGCCTTCTTCGTGGTTGCCGATCCCGAACATCTGCGGGATCTCGCCGCCCGTCTGGGACTGGAAGTGCCGATCACGCCGATCGAAGCCCCCCGGGACACCGCCGGCGTCTTCGATCAGGCCTTGCCGGTGGTGCCCCTTTCGCTCGCCGAACGCCCGCGTCCGGGTCGCCCCGTAGCGGCCAATGCGACGGCGGTTGTCGCCTCGATCGAGCGTGCCTTCGCGGCCGTCGCCGAAGGCGCAGCGGCTGCCCTGGTCACCGCGCCGATTCACAAGCAAAGCCTCTATGCCGCCGGCTTTTCCCATCCCGGCCATACCGAGCTTCTGGGTGACTTGTGCCGTCGGGAAGGCCTTGGAGAGGCGCAGCCGTGGATGATGCTGGCCTGCCCGCAATTGCGGGTCGTGCCGGTGACCGTGCATGTGCCGCTGGCCGAAGTGCCGGGCGCTTTATCGCAAGAGCGTGTCCTTGCCGCCGGCCGGGCGCTGGCGCGCGCGCTCACACGCGATTTTGGCATTCAGGCCCCGCGCATCGCGGTCGCCGGCCTCAACCCCCACGCCGGCGAGGCCGGGGCCCTGGGCCACGAGGACAAGGACGTGGTTGCGCCGGCCGTCACCCGGCTTCGCGACGACGGCATCGACGCCTTCGGCCCGGCGGCGGCCGACAGCCTGTTCCGCGAGGAGGCGCGCGAAGGTTACGACGCGGCCCTCGCCATGTATCACGATCAGGCGCTGATCCCGGTCAAGACCCTCGATTTCCGCCGCACCGTCAATATCACCCTCAACCTGCCGGTGGTGCGCACCTCGCCGGCGCATGGCACCGCTTTCGATCTCGCCGGGTCGGGCCGCGCCGATGCGGAAAGCCTGATTGCGGCGCTCACCATGGCCCGTGAAATCGCCTGGCGCCGGGCCGGGCGCGATGCTTCATGACGGATGCCGCGTCCCTGCCGCCGCTCGCCGAGGTTTTGCGCCGCCATGGCCTGCGGGCACGCCGCGCCCTGGGGCAGAACTTTCTCGCCGATGCCAACATTGCCCGGCGCATCGCCAGGGCTGCCGGACCGCTCAAGGACAAGGTGGTCTATGAGGTCGGTCCGGGTGCCGGAGCGCTGACCCGGGCACTGCTGGCCGCAGGCCCGCGCCGGCTGGTGGTGGTCGAGAAGGATGCGCGCTTTCTGCCCGTTCTCGAAGAGCTTGCCGGTTACTATCCGGGCCGACTGGAGATCGTCTCGGGTGACGCGCTCACCATCGACGAGCGCGCCCTGCTTGCGGACGAAACGGACGTGCGGGTGATCGCCAATCTGCCCTATAACATCGCCAGCCCGCTGCTCGCCAAATGGCTCACCGCCGAGCCCTGGCCGCCCTGGTATGCCTCGGCAACCCTGATGTTTCAGCGCGAGGTGGCGGCCCGCATCGTGGCCGCCCCGGGCGGGCGCGACTACGGGCGCTTGTCGGTCCTCGCCCAGTGGCGCAGCGAGGCGCGGCGCCTGTTCGATGTGCCGCCCACAGCGTTTGTACCAAGGCCCAGGGTGACCTCCAGCGTGCTGCAACTGGTGCCGCGCGATGCGCCCCTGCCCGCCGACACGACGGCCCTGTCGGCGGTGCTGGCGGCGGCCTTCGGCCAGCGCCGCAAGATGCTGCGCTCCAGCCTCAAGAGCCTGGGCGTCGACGCGCAGGCTCTGCTCGCCCGGGCCGGCATCGACGCGAACCGGCGGGCCGAGACATTGACGGTCGCGGACTTTTGTTGCCTGGCTAATTTCTATATGGAATTACGCGATTAAACCGTGGCTTACAATCCATCCTTCAAGCTCTTTACGAACTCCGGAAGGTGGATCTGCCGGTGCCGGCGCAGGCGCTCGGCGGCGATGATGGTCTCGATCTGGGCGAGGCAGACGTCGAGCACGTCATTGATCAGCACATAGTCGTATTCGGCCCAGTGGTTGATTTCCTCGGCCGCCCCGGCCATGCGCCGGGCGACCACCTCGGGCGGGTCCTGGGCGCGGGTCTTGAGCCGCGCTTCGAGCGCTGCCGCCGAGGGCGGCAGGATGAAGATGCGCACCAGATCCTCGGGCGCCCGCTGGGCGATCTGCTGGGCGCCCTGCCAGTCGATGTCGAACAGTACGTCGTGGCCCTGCTCAAGATAGCTCTGCACCGGCGCCGCCCGGGTGCCGTAGCGATGGCCGAAGACCTCGGCGTGCTCGAGCAGCTCGCCGTCCTCGACCAGCTTTGCAAAGGTGGCGTCATCGACGAAAAAGTAATCCTTGCCCTCGACCTCGCCGGGCCGCGGCGGGCGGGTGGTGGTCGATACCGACATGCGGAAATTCGCATCGCGCTCGAGCAGCAGGCGCGACAGCGTCGTCTTGCCGGCGCCTGACGGTGACGACAGGATGAGCATCAGGCCGCGGCGTGGGGCGGTGGTGGTGGTCATGGCTATTCGATATTCTGAATCTGTTCGCGGATCTGGTCGGCCACGACCTTGATCTCGAGCCCGATATCGCCGAGATCGCGGGCCGCCGCCTTGGCGCACAGGGTGTTGGCCTCGCGGCTCAGCTCCTGGCTCAGGAAGTCGAGGCGCCGGCCAATGGCGCCGCCGGCCGCCAGCAGCTCGCGGGCGGCGGTAATGTGCGAGTCCAGCCGGTCGAGCTCTTCCGCCACATCGGCCTTGGCGGCCAGCAGCGCGACTTCCTGGGCGAGGCGCTCCTCGGGCAGCGCCGGTCGGGCCTCCAGCCAGTCGTCGAGCCGCTGCATCAGGCGCTCGCGAATCGCCTGCGGCTGGCCTTCGGCCGCTGCCCGCGCCGCCGCGACAAGTTCCTCGAGCCGGTCGAGGCGGGTCTCGACGAGGCGCGCCAGACGGGCGCCTTCCTCGGCCCGCATGGTACACAGATCGGCCACCGCCGCGCTCAGGTCAGCCATCATGGCCGAGATGCGGGCCTGGCGGGCGGCCTCGCTGTCCTCCGTTTCCTCGATCTCGGTGATGCCGTTGAGGCGCAGCAATCCGTCGAGGCCGGGTGGCGCGATGCCGGCCGGCACCTCCAGCTTCGCAACCGCCGCCATCACCTGGGTGAGCGCCGCCTCGTTGATGCGCAGGCGAACCTGGCCGGTGGTGCGGGCCAGCTTGAGCGCGACGCTGACATGGCCGCGTGCCATCGCCGCCTCGATGACGCCGCGGATGTCGGGTTCCAGCATGTCCATGCCGGGCGCCAGGCGGCAGCGCACATCGAGGCTGCGGCCGTTGACGCTTTTCACCTCCCAGACCCAGGAGGCACCATCGTCGCGGCCCTCGCGCCGGGCAAATCCGGTCATGCTGGATACCGTTTTGGTCAGGGCCGTTTCCTCCTTCAGCGCCTGTCGATCCTTGCGTCCGGCGGCTTTGGCCCTGCACTATAGAGCCTGGTCCGGGGGCCAACAAGCCGCAGGCGCCCGACGAAGGCGAGGACCGGGGGAGATGGCAAGGCCGACATCGATTCTGATCACCGGGGCAAGCAGCGGCATCGGCGCCGCGCTGGCCCGGACGTATGCCGAGCCGGGCGTCCATCTGGCGCTGGCCGGGCGCAACGGCGAGCGGCTGGAAGCGGTGGCGGGCGACTGCCGCGCGATCGGGGCCAAGGCGGACACCCGCCTTATCGATGTCACCGACGAGGCCGCCATGGATGCCTGGATCCGCGAGGTGGATGCCGCCCGGCCGCTCGATCTGGTAATCGCCAATGCCGGCATCTCCACCCCCTGGGATCTGCGCGAGGGCTTGCGCGAGCAGCTGCGCCGCGTTCTGGCGGTCAATCTCGAGGGCGTGATCAACACGGTGCAGCCGGCCCTCGATGTGATGCGAGAGCGCCGGCACGGCCAGATTGCCATCGTCAGCTCGATCGCCGGCTTTCACGGCATGCCGCGCTCGCCCGCCTATTCGGTCAGCAAATGCGCGGTCAAGGCCTATGGCGAGGCCCTGCGCGGGCTTTACGCGGCGGACGGCATCCGCGTCTCGGTGATCTGCCCAGGGTTCGTGGAAACGCCGATGACGGCCAAGAACACCTTTCCCATGCCGTTTCTGATGCCCCCGGAACGGGCCGCCCGGATCATCCGCCGCGGGCTTGCCCGCAATGCGCCACGCATCGTCTTTCCCTGGCAGATGCTGGTGTTCGGCCGCCTCCTCGGGCTGCTGCCCGAGCGCCTGGTCGAGCGGCTGCTGCGGGCCTGATCGCGCAGCTATTGGGTCGGCTGAGCCGGCGCGGCACGCAGCGCCCGCCAGCGCCGGACATTGCGCTGGTGCTCCTCCAGCGTCCGGGCAAAGGCGTGACCGCCGCGCCCGTCGGCGACGAAGTAGAGCTCGTCGGTGTCCAGCGGCTGGAAGGCGGCGATCAGCGCCTGGCGGCCCGGATTGGCGATCGGGGTCGGCGGCAGCCCGGCGATCAGATAGGTGTTATAGGGCGTGGGAATGTCGAGATCAGTGCGCGTCAGCGCCCGCCCCAGGGGGCGACCATCACCCAGCCCGTAGGCCACGGTCGGGTCCGACTGCAGGCGCATGCCCCGGCGCAGCCGGTTGATGAACACCCCGGCGATGCGGCTGCGTTCTTCGGGGAGCGCCGTTTCCTTCTCGATGATCGAGGCCAGAATCACCCCGTCGCGGGCGCTGACATAGGGCAGATCGGGCTTGCGCGTCTGCCACAGCGCATCGAGCGTGCGGTCCATGGCCTCCATCATCCGGTCGAGCAGCGCCTGGCGATCGTCGCCATAGCTGAAATAATAGGTCTCGGGCAGCAGGCTGCCCTCTTCCGGCGTGCGCGTCACGGTGCCGGTGAGTGCGGTTTCCGCCTCCAGCAGATCGATCACCTGGGCGACCGTCAGCCCCTCGGGCACGGTGAGCCGCCGCAGCACCGTGCGGCCGGCCCGCAAAATGGCGAGAACCCGGTTGATGCTGGCCCCGGCCGGGATCAGGAATTCGCCGGCCTTGAGCCGCCGGTCCTCGCCCCGCAGCCGTGCCGCCAGAACGAACAGACGGGCTGAATCAATGGCGCCGGCATCCTCGAGAATGGTGGCGGCCTGGCGCAAATGCGCCCCGCGCGGCAGGATGACGGCCGTATCCTCGGCCAGCGGGCCTGGCGCATCGAGGCGCAGGACCAGCCAGCCGGCGGCCGCCATGGCCACCACCAGGAGCGCCAGAACGGCGCCGGACATCCACAGCCGCTTGTTCATGTCTTTCTGCCCGCCGGGGCGACCCGGCATCGCCGGCACCGGCGTCAATCGACGGCGGTGAGCACCAGCGAAGCGTTGGTTCCGCCGAACCCGAAGGAATTGGTCAGCGCCGCACGCACCGGTCGCTCGCGGGCCTCATGGGGGACCAGATCGATGCCCTCGCAGCCCTCCGACGGGTTGTCGAGATTGAGCGTCGGCGGCACCACGCCGTCGCGGATCGCGAGAATGCAGAAAATCGCCTCGACACCGCCGGCCGCGCCGAGCAGATGGCCGATCGACGATTTGGTCGAGGACATCGAAATCTTCGCCGCGGCATCGCCGAACAGGCGCTTGACGGCGGCGAATTCGATTTCGTCGCCGACCGGCGTCGAGGTGCCGTGGGCATTCACATAGTCGATGTCGTCGGGGGTCAGCCCGGCGCTCTTGAGCGCCGCCTGCATCGAGCGGAAGCCGCCATTGCCGTCGGGCGCCGGGGCGGTGATGTGATAGGCATCGCCCGACAGGCCGTAGCCGGCGACCTCGGCGTAAATGGTGGCGCCGCGCTTGCGGGCGTGCTCGAGCTCCTCAAGCACGACGATGCCGGCACCCTCGCCCATGACAAAGCCGTCGCGGTCGCAGTCCCAGGGGCGCGAGGCGCGCTCGGGCGTGTCATTGAAATGGGTGCTCAGCGCCTTGATCGCGGCAAATCCGGCGATGCCGAGGGGTGAGAGCGCGCTTTCGGCGCCGCCGGCGATCATCACGTCGGCATCGCCCCATTTGATCAGCCGGGCGGCGTCGCCGATCGCATGCGCACCGCTGGAGCAGGCGGTGACCACCGCATGATTGGGGCCCTTGAATCCGTATTTGATGGCGATGTTGCCGGACGCCAGATTGATCAGGCTGTTGGTGATGAAGAACGGGCTGACCTTGCGCGGCCCCTGATTGTGCAGGACCTCGGCCCAGCGCTCGATTTCCGGCAAACCGCCAATGCCCGAGCCGATCATCACGCCGGTGCGCTCGCGCGCCTCCTCGTCCTCCGGCATCCAGCCGGCATCGGCCACCGCCTGGGCGGCGGCCGCCATGCCATAGAGGATGAACCTGTCCATCCGCCGCTGGTTCTTGGGCAGCACCCAGTCATCCGGGTTGAAGCTGTCCTGGGAGCCGTCCCCGAACGGGATCTCGCAGGCCACCTTGGCCATGGTGTTGGAGACGTCGAAGCGGGTAATCAGGCCGGCACCCGATTCGCCGGCGATCAGGCGGCGCCATGTCGCCTCGACGCCGCAGGCAAGCGGCGTGACCAGCCCCAGTCCGGTAACAACGACGCGTTTCATGCCCCTGCCTCGTTGGTGCGATCGCCGGTGGCCCTGCTTCAGCCGCCGTCGGGTCTGCAACCCGGCACGCCGCCGGCAAGCCGGCGGCACCGGGTTCAAGCGTGGATCAGCCGGCGTTCTGGCTGATGTAGTCGATGGCGTCCTTGACCGTCAGAATCTTTTCGGCGGCATCGTCCGGAATCTCGCAGCCGAATTCTTCCTCAAAGGCCATGACCAGCTCGACGGTATCGAGGCTGTCAGCACCGAGATCGTCGATAAAACTCGCGGTCTCGACCACTTTGTCCTCGTCCACGCCCAGATGTTCGATGACGATTTTCTTTACCCGATCGGCAACGTCAGTCATGGCAGCTATCCTTTAAGCTATGGTAATTCAACGACATTTCCGAACCCGGACAGCCCGGGCCAACGCGGAGCACCCCGTTTGCGCAACTCCCTATCACACTTTTCCGGCCTTGACCAGAATCCCCCCGGCCCGACTCGGACCTTTCAGATCATGGCCATTCCACCGTTCACATGCAAGGTCTGCCCGGTCACGTAACCGGCTTCGTCGCTGGCCAGATAAACAGCCGCAGCGGCGATATCGTCGGGCGTGCCGAACATGCCGGCGGGAATCTTCTCGCACAATTTGTCGCGCAGCTTCTCGGGCAGAACTTCGGTCATCGGCGTGGCAATGAAGCCCGGCGCGATGCAGTTCACGGTGATCCCGCGGCTTGCCACTTCCTGGGCCAACGCCTTGCTCATGCCGATCATGCCGGCTTTCGACGCCGCGTAATTGGTCTGGCCGGGATTGCCGGTCACCCCGATGATCGAGGAAATGCCGATGATCCGCCCCCAGCGGTGTTTCATCATGCCCGGCAGAACCGCCTGGGCAAGCTGGAAGGCAGCGGTCAGATTGACCGCGAGCACCCGGTCCCAGTCCTCGAGCTTCATGCGCACGGCCAGCCGGTCGCGGGTCACCCCGGCATTGTTGACCAGAATGTCGATCCGGCCCATCGCCTCTTCGGCACGGGCCGGCAGCGCCGCCACGGCGGCCCGGTCACCGAGATCGCAAGGCACCACATGGACCCGCTCGCCAAGGGTCTCGGCTACGGCCGCCAGCGCCTCTTCGCGGGTGCCGGAGAGCGCAACCGTTGCTCCCGCGGCATGCAAGGTTCTGGCAATCGCAGCACCGATTCCACCCGAGGCGCCGGTGACCAGCGCCGATTTTCCGCTGAGATTGAACATGGGATTCCCTTCCTTGACCGCCTGCGTCGCCCCGCCCGATTACAGGGAGGCGAAAAAGGCCTCGATGTCCTCGGGCGTACCGATGCTGACCGCCGCCAGATCACGATGGATGCGCCGGGCGAGGCCCGAGAGCACCTTGCCGGCGCCGATCTCGACCAGCGTATCGACGCCGGCCTCGACCATGTACTCGACACTTTCGCGCCAGCGCACGGCGGCCGTCACCTGCTCGACCAGAAGCCGGCGGATCTCGTCCGGCTCGGTGACCGGCCGGGCGGTCACATTGGCGACCACCGGCACCGCCGGCGTCGCGATTTCGGCTTCACCCAGCGCCTCTTCCATTTCCTCGGCCGCCGGCGCCATCAGCTTGCAGTGAAAGGGGGCGCTGACCGGCAGCAGCACGCCGCGTTTGGCGCCGCGCCCGCGGGCAATGTCGATCGCCCGTTCGACCGCCGCCCGGTGGCCGCTGATCACCACCTGGCCGGGCGCGTTGTCATTGGCCGCCTCGCAGACCCCGTCCTCGGCCGCATCGGCCGCCACCTGAAGCGCGGTTTCCCAGTCGATGCCGAGCAGCGCCGCCATCGCCCCCTCGCCCACCGGCACGGCGCGCTGCATCGCCTGGCCGCGGCGCTTGAGCAGCCGCGCCGCCTCGGCCACCTCGAGGGCACCGGCCGCCGCCAGCGCCGAATATTCGCCGAGGCTGTGGCCGGCGACCATTGCCACGTTGGCCGGCAAATCCATGCCGCCGTCGCGGGTGATGACGCGCAGCGCCGCCAGGCTCACCGCCATCAGTGCCGGCTGGGCATTTTCGGTCAGCCGCAGCTCGTCATCCGGGCCCTCGAACATCAGCTTCGAGAGATGCTGCTTGAGGGCCTCGTCGACCTCTTCGAACACCTCGCGGGCGCTCACAAAGGCCTCGGCCAGCGCCTGGCCCATGCCCACCGCCTGGCTGCCCTGACCGGGAAAGACAAAGGCTCGTGTCACCGCGTGTTGCTCCCGTTCCGGCGGCCGCTTTCGGGCCGCCCTGTCCCGGGCGCAAAGAAAGCCTGCATGCCGCCCCCTGTCAAGCGCTCGAATCCACCTCTACGGGCTTGCACAGGCCGCCAGATGATGTATAGTGCGCCGCCTTTGAAACTCCTTGCCGGCAATGCCGGCTGAGCCCGTGACTGCTGATCGCCGAAACCGGCGCAGCACCGGGCACCCAACAGCCAGAAGGAGTGCGCTGTTCCATGCCTTACTACGAGCATATTTTCATCGCGCGCCAGGACATTTCGTCCCAGCACGTGGCCGATATGGCCCAGCAGTTCGCCGAGATCATCGAAAAGGGCGGCGGCAAGGTCACCAAGACCGAAACCTGGGGCCTGCGCACGCTGGCCTATCGGATCAGGAAGAACCGCAAGGGCCATTACGTACTGATGAACCTGGATACGCCGCATGAGGCGGTTCAGGAACTCGAGCGCCAGGAGCGCCTCAACGACGACATCCTGCGCTATATGACGGTGCGCGTCGATGAGCTGGAAGATGGCCCGTCGGCGATGATGCGGGCGAAATCGTCCCGTGATGGCCGCGGTCATCGCGGTGATCGCGGCGGCCCGCGGCCGCGCGACCGGGCCGAAGCCCCGAAGGCCGAGGCTGCCCCGGCGGCTCCGGCCGCCAGTGAAGAGGCCAAGGACAAGGCCGCCGACACGCCACCGGCCGCAAAGTCGGGAGATGAGACATGAGCGAAGCCAAGCCAGGCGGCCGGTCCTTCGAGCCGGCCCGGCGCCCGTTCTTTCGCCGGCGCAAGACCTGCCCGTTTACCGGCCCGAACGCGCCGAAGATCGACTACAAGGACGTCAAGCTTCTGTCGCGCTATATTTCCGAGCGTGGCAAGATCGTGCCCAGCCGGATCACCGCCGTTTCTTCCAAGAAGCAGCGGGAGCTGGCGAAAGCGATCAAGCGGGCGCGCAATCTTGCGCTGCTGCCGTTCCTGGTCCGCTGAGGGCCCGACGGTCGGGTTCGAGCGGTCCGCTGACCGCACTGTGCGCCGGAGAAAGACACGCCATCATGTCCAGCTTCGCCCTTCTGACGGCGATCGCGGGGCTGGCCAGCGCCGGCCTCTATCTGGCCGCCATGGCCGGCACCCCGGGCGCGGCGATGCTGTCCAATCTGGCGCCGCTGCCGTTGTTCATGAGCGGTCTCGGGCTGGCCCCGCTGGCCGCCGGTCTTGCCACCCTGATCGCCGCCGCGGTGGTGGCGCTGATGCCACTGATGATCGACGCCGAGGGAACCTCGCGGTCATCGGAAGGATTGATCTTTCTGGCGCTCACCGGAGCCGCGCCTTATTTGTTGAGCCGCTGGGCGCTGCTCAACCGAACCACCGCGGAGGGTTCAACCGAATGGTACCCGCCGGGCCTGCTGCTGGTCCGGCTGTGCGGGATCGCCGCCGTGCTGGTGCTCGGCGCTGCGGTCCTGTTCGCCGGCCACGAAGGGGGGCTGATCGGGGCTGTGCGCACTGCTCTCGAGGGGTTCGCCGGCCGGATACAGGAAACCCCCGACAATCAGGCGCTGATCACGGCGCTGCGCCGGGTCATTCCCGGGCTGGCGCCGGCGATGCCGGCCATTCTGGCGGTGGTGTGGCTCACCTTCATGGTGATCAACGGCGTGCTCGGCCAGGCTCTTCTGGTACGCTCCCGGCACAATCTCCGCCCGAGCCCGGATTTTCGCCGGCTCGATCTGCCAGCCGGCCTCGCCTGGTTCACCGGCGCAACCCTGATCGCTTCGTGGCTGCCCGGCAACATCGGCGCGGTGGCGATGGCATTGGCGGTGATCGGGTTGTTTGCCTATTTTCTGCTGGGCCTCAGCGTGGTACATGCTTTTGCCGCCCGAAGCCCGGGGCGGATCGGCCTGCTGGCACTGTTTTACCTGGCTCTGGTGATGCTGGCATGGCCGGCGATTCTGATTGCGATTTTGGGACTGGTGCAGCAATGGACCGGGCTGCGGGAGCGCCTGGGACCAAGCGCCGGCGGTTAGGAGAACTGTGATGGACGTCATTCTGTTGGAGCGGATTGAAAAGCTGGGCCAGATGGGCGATGTGGTCACCGTCAAGGACGGCTACGCCCGCAACTTCCTGCTGCCCCAGAACAAGGCGCTGCGGGCGACCGAGGAAAACCGCCGCCTGTTCGAATCGCGCCGCAGTGAGCTCGAGGCCCGCAATCTCGAGCGCCGCCAGGAGGCGGAAGCGGTGGGCGCCAAGCTCGATGGTCAGTCCTGCACGGTGCTGCGCCAGGCCGGAGAGAACGGCCAGCTCTACGGTTCGGTGAGCAATCGCGACATCGTCGAAGAGCTGGCAGCCATGGGATTCATGGTCGAACGCCGCCAGGTCATGCTGGATCGTCCGATCAAGACCCTTGGCGTGTTCGAGGTAAAGATCGCGCTGCACCCGGAAGTCGTGGCGACGGTGCGGATCAGCGTCGCCCGTTCGCGCGAGGAGGCCGAACGCCAGATCGACCTGCACGACGGCAAGAGCGAACAGGTGGCGGCGGCCGAAGCCTTCTTCGAGAGCAAGGAACTGGCCGAGGAAGCAGTCGCCGAACTGGTCGAGGACGAGGCCGGGGAAGACGAAACCCCGCCTTCGCCGGAATCGCCGGAGGCAGGCGAGTCGAGCGACACTGCAGAGGCAGGCAAGCCCGCTTCCTAAGTCCGTCTCCCAAGTCCGCCGCCAAGTTCCTCGGGCGATACTGGCCGGCTTTCCGGTTGCGACGATTCCGCGCACATCAGTGATTATTGTCGGCGACTCGCCTTGCACTGGTTCCGAAGGCTCCTTATGTCTGATACACTTAACCTTTCGACCAGCCGGGCCGGGGGAGCGGGTGATCGGGTCACTGGACATCGTCAGCTCCTGACCGCAGCTCGCGTAACCAGGGAGAGGTTCGATGTTTCTACCGTGGTTCCTGCGCGCCTTTGTCGAGATCGGCACCCTCAATCTGATTGACTCCAAGGGCGTCTTCCACCGCTTCGAAGGCGAGCCCGGCCCCGAAGTCACGGTTCGAATTCACGACCCGTGGGTGGCCTGGAAGCTGCCTTTCAACCCCTCGCTGGTGGTCGGCGAGGCGTTCATGAACGGCACCTTTACGGTCGAGAACGGCGATGTTTACGATTTTCTCGACTGGGCCGTGCGCAACCGCCACCGCCTGGCCGCACATGGCCCGTTCCGGATGGCGGCGCGGATTGGCCGGGCGTTCCGCTGGCTGGCGCAATACAATCCGGTAGGCCGGGCGCGTCGCAATGTTGCCCATCATTACGACCTCTCGGACCGCCTTTATGAGCTGTTCCTGGATGCCGACCGCCAGTATTCCTGCGCCTATTTTCCGACCGCCGACGAGGATCTCGACACTGCCCAGGCCCTGAAGAAACGGCATATCGCCGCCAAACTGCTGCTTGCCCCGGGGCAGACGGTGCTGGATATCGGCAGCGGCTGGGGTGGCCTCGACCTCTATCTTGCCGATGTCGCCGGCTGCCGGGTCACCGGCGTGACGCTGTCGACGGAGCAGCTCAAGGTCTCGCAGGCCCGCGCCAAGGCGGCCGGGCTCGAGCCCAAAGTCGAGTTTCGCCTCCAGGATTATCGCCAGGTGAGCGGCCGGTTCGATCGAATCGTCTCGGTCGGCATGCTCGAGCATGTCGGCGCCCCGCATCTGCACCGCTTTTTCGCAACCGTCGCCAAGCTGCTCGAGGACGACGGCGTGGCGCTCATTCACACCATTGCGCGGGCCGACGGCCCGGGCGCGACCGATCCGTGGATTCGCAAGTACATCTTCCCGGGCGGTTACTGTCCGGCCTTGTCCGAGGTGGCCGAGGCGATCGAGGCCAGCGGCCTGGTGATGACCGACATCGAAACCCTGGGCCTGCACTATGCCGATACGCTCAAGGCCTGGCGGGCCCGCTTCAACGCCAACCGCGACGAGATCCGGGAGATCTACGACGAGCGCTTCTGCCGGATGTGGGACTTCTATCTCGCCGCCTGCGAGGCCACCTTCCGGCACGGCGACCAGCTCGTTTATCAGATCCAGCTGGCCAAGCACAAACAGGCAGTGCCGCGCACCCGCGACTACATCTATGAATGGGAGCACGCCCAGGCCATTCCACGCTCGGATGCCGCCTGACCGGCCAGGTTATCCCCGTCGTTCACAGGCCGGTATAACTTTTGCCTTGCACGCGGGCGCGATCCGTTGCTAATGGCAAAGCATGGACTCGTCGCAGCCGCAGATCACCCCGTTCGAGCCCGGCACCGGTGGCCCGGAGGCGGAAGAGGGCCTGGGTCCGCCGCACAACATCGAAGTCGAACAGGCGCTCCTGGGCGCCATTCTGGTCAACAATGCGGCGGCCGAAAAGGTCTCCGATTTCCTGCTTCCCGGCCATTTCTACGATCCCCTGCACGGGCGCATCTATGAGGCCTGCCTGAAGCTGATCGAGCGCGGCCAACTGGCCACGGCGATCACCCTCAAGCCCTTCTTTGAAAGCGACGAGGCGCTGCGTGCCGTTGGCGGGGCGCGTTATCTGGCCAAGCTGGCGGGCGCCGCGATCACCATCTACAACGCCGAGAGTTTCGGGCGCCAGATTCACGATCTCGCGATTCGCCGCAGCCTCATCGACATCGGCAAGGAAATGGTCGTCGAGGCGATCGAGACGGAAATCGATGATGACGCGATGAGCCAGATCGAGCGCGCCGAGCATCGCCTGTTCGAGCTGGCCGAGACCGGCGAAGTGGAAAGCGGCTTCAAGCCGTTCCGGCGCTCGGTGACCGCCGCCGTCGAGATGGTCGAGGCGGCCTACAAGCGCGACGGCAAGGTCACCGGGGTGGCCACCGGCTTGCGCGCCCTCGATGAAAAGCTCGGCGGCCTGCACCGCTCGGATCTGGTGGTGCTGGCCGGGCGCCCGTCGATGGGCAAGACGGCGCTGGCCACCAACATCGGGTTTAATGCCGCCAAGGCGCGCGCCCGGGCGCTGGCCGCCGGCGGTGATCCCCAGGACAAGGACCTGGACGGCGCGGTGGTGGGGTTCTTCTCGCTCGAGATGTCGGCCGAGCAGCTGGCCATGCGGATGCTCGCCGAAGAAGCCAACATCCCGTCGGAAAAGCTGCGCCGCGGCATGATGAACAAGGCCGACTTCCAGAATCTGGTGCGCGCCGCCCAGGAGATCGAGGAAGCCCCCTTTTTCATCGACGATACGCCGGCGCTCTCGATCGCGGCGCTGCGCGCCCGGGCGCGCCGCCTCAAGCGCCAGCACGGGCTCTCCCTGGTGATCGTCGACTATCTCCAGCTCCTGCGCCCGGCGGGAAACCGCAATCTCGACAGCCGGGTGCTGGAGATTTCCGAGATTACCCGTGGCCTCAAGGCGCTGGCCAAGGAGCTGAACCTGCCGGTCCTGGCGCTTTCGCAGCTCAGCCGCGCCGTCGAGCAGCGCGAGGACAAGCGCCCATTGCTCGCCGACCTGCGTGAATCCGGCTCGATCGAGCAGGACGCCGATGTCGTCATGTTCGTGTTTCGCGAGGAATATTATCACGAGCGCAAGGAGCCCGAGCGCGACACCGAATCGCACGAGAAATGGCTGGAAAAGGGCGAGCAGATCCTCGGCAAGGCGGAGATCATCATCGGCAAGCAGCGCCACGGACCCACCGGCACCGTCCGCCTGCATTTCAACAAGGAAACAACCCGCTTCGGCGATCTCGACGAAGACGATCACCTGCCGTATGCCACCGGTTGACCGCCCTTCCCGCGAACGGTTGAAGGCTGCGACAGCGGGCGGCATCCTCACCATTGACCTCGATGCCCTGCGCGCCAACTACCGGGCGCTCGCCGAACGTGCCGCCCCGGCCCTGTGCTCGGCGGCGGTGAAGGCCGATGCCTATGGCCTGGGGCTGGCCCCGGTGGCGCGCGCGCTCAGCGCTGCCGGCTGCCGGATCTTTCTGGTTGCCGACCTCGAGGAAGGGGCGCGGCTGCGCGAGATCCTGCCGCAGGCGGAAATTCATGTGCTCACCGGCCCGACCGCCGGCACCGAGGCCGATTTCGCCGGCCTCGGGCTGACGCCGGTGTTGAACGATCCGGCCCAGATCGATCTGTGGGCGGCGTTTTCGCGCCGCCGCGAGACCCCGCTGGCCGGCGTCCTCCACCTCGACACCGGCATGAACCGGCTGGGGCTGACGCCCGAGGATGCCCGGGCGCTGGCCGCTGAGCCAAACCGCCTCGAAGGAGTGATGCTCACCTGGGTGATGAGCCATCTGGCCTGCTCGGACGAGCCGGATCACGAGATGAATGCCCGCCAACTGGCCCTGTTCAACGAGCTGCGCGGATCCCTGCCGCCGGCACCGGCGAGCCTGGCCAATTCCGGCGGCATCTTTCTGGGGTCTGCCTATCACCTCGACATGGTGCGTCCCGGCATCGCCCTTTACGGCGGAAATCCGCTCGATCACGGTGACAATCCGATGGCGCAAGTGGTTCACCTGCAAGGAAGAATCCTGCAGGTGCGGCGCGTTGACAGCCCCATGACCGTTGGCTATGGTGCGACCCACGGGATCACCGGGCCGGGCCGTCTGGCCACCGTCGGTGTCGGCTATGCCGACGGCTATTTGCGGGCCTTGAGCAATCGGGGGTTCGGCGCGATAGACGGCGTGAAAGTCCCGATTGTCGGCAGGGTTTCCATGGATCTGATCACCCTCGATGTCTCCCGGATACCCGCCGAGCAATGCGCGCCCGGCACGCTCGTCGATCTGATCGGCGGTGCCATACCGCTGGATGTGGCGGCAGCCGCCGCCGGGTCGGTCAGCTATGAGCTTCTCACCCGCCTCGGGCCGCGGCTCCACCGGGTTTACAAGGGCGGGGCCTAGGTGATGCTGCAATTTCTGGCGCTGATCGGCCGCGTCACCCTGCGGTTTCTGGCAAGCGCCGGACGCCTGGCGATCTTTGCCGGCACCTCGTTGGCGCATGTGTTCACGCCACCGGTCTATGTGCGTCATGTCGGCGTCCAGATGATCAGCATCGGCTATTTTTCGCTGCCCGTGGTCGGGCTGACGGCGCTGTTTACCGGTGCCGTGCTGGCCTTGCAGATCTATATCGGCAGCTCGCGTTTCTCGGCCGAAGGCTCGGTCGCCACCATCGTCGTCATCGGCATTACCCGCGAATTGGGCCCGGTGCTCGCCGGGCTGATGGTCGCGGGGCGCGTCAGCGCCGCCATGGCCGCCGAAATCGGCACCATGCGGGTGACCGAACAGATCGATGCGCTGATCACACTGGCCACCAATCCGTACAAATATCTGATCGCCCCGCGCCTCGTGGCGGCGACGCTGATGCTGCCGATCCTGGTCATCGTCGCCGATATCATCGGTGTGCTGGGCGGCTACATGGTGGGCACCAGCAAGCTCGGGTTTTCCAGCGGAAGTTACTTGAAGAACACGGTGGATTACCTTGAATTTCTTGATGTTTTCTCCGGCCTGGTCAAGGCCGCGGCGTTCGGGTTCATCATTGCCCTGATGGGCTGTTTCCACGGCTTTCACAGCCGCGGCGGGGCGCAGGGCGTCGGCAGCGCGACCCGCAACGCCGTCGTCTCCGCCTCGATCCTCATCCTGGTGGCCAATTATTTCATCACCGAAATGTTCTTTGCGACATGAACGAGCGCCCCCTTTCCGCCCCTGTCTCCGCCGCGCCCGGCACTCCGGACGTGGCCGCCGACGAAGCGCCGATGATCCGGCTGCGCGGCGTGTGCAAGCGGTTCGGCAGCAACATCGTTCTCGATCACCTCGACCTCGATATTCCGCGCGGGCGCTCGGTGGTCATCATCGGCGGCTCGGGCACCGGCAAGTCGGTGATGCTGAAGTGCATTCTCGGTCTGTTGCGGCCCGAATCGGGGAGCATCACCGTCGACGGCGAGGAGGTGGTCGGCCTGCGCGGGCGCGAGCGCGACCGGATGCTCGCCCGCTTCGGCATGCTGTTCCAGAGCGCCGCCCTGTTCGACAGTCTGCCGGTATGGGAAAATGTCGCCTTCGGGCTGATTGCCGGGCGCAAGATGAAGCGGGGCCAGGCCAAGGAGGTGGCGATTGCCAAGCTGGCCATGGTCGGGCTTGGCCCGGAGGTCGGGGAGCTGAGCCCGGCCGAGCTGTCGGGCGGCATGCGCAAGCGCGTCGGGCTGGCCCGCGCCATCGCCACCGAGCCCGAGTGCATCTTTTTCGACGAGCCCACGACCGGGCTCGACCCGATCATGGCCGATGTGATCAACGATCTGATTGTCGATTGCGTGCGCGAGCTCGGCGCGACGACGCTGTCGATCACCCACGACATGGCCAGCGCCCGCAAGATCGCCGACCGGATCGGCATGCTGTACCAGGGCCGCATCATCTGGATCGGCCCCGTCGATCAGATCGATCACAGCGGCAACCCTTATGTCGACCAGTTCATCCACGGCCGGGCCGAAGGCCCGATCCACATGGAGGTGCTGAAACGGTGAACGCACACCGCCTCACCCGTTTCGTACCCGGCGAGCACCATGGCCAAGACCGCTGATCGCTACGTCTGTCAGAGCTGCGGCGCCGTCTATGCCAAATGGACCGGGCGTTGCGAGGCCTGTTCGGAATGGAACAGCGTCGTCGAAACCGTTCCCCGGGACAGCGCGCCGCGCGGGCTGGGGCGGCGGCGCGGCAAGGTCGTCGAGCTCGCCGATCTGCCCGGCCTCGAGGACACCGCGCCGCGCCGCCCCGCCGGCATTGCCGAGCTCGACCGGGTCTTGGGCGGTGGGCTGGTGGCCGGATCGGCGGTTCTGATCGGCGGCGATCCCGGGATCGGCAAATCGACGCTGCTGCTGCAGGCAGCCGCTGCCATGGCCAAAGCGGGCGCAGACGTCGTCTATGTCTCCGGCGAGGAGGCGCCGGCCCAGATCCAGATGCGCGCCGCCCGTCTGGGGCTTGGCGAAGCGCCGATCAAGCTGGCGGCCGAGACCAATGTGCGCGACATCCTCGCCACACTTGAGGGCGGCACGCCGGCGGATGTGGTGGTCATCGATTCGATCCAGACGATGTTTGTCGATGTGCTCGAGTCCGCCCCCGGCACGGTCGCTCAGGTCCGGGCCAGCGCCCAGGAGCTGATCCGCTTTGCCAAGCGTCGCGGCGCCGCCCTGTTCCTGGTCGGCCATGTCACCAAGGACGGCCAGATCGCCGGCCCGCGGGTGCTCGAGCACATGGTGGACACGGTGCTCTATTTCGAGGGCGAGCGCGGCCATCAGTACCGCATCCTGCGCTCGGTCAAGAACCGCTTTGGCGGCACCGAAGAAATCGGCGTCTTCGAGATGACCGACGCCGGCTTGCGCCAGGTCGCCAATCCCTCGTCCCTGTTCCTGGGTGAGCGCAGGACGCCGGTCAGCGGCGCCGCCGTGTTCGCCGGCATCGAAGGCTCGCGGCCTGTGCTGGTCGAGATTCAGGCGCTGGTGGCGCCGTCGCCGCTGGCAACCCCGCGGCGCGCCGTGGTCGGCTGGGACGGGGCGCGCCTGGCGATGATCCTGGCGGTCCTCGAGCGCCGCGCCGGGCTGGCGCTGGCCGCGCGCGAGGTCTATCTCAACGTTGCCGGCGGCCTGCGGATCGTCGAGCCGGCGGCCGACCTGGCGGCGGCCGCGGCGCTGATTTCCTCGGCCGGCGACGTGGCGGTGCCCGACAAATCGGTGTTTTTCGGTGAAATCGGCCTGTCCGGCGAGGTCCGGCCGGTATCAAAACCGGGTGCGCGCCTGCGCGAGGCCGCGAAACTGGGCTTTGCCCGCGCCTTTGCGCCGCAGGCTGCGGCCGCCGGATCGGACGGAATCGAGGTCACCGTCATTGACAGCGTCGCCGGTCTGGCCGATCTATTGATGGCCGGCGCAGACCACTGAAAGAGCCGTTTCAGACATGTTCGGTCTTCCCATTCACGGCCTTGATGCCGCCATTCTGACCATCGTCGTGATCTCTGCGGTGATCGGCTTTGCCCGCGGATTCGTGCGTGAAACGCTGGCGGTCGGGGCCTGGGTCGGTGCGGTTCTGGCAACGCTTTACGGATTCGACCGGGTCCGCGACTTTGTCGGCGACTATGTCTCTCCCGCATTTCTCGCCGGGGCCATCGCCGGCGCCACCATTTTCGTTACCACGCTGCTCATCCTCTCCGGCCTCGCCCGGGTGCTGGGCCGGCGCGCCCGCGCCAGCGTGCTCGGCCTGCTCGACCGCTCGGCCGGGGCCGTCTTCGGGCTGCTGCGGGCCGCCTTCATCATCAGCGCGCTCTATCTGTTGCTCGCCCTGATCGGCGGCTCGGCGGCGACGCGCCCGGCCTGGGCCGCCGGCTCGCGCCTGCTCCCCTGGGCCGAAGTCGGCGGCGACGTGCTGGTCAGCCTGCTGCCGGAAGGATGGATGAGCGCGCGCAGCCGCAAGGCCTGGCGGAGCCGCAGTCGCGAGGTTTTCGAGAAGCTCAAGCAGACCCTGCCGGCGCCCGAATCTTTCTCTGACAGCCCGGATGAAACCGGGTATAACCGCGATCAGCGGCGCGAACTGAATACGCTGATCCGGAAGGCCGAAGATCGTTAGCAAAGGGCGACACCGGAGGCAGACGACAAGCGATGCGGACCAATCGAGAGGGCAGGCCGGGCATGAGGCGGGATGTCGGAAAGATGCCGTTTGACGACGCCTTTCACGAAGAATGCGGCATTTTCGGCATTTTCGGCCACAAGGACGCCGCCGCCCACACGGTGCTCGGGCTCCACGCCCTGCAGCACCGCGGCCAGGAAGCGGCCGGCATCGTCACCTTCGACGGCGCCCGCTTCAACAGCCAGCGCTGCCTCGGGCTGGTCGGCGACCATCTGACCTCGCCGGAGGTGATTCGCTCTCTTCCTGGATCGAGCGCCATTGGCCATGTGCGTTATTCGACCAGCGGCGAGAAGACCTTTCTGCGCAATGTTCAGCCGCTGTTCGCCGACCTCTCCACCGGCGGCTTCGCGATCGCGCACAACGGCAATCTGACCAATGCGCTGGCCCTGCGCCGCGAGCTGGTGCGCTCCGGCTCGATCTTCCAGTCAACGGCGGATACCGAGGTCTTCATCCATCTCATCGCCACCAGCAACTACGCCTGGCTGATCGACCGCTTCGTCGATTCGCTGCGCAAGGTCGAAGGCGCGTATTCGCTGGTGACGCTGACCGCGGATTCGCTCATTGGCGCCCGCGATCCTTTGGGCGTGCGCCCGCTGGTGCTCGGCCGGCTCGATGAGACCGCCCATATCCTCGCCTCCGAGACCTGCGCGCTCGATATCATCGGTGCCGAGCTGGTGCGCGAAATCGATCCCGGCGAAATCGTCATCATCAACGAGCATGGTGTGCGCAGCCTCAAGCCCTTCCCCGAGGAACGGCCGCGGCCGTGCATTTTCGAGCATATCTATTTCTCGCGCCCCGACAGCATCGTCTCGGGCACCAGCGTCTATGACATCCGCAAGCGGATCGGCGCCGAACTGGCGCGGGAGAAGCCGGTGGACGCCGATATCGTCGTGCCGGTCCCCGACTCGGGCACGCCGGCGGCGATCGGCTACGCCCAGGCCGCCGCCATTCCGTTCGAGCTCGGCATCATCCGCAATCATTATGTCGGGCGCACGTTTATCGAGCCGACCGACAACATTCGCCACCTCGGCGTCAAGCTCAAGCACAACGCCAACCGTGGCCATCTTTCGGGCAAGCGGGTGGTTCTGGTCGACGACAGCATCGTCCGCGGCACCACCTCGCTCAAGATCGTCGAGATGGTGCGCTCGGCCGGTGCCGTCGAGGTGCATATGCGGGTCGCCAGCCCGCCGACCACCCATTCCTGCTTCTATGGCGTCGATACGCCGGAACGCGACGAGCTTCTGGCGGCACGCATGGACCTCGACGAAATGGCCCGCCATATCGGTGTCGATACGCTGGCCTATCTGTCGATTGAAGGGCTCTACCGGGCGGTCGGCGAGCGCGCACGCGACCCCGAACACCCCCAGTACTGCGACGCCTGCTTCAGCGGCGAATATCCGATTCCGCTGACCGACTTCGACGGCGGCGATACCGGCGTCCAGCTTTCTCTTCTGGCCGAACGCGGCTGACATCCAAGAGGTTCGTCCGATGACCGGTCGTCTGACAGATCGAGTGGCCCTGATCACCGGTGCTTCGCGCGGCATCGGGGCGGCGGTGGCACGCCGCTTCGCGGCCGAAGGTGCGCATGTCATTCTGGTCGCCCGCACGGTTGGCGGGCTGGAGGAACTGGACGACGAAATCCAGGCGCTTGGCGGCTCGGCGACGCTGGTGCCCTTGGATCTCAAGGATGGCCCCGGCATCGATCGTCTCGGTGGCGTCATTGCCGAGCGGTGGAAGCGGCTCGACGTGCTGGTCGGCAATGCCGGCCTGCTCGGCGTGCTCGGGCCGCTGGCCCACCTCAAGACGGAAGTCTGGGACGATGTCATCGCCGTCAACCTGACCGCCAACTGGCGGCTTGTCCGCTCCATGGACCCGCTGCTGCGCGCTGCTCCGGCGGGCCGCGCGATTTTCGTCAGCTCCGGGGTCGGCTCAAGGCCCAAGGCCTATTGGGGGGCCTATGCGATCAGCAAGGCCGGCCTCGAGATGTTGGCGCGGATCTATGCCGCCGAGACCGTCAAGACGCCGGTCAAGGTCAATCTGGTCGATCCCGGCCCGACCCGCACCGCCATGCGCGCCGCCGCCATGCCTGGCGAGGACCCGATGACCCTTCCCACCCCCGAAGACGTGGCCGAGCTGTTCCTTGAGCTGGCAGTACCCGAGTGGACGAAAACCGGCGAGATCGTCCGCTTTCGCGACTGGCAGGCGGAGCGTGCGGCTCAGGCGTAAGGGTTTTCGCCCTTGCGGAAATGCGTGCGGATCGGCACCCCGGGCAAACGGAAGGCGTCGCGCAGCTCGTTGACCAGATAGCGGCGGTAGGATTCGGGCACCACGTCCGGGCGGTTGCAGAAGAACACGAAGGTCGGCGGACGCGCCTTGGCCTGCGTCACATAACGGATGCGGGTGCGCCGCCCGGCGCGCGCCGGCGGCGGATGGCGCTCGACGGCGTACCTCAGCCATCGGTTCAAGGGGCCGGTGGCCAGCCGCCGGTTCCACAGCTCATAGGCCTTGAAGACGGCCTTCATCAGGCGCTCGGTGCCGGTGCCGGTGAGCGCCGAGAGCGGCACGACCGGCACCCCGCGGACCTGCGGGACCGCCTCCTCCACCGCCTCGCGCAGGGCCTTCCGCGTCGCGTCCCGGTCCTCGACCAGATCCCATTTGTTGAGCCCGATCACCAGCGCCCGGCCCTCATCCGCCACCAGGCCGGCGATATGGCGGTCCTGCTTCTCGAACGGCGCCCGCGCATCCAGCAAAAGCACCACGACCTCGGCAAAGCGGATGGCGCGCAGGCTATCCGCGGCCGACAGACGGTCGAGATCGGCCGTCATCCGCGCCCGCTTGCGCAAGCCGGCGGTATCGAACAGGCTGATCGGGCGATCCCGCCAGGCCCAGTCGATGGCCACCGCGTCGCGGGTCAGGCCCGGTTCCGGCCCGGTCAGCATGCGCTCATCACCGATCAGCGTGTTGACCAGCGTCGACTTGCCGGCATTGGGGCGACCGACAATGGCGATCTTCAGCGGCCGCCCTTCCGCCTGCGCCGGCCTTTCGCCTTCACCGGCGCCCGCCGCTTCGGCGCGCAGCCGTTTGAGCGCCTCATAGAGCGCGTCCAGCCCGTCGCCGTGGGCGGCCGACAGCGGCACCGGATCGCCGAGCCCGAGCTCGAACGCCTCGTAAGCGCCGGCGCGTGCCGCCTCGCCTTCGCATTTGTTGGCGATCACGATCACCGGCACCCCGCTTTCGCGCAGCCAGCGGGCAAAATGGCGATCGAGCGGTGTGATGCCGGCGCGGGCATCGATCAGAAACAGGGCGATATCGGCGTCGCGAAGCGCGCGTTCGGTCTGTGCCCGCATGCGCGCTTCCGGGGTCTCGGGCGCGGCGTCCTCGAGCCCGGCGGTATCGATGATGCGGAACGCGAGCTCGCCGAGGCGGGCCTCGGCCTCGCGCCGGTCGCGGGTCACGCCAGGGGTATCGTGAACCAGCGCCAGCCGCTTGCCGGCCAACCGGTTGAACAGCGTCGACTTGCCGACATTGGGCCGGCCGATGATGGCGACGGTGAAGCTCATGGCAATGGTGGCGGCATGTGATGTCCGGGGCGGCGACAACCAGCGCCGGTTCAACGCATGGCGACCAGCCGCCCCCCGTTGGTCAGGATATAGAGCGTGCGATCGGCGACGATCGGGGGCAGGAACACCTTCTTGGCGATCTTCTCGGCCCCCAGGATTTCGCCGGTATAGGGCGAGATGGAGAGCGCATAGCCATGCGAGGACACGACGATCAGGCGATCCCCGGCAAGCACCGGCCCGGCCCAGAAGACAGCATGTTTCTTCTTGTTTTCGTTTTCGAAGCGCTGCAGTTCGCGGACCCAGCGGATGCGCCCGCTGTTGCGCGACAGGGCGATGACCTCGTTGTCCGAGGTCACCAGATAGATGAACTCGCCGGCCACCCACGGTGTCTGGATGCCGCCGATGTTGCGCTCCCATACCCGCTCGCCGCTGCGCAGATCGATCGCCACCATGCGCCCCGAATGGCTGATGGCATAGACCCTGCCGCGATCGATCACCGGATGGCCGTCGATATCGCTGATCGTGGCGAGCGGCGTCATTCGACCGGTCCGGGTCAGCGTATCGCTCCACGCCATGCGCCCGTTCTCAACCCGCAGCGCAACCAGTTCGCCGGATGAAAAGGCTGCCACCACGGTGTCCCCGAACACCGCCGGGCTGGCGGTCCCCAGCATGCCGGCGGTCTCGCTGACGGCGACATGGTACCAGAGCACCTCGCCGGTCTCCTCATCGAGGGCAAACAACTGATTGTCATAGCTGTTGAGGAACACCCGACCGCCCTGAATGGTCGGGGTGCCGCGCAGGGACACGCCGAGATCGGCCCGCCACAACTCGCGCCCCGAGGCGGCATCGAGGGCCGCCGCATAGCCGTAGCCGGTGGTGACAAAGACCCGCCCGTCATCAAAGGCGATGCCGCCGCCAAAGGCGATCGACTTCTTCTCGCCCTTGCGCTTGAACTTGACCGACCACAGCTTGCGCCCGGTCTCGGCATCGAAGGCACTGGCCATGGCCTCGGCGTCGAGCGTATAGACCCGTCCGTCCGCCACCACCGGCGAGCTGACCAGCGGCTTGTTACGCTCGTCGCCGACACCGATGCTGACCCGCCAGACCTCGCGCAAGGAGCGACCCAGTGCCAGATGATGCATGGCGTGGGTCGGATAGCCGCCGGCCTGCGGCCAGGCGTCATTGACATAGGGCTTGGGCAGACGCACCTGAACCGAGGACAGCCGGGGATCGGCCCGCAGGGTCTGCTCGAAGGCGAGCACCGAGATCCGCTCGCCCTTGAGCCGCGTCTGCTTCTTGTCCTTGCCGCTGCATGCGGCGACAAGCGGGGCGATCAGCACCGCCACGACGGCGGCGCGAAGCACGGTGCGCAAGGTCGATCGGGTGCGCACGGCTCTACTCCTTCGGGGCCGGCGTCGGCGCCTGGCCGGCACCCGGGCCCAACGCCACCAGGATCTGTCCGACCCGATTGCGCAGGCCGTCGGGCGCCCTGGGATCGTTCACCAGATCGGTGAAAATCTTCCGGGCCGTTTCCGAATCGCCAGCCCGCACTGCAATCAGGCCTTTGATCTCGCGGGCGGAATAGACCCAGGGGTTGTCGTCGTCGAGCAGCGGCTGCAGCCGCAGTTTCAATTCGTCCAGACTGGCGGTATCCATCAGCGTGATCACGGCATAGAGCGCCGCCAGCTTGCGAAACGGTCTTGAGGCCCGGGAATCCGCCGCCAGTGCGTCGTAGATCTTGACCGCCTCATCGCGGTGACTGGCCGCGGTCTGGGCGGCCGCCGCACGCAGGCGCGCCAGCGCACCGTAGCCGTCATGGAGGCGCTCGCCGAGGCGCAGGAAGGCATCGATGGCAACCTCGGTCTGGCCGTCCTCAAGCAGATCGAGAGCCGCGAAATACTCGGCCGCCGCGGATTCCTGGCGCTGCTTGTCGTAGGCCTTCCAGCCCTGCCAGGCCGCGGTCGCCACGACCAGCAGGATCGCCAGGACGATCACGTATTTGCCATAGGTCTTCCACAGCCGGGCGTAGCGTTCCTGGCGGACTTCTTCCTGAATCTCGTGAAATATGTCGCTCAACGGAGCCTCCGGGGGTGACGTCGGGCGGTAAGATAGATCATATCCCGGACTTATGGAACCGTTCTGCCGGGGCCTTGCGGGTTATGTTCGAACAGCTGTCCGCGGCCGCCTCAGACCCCGGCCCGGGGATAGAGCGGGATCGCCCCGGCGCTCTCGTCTTCCGGCGCATAGACGTGATCGGGCCCGGGGAACGTACGCGCCCGCACGTCCTCGGCATAGCCTCGCGCCGCCTTGGCGATCAGCGCCCGCATGTCGGCATAGCGCTTGACGAACTTGGGGCTGCGCTCGAACAGGCCGAGCAGGTCCTCGGTCACCAGAATCTGGCCGTCACAGGCGGCCGAGGCGCCGATGCCGATGGTCACGTTCTTCACTTCCTTGGTGATCGCCGCGGCCAGGGGTTCGGCCACCGCCTCGATCACGGTGGCAAAGGCGCCGGCCTCGTCGACCGCCCGGGCATCGGCCAGAAAGCGGTCCCATTCGGCCCGGGCGCGGCCCTGCGCCTTGTAGCCGCCGGTGACATTAACCGACTGCGGCTGCAGGCCGATATGGGCCATCACCGGAATGCCGCGGGCGGTGAGAAACGCGATGGTCTCGGCCATCGCCTGGCCGCCTTCCAGCTTGACGCCGGCGCAGCCGGTCTCACGCATCAGGCGGGCAGCATTGCGATAGGCGATCTGCGGGCTTTCCTCATAGCTGCCGAACGGCATGTCGATGATCACGCAGGCATGGCGCGCGCCGCGCACCACCGCGGCGCCGTGCATCGCCATCATCTCCAGCGTCACACCGAGCGTACTGGGCAGACCGTGCAACACCATGCCCACTGAATCGCCGACCAGCAGCAGATCGACATGCTCGTCGAGGATCTCCGCCATCGGCGTCGTGTAGGCGGTCAGGCAGACCACCGGATCGCCGCCCTTGCGGGCCCGAATCCGGGGGATCGTCATGCGCTTCGCGGGGCGTTGTACCGACATGATTGCATGGTCCTGCTGTCTGGAGTGGATACCGCCTCACCATGCCCATGGCCGGCCCGATTCGTCAAGCACTCCGCACCGCCCATAAAAGGGGTCAGAATCCTTTATATCGACGCCAGGTGTCGGATTTCTTTACAGTTCTCTATTTTCTGCGGAGCCGCCTCGTGCGCAATCGTAAGCCACTGCCAGGCTTTATGTTTTACGTTCGACGGGGCCGCGTCGGAGCGGTGGCGGCGGTTTGAGTGTCGGATTTCTTGACAGTTCGGCATTTCCGCGGAGCCGCCTCGTGCGTAATCGTAAGGCACTGACAGGCTTTATGTTTTACGTTCGACGGCGCCGCGTCGGAGCGGTGGCGGCGGTTTGAGCGTCGGATTTCTTGACAGTCGCGCGCGCACCACCCAATTGCGCCACTTTTAAGTTGTTGAAATTAAAGAATACCGGGATGGCGGTATAATTCTTGCTTGTCTCGCCGTCACTTAGGTGCGCCTGTCGGCAACCGGAAGGGAGTTCGACGCGTGACGCACCGGTCGCGAGGAAAGGCGCGGCGTTTGTAGCGTTGCATTCGGGTTGCGTTTGGATGGTTGAGTTCGGATAGCTAACTAAGGAGATGAACATGCTGTTTCATCGCATCACTGCCACCGCCGCAGCCCTCGCGGGACTGGGTTTGAGGCGGATGTTAGGTAGTGCGCAAATGCCATTGCTGGCCACCCTCGTTGCCGGCGGCGTACTGTTGGCGGGGAACGCCTCCGCCGTCGTCGTCCTGTCGGACAACTTCGACACGGAGGGCAGCGGTACGGTGCTGAACTTCAACGCCTTTACCAACTGGGACGTGCTTAACGGCGCGGTCGACCTGATCCAGTCGGGGGACTTCAGCATTGATTGCGTGGGGGGCGCCGGCCGGTGCGTCGATCTCGCCGGGACATCTATCAGCGCAGGCGACCTGGTGAGCAAGACGACATTTGCTGCCGGCGCATATACCCTGCGCTTCGATTTATCGGGTAACCAGCGCGGGGCTTCTCTTAACGATGAGGTCACGGTGACGCTCGGCGACCTCAACGAATCCTTCACGAAGGCTTTTGACGCGCCGTTCGAAACGATTACACGAAATCTGACGATTGGCGGTGGCGGTGACAAGCTGACCTTCAGCCATGCCGGTTTCGACTTCGTCGGCCTCATCCTCGACAACGTCATCCTGGAAACCAGGGATGCGGGAGATGTGGGAAACGCAATTCCCGAGCCTGCCAGCCTCACCCTGTTCGGGGCTGGTCTCGCCGGTCTCGACCTGATGATGCGCCGGCGGCGCAGATCGAGAAGGTGTTCGGGCCGAAGATTGAGCCCGCATCCGGCGTAGTAGCGAAGCGTATTGCGCCGGATGTATCCCGATACAGGCATTCGGCGGATTACGCGACGCTCGTAAAGGGGTCAGAGCCCTCAACATTTCGATTCAATCGTGGGGAAATTCGACATCTGTCACATTCGCCACGAAAAATGGAAAATAGAGCTCTGTGCCAAAATGGTCGCCCGCTTCCACATGTGTGGGCAAATGGAAGCCGTCGAAGCATCGAAACTCGGAGAGAAAACCCCCGAAAGACTGCAGCCGGTACTGCTTTCGGGATTGGCATTGCTCCATCGCTCAAAGCTGACCTGAGTGGGCTGACCGTCCGGCGCCACTGTGACATCGACGGACCGCGACGCCCCCTGATGCCTGACGGTGAGTCTGGCGCAATTTTCCCCCAACCCCTCCCAACTCACACCGGAACCGGGCAAAACTGCGGCGGGGGTCCAGAACAGGGCCTCGGCCACATAGCGTCCGAATGCCGAGCGGGCATGATCCTGGTCTCCACCCATACGCGCCACAGGTAGCAGCCCGACCAGTCAGAACCGTGTCCAGCGTTCACTGTCCGAGCCCGATAGAGTTATCAGGCCGCGTCGGGCGCGCATTTTCCAGACAAATCCCGCAGGCAGGGCCAGGGTCTGCGTCGCCGTCATATCAAGATAGCCGGGCTTGTTTTTTGTCCCCATCCCAAACCGTCCCGCCATGGTGATGTTGGCCACCGTATAGAGTGGTGTGCCTGGTTCTATCGTATAGAGAAAATACCGACGGGCGAGCTCCGGCAGGTCGGCGATCATCTCGGGATCAAAGCACGCGGGCCGTGCCGGCTGCATGGACGCAAGCCGCTTCATGGCCGCGCAATCCGCCCGATGATCATAAAGGCGCAAGGCAAAAAGAGTTGATCCGACCAGAACAAATGACAGGAGCAGAACAGTCGTCAGCATGCGTCAGAACCTCGACGAGCTGTCGCAACAACGGCTCCGACCCCACAAATGCAATAAAGGCATCACATCATAATCATGACGTAACAATCTGATTTTATTCCCACTCTATGGTTCCGGGCGGCTTTGAGGTCACGTCATAGACCACCCGGTTGATGCCTCGCACCTCGTTGATGATGCGGGTCGCCACGCCGGACAGGAATTCATGGTCGAAGGCGAAGGAGTCGGCGGTCATGCCGTCGGAAGAGGTCACCGCGCGCAGGGCGCAGACATAGTCATAGGTGCGCTCGTCGCCCATGACGCCCACCGTGCGCACCGGCAGCAGGACGGCAAACGCCTGCCAGATCGCGTCGTAAAGGCCGTGGTTGCGGATTTCCTCGAGATAGATGCGGTCGGCCTGGCGCAGAATATCGAGCTTGTCGCGCGTCACCTCGCCGGGGATGCGGATGGCCAGGCCGGGGCCAGGAAACGGATGGCGGCCGACCATGGCTTCGGGCAGGCCCAGCTCGCGCCCCAAAACCCGCACCTCGTCCTTGAACAGCTCGCGCAAGGGCTCGATCAGCGCCATGTTCATGCGCTCCGGCAGGCCGCCGACGTTGTGGTGCGATTTGATGGTGACGCTGGGCCCGCCATCGAAGGACACCGATTCGATGACATCCGGATAAAGCGTGCCCTGGGCGAGGAAATCGGCGCCGCCGGCCTCTTTGGCCTCGCGCTCGAAGACATCGATGAAGGTGGCGCCGATGATCTTGCGTTTCTCCTCCGGGTCGCGCACGCCCGCGAGCTTGGCCAGAAACAGATCCGAGGCGTCGTGATGGACCAGCGCGATGTTGTAATGGTCACGAAAGACGGTGACCACCTGATCGGCCTCGCCGGCCCGCAACAGGCCGGTATCGACAAAGACGCAGGTGAGCTGCTCGCCGATCGCTTCGTGGAGGAGCATCGCCACCACCGCCGAATCGACCCCGCCCGAGAGCCCGCAGATCACCCGGCCCTTGCCCACCTGGCGGCGAATTTCGGCGATCTTGGTGTCGCGAAAGGCGGCCATGCTCCAGTCGCCCTTGCAGCCGGCGACGCGGCGGACGAAATTGGCCAGCAGTTTGGCGCCATCGGGGGTATGCACCACCTCGGGGTGAAACTGCAGACCGTAGAACCGGCGTTCATCGTCGGCAATGGCGGCGAAGGGTGCGTTCTCACTCACCCCGACGACGCGGAAGCCTTGTGGAATCGCGGTCACCGTATCGCCGTGGCTCATCCACACCTGGACGCGGCGGCCCGGCTCCCAGACGCCGTCGAACAGGGCGCAATGTTCGGTCACGTCCAGAAAGGCGCGGCCGAACTCGCGAAATTCGGCCTTTTCCACCGTGCCGCCGAGTTGCGCACACAAAACCTGCTGGCCATAGCAGATGCCGAGGACCGGAATGCCGAGCTCGAACAGGCGCTCAGGGGCCCGCGGCGTGCCGGCATCGATCACCGAGGCCGGCCCGCCCGAGAGGATCACCGCGCGCGGGGCGAAGGCGTCGAGCACCTCGTCGACCCGGTTATACGGCACGATTTCCGAATAGACCCCGCATTCGCGCACCCGGCGCGCAATCAACTGGGTGACCTGCGATCCGAAATCGACGATGAGCACGCGTTCCGTCATGGCCGGCAACCTACCCGTCCGCCTCACGGCGCGCAAGGATGGCAATGAAAAAGCCGTCGCAGCCGTGGCGCGCCGGCGTGAGCTGCAGGGATTCCGGGGTGAGTGCGGCGGTCTCCGGCGGCTCGCCGGTCAGCACCTCGGGCCAGACCCGGGCAAAGGGAAGCGGCGCAAACTCCGGTCGGTGCGCAAGAAAAGCGCCGATCACGTCTTCATTTTCCTCGGCGAACAGGGAGCACGTCACATAGATCAGCCGGCCGCCGGGCGCCACCAGCCGCGCCGCCTCATCAAGCAACGCCCTTTGGCGGGCGGCCAGCCCGGCAATGTCGTCAGCGCCGTAGCGCCAGCGCAGATCGGGAGTGCGCCGCCAGGTGCCCGAGCCCGAGCACGGTGCGTCCACCAGCACCCGGTCCATGCGGCCTTCAAGCTGGCGCAGAGTCTTGTCATCCACCACACCGATCTGGGTGTTGCGCACGCCGGCGCGCTCGAGGCGGGCGCGAATCGGAGCCAGCCGCGCGCGACTGCGATCGAGCGCGTAGATCTGGCCCGTGTTGTTCATGTCGGCGGCGAGCGCCAGGGTCTTGCCGCCGGCACCGGCGGCGAAGTCGACCACCTGCTGGCCGGGCCGGGCATCGACGAGGCGGGCGGCGACCTGCGCGCCAACGTCCTGCACCTCGATCATCCCGCGCCGCCAGGCCGGGGTGCGACGGACCGCCGTGCCCGCCGGCAGCCGCAGGGCAAAGGGCGCCAACGGCGTCGGATGGGCCTCGATGCCGGCCTCGCGGGTCAGGCGGGCGATCACCGCCTCGTGCGTGGTCTTGAGCGCATTGACCCGCACATCCAGGGGCGCGCGGTTCGCCAGCGCCGCCATCTCTTCCTCGAAGCGCCCGGCAAAGCGGCGCTTGAGCATGGCGTCCAGCTCTTCGCGGTAATTGAGCCGCGCCCAGTCCGGCGGCGGTGCGGGCGGGGTTGCGAGCAACCGGGCGAGCAGCCGGCGCTCCTCCGTACTCAAAGGCGCCGGGGCATAGCCGGTGCCGGAAAACAGGGCGGCGATCTCGTCATCCCCCTTCCCGCCCGTCGCCAGATCGGCGAGGAGCAGGGCGCGCGGGGTCGCGCTCGCCTCGCCCGCCTGCTGCAGCCGCCAGACCAATGCCCCGCGCCCGCGCACGATCCGATAGAGCCGATCGGCGATCGCCGCCCGGTCCTTGGCGCCGGCATAACGCCGGCTGCGGAAATAATCGGCGATGGCGCGATCGGCGGCCGGCGCGCCCGCTTCGCCGGTCCCCAAAATCTGATCGAGGATATCGAGAACCGCCTGCAGGCGGGCGCCGGGGGTCACGGCGCGGGCCGCATCCGGGCCCCGCCACCCGGTGTCTCGGCCAAGTCAGCCGGTCTCCGGATAATTCGGGGATTCACGGGTAATCACCACGTCATGAACGTGACTTTCGCGCAAACCGGCGCCGGAAATGCGCACGAATTGTGCCTTTTTGTGCAGTTCCGTGATGTTTTTGCAGCCCGTATAGCCCATCGCCGCGCGCAGGCCGCCGACCAGTTGATGGAGCACCTTTTCGGCCGAGCCCTTGTACGGCACCTGGCCCTCGACGCCTTCGGGAACCAGCTTCAGCTCGTCCTTGATGTCTTCCTGGAAATAGCGGTCGGCCGAGCCCCGCGCCATGGCGCCGACCGAGCCCATGCCGCGGTACGCCTTGTAGGAGCGGCCCTGATAGAGAAACACCTCGCCTGGCGCTTCCTGGGTGCCGGCCAGCAGCGAGCCGATCATCACCGCATCCGCCCCGGCAGCCAGCGCCTTGGCGATATCGCCCGAGGTCCGGATGCCGCCGTCGGCGACCAGCGGCACACCCTTCTTGCGGCACGCGGTGGCAGCGTCGCGAATGGCGGTGAGCTGCGGCATGCCGACGCCGGCAACGATTCGGGTGGTGCAGATCGAGCCCGGGCCGACGCCGACCTTGACGGCATCGGCGCCAGCGTCAATCAAGGCCCTGGCACCCTCGGCGGTGGCGACATTGCCGGCCATCACCTGGACGTAATTGCTCAGTTTCTTGATGTCGCCCACGGCCTTGAGCACCCGGGTCGAATGGCCGTGGGCGGTATCGAGGACGATGACATCGCATTCGGCATCGATCAGGGCTTCGGCCCGCTCGAGCCCGGCACGTCCGACGGTGGTCGCGGCGGCGACCCGCAGCCGGCCCTTTTCGTCCTTGCAGGCGTTGGGATGCAGGCGCGCCTTTTCGATGTCCTTGACCGTAATCAGGCCGATGCAGTGATAGGCGTCGTCGACCACCACCAGCTTCTCGATGCGGTGCTGATGGAGGAGCTTCTTGGCCTCGTCCATGTCCACCGTCTCGCGCACGGTGACCAGATTGTCCTTGGTCATCAGCTCGCGCACCGGCTGGCGGACATCGGTGGCGAAGCGCACGTCGCGGTTGGTGATGATCCCGACCAGCCGGCCATTGATCGCGCCAGGCGCACGTTCGACCACCGGGATGCCGGAAATGTTGTGGGTGCTCATCAAATCCAGCGCGTCGACCAGCGGCTGGTCGGGGCCGATGGTCACCGGATTGACGACCATGCCGGATTCGAATTTCTTGACCCGGCGGACCTCTTCGGCCTGGGCCTGGGGATCGAGATTACGGTGAATGACGCCGATACCGCCGCTTTGCGCCATGGCAATGGCGAGTTCGCTTTCGGTCACCGTGTCCATGGCCGCCGACATCAGGGGGATGCCAAGACGGACGGTGCGCGAGATCGCGGTCCCGGTTTCGACGTCGCCCGGCAGCACCGAGGATTCGGCAGGCACCAGAAGGACGTCGTCGAAGGTAAGGGCTTCGCGAATCTCCATGGTTCCTCCTCGCGTCTGAATGGCGCGGACTATGCCACGGCTCGGCCCGGAATGGTAGCCCCATGGGCGGCATTTGCAACACGGCCGGGGGCGGACGCCATCACTCCCCGCGAAAGCCGCTGGCGACCAGATAGGACTCGGCGGATTCCGGGCGGCTTGCCGCCGGCTTGGCGTGGCGGACCTGGGCAAAACAGCGCTTGAGCCGCGCCAGCAGCTCGGCTTCGGTGCCACCTTTCAGCACCTTGCAGACGAAGGCCCCGCCGGGCGCCAGTATCGCGCAAGCGAGATCGGCCGCCGCCTCGCACAGCGCGATGATGCGCAGGTGATCGGCGCTCTTGTTGCCGGTGGCCGGCGCCGCCATGTCGGAGAGCACCACGTCGACCGGGCCGTCGAGCGCCGCCATGATCGCCTCCGCCGTGCCGGCATCGAGAATGTCGAGGGTGAGCATCTCCACCCCGGCGATCGCATCCATCGGGTTGCAGTCGACGGCCAGAACCGCGCCCTGGCGCCCGACCCGCTCCATCGCCACCTGGGTCCAGCCGCCCGGCGCAGCACCAAGATCGACCACCCGGGCACCGCGGCGCAGGATATGGAAGCGGTCATCCAGCTCGATGAGCTTGAAGGCGGCCCGCGAGCGATAGCCCTGGCGTTTGGCGGCGGCGACATAGGGATCGTTGAGCTGGCGCTCGAGCCAGCGGGTCGAGGACAGGCGACGGCCGCGCGCCGTGCGCACCCGGCGGTGAAGCTCGCGGCCCTCGCCGCCGGCTGGCCGCTTGCCGCGGCGGGTCTTGCGGGCCATCGAAGCCTAGCTCGCCCGGCGCAGGCGGCCGTCGGCCTGCATCAGGTCGAGAAGAATGCCCTCACGCAGGCCCCGGTCGGCGACCCGCAGCTGCGAAAAGTCCCACAGCCGTTTCATTGCTTCCAGAATCGCACAGCCGGCCAGCACCATGTCGGCGCGCTCCGGCCCGATGCACGGCTCGGCGGCCCGTTCGGCACAGGTCATGGCGGCCAGCCGGTCGGTCACCGCGTCGATCTCCGGGGCGCTCAGGGTCAGGCCGTCGACCCGGCTGCGGTTGTAACGCGCGAGGCCCAAGTGCACGCCGGCAATGGTGGTGATCGTCCCCGAGGTGCCGAGAAACCGCAGATCACCACCGTTTGCGTCAAAACCGTCGTTTTCGCGCACCGGCACCATCAGGCGCCGGGCCTCGCCGATCATGGCCTCGAAGTCGTCCGGGCTCATGCGATCGTGGGCGAAGCGCTCGGACAGCGTGATCACCCCGAACGGCAAGGAGCTCCACCACACGACTTCGGGCTCGCCGCAGACATCGGCCCGCACCCGGATGATTTCGGTGCTGCCGCCGCCGATATCGAAGACCACCGCCTCGCCGGCCTCGAGGTCGAGCAGCTCGCGGCAACTGGCGACCGCCAGGCGGGCTTCTTCCTCCGGATCGATGATTTCGAGGTCAAGGCCGGTCTCGCCCCGCACGCGGGCAACGAAGGCCGCAGCGTTGTCGGCCTCGCGGCAGGCGGCGGTGGCGATACAGCGCATGCGCTGAACCCCGCGCCGGGCCATCTTGCTGCGGCAGATCTGCAGCGCCGTAATCGCCCGGTCCATCGCCGCCGGCGACAGTGCGCTGGTCTCGCCGACGCCTTCGCCGAGGCGGACGATTCGGGAAAAGGCATCGATGATCTTGGGCCGGTCGCGGCACGGAATCGCGATCAAAAGCCGGCAATTGTTGGAGCCGAGATCGACGGCGCCGTAGACCGGACGATTGCGCCGGCGCCACGGCCCGCCCTTGCAGCCGCGCCGCGCCGGGCCCGCCGTCCCTGCCTGCCTCCGGTCTTGAGTCATATCTTTAAATCCGGGGCCCCTCGCCCGCTCATCTTTCTTCCACTTGGGGCGAATTCTAGCAACTTCATGAGCGTGACGCCATGCCCGCCCGCGCGGTTGACAAGCGGGTCGGCCGGTCCCTATGTTCGGCCTCTGAATGCTGGCCCCTGGGGGATCGTCTAACGGTAGGACAGCGGACTCTGACTCCGCCAGTGCAGGTTCGAATCCTGCTCCCCCAGCCAGTCCCCCGAGCGCACCGATTCCCGTCCCCTCATCTTCAGGCCTCGGCTCCCAGCGCGCCAAGCAGCGGTGCCAGATGGCGCTCATAGCGTTTCCAGCCACCCACCGCGCCGGTCGTGACCGGCTGGCGGGCGGCCACCGCGCTGAGCGTGCGAATGGGGCGGGTGGCGGCCTCCGGTTCCAGACAGGCCGGGTCCCAGTCGAGCCCGAGGAAGGCGAGGATGCGGCGCATCTCGGCTTCCGGGTCGCCGACCAGGGCCTCGTAGGACACCTCGCAAATCAGGTCCGGGCACAGGTCCTGCCAGAAGGCCATGAGGTCGCGGTACAGCCGGTGATAGCGTCCGAAATCCTCCAGATCGCAGTAAAAGGGGAGGTTTTCGGGAAAAAAATTGCGAAAGATCGACCAGCCGACATCACGCGGATCGCGCTTCACATGCAGGATGCGGGCGTTTGGGAATGCCACCCGGATCAGCCCGATGACCTGGAACTGCGCCAGGTTCTTGTCGGTAACGCAGCCCTTGCCCGGCGCATGGCCGGACAGCCGCTTCAGATACGCCTCGCCAAGGCGGGCCAGGTCGCGCGGTCGGGTGTCTTGCAGACATTGGGGAAACTGCGCACCGGGGCGGGCAACCAGCGGGCGGGTCACCTCCTCGGCCAAATAGTTGACCTCGCCGGCCGTGCCGACCTCGGGGTGGCGCGACAGCATGGTCTCAACCAGCGTCGATCCGCAGCGCGGCAGCCCGACGATAAAGATGGGCGTGAGGCGCGTGCGCCCGCTGCGTCCGGCCAGACGCTCAATCAGCTCGGGCGTAAAGGTTGCCTTGAGATCCTCGAAATAGGCGCGGTAATGCTCGATCTTCACCCGGCAATCGCGTTTGAGGATGCGATTGGCCATGGCGATGTGGGAAAAGGCCGTATCGAAATCATCCGCCCGGTCATGCACGGCGCCGAGCGCGAAATGGAGATGCAGGCGGTCGCGCGGCCCCAGCCCGGGGCGCGCCAGCAGGGTACGCATGATCACGGCGAGCGCATCGTCAGGGGCAATGTCGCGGGCGAAGGTCAGCAGGCGAAAGGCCTCTGCCTGGCCGCCGTCGTGGCGCGCCGCATATTCCAGATGTTCGCCGGCTTCGGCCCGGCGCCCGGCGTGCAACAGGGCCGAGCCGAGGGAAAACCGGGCGATCGCCAGATCCGGGGCCTTTGCCGCCGCCTCGCCCAGGACCTCGAGCCCGGCCTCCTGGTCGCCGGCCTCGATCAGCACATTGCCGAGATTGACCAGCACCCGCGGCTCATCGGGCAGGCGGCGGGAGAGCCGGCGAAACAGATCGGCGGCGTCCGCATGGCGGCCGGCGGCGCGGGCAATGAAAGCGAGCTTCTCGAGCGCCTCGACGTGAGCAGGCTCGCGGGCGAGAATTCGCTGGTAGAGCTGTTGGGCCTCGGCGAGGCGCCCGGCCCGCAGCAAGGCCTCGGCCTCGCGTACAAGGGTCTGAACGGTCATCCCGGCATCCTAAAGAAGCGGCAACACGATGCAACCGGACTTGATCAGGAGCACGAATGCGCCCGCATATCTCGCCTGGCGGCGCAGGCTTTGGCGTGTCCGGCACGTACAGGAACCAATAATTAAGACGTTGCCGCTAATATCAAACTGAGATATATATCGGCCTGATATATTTACGTTGGAAGTTGACAGTGATTCAGGCTGTCTCAGCGAGCAGCTGACACCATGGACGTCAAAACCGCCTGTCTGGGCCTGCTGACCTTTGGAGAGGCCAGCGGCTACGAGATCCAGAAGCAGCTCAAGAACGGCTGTTTCAGCGCGTTTTTTGATGCCAGCTATGGCTCGATCTACCCGGCTCTGAGCCGCCTGACCGAGGACGGGCTGGTATCGTGCACGGAACTCGCCCAGGACAAGCGCCCGGACAAGAAGGTCTACCGGATCACGCCGCGCGGTCGCCTGGCGCTCGCCCAGGCGCTGGCCGAGCCGGCCGAGCCCGATCGTTTCCGCTCCGATTTTCTTGCCAAGATGCTGTTTTGCGACCTGTTGTTGCCTGGCGAACTTTCCGAGCTTATAGATCAGCGGCTTGCCGGTCATGAAGAGGTCTTGGCGCGATTGGAGGAGTATCTGGAAACACCGCTCAGTGCCGGAGCCGAATTCACCGTGCGCTATGCCCGGGCGGTGCACGAGGCGGCCATCCGGTTCATTCGCGAGAACCGTCATCTGCTCGAGATCGAGGCCTTGAAGGCGCGGGTTGAACCGGCCGAGTGATGCAAACGACATAGGCTGAAAACCAACACATATGGGGAGCCCCCTGTCCCATGAAGAAATCCTATCTCACCGCCGGTCTGATCGCCCTCGGCGTTGCCGCCTGGATCCTCACCGGCCAGATCGGCGGCGGCAACGACGATGCCGCCGATTCCGCCACCGCCGCCCCGTCGCCCGGTGCACCGCCGCTGGTCAAGGTGCGGGTGCGCACGCTTGACGCGGTTCCGCACAGCAGCGACGTCGTCCTGCGCGGCCGCACCCAGGCCCTGCGCAGCGTCGATCTCAAGGCCCAGACGGATGGCCGGATCGTCGCCCTGCCGGTGGAAAAAGGTGCCCAGGTCAAGGCCGGCGAGCTGATCTGCCGGCTGGCAGTGGATGACCGCAAGGCCCGCCTCGCCGAGGCCCAGGCCCTGGTCCGCCAGCGCCAGATCGAATATGACGCCGCCGTCCAGCTTGCCGCCAAGGGCTACCGCGCGGAAAACCAGGTGGCTGCCGCCAGGGCCCTGCTCGACGGCGCCAGGGCGCAGGTCAAGCAGATGCAGGTCGAGCTTGAACACACCCGCATCCTCGCCCCCTTTGCCGGCACCGTGGACGACCGCCCGGTCGAGATCGGCGACTATCTGCAAAAGGGCCAGACCTGCGCGACAATCGTTGATGAAGACCCGTTCCTGGTGGTCGGTGAGGTCTCCGAGCGCCATGTCGGCGACTTGAACATCGGCGATGTCGGCGAGGTCCGGTTGCTCGACGGCAAGACCCTCGAAGGCAAGGTCCGGTTCATTGCCAAGACCGCCGATCCCCTGACCCGGACCTTCCGGGTCGAGCTGGAAGTCGCCAATCCCGATCATTCCTTGCGCGACGGGATGACCGCCGAAATCCGCATCACCGCGCGCGAGATCCTGGCCCACCGGATTTCGCCGGCGCTCCTGGTTCTCGATGCCAAGGGCCGGATGGGCATCCGCATCGTCGACGGCAAGGGAATCGTGCGCTTTCAGCCGGTCACCATCGTCAGCGACGAGCCCGAGGGCATGTGGGTCACCGGCCTGCCGGCGCGGGTGACGGTGATTACCGTCGGCCAGGAATTCGTGCGCGCCGGCCAGAAAGTCGAGGTGCACCCCGATAACGGAGCCACCACATGAATCGCTTCATCGATACGGCGCTGACCTATTCGCGCAGCGTGCTGTCGGCCTTTCTGGTGGTGATCATTGCCGGCACCATCGCCTATATCAGCATTCCCAAGGAAGTCAGCCCCGACATTCCGATCCCCTACATCTATGTCAGCATGGTTCACGAAGGCATTTCGCCGGAGGATGCCGAGCGGCTTCTGGTCAAGCCGATGGAAACCGAGTTGCGCAATGTCGACGGGGTCAAGGAAATGACCGCCACGGCGCGCGAGGGCGGCGCCAATATCATCCTCGAGTTCGATGCCGGCTTCGACGTCGATCAGGCGATTGCCGACGTCCGCGCCCAGGTCGACCTGGCCAAGGCCAAGCTGCCGGACGAGACCGAGGAGCCGACGGTCCACGAAATCAACATCAACCAGGACCCGATCATCGTCGTCAATCTGCTCGGCAATGTGCCGGAGCGCGCCCTGGTGCGCCTGGCCAGGGACCTGCGCGACCGCATCGAGGGGCTGCCCGGCATTCTGGAGGCCAATCTGCGCGGCGAGCGCGAGGAACTGATCGAGGTGATCATCGATCCCGCCCGCCTGCAGAGCTACAACATCAATCAGGATGAGCTGATCCGGGCGGTGCTGCGCAACAACCGGCTGGTCGCTGCCGGCACCCTCGACACCGGGCGCGGGCGCTTTGCGATCAAGGTGCCGGGGCTGTTCGAGACCGCCCGCGACGTGCTCGAGCTCCCCGTCAAGACCAATGGCGATGCGGTGGTGACGCTGGCCGACGTGACCGAAATTCGCCGCACCTTCAAGGATCGCCTCAGCTACGCCCGGATCAACGGCAAGCCATCGGTCAGCATCGAGGTGTTCAAGCGCACCGGCGCCAACCTGATCCAGGCCGTCGACACGGTGCGGGCCGAGGTCGAGGAGGCGCGGGCGCAGATGCCGCCCAACGTCGAGGTGAAATACACCTTCGATCAGGCGATCGACCTGAAGTCCAGCCTGAACAATCTCGAGAACAGCGTGATCAGCGCCATTCTTCTGGTGGCGATCGTCATCGTTGCGGCGCTCGGCGCGCGCTCCGCCGGACTGGTCGGAATCGCCATCCCGACCTCTTTCCTGTTCGGCTTTCTGGTGCTCTCGATCCTTGGCCTGACGATCAATCAGGTGATCCTGTTCGGCCTCATTCTCGCCGTCGGCATGCTGGTCGACGGCGCCATCGTGGTCACCGAATACGCCGACCGGAAAATGGCCGAGGGGCTGGACCGGCGCGACGCCTATGCCACCGCCGCCAAGCGCATGGCCTGGCCGATCACGGCATCGACAGCGACCACGCTGGCCGCCTTTCTGCCGCTGATGTTCTGGCCCGGTATCGTCGGCGAATTCATGTGGTACCTGCCGCTGACCCTGATCGTGACGCTCACCGGCTCGCTGATTTCGGCGCTGATCTTCCTTCCCACCCTGGGTGCCAAGATCGGCCGGCCGAGCACCACCGACCCGGCGGTGATGCGCGCCGTCGCGGCCTCGAGCCACGGCGATCTGAGCACCCTTCCCGGCTTCACCGGCTGGTATGTGCGGACCCTGCGCCGCTTGCTGCGGCGCCCCTTGCGGGTGCTGGCGGTGGCCGCAGTGGTGCTTGTCGGCACCTGGGGGATCTATCTGGTGACCAGCAAGGGCGTCGAATTCTTCCCCCAGAGCGAGCCGACATCGGTGCGCCTTCTGGTCCACGCCCGCGGCAATCTGTCGATCGACGAGCGCGACGCCCTGGTCCGCGAGGTCGAGGCGATCGCCCGCGGCATCGACGGCGTAGACACCATCTATGCGACCACCCAGGCGGGCTCGGCGGGCAATCGCCAGGCCGAGGACCTGATCGGCAACATCACGCTTGAGCTGGTCGACTGGGAGCGCCGCCGGCCGGCCAAGGAAATCCTTGCCGAACTGCGCCAGAAGACCGGGTCGCTGGCCGGCATCGTGGTCGAGCCGCACCTGCCCCAGAACGGACCGCGGCAGGGCAAGGACATCGAGATCCGGGTATCCTCGGCCGATCCCAGCCTGATTCCGCTGGCCGTGGACCGGATCCGCACCCACATGGAGCGCGAGATGACCGGCCTGGTCGACATCGAGGATGACCGCTCGGTGCCCGGCATTCAGTGGGAGCTGCGCGTCGACCGCGCCCAGGCCAGCCGTTTCGGCGCCGACATCGTCACGGTCGGAAGCGCCGTGCAGTTGATCACAAACGGCATCAAGGTCGGCGAAATCCGGCCCGACGACAGCGATGACGAGATCGACATCCGGGTCCGCTTCCCCGAGGACGCCCGGACCATCAACCAGCTCGATCAGCTGCGTGTCGAGACGGCACGCGGCATGGTGCCGATCAGCAATTTCGTCACCCGAACGCCGAAGCCCAAGATCGCCAAGATCACCCGCATCGACGGCCACCGGGTGATGACGGTCAAGGCCAATGTCGCCGACGGCGTGCTGGCCGACAACAAGGTGCGCGAGCTGCAGGCCTGGCTGGCCAGTGCGGCTAAGATCGACCCCCGGGTGCGCGTGGTGTTCGCCGGCCAGGACCGCGACCAGCGCGAATCCAGCGCCTTTCTGCGCCAGGCCTTCCTGATCGCCCTGTTCCTGATGGCGATCATCCTGGTGACCCAGTTCAACAGCTTCTACCACGCCTTCCTGATCCTCACCGCGGTGGTGTTGTCCACGGTCGGCGTGCTGGTCGGCCTGATCGTTACCGGCCGCACCTTCGTCATCGTCATGACCGGCATCGGGGTGATCTCATTGGCCGGCATCGTGGTCAACAACAACATCGTGCTGATCGACACCTTCGCCCGGCTGCGCCGCGAAGGCTATGACCTGATCGATGCCATCCTGCGCACCGGCGCCCAGCGTCTGCGCCCGGTGCTGCTGACCACCATCACCACGGTCACCGGCCTGTTGCCGATGGTGTTTTCGACCAACATCGATCTGATCAACCGCCATGTGGTGGTGGGCGACCCGGATTCGATCTGGTGGGTGGATTTGTCGCTGGCCATCGTCTTCGGGCTCAGCTTCGCCACCGTGCTGACCCTGGTGGTGACCCCGTGCCTGCTGGCCGCGCCGGCGGCGATCAAGGGCAAGGTCGCCGCCTTGCGTCATCGCCGCCGCGCTCGAAACGCTGCCGCCGCCGGCCAGCCCGCCGAATAGGCGCGCGACGCCGGCAGGTATTGCCTAGGGTGGCGGGCCGTCGGAAAGCGCCGCGCGCTCGGCGGCCGCCTGGCTGCGGCGGTAATCGCTGGCCGAAAACGGAATCGAGGCCAGATACATCACCCCGATGGTCATCACGGTGGCCCACAGATAGCTGCTCAGGAAGGCGGCGAACAGCCCGACTCCGATGAGCGTCGGGAGCACATAGTCGCGCCGCACACCGAGCCGCTTGAACGAATAGGTGGGGATGCGGCTGACCATCAGGAACGAGACCAGGGCAACCAGGGCGCCGCCGATCACCGGCGAGCGAAAGACCCCGTTCTCGAGCTGAAATTCGACGAACAGCGGGATCATGATCAAGCCGGCGGCCGCCGGCGCCGGTGTGCCCTGAAAGTAGTAGACCGCCCAATCGGGCCGCTCCTTGGTGTCATGGCTGGTGTTGAAGCGAGCCAGACGCAGTGCGCAGCACACCGTGAAAAGCAGCGCCAGCACCCAGCCCAGCCCGCCGAGGTCCTTGAGCGACCAGGTGTAGAGCAGCAGCGCCGGCGCCACTCCGAAACTGACGACATCGGACAGCGAGTCGAGCTCGGCGCCGAACTTCGTGGCGCCCTTGAGGGCCCGCGCGATGCTGCCGTCAAGGGCATCGAAAATCGCCGCCAGCATGATGGCGATGGCGCTCAGTTCCCAGCGCCCGTCAAGCGCCAGACGAATCGACGTCATGCCGGCTGACAGCGCCAGCAAGGTAAGGATGTTGGGGGCCAGGCTGCGAATCGGCAGCGGCCGCAGGCGCCGCTCGGTTCGAGGCATTTTCACCGTTCCGGGTCCTTCCTCTGTGGCCGACCGCCACCTTGACCAGGCTCAGCGGAGTTTACCCGTTCGGGCCGGTTCATGGGATTTAATATCGGCCAGAATCGTCTCGCCCGCAACGGTCGTCTGCCCGACGACGACCAGAGGCTCGAGCCCGGCGTCCAGATAGACATCGAGGCGGCTGCCGAAACGGATCATGCCGAAGCGCTCGCCGGCCATCACGCTCTGGCCCTCCTCGAGGGTGCAGACGATGCGCCGGGCAATCAGCCCGGCGATCTGAACCACCACCAGATCACAGTCGCCGACGGCCATGCGCAGACGGATGCTTTGGCGTTCGTTGTCCTCGCTGGCCTTGTCCAGCGTGGCATTGAGGAACTTGCCGGGGCGGTAGGCGAGACCGATGACTTCGCCGTCGGCCGGGATACGGTTGACGTGAACATTGAAGACATTCATGAAGATCGAAATCCGGGTCCGCGGCACCGCGTCCATGCCCAGCTCGGGCGGCGGCGGCGCGCTTTCGATGGCCTGAACGATGCCGTCGGCCGGGGCGACGATCAGGCCCGGGCGCACCGGGGTGATCCGATCGGGATCACGGAAGAAATAGACGCACCAGGCGGTCAGTCCGGCCCCCAGCCAGCCGAGCGGCACCCAGATCAGGAACAAGATCAGGGTGGCGACGGCAAAGGTCAGGATGAACGGGTGGCCCTCCTTGTGAATGCGCGGCAAGGCGCTCAAGAGCTGCTCAAGCCCGGTCTGCGTGTCGTCAGTCATTCTCTCCCCTTCCCCGGGATCACATCGTGCCAGGATCGTCTCTACAGGGCGTCGGCCAGGCGCTCAAGGCGCTCCTGGGCCTGTACCGCCTCCTGCTGGCGCCGCCACATGGCGGCATAGACACCGCCCAGAGCCAGAAGGTCCTGGTGGCGGCCGCGCTCGACAATGCGCCCCGCGTCGAGCACCAGAATCTCGTCGGCCTCGACGACGGTGGACAGGCGATGGGCAATGATCAGGGTCGTGCGATTGCGCGAGACCTGCCGGAGCGCCGCCTGAATTTCCTTCTCGGTATGGGTATCGAGCGCCGAGGTCGCCTCGTCAAACAAAAGAATCGGCGGGTCCTTGAGGATAGTGCGGGCGATCGCCACGCGCTGCTTTTCGCCGCCCGACAGCTTCAGCCCGCGCTCGCCGACCACCGTGTCGTAGCCTTTGGGTAGGGTTTCGATGAAATCGTGAATGGCGGCGAGGCGCGCCGCCTGCTCGATGTCCTCGCGCGGGGCCCCGGGACGGCCGTATTCGATGTTGTAGCGGATCGAATCGTTGAACAGCACGGTATCCTGGGGAACGATGCCGATGGCGGCGCGCAGGCTCGCCTGAGTCACCTCGCGAATGTCCTGGCCGTCGATCCGCACCGCCCCCTTTTCGATGTCGTAGAAGCGGAACAGAACCCTGGAGATCGTCGATTTGCCGGCGCCGCTGGGCCCGACGATCGCCACCGTCCTGCCGGGCGGCACGCGAAAGCTGATGCCGTGCAGGATCGGGCGGTCCGGTTCATAGCGAAAGTGGACATCATCGAACTCGATCTCACCGCCCGTCACCTCGAGCGGGCGCGCACCCGGAGGATCGGCGACCTCTTCGCCCCGGGCCATCAGCTCGAACATCTGTTCCATGTCGACAAGCGACTGCTTGATCTCCCGGTAAACGAAGCCCAGAAAGTTGAGCGGTGTGTAAAGATTGAGCAGCAAGCTATTGATAAGAAAGTAATCTCCGATGCTGTATTGCCCACCAACGACACCGGCCGCGGTGAGGATCAGGGCAACGGCCAGGCCCAGGGCGACGATCGTCTGCTGACCGACGTTGAGCAGCGCCAGGCTGGTCTGGCTCTTGACCGCGGCGCGTTGATAGCGCTCCAGGGCCTCATCGAAGCGGGCTGCCTCATGGGCCTCGTTGCCGAAATATTTGACCGTTTCGTAGTTCAGCAGGCTGTCGATCGCCTTGGTGTTGGCGGCCGAGTCCTGCTTGTTCATCTCGCGGCGGAATTTGGTCCGCCATTCGGTGACCAAAAGCGTAAAGACGATGAAGCCGGCCACCGACAGAATCGTGATCAGCGCGAACCGCCAGTCGAATTTGACCAGCATCACCCCGGTCACCAGAACGATCTCGATGAGAGTGGGCAGAATGCTGAACAGCATGAAGCGGAGCAGGAAATCGATGCCGCGGGTGCCCCGCTCGATGGCCCGCGACAGCCCGCCGGTGCGCCGCTCGAGATGAAACCGCAGGGACAGCCGGTGAAGATGGCGGAAGACTTCCAGCGCAATCGTGCGCAGCGCATGCTGGCCGACCCGCACGAACACCACGTCGCGCAGCTCGCCGAATGCCCGGGCCAGAATGCGGGCCAGGGCATAGGCCGCAATCAGGGCGACCGGGACATAGATGGCGGGCGTGACCTTGGGGTCCAGAGCATCGATCGCCGCCTTGCCGAGGAACGGTACATAGACGGTGATGCCCTTGGCCGCCGCCAGCAGCACCATCGCCACCACCACCCGGACCTTGAGTCCCCAGGCGCCGGCCGGCCACAGATAGGGCAGCAGCACGCGCACGGTGCGCGTATGGGCCGTGCCGGGATTCGAATCGCTGTCGGCGTGGAAACTCATGACCGGCGCAGTGTAGGGTCTCAGCCCCGGTTTGGGCAATCGGATCAGGCCGCACCCCGGCAATCTGGAATGATTTTACAGTATCTTAAACTTGAACCTGTTTTCTGAGGGCATCGATCTGAGGGGGTCGGTAGCGGAAAGGACCTAGCCTTGACGGACTCGCTCTGCCAGGACCAGGCAGCAAACCCTGCAGATAATCGCACATCGATGGCCGACCTGGTGTCCGAGGCCCGGCGCGCGCGCGAACAGATGGCGGCCGAGGGCGGCACCGGCTTTCGCTTCATCTGGTCGGGCATGGTGGTGCGCGGCGAGCTGGTTGAAAGCGACACGCAGGGCGCTGCCCTGACGCTCACCTGCGATTTGGGGCCCCTGCCCTACACGGCCGAGGATCCGATTGTCCGGCTGCAGATTCTCAAGGCTCTCGCCAAGCCCCCGCCGGACCTGCCCGCGCGGCTGCGCCTGGCCCCGGGCCAGCGGCTCGAGTTCACCAATGTCACGCGATTCGAAGCCTGGCCGCGCGCAGCGCAGCTGATCCACGGGCTGATCATCATTCTGATGCAGATGCGCCCCCATCTTGCCCTCTTTCGTGGCCTGACACAGGCGGATCGCCGGGCGAGGATGCCGCGGCCTCGGGTGGGGGCCGTCCGGGCACGGGCCTGATCCCGACAACACGATTCTCGAAATCAGGGACCGGGGGCTCTGGAGGCTTCCGACTGGGAGCGGGGCAGCGAGAACAGCTGCCCGGGATAGATCAGATCGGGGTCGCGGATCTGGTTTTCATTGGCCCGGAAAATCAGCGTATAGCGAATGCCGCTGCCATAGATGCGCCGGGCAATCTTCCACAGCGAATTGCCGGGCCGCACGACGACATGACCGGAGGCCAGCGAGGCATCAAGTGCCCGGTCGCGCTCGAACGGCTGCTCGATCCGGATCTCCACGTCGTCACCTTCGAGAATCTGGTCGAGACGCAGAACATGCTTGCCCGGCCCGATCGCCGCCGCCGGCTCGAACACCCAGCGCCCGGTCTCGTCGCCGGTTGCCGTCCCCTGGTAGGCATTGTCGATATAAATCCGGATTTCGGCGCCCGCCGGCCCCTCGCCGGCAATTGCCGCATGGCCTTCCTGGTCATAGTCGATGGTCTCGATGCGAAGCTGGCGATCGAGGGCGCGCTCCAGCACCATGCCGGGCTTCTGAAGCACCCGGCTGACGCCGCTGCCGCTGCGCGGGCTGAGCACCGCCACCACCCCTTCCGGTGTGTCGGCGGCAAACGTCTCGGGCACGCGTTCCGGCAGGGAAACGATCACCACGCCGTCGGACTCGACCGGCGCGCCGCTGTCCTGGCTGGCGACCAGTGTCAGCTCGTGATCGCCGGGCGCCAGAGGATTGTCGAAAATCAGCACCCATTCGCCGTTCATGTTGGCGACAACGCTGCCGATTTCGTTATCGTCGGCGCGGATGCTGACCCGGGCGTTGGGGGCGGCGCGCCCGGCAATCACGCCGGTGCCTTCGCGGCTGATGCGCACCACATCGAAGGACGGGCGGATCGGCGCCAGCGCCTCGGTTTGCGCCGCCGGAGCCGGCGCGCTTGCCGGGGCCGGAGCCACCGCCTGCGGTTCGGGCGTGCGCTGTTGCGGCACCAACAGATAGACCGCGACCGCCAATGCGGCCACGAACATCGCCGAGATCACAACAATTGAAGAGGTGCGCACCTGTCGCCGTCCGGGCTGCCGAGGTGAAGGCGCTACCCTAGTCCATGGGCGCGCCCCGCGCAATCCCTGGCTTTTCTGCGATTCGCGCGGATTGCGGCGACCCGTCCGGCCGACCGACGCTCTTCCCAACACCGGCGCCAGCCGGCTATAACACGTGGCTACGCGGCATCGGCGGTAGCCAGGGGGCCAGAGATGAGCGAAATCGCAACCGTCTGTCTGTATTGCGGGTCGCGCCTCGGCCAGGGCGGCGATTACGAAGACGCAGCCGCCCGGCTCGGCCGCGGCCTCGCAGACGCCGGCCTGCGTCTGGTCTTCGGTGGCGGCAGCATCGGCCTGATGGGCACGGCAGCGCGCGCTGCGCTCGCCGCCGGCGGCGAGGTGATCGGCATCATCCCGCATCACCTCAACGAAATCGAGCTCGGCATGGAAGGTTTGAGCGAATTGATCGTCGTGGAGAGCATGCACGAGCGCAAGCGCACCATGTTCGAGCTGTCCGACGCCTTCGTCAGCCTGCCCGGCGGCATCGGCACGCTGGATGAGACCTTCGAGATCATTTCCTGGCGCCAGCTCGGCCTCCACGACAAGCCGGTGATCCTGGTCGATCATCAGGACTACTGGCAGCCCCTGCTGGCGCTGATGGAACATATCGTCGCAACCGGCTTCGCCTCTGAATCCACCACCGGCATGTATCAGGTGGTGACCAGCGTCGATGACGTCGTGCCGACGCTCAAACGGGCGCGTGCGCCCTTGATTCACGCGGCCGGCGAGTTGATCTGACGGCCGGCGGACAAGCCGCGACAGGACAATCAAAAAAAACGCATTCGCCGGCTTTCCATGGCGCACCGGCTTTGCTATGTTCGCGCCGCCTGCGGCCCCTGCCGGGGCGCTCCATCCCGACATCGCTGACAACCGGCATCGCTAACAAGAAGGGACGGCAATGGAAAAGATCAAGGTGGCCAACCCGATCGTCGAGCTCGACGGCGACGAAATGACCCGCATCATCTGGGCGTTTATCAAGGACAAGCTGATCCTTCCCTATCTCGACATCGAACTCGTCTATTTCGATCTCGGCATCGAGAACCGGGACGCCACCGACGATCAGGTGACGGTCGATGCCGCCAACGCCATCAAGAAGTACGGCGTCGGTGTCAAATGCGCCACCATCACCCCCGATGAAGCCCGGGTCGAGGAGTTCGGGCTCAAGAAGATGTGGCGTTCGCCCAACGGCACCATCCGCAACATTCTCGGCGGCACCGTGTTCCGGGAGCCGATCATCTGCAAGAACGTGCCGCGGCTGGTGCCCGGCTGGACCGATCCGATCGTCATCGGCCGTCACGCCTATGGCGACCAGTACCGGGCCACCGATTTCGTCGTCCCCGGGCCCGGCAAGCTGACCATGACCTATACGCCGGCGGACGGCGGCGAGGCCATCGAATACGAGGTCTTCGATTACCCCGGCGGCGGCGTCGCCATGGGCATGTACAATCTCGACGAATCGATCCGCGACTTTGCCCGGGCGTGCATGAATTATGCACTGGAGCGCAACTGGCCGCTCTACATGTCGACCAAGAACACCATCCTCAAGGCCTATGACGGCCGCTTCAAGGATCTCTTCCAGGAGGTCTTCGAGGCCGAGTTCAAGGATCGCTTCGAGGCCAACGGGCTGACCTACGAACACCGGCTGATCGACGACATGGTGGCCTGCGCGCTTAAATGGAGCGGCAAGTTCGTCTGGGCCTGCAAGAATTATGACGGCGACGTGCAGTCCGACATCGTCGCCCAGGGCTTCGGCTCGCTGGGGCTGATGACCTCGGTGCTGATGACCCCGGACGGCAAGACGGTCGAGGCCGAGGCGGCGCACGGCACGGTGACTCGCCACTACCGCATGCACCAGCAGGGCAAGGAAACCTCGACCAACCCGATCGCCTCGATCTTCGCCTGGACCCGCGGGCTCGCCTACCGGGCCCGCAACGACGGCAACGAGGCGCTGGCCAATTTCGCGCATACGCTGGAGCGGGTATGTGTGGAAACCGTGGAATCGGGGCATATGACCAAGGATCTGGCGCTGCTCATCGGCCCCGAGCAGCCGTGGCTGACCACCAGCCAGTTCCTCGAGAAGCTGGACGAGAACCTCAAGGCGGCGCTGGCCTGAGCCCGGTCAGCGCCAGGCGTCAGTCCTGACCCGGCATCGGGCAGCAGCGCCCGGCCTCGATCTCGGCGGCACTCAGGTCGCCCTCGCCGGCCGCTTCGAGCGACGCGCCGCTGCGCTCGCGGGCGATGCGCATGACGCTTTCCTCGATGTCCGGATGGGCCTTGATCAGACGGTGGAAGTCGGCGGCCTCGAGCATCAGCAGGTGACATTTGCGCACCGCGATGATGTTGGCCTGGCGCCGGGTGCGGCGCAGCAGCGACAGCTCGCCGAAGAATTCGCCCTCGCCGAGCCGGACGATCTGGCCGGGCAGATAGATCTCGACCTCGCCCGAGAGGATGAAATACATGCCGTCGGCCGGATCGCCGCGCCGGGTGATGACGCCGCCGGCGTTGACCACCCGGGTGCGCAGCAGGCCGGCGATCTCGGCAATCGCCGCGGCATCGAGGCCGGCGAACAGGGGCACCCGCGCCACCATTCCCCAGGTGACGACGAATTCGCGGCGCTGGATTTCGCTGGCAAAGCCCGAGGCAAGAATGCCGATGGGCAGCGCGAACACCGCCAGCCCGAAGACCATCACGATACCGCCGAACATGCGCCCCGCCGGAGTGACCGGCACGATGTCGCCGTAGCCCACCGTGGTCAGTGTGGCCAGCGCCCACCACAGGGCGGCGGGAATGCTGCCGAAGGCCTCGGGCTGGGCCTCGCGCTCGACGAAATAGATGACGCTGGCGGAAAAGAACAACAGGCCGGTCATGATCACCAGGCTGGCGGCGAGCGCCCGGCGCTCCTGCGCCAGCACCCGGCCGAGCGTATGCAGCGCCGGCGAGTAGCGGGCCAGCTTGAGCAGCCGCACCAGCCGGAAGATGCGCAGAAACCGCAGATCCGGCCACAGCAGCATCCACAGCACCGAGGGCAGGACCGCGGCCAGGTCGATGAGCGCGTAAAGCGAGAGCACATAGCGCAAACGCCCGCGCCAGGCTGGCCCCTGGCCGTATTTCGGCCCCTCGACGCAGACCCAGACCCGGGCCAGATACTCGAGCCCGAAAATAACGACGGAGACGATCTCGAAGACGAGAAACTCGGTGTAGAACCGCTGATGCAGGTCCTCAACCGACTCGGCGGCCACCGCGATCACATTGGCGATGATCAGGGTGACCAGCGCCAGATCGATCATCTGGCTGGTGCGGTCACCGATATCGCCGACCTCGAGGATTTCGAACAGCCGGCGGCGCAGACGCATCATCAGGTCATCTCCCGCGCGGGGGCCGGCCTCAGGCGGCCGCAGCGGCCTGCTCCAGGGCCTTTTCGATGGCTTCGAGCGCAGCCTGCGCCCGGCTGCCGTCGGGTCCGCCGGCCTGGGCGAGATCGGGCCGGCCGCCGCCGCCCTTGCCGCCCAAAGCGGCGGCACCGACGCGCACCAGATCGACGGCATTGATCCGCCCGGTCAGTCCGTCGGTGACGCCGACCACCAGGCCGGCCTTGCCGTCGACGACGCTGACCAGCGCCACCACCCCTTCATCGAGGCGTTTCTTGCCGGCATCCACCAGGCTGCGCAGATCTCGGGGCGGCACGCCCTCCAGGCACTGGGCAATGATCTTGATGCCGGCAACCTCGCGCGGGCGCGCTTCGGCCTCGCCGCCGCCGGCGCCACCGCCCATGGCCAGGCGCCGACGCAATTCGGACAGCTGGCGCTCGAGACGGCGGCGCTCGTCGATCAGCGCCGCGGCCCGCTCGGCGACCTGCTCGGGCGTCGTCTTGAGCGCCCGGGCGGCATCGCGCAGGCGGCGTTCCTCTTCGGCAACGTAATCCAGCGCCGCCTCGCCGGTGAGCGCCTCGATGCGGCGCACGCCGGCCGCCACCGCGCCTTCCGCCGTTATCTTGAACAGGCCGATATCGCCGGTGCGCCGGACATGGGTGCCGCCGCACAGCTCCACTGAAAACGCCGCCTCGCCGCCGTCTGTTCCCGGCCCCATGGCGACGACCCGCACCTCGTCGCCGTATTTCTCGCCGAACAGCGCAAGCGCCCCGGCCTTGATGGCCTCATCGGGCGTCATCAGGTGGGTCACGACTTCCGAATTGTCTATGATCGCTGCATTGACGTCGTGCTCGATCGCGTCCAGCTCTTCCTGGGTGATGGCGCGCGGATGGCTGATATCGAAGCGCAGGCGATCGGGCGCCACCAGCGAGCCTTTCTGCACCACGTGCTCGCCCAGGCGCCGGCGCAACACCTGGTGCAGCAGATGGGTGGCGGAATGAGCGGCCCGCAATTTGCGCCGGCGGGCACCATCGACCTGCATCTCGACAATGTCGCCGACGCGCACCGCGCCCGAGTCCAGCCTGCACAGATGCACATGCACGTCGCCGAGCTTCTTCTTGGTGTCGGTGACCACCAGCCGCGCGCCCGATGCCGTGACCAGCTCGCCGGTATCGCCGATCTGGCCGCCGGACTCCCCGTAAAAGGGTGTCTGATTGGTCACCACCGCCACCTCGGCCGGCGCCTCGGCGGCCTCCACGGAGGTGCCGTCGACGACCAGCGCGACGATGCGGCCCTCGGCGTTCAGTGTCTCGTACCCGAGGAATTCGCTGGCCCCCACCTGCTCGCGAATGTCGAACCACAGGGCTTCGGTGGCGCTTTCGCCGGAGCCGGCCCAGGCCTTGCGAGCCTCGGCCCTTTGGCGGGCCATGGCGGCGTTAAAGCCGTCAACGTCCACCGTGCGCCCCTGGGCGCGCAGCACATCCTGGGTGAGGTCCAGGGGAAAGCCATAGGTGTCGTAGAGCCGGAACGCCACCTCGCCGGGCAGCACGGCGCCTTGGCCGAGCTTTTCAAGCTCCGATTCGAGCAGTCGCAGACCGCGCTCAAGGGTGCGGTGAAAGCGCCCCTCTTCGAGCTTCAGGGTCTCGGCAATCAGCGCCCGGGCCCGCTCCAGCTCGGGAAACGCCTCGCCCATTTCACGGATCAGCGCCGGCACCAGCCGCCACATCAGGGGCTCGTCCACGCCCAGCATATGAACATGGCGCATGGCCCGGCGCAGGATGCGGCGCAGCACATAGCCGCGGCCCTCGTTGGCCGGCAGGACCCCGTCGGCAATCAGAAAGGCGGCGGCGCGCAGATGATCGGCGATCACCCGGTATGAGACACGGCGCGGCCCTTCCGCCGGCACGCCGCTGGCCTCGGCCGCGGCGGCGATCAGATTGCGGAACAGATCGATCTCGAAATTGTCGTGGGTGCCCTGAAGCACCGCGGCGATGCGCTCCAGCCCCATGCCGGTATCGATGCTGGGGCGGGGCAGCGGCACCCGCGTCTCCGCGTCCACCTGGTCGTACTGCATGAACACCAGGTTCCAGATCTCGACGAAACGGTCGCCTTCCGGCGCATCGCTGCCGGGCGGGGCGCCGGGGAGATGCTCGCCGTGATCGAAGAAAATCTCCGAGCACGGCCCGCACGGCCCGGTCTCTCCCATCATCCAGAAATTGTCCGAAGTGGCGATGCGCAGGATGCGGTCCTCCGGCAGGCCGGAGACCTTGCGCCACAAATCGAAGGCCTCATCGTCATCGTGATAGACGGTGACGATCAGGCGGTTCGGGGCCAGCCCCCACTCGGTCGTCAGCAGCGTCCAGGCCAGCTCGATCGCGCGGTCCTTGAAGTAGTCGCCGAACGAAAAATTGCCCAGCATCTCGAAAAAGGTGTGATGGCGGGCCGTATAGCCGACATTGTCGAGGTCGTTGTGCTTGCCGCCGGCGCGCACGCATTTCTGGCTCGAGGCGGCGCGCACGTAGGGCCGCGTCTCGGCACCGGTAAACAGGTTCTTGAACTGCACCATGCCGGCGTTGGTAAACAGCAGCGTCGGGTCGTTGTGGGGCACCAAGGGGCTCGACGGCACGATCTGGTGATCGTTCCGGGCAAAAAACTCCAGAAACCCGCGGCGGATATCGTTGGTACTCGTCATACGCCTCGTGCCCTGCTGTCCGGTGCCCGCAATTCACACGTCCGACGGCTTCCTGCCGCCCGATGCATGCGGATGCCTAGCTTTTAGCCTTTGCCCGGAAGCCTGTCCAGCCACGCCCTTCGGTGAGGTTTGTGATCAACAAAGGGGGCCCCGAAAGGCCCCCTTTGGATCATGGTGCTGCAAAAAGCGCTAGACGGCGCGGGATTTGCCTCCGTCATCGCCGGCCGGCGCCTCGATCGGCGCCGCCTCGGGCACCGGCGCCACCGGCAGCCCGGCGCTTTCGCGGATGGCGCGCTCGATGGCATCGGCAATGCCGGGATTTTCGGCCAGGAACCGCTTGGCGTTTTCGCGGCCCTGACCGATGCGCTGAGAGTCGTAAGAGAACCAGGACCCGGATTTTTCGATGATGCCGGATTTGACACCGAGATCGATCAGCTCGCCGGTGCGCGAAATGCCGGCGCCGTACATGATGTCGAATTCGACCACCTTGAACGGCGGCGCCACCTTGTTTTTGACCACCTTGACCCGGGTCTGGTTGCCGACCACCTCGTCGCGGTCCTTGATCTGGCCGATGCGGCGGATGTCGAGACGCACCGAGGCATAGAACTTGAGGGCGTTGCCGCCGGTCGTGGTTTCCGGATTGCCGAACATGACGCCGATCTTCATGCGGATCTGGTTGATGAAGACGACCATGCAGTTGGAGCGCGAGATCGAGCCGGTGAGCTTGCGCAAGGCCTGGCTCATCAACCGGGCATGCAGGCCGACGTGGGTGTCCCCCATCTCGCCCTCGAGCTCGGCCCGCGGGGTCAGCGCCGCCACCGAGTCCACCACCAGAATCTCGACCGCGCCGGAGCGCACCAGGGTATCGGCAATCTCCAGCGCCTGTTCGCCGGCATCCGGCTGCGAGATCAGCAGTTCGCCGACATCGACCCCGAGCTTGGCCGCATAGCCGGGATCGAGCGCATGTTCGGCATCGATGAAGGCGGCGACGCCGCCGCGCTTCTGTACCTCGGCGATGACATGCAGGGCCAGCGTCGTCTTGCCCGAGCTTTCGGGGCCGTAGATTTCAATCACCCGGCCACGCGGCAGGCCGCCGACGCCAAGCGCGATATCGAGACCCAGCGAGCCGGTGGGCACGGCGTCGATATCGACGGCCCGGCCTTCTTGCCCCAGTTTCATGACCGAGCCCTTGCCGAACGCCCGCTCGATCTGCCCGAGCGCCGCCTCGAGTGCTTTTTCCTTGTCCATTCCGCTGCGTTCCACGACCCGCAAATTGGTGGCTGACATGATCCGGTCCCCTGTTATTTCACAGCCCTGCGAGCGATGCAATCGCCCTGGCCAGATCTCTAATGTACATGTTTTGTTCCCATTGGCAAGCCTGTTTGGCAAGTTGTTGAAATAACGTATGTTTCACAAATGTGTTCGAGAAATGTTCGGGACTTTTCCAGCGCGGTAAAGCCTTAGGCAGGCGCCGGTCCGGGCGCCTCTGTCGCCGGCGCTGCGGCCGGCTCACGCCGGTTCGGCCAGGGCCTCCTTGACCCGCTGGGCGAGCTGCTTGAGGCTGAACGGCTTGGGCAGGAAGCTGATGTTTTCCTCATCCACCTTCTTGCGGAACGAATCCTCCGTATAGCCGGAGATGAACACCACCTTGATGCCCTTGCGCCGGCTGCGCACTTCCTTGACCAGGGTCGGGCCGTCCATCTGCGGCATCACCACGTCGGTGATCACCAGGTCGATCGGCCCGGCATGATTGTCGACAATGTCCAGCGCCGCCTCGCCGCTCGGCGCCTCGAGCACCGTATAGCCCTTGTTCCTGAGCGCCCGGGCGGCAAACACCCGGACTGCATCCTCGTCCTCGACCAGCAGGATGGTGTTCTTGCCGGTGAGGTCCTGAACGGCTGCTTCCGGCGCGTCATCCCTGGCCGGGCCGGCCTCGACCGCGCCCTGGTGGACGGGCAGGAAGATCCGGAAGGTGGCCCCGGCCCCGGGCTCGCTTTCGGCAAAGATGAAGCCGCCGGTCTGCTTGATGATGCCATAGACGGTGCTCAAGCCCAGCCCGGTGCCCTCGCCGACTTCCTTGGTGGTGAAGAAGGGCTCGAAGATGCTGCCGATTTCCTCCTTGGGGATGCCGATGCCGGTATCCGCCACCTCGATCAGGACGTAGTCGGCGGGCGGCATGATGGTGTAGCCGTAGGCCGCCGATTCGGCGCGGCTGACGTTGGCGGTGCGAATCGTCAGCTTGCCGCCATCCGGCATGGCGTCGCGGGCATTGACCGCGAGATTGATGATCACCTGTTCAAGCTGGCCCTGATCGACCTTGACCGGGCCGAGATCGCGGCCGTGGATCATTTCGAAGGCGATGTTCTCGCCGATCAGCCGGCGCAGCAGATTGGAGATGTCGGTGAGCACGTCGGTCACCACGAGGACCTTGGTGCGCAGGGTCTGCTGGCGCGAAAAGGCCAGAAGCTGGCGCACCAGATTGGCGGCGCGGTTGGCGTTCTGCTTGATCTGCATGATGTCGCCGAACGACGGATCGCCGGCCGTATGACGCATCAGCAGAAGGTCGGAAAAGCCGATGATCGCGGTCAGGAGATTGTTGAAATCATGGGCGACGCCGCCGGCGAGCTGGCCCACCGCCTGCATCTTCTGGGACTGGGCGAACTGAAGCTCGAGGTTCTTCTGCTCGGTGGCGTCGATCAGATAGAGGATGACATTGGCATCGCCATCGTCGTCGGCCAGCAGGCTGGCGTACAACTGGGCGACGCGCTCAGACGTGCCGGCGAGGTGAATTTCGGTCACCGCACGCGGCGGAATGCCCCGGCGGGTCTGGTCGATGCGCTCCTTGATCACCGGGATGTCCTCGCCGGCGACGAAATCGGTAATCACGCGTCCGGTCTGGGCCTCGGTCTCGGCCTCGATCAGGGTTCCGAATTCGGTGTTGGCCCGCAGGATCCGGTTGTCTTCGTCGATCACCACCATGCCCAGAGGCGCGGTATTGAAAAACCGCTCGAAGCGGGCGGTGGCCCGGTCGATCTGCGCCTGCCAGGCGAGTTCCTCACCGATTTCGCGCACGAAGGCATGAGACATCGGCTCACCGGCGGCGCCGGTCTGCCAGTTCTGGACAATGCGACAGGGGCGCAAGGCCCCGTCCGGACCGGCAAAGACCGTCGTGATCTCCTGGGCCTCGGCCGCCGGGGCGGTGAGAGCCGCCAGCCTGGTCTCGATCTCGTCCGCGGCGAGAACATCGCGCAACCCCGTGCCGCCATCGCACAGGCTTTCGCGGGTGCGTCCGACGATGCCGGCAAAGGCGGTATTGGCAAAGCGCAGGACGCCGCGCTCGTCCGCCAGATAGAAGCCCAGCGGCAGCCCTTCGAGAAAGGCGGCGAGCTCAGCCGGGATCACGTACGCCCCGCGCCGCATCCGGCGCGGAGCGACGATGAAGGCCATGAGCGCGCCGGCAAATGCGATCGCGCCGCCGCCGCTCAGCAACCCGGCCCGCCACAGTGACGCGTCGACCGCCAGGCCGGCCAGCCCCGCTCCAGCACCGACGAGAACAGCGCCCAGCCCGATGGCGCGCACCGCCTCGGGGGCCGGCCTCGGCAGACGCCCGGCCGACGCGCGCCCCCCCGGCTTGCCGGTCGGGGCGGTGCTGGCAAGACCGTCGTCGGTCAGCTCGGTCATCCTCAAAGCCCTTCAAAAAGCCGCAATCAGCCCTGGCGTCGACGCCGGAATCAGCATGGCACGGCAGCCGCCGGCGTCAAGCCTCAGGCGGGTCGGCGCCCGGCCATTTTATTGCGCAGCCGCATGATGTAGCCAATGATTTCGGCCACCGCCTTGTAATGTTCGGGCGGGATTTGCTCGTCGACCTCCACCGTCGCATAAAGCGCCCGGGCCAGCGGCGGGTTCTCGACGATCGGCACGTCGTTTTCCTCGGCCAGGTCGCGGATGCGCCGGGCTATCTTGTCGAGGCCCTTGGCCACCAGTTTTGGCGCCTCCATCGCGTCGGCGTCATATTTGAGGGCGACGGCGAAATGGGTCGGGTTGGTGATCACCACATCGGCCTCGGGCACCGCCGCCATCATCCGCTTGCGAGCCCGGTCCATGCGGATCTGGCGCAGTCGCGCCTTGACCGCCGGATCGCCTTCGAGCTGCTTGTGCTCGTCCTTGACCTCCTGCTTGGTCATCCGCTGTTTCTTGTGATGCTGAAAGCGCTGAAACAGATAGTCGGCGCCGGCGATCACCGCCAGAATCGAAACCACGCCGATCAGCATCCGGGTGACCAGGCCGTCGATCAGGCGCACCAGGCCGGCCGCTTCATAGGTCACCAGCTGCTCGAGGCGGGCGCGCTCCGGCCATATCAGGATCAGCACCACGGCGGAGACGATCAGCAGCTTGAGCAGGTTCTTGGCGAATTCAGCCGCCGTCTCGATCGAAAACATCCGCTTCAAGCCCTTGAGTACCGAGATTTTCTCCGGCTTGGGCTTCATTTTCTCGAAGGTGAGCACCGGCTTGTTCTGAATCATGTTGCCGGCGATCGCCGCGATCACGAACAAAATCAGCGGCAGCAGCAGCGCTGCAAAGACATCATGGCCGACAGCCTGGATCAACGCCCGCATGTTGCCGGGACCGACCAGCACCAGATGCGGTGATTCCAGAAACACCCGCAGATCGCTCTGCAGGCGGCTCATGGTATGGCCGGCAAACAGGGTAATCGCCAGCGTCGCCGCCAGGATCATGAACAGGTGCTTGACTTCCTGGGAGCGCGCGACATCGCCCTTCTTATAGGCGTCTTCAAGCCGTTTCGGTGTCGGCTCTTCTGTTTTCTGGGCTTGATCCTGGTCTTCACCGGCCATGGCTTGCGGGTCCCCTCGCGGCTACTTCAGGAACGCCATCATGGCGGTCTCGAAGAAGTCGGCGAACCAGGTCATCGCCGCGCCGATCACCAGCGCCATGACCAGAAAGGCGAGCATGACGTTGAGCGGCATGGCAATGAAGAACACCTGAAGCTGGGGCATCAGGCGCGACAGCAGGCCGAGCCCGGCATTGAACACGATGCCATAGACCAGAAACGGCGCCGAGATCTGAATGCCGAGCGCAAACGCCTTGGACACCGAGCTGGCGGCCAGCTCGGCGAATTCTCCGGGCGAAGCCAGCTCGCCGGGCGGGAACAGGCTGTAGCTGTCGCGCATCGCCCACAGCAAGAGGTAGTGGAGATCGAAGGTGAAGATCACCACCACACCCAGCAGAATCATGAAGGTGCCGACCAGGGCGCTCTGGCTGCCCTGGGTGGGATCGAAGTTCTGGGCCGCTGCCAGCCCGCTCTGAAAGGCGATCACGGTGCCGGCGACATGCAGGCCGCTCATGATCAGTCGGGCCGTGCCGCCGATGAAGATGCCGACGATGATCTCGCTGATCAGGGCGAGAAACAGCGCCACCGGATGGTCGGGGAGCGCTGGCAGGGTCTGCATGACGACCGGCGCGATCGCCACGGTGACGGCCAGTGCGATCGCCAGGCGAACGCGCGCCGGGATGCTTCGCTCGCCCAGCGCCGGCAACACCATGACCATGGTGCCGAGCCGGGCGAAGACCAGAAGAAAGGCGAAAACCTGCGCGGGAACAATTTCTTGCAGCATGACGCCGCTCTCGGCCTAGGCGATGCCGACGATGTGCTGCGACAGCCGCTCCATGAATCCGACGAGGGCCTGCCCCATGTAGGGCAGCAGGACAAGCAGGAACAGAAAGATGGCGATGATCTTGGGAACGAAGGTGAGCGTCAGTTCCTGAATCTGGGTCAGCGCCTGGAAAAAGGCGATCACCAGTCCGACAACCAGAGCCATGACCATCACCGGCCCGGCCACCTGGAGCAGCACCCAGATCGCGTCACGGGCAATTTCAAGGACGTCCGCCCCGTTCATTTCCCTGTCTCCATACCAAGTTTCCCGCTTTGCCAAGGATGCCTAGAGCGTATCACGGTCATATGGAATCAATTCTGTTGCGGTTTGACGCGCCAGC
>CAZZKF010000003.1:3152-97668 GCA_964654995.1 uncultured Alphaproteobacteria bacterium | reverse complement strand
GCCCGCCATTGAACCGGCGCGGTGCAGTCCTCATCTCTGGGAATAAGGCCGGCCTTGCCCCGGGGCGGCGTTTGCGCGCGCCGGGATCTCGAGGGGACAATCACAAGGGGTTCTTCACGACATCGACACAGGTCACTCCATCACATAAGCCATTCATCCTGTCAGGGGGATTCGAATCATGAGAATTGCTCAGGTTGCTCCATTGATCGAAAGCGTTCCGCCCAAGCTCTATGGAGGTACGGAGCGCGTTGTCTCTTACCTGACCGAGGAACTGGTGCGCCGCGGCCACGACGTCACCCTGTTCGCCAGCGGCGACTCGGCGACCACGGCGCGGCTCAGATGCATGTGTGAAAGAGCGCTCCGCCTCGATTGCCGTTGTAACGATCCCTTGCCGTATTCGGTGCTGATGCTGGAGAAGGTGCTCCAGGAAATCGACAGCTTCGACCTCGTCCATTTCCATACCGATTACCTGCATTTTCCCTGGGTGCGCCGGCATGACACCCCGACGCTCACGACCCTGCACGGGCGGCTTGATCTGCCCAGTCTGACCGCCCTGTACCGCGAGTTTCACGACATTCCGGTGATCTCGATCTCGGATGCCCAGCGCCTTCCGCTGCCCTGGCTCAACTGGCGGGCAACCATCTACCATGGCCTGCCGCGCGATCTGCTGCGCCCGCGCTTTGCGCCCGGCCAGTACCTCGCGTTCCTCGGCCGTATCTGCCCGGAAAAGCGCCCCGACCGGGCGATCGAAATCGCCCGCGCCTTTGGCATGGAGCTGAAAATTGCCGCCAAGGTGGATAATGCCGATCGCGATTATTTCGACGAAAAGATCCGGCCGATGCTGAATGCCCCCGGTGTCGAGTTCATCGGCGAGATCAATGAAGGCGAAAAGAACGACTTTTTGGGCAATGCCTACGCCATGCTGTTCCCGATCGACTGGCCGGAGCCCTTCGGTCTGGCGATGATCGAGGCCATGGCCTGCGCCACCCCGGTGATCGCCTACCGCTGCGGCTCGGTGCCGGAAGTGATCGATCACGGGCTCACCGGCTATATCGTCGATGACCGCCGCCAGGCGGTCGAGGCCCTGCGCAAGGTCGAGGATCTCGACCGCCATGTGGTCCGCCGGGTCTTCGAGGAACGGTTCTCGGTCGAGCGCATGGCCGATGACTATCTCGCCACCTACGAGGCCAGCATCGGCGAGCCCTGGCAGCCGGCACAGGTGGCCTGATTGGCGAACCGGGGCGAGGCGATGTCCGGGCCGGCGCGACAGCGCACACGCGCCCGCAAGGGGACGAAGCGGGCGCGAACGCCGAGCCCGAGTCCCGAGCGCTTCCAGCCGAGCATCGATGCCGCCCGCATCCTCTGGCAGCCGCGGGTCTTGAAGCAGGATGACGCCTTTGCGGTCCTCAACCCGTTCGGCAATGTCGATGCGGCCTATGGCGGCGAGGCCGGTCTCTATTACCGCGACACCCGGCATCTGTCGCATTTCGAGCTCAGGCTGAACAACGAGCGCCTGCTGTTGCTCGGCTCCAAGGTCTCGCGCAGCGACAATGTGCTGTGGGTCGACCTCACCAATCCCGACTTCGGGCGCCCCGACTGGCCGGCGGAATCGATCCATCTCTCGCGCCGCCAGTTCCTGTGGCGCGGGGCCTATCGCGAGCGGGTGACCGTCCGCAATTTCCATCATGCGGAGATCGAGCTGCTGCTGCAGTTCACCTTCGATGCCGACTTCGCCGATATCTTCGAGGTCCGCGGCCACCGCCGTCGCATGCCGGGCGAGCGCCTGCATGCCCAGGTCAACGGCCACAGCGTCACCCTGCGCTATCACGGGCTCGATGACGTTCTGCGCCAGACCCGGCTGACGTTCGACGGCAAGGCGGCGTTCGTCTCGCCAACCATGGCCGGCTACAAGCTGACGCTGGCACCGGGCGAGACCGAAACGGTAACGCTGACCATCGATTTCAGCGACGAGCCGGCCTCCGATCCGCCCCGAGGCTTCGCCCCGACCTTGCGGGATTTCGCCCGCAGCACCCGGATGAAGAAAAAAGGCGCCGGGCGCATCGAGACCTCGAACGAGCTGTGCAACGAATGGATCGCGCAGTCGGTCAGCGATCTCTATGCGCTCATCAGCCGCACCCGCCATGGTCGCTATCCGTATGCCGGCATTCCCTGGTTCAACTGCCCGTTCGGGCGCGACGGGCTGATCACCGCGCTGCTCACCCTGTGGAAGGACCCGTCGATCGCCCGTGGCACGCTGGAATTTCTGGCCGCTACCCAGGCCCGCGAGATCGATCCGGCGCGCGAGGCCGAGCCCGGCAAGATCCTGCACGAAATGCGCTTTTGCGAAATGGCGGCGACCGGCGAGGTGCCCTTCGGCCGCTATTACGGCTCGGTCGATGCGACACCATTGTTCGTCATTCTTGCCGGCGCCTATCTCGAGCGCACCGGAGACTCGCGCCTGATCCGCCGCCTGTGGCCGCATATCGAGGCGGCGCTCCGCTGGATCGACGATTACGGCGATGTCGATGGCGACGGCTTCGTCGAATACGTCAAGCACAGCCCCACTGGCCTGGTCAACCAGGGCTGGAAGGATTCGGACGATTCGGTCTTTCATGCCGATGGCGGGCTGGCGGAAGGGCCGATTGCGCTGTGCGAGGTACAGGCCTACGTCTATGCCGCCAAACGCCATGCCGCCAATATCGCCACCCGGCTCGGCAAGGTGGTCGAGGCCGAAACCCTGTCGATCCAGGCCGGCCTGTTGCGCGAGCAGTTCGAGACCGCTTTCTGGTGCGAAGACCTGGGCACCTATGCCATGGCGCTGGACGGGGCGAAGGCGCCGTGCCGGGTGCGCACGTCGAACGCCGGCCATGCCCTGTTTGCCGGCATCGCCTCAAAAGCGCATGCCCGCGTCGTTGCCGATCAACTTGTCGGGCGCCATTTTCTCACCACCTATGGCATTCGCACCGTGGCCGACACGGAAGCCCGCTATAACCCCGTTTCCTATCACAACGGCTCCATCTGGCCGCATGACAACGCGTTGATTGCATTGGGTTTTTCGCGCTACGGTCTGCAGGATCATGCGCTCAAGGTGTTTGAGAGCCTGTTTCACGCCTCGCGCTACATGGACCTGCACCGCCTGCCCGAGCTCTACTGCGGGCTCGAGCGCGAGGCCTTTTACGGCCCGGTGCTCTACCCCAGTGCCTGCGCGCCGCAGGCCTGGGCCAGCGCCGCTGTCTTCGGCCTGTTTGCGGCGTGCCTCGGCATGGAATTCGAGCCCGGCTCGGCCCGGATCGTGTTTCACGAGCCGGTATTGCCGGCGTTTCTCGAGGAAGTCTGGCTGCGCGACCTGCGGGTCGGCGACAGCCGGCTGGACCTCACCGTGCGCCGCCACCCCAACAATGTCTCGATCAAGGTCGCCGAGCGCTCCGACGGGGCCGAGATCGTCGTGCGCAACTGATCGGAACAATCCCGCGCCGTCAGGACGACGGGGCAGGGTGGATGCGGCCTGGTGGGCGGGGGAAGGCTCGAACCGTCCATCTTCGCGGGGGCCATCGTGAGGCGCGATCGCGGTGCCAGGAGGGGGGCGGGTCACGACTCCCCGCGGGAAGCGTTTTCCCGGGAACCGGGGTCCGAAACGGCGTTTTCTTGCACAATCGCGTGCTCACTGCCGGGCCGGCAAAAATGATTTGGGTCAAGTCCCTGCCGGAAGCCGAGGGATATCATTGGTTCTTGATGTATCGATGATACACGTACCTTTCGAAGGTACCGGATTTTGTCAAGGACGGATGGCAGGCCCGGCCAGGGCAATCACGAGCCGCACGCGGCGTCCGCGCCGGCGTGCCGGGAGAGGATTGACCCGGCCGAAGAAGCGGCCTTTGAAATCGTTGCGCGCGAGGATTTCTCGGAAGCGACGTTTCTGCTCGAAATCCGGCACCCGTTGCTGGCGCGCGCGGCGAAACCGGGCCAGTTCGTCATCGTCATGTCCCATGAGCGCGGTGAGCGCATTCCTTTGACCATTGCCGACTTCGATCCCGACCGGGGCACCATCGCGCTGGTGGTTCAGGCGGTCGGGAAATCCACCAGGGAGCTGCAGCAAATCGGCCAGCCGGGCACCCGCCTGTTCGGCCTGGTCGGCCCGATGGGGGTTCCCAGCCATATCGGCGCCGCGAAGAAGGTGATCTGTGTCGGCGGCGGGCTGGGCGTGGCGCCGATCTTCCCGCAGGCACGCGCCTTCAAGGAGAGCGGTGCCTATGTGATCGGCGTGGTCGGTTTCAGAACCCGGAAACTGGTCTTCTGGGAGGACAAGTTCCGGAAATTTTGCGACGAGTTCATCATATGCAGCGATGACGGATCGGTGGGAATGAAAGGGCTGGTGACCGACGGAATCCGGCTCGCCATGGAAAACCACCCCGATATCGACGAGGTCATCGCCATCGGCCCGCCGATCATGATGAAGGCCTGCGCCGAGGTGACAAGGCCGCTGAGTGTCAAGACCACCGTCAGCCTGAATCCGATCATGGTTGACGGCACCGGAATGTGCGGCGGCTGCCGGGTGATGGTTGGCGGCAAGATGCTGTTCGCCTGCGTCGACGGCCCCGACTTCGACGCCCATCAGGTCGACTTCGACGATCTCATGAACCGGTTGCGCCGGTTCCGGGAGGAGGAAAAGCTGGCCCTGGAGAGGTGGGCGCAATCCTGCCGTGCCGGGCCGCCGTCTGGCCTTCCCGATCGTCCGGCGCCGTCCTGATCGGGAAGAGTGAAGGGACCGGGCACGCCAGGGCATGGCCGCGAGTGGTAACGTGATGACAGCGAAAAAGACGATCCGAACCATTCCGCAGGAACGCACCCCGATACCGGTGCAGGACCCGAAGGTCCGTGTGAAAAACTTTTCCGAAGTTGCGCTCGGCTACCGGCTGGAAGAGGCGCTCAACGAGAGTGAGCGCTGCCTGATGTGTCCCGAGGCCGCCTGCATTTCGGGCTGCCCGGTGGCGATCAACATTCCCGGATTCATCGCCAGGATCATCGAAAAGGATTATCGCGGCGCCTACGACATCATCACCCAGGACAATCTGCTGCCGGCGATCTGCGGGCGCGTGTGCCCGCAGGAAGACCAGTGCGAGGGCGTCTGCCCGGTCGGCGATACGCTGGAGCCGGTGGCGATCGGCCGGCTCGAACGCTGGATCGGCGATCTGGCGATCGAAAAGGGCTGGGCCAACATCCCGTATACGGAGCCCAACGGTTTCAGAATCGGCATCGTCGGCTCGGGACCGGCCGGCATGGCCTGTGCCGCCGACATGGCCAAGGCGGGATGCGAGGTGACGATCTACGAAGCCTTCCACAAGCCGGGCGGTGTGCTGAGGTACGGCATTCCCGAATTTCGCCTGCCCGACGCGGTGATCGACGCCGAGGTCGACAACCTGATCAAGCTGGGCGTCAAGATACGCTGCAATGTGCTGGTCGGGCGGCTGTTCACCATCGAACAGATGCTCAATGAAATGGGCTATGACGCGGTCTTCATCGGCACCGGCGCCGGCCACCCGAGGTTCATGGGCATTCCCGGCGAATCCCTCAACGGCGTGCTGTCGGCGAACGAGCTGCTGACCCGCTGCAACCTGTTGCGGGCCGGCGAATTCCCGGACTATGACACGCCGCTGCATCTGGGCCGGCGCGTCGCCGTCATCGGCGCCGGCAATACCGCCATGGACGCCATGCGGATGAGCCTGAGACTGGGCGCGGAGAAGGTCTATTGCGTCTATCGCCGGACCCGGGCCGAGAGCCCGGCGCGGCGCGAAGAGATCGATCACGCCGAAGAGGAAGGCGTCGAATTCCAGTGGCTGACGGCGCCCGTCGAAATCCTCGATGACGGCAACGGCAACGTCCGTGGCATGCGGTGCATCCGCATGGAGCTGGGCGAGCCGGATGAGTCGGGCCGCCGCCGCCCCATCCCGGTTGCCGGCAGCGAATTCGAGTTCGAGGCCGACATGGTCGTCTACGCGATCGGGACCAACGCCAATCCGATCATCGGCCAGACCTCGAAGCTCAAGCTCAACCGCCGGGGCTACATCGAGACCGATGAGAGCCTTGCGACCTCGATGGCCGGGGTCTACGCCGGCGGCGACATCGTCACCGGCGGTGCCACCGTGATTCTGGCCATGGGTGCGGGCCGCAAGGCGGCACGCAGCATGAAATCCTACCTCGGCATACGCGACAGCGAGGTCGTCTACCGTCCCGAGCACGGGGACAGTGGCGGCACGCTGTTCGGCATCGACATCGCGGAGAAAACCTTCGCGCGTCTGCGACTCGGTTAAGGCGCAAGCACGGGACCCGGCAAATGAAGACACAGCTTCTCAAAGAGGACAGTGATCGGCCGCGGCCACGCCGGTCCGGGGCCGCGAAATCGAAGACGAGGTCGGTCTCCGCCAGGAAGCCCAGGGGCGGCCCCTCGTCGGGTCGCAAGCCGGCGCTGACGCTCAACGAGCACATCGTCGAGATCATCAGCGATTCCGGCGAGGGCGCACAGCGCTGCGGCCAGTCGTTCGGGGCGATCGCGGCGCGGATGGGGAACGGCATCTGGACGGTTGAGATCATCCCGGCCGAGATCCAGCCGCCGGCCCGCAGCATTGCGGGTGCCAGCGGCAACCGGGTTCGCCTGGCCAGCGGCCGGGTGACCAATGGCGGCGATGAGGCCGATCTGGTGGTGGCGTTCAACGAGCAGGTTCTGCTCAGCCGGGTGCGGGATCACGAGCTTGGGCCCGGCTGCATCATTCTCCTGGAATCCAAATGGCGGACCGACAAAGATCCGCAGGTCGCGGCTGCCTATGCGCGAACCTATGATGACCTCATGGCCAACGGCTATCGGGTCTTTGAGATCCCCATGGAGGCCGAATGCCTGCACCATGTCGCCGATCCCCGGCGCGGCAAGAACATGTTCGTTCTCGGCATGTTGTGCAGCATCTACAGCCTCGATCTGGATGTCGCCCGGGAACAGGTCGCCTTCATCTTCGCCAAGAAGGCCGAGGCCGTCATCCGCGACAACATAACCCTGCTGGAAGCCGGACATGAATGGGCGGACGCGAACCTCGACATCCGGTTCAGGATTCCGCCGTCGAAAGTGAGCGAGCCGCAGATCGTGGTCAACGGCAACATCGCGCTCGGCCTCGGTATCATGGCCTCGGGCATGGAGGTCTGCGCCATGTATCCGATTACGCCGGCGACCTCGGTGTCACACTACCTGAGCGATGTTTTCGAGAGCGTCGGCGGCGTCGTGCATCAGGCCGAGGACGAGATCGCCGCCTGCTCGTTCGCGCTCGGCGCGTCCTACGCCGGCAAATGCGCGGTGACGATCACCTCGGGGCCCGGCTTCGCCCTGAAGCAGGAGACCATCGGCCTGGCGGTGATGGCGGAAATTCCGCTGGTGGTGGTCAACGTTCAGCGCGGTGGCCCGAGCACCGGCTTGCCGACCAAGGCCGAGCAGGGGGATCTGCTGTTCGCCTGCTTCGGCGGGCACGGCGACATGCCGAAAGTGGTGATGGCGGCGGCGGATATCGAGGACTGCTTTTATTCGGTGATCACCGCCCGCAAGATCGCCGAGACCTTCAACATGGTGGTCGTGTTGTTGACCGACGCCAGTCTGGCCTCGGCGCAGCAGCCGTTCCCGCGGCCCCATGTCAGCGAAGAATGGTTTGCGGCACCGGTCGACCAGAGCGCGGTCCCGGCCGGTGCCAAGCCGTATGACTGGGACCCCCGCACCGGCCTTGCCCGCCGGTTCATTCCCGGGCAGCCCAATGGCATGCACTGTCTGACCGGGCTGGCCCATGACCGCATGAGCCGCGTTGCCTATGATCCCGATGTCAACGAGGAAGGGATCCGAGCCCGCAGCCTCAAGCTCGCCGCCCTGCAAAAGACCCTGAAGACACCGCCGGTTTTCGGCGACGATGAAGGCGAGATGCTGGTGGTCGGTTGGGGAAGCACCAAGGGCGCGATCGAGGAGGCGGTGGGGCGCCTGCGCGCCGAAGGGCACAAGGTATCGTCGCTTCACCTCCGCTTCATTCAGCCGATGCCGTCGGGAATCGGTGACGTGCTGCGCCGCTTCGACCAGGTCATCACGGTCGAGGGCAACTGGTCCGACCGGCTCGACGATGACCTCATCGACGAGGAAAACCGCCGCTATTCGGAACTGGCGTGGCTTTTGCGGGCGCGCTATCTGGTCGATATCGACTGTTGGTCGGAGGTCCGGGGCAAGCCGATCAAACCCGGCTCGATCGTCCGCGCGCTGCGCCGGAGACTGCACGACGGAGGATCATGACCATGGCTGCCACCACCCAGTGTCTGCTGCGAATGCTCGACGAGGAATACGACCTCGACGACTACAAGGGCGGCATTCCCCGCTGGTGCGTGGGCTGCGGCGACAACAGCATTCTCGCCTCGGTTCAGCGGCTGTGTCGCGACGAGCAGCTTGCACCCGAGAAGACGGTGTTTGTCTCGGGGATCGGCTGCTCCAGCCGGTTTCCCCATTACATGCATACCTACGGGTTCCACGGCCTGCACGGTCGGGCGCTGCCGGTGGCCGAGGGGATCAAGCTGCGTCGCCCCGACCTCAACGTCTTCGTGATCACCGGCGACGGCGACTGCTGCAGCATCGGCACCGCCCACTGGATCCACGCCATCCGCTACAACATGGACATGACCGTCTTGATGCATGACAACGGCATCTATGGTCTCACCAAGAAGCAGGCGTCTCCGACCTCGCCGCAGGGCCTGAAGAGCAACACCACGCCGCGGGGCACCTTTCTCGAGCCGATCAACCCGGTGAGCGTTTCGCTGGGCATCCGCAACGTTTCGTTCGTTGCCCAGGCGGTCGACTGGATTCCGGAACTTCTGCACGACATCGTCGCCCAGGCGTTTCACCACAAGGGCTTTTCCTTCGTGCGGGTGCTGCAGAGGTGCCCCGAGTATCTCCCGGACCGCTTCGATCCGTGGGTTCAGAACCCGGACCGGATGCTGCTGCTCCATCATGAGGAGGGAGTGCAGATCAGTCCCGATCTCGCCAGGGTCTACCGAAATCAGGAAGAGCACGACCCGTCCGACCGGAACCGGGCCCGCGAGATCGCCTCGGTCGGCGATCCGATGCCGGTGGGCGTTCTTTACCGGAATCGCGATATGCCGTGTTACGAGGATCTGCGCAGACCCGACCGGCTGTATACGCCCGGCGTCGTCAAGAGAGTTCTTGAACGCGAGTTCGACAAGTTCACGATCCACCCTGCGGGATAACCCCGAACAAGCGGCGGTCGGATCGCGGCAATGTGGAAGTAAAACAGTGATGAATGAAAATCCTGCCCTGCTTGCGGCCTTTCCTGCGACACCGGAGAGGTGCGCCGACGACGTGGAGGATGGAGCGCGGCCGCGTCTGTATCCGGCCCTGTTCGGCCGCTACCGGGATCTCGCGAAGCTCCGCTACGACTATCCGTTGGTGCTGGTCGACGGCGCTGCCGACGGCGGGTTCGTGCGCTCGCTTTCCGGCATCATCAACGCCATCCTGCAGGAGATTGCCCCGCGCGGCATCGAGGGCGAGCGCCTGCGCAAGCATGTGCTCGGGCTCGAGGCGGAAATCCGCACTCTGGTGTTCGGCGGCCACGCCGGGTCCCTGCTGGCGCTTTGGGATATGGCCGAGACCAACCTGCTTTCCAGGGCGGGTGATGAGGCCCGCGAATCCCTGAGCGAGGACCTGAGCCGTGCGCGCGCCATCCTGGGCCTCGACGGCCCCATCATCGACTGCGGCGAAGACACGGCGATCAAACTGTTCACCCATGCCTGGGCCGCCGTTCAGGCGAACAAGGCGCGCCGGTTCCACGACGAGGTCGACCCGCTCATCCAGGGTCTCTCGGACATCCTCAAGGCCGATGCGCTGAAATCGGCGGAGGCGCTTGGCGCCGAGGCACTCAAGCGGTCCGTCGGACCCGCCTATGAGGCGGTATTCGATTTCGAGGAACTGTCCGGCATTCTGGCTTCGGCGCTCGGAGACGGCGTTCTGCCGGATAAACGGCGGCGGCGGATTCGCTCGGTGCTTTCGGTCCTGAAGTCGCAGCGCTTTTTCGGCCCCTCGAACAAAAACACCCGGAAGGGACGACGCCGGCGCCTCCACGACTTCGTTTTCGACGACTGCGCCAGTGCGCTCAACGCTTTTCAAAAGCGACTGCCGGAGATCGTCGAGATCCTCAAGGCAATGTCGATCGCCCGGCTCGAGATCGACAACCGGTATCGGGAATCCAGGCACGACCTGTTCTTCCGCCGCTTCGACGAGAGACTCATCGAGCCGGAGGATCTGGCCCTGTTCCCGTCCTATCTGGTGTGTCTGCGGAGCCGCGCCGATGCCCGGGCACAAAAGGCGGATCTCTTCGAGATTCTGTCTTCGGGCCTGCCGATCAAGGTGCTGTATCAGACCGACGATATCCTCGAGGAGCTGTCGGTCGCATCGGGGCAGTTTTCCTTCGGACTCCGGAGCTCCCAGCCGGCGGCGATGGCGCTCGGCCTCAACAATGCCTATGTGTTGCAGGCGAGCAGCGCCACTCTCTATCGGCTGCGCGAAACGGTTCTGAACGGGCTGGCCTGTGGCGGACCGGCGCTGTTCAGCGTCTATTCGGGGGTGTCCGGCGATTCCTCGGTGCCGGCGTATCTCGGTGCCGCGGCGGCAACCGAATCACGGGCCTTTCCGTCGTTCGCTTACGATCCCGGGGCGGGGCGCGACTGGGCGTCGCGCTATTCCCTGGACGGCAATCCGCAGGTCGAAGCCGAATGGCCGCGCCATCGCCTCACTTATGAAGACCAGGATCTTCAGAAAATATCGCAGGACGTGGCCTTCACGCTGGTCGATTTCGTGGCCTGTGACCGGCGCTATGCCGGCTGTTTTACCAGGGTTCCCCGCTCGCAGTGGCACGACGCCATGGTCCCGGTGGACGAATTCCTGAAGCTGGATGCCGGGGCGGCGGCGGACAAGGTTCCCTATGTCTTGGTCATCGACGAGCGCAACGTCATCTACCGGGCGGTGGTCGAAAGCCGGCTGGTTGATGGCGCACGCCGTTGCCAGGCGATGTGGCGGAGCCTGCAGGAGCTGGCGGGCATCGACAATTCCCATGCCACCAGGCTGCTGGCGCGGGAGCGGGAGATCTGGCAGCGCGAAAAAGAGCGCGAACTTGCCGAATTGAGGCGCCGCCCGGAATCGCCGGAATCGGATGCCGCGGCACCGGCCACGCCGCCTGCCGCGGAGCAGCCCGCGACGACGCAGGAGGCGGCGCAAGAGGCGGCGCCAGCAGAGAGTGCCGAACCGGAGAAGGAGCCGTCCGGCGAGCCCTACATCGAGACCCCTCGCTGCACCACCTGCAACGAATGCATCGAGATCAACAACCGCATGTTCGCCTACAACGAGAACCAGCAGGCCTATATCGCCGACCCCGATGCCGGAACCTACGAGCAGCTGGTCAGGGCGGCCGAAAACTGCCAGGTGTGCATCATCCATCCGGGCAAGCCGAGAAACCCCAACGAGCCGGGGCTCGATGAACTGATCGCAAGGGCGGAGCCCTTCAACTAGGGGGCCAATGTGGTCGTCCCGGTCATGGCGGCCGACACGCGGTTCGCGGACCTGCATCGCGGCAGCATGTGATTGATGGACGTCAATGGCGGTCCCGGCTTCGTGCTATAATCTGTCTGCTCACAAGGGGGCACAGGCCATGGCTGCTCAGTACGCGATGCCTTATCCACTGGAGCGCATGCTCGAGCATCTCGATATTGATATCGAGCGCAGCTTCGAGTTGAGGCCCGAGAAGATGGCGAATGCGATCATCGTCTGTCGCCAGTGCAAGATGTTTCACACCTGCGACTATGATGTCGAGAGCCGCTATTTCATCTGCCCGAACCGGGATCTTCTCGATCAGCTCGAAGACCTGCTGGATGAAAACCGCAGCGCCGTGTAGAGCACGGTTGCCTGCCTGACGGGTGTTGCGCTTGCCGATCCGGTGCGCCGTTCCGGCCCATGAACACCGGGCTCGGGCCGTGCATCCGCAATCGCCAGCGCATCGCGCCGTCTCGCGAGTCCATCCCGAAACGCCGACGGGGGTCGGAAAACCACCGTATTGTCCGCTAACCCATTGATTTTATGGTGGGCGGTGGAGGGCTCGAACCTCCGACCTTCTCGGTGTAAACGAGATGCTCTCCCAACTGAGCTAACCGCCCGCGTTCACCCGGAGAAGACGACGCTCGCAACTGTCCCGGCCGCCCCTTGCCGGGCCGAAATGAAGAGGCCCCGCTTCAACCCATCGGTCGAAGCGAGGCCCGCTCATTCGATCAGACGGGCCTAACGATTGACCGCATCCTTCAAGGCCTTGCCGGCCTTGAATTTCGGCTGCTTGGAAGCCGGAATGTTGATGGTCTCGCCGGTGCGGGGATTACGGCCCGTCGTTGCCGCACGGTGAGCGACACTGAACGTGCCGAAGCCAACGATCCGTACGTCCTGTCCACCGGACAGGCTCGAGGTAATCGCACCCAACACGCTGTCGACCGCGCGAGCCGCGTCGGCTTTGGAAAGGCCGCTGGAGTCCGCAACCTTCGCAATCAAATCGTTCTTGTTCACAATAATCCCCCCTGTGAGAGTGAGAGCTTCGGCGATTGATGGTATGCCCCAAAAATCGCTGGCAGTGTAGAACGCTCGGGACCCGCCGTCAAAGAGAAAAACCCCACTTTTCCGCCATTTTTCGGCCGTTCACGAATTATTCCGGGGAACCGGGCCAGGCATTGGCCCAGGGCATAAATCAACAGCCGTCGATTGTACCGGTTGCCGGCTCAGCCGGGCCATACCGGCGATCCGAAAGTATTGCCCGAGTACTGTTCTGGCGACGCTGCAATCAGAGGGGGCGCACTTATGCAAGGCGCTCATCAGAGGTTGTTTGAGTGCCAGGTGGGATCAGCCCGGCGCGTTGACCGAGGCGTCTGCCTTAATGGGTGATGACGCCTTCGAGGTCTTCCGTCTTCTCGGACCCTTCGACCAGCTTGCTGACCTTCTGCACATTGGCTTCCTCGTCCCACTCGATGGGGATCAGCTCGCCGGTCAGCGCATGGGCCAGAACCTCGTCGACGGTCGCCAGCGGAATGATTTCCAGGTCGCGCTTCACATTGTCCGGGATCTCGGCCAGATCCTTTTCGTTGTCCTTGGGGATCAGCACCGTGCGGATGCCGCCGCGCAGCGCCGCCAGCAGCTTCTCCTTCAGGCCGCCGATGGGCAGCACCCGGCCGCGCAGGGTGATCTCGCCGGTCATCGCAAGGTCGCGGCGCACCGGAATGCCGGTCAGCACCGAGACGATGGCGGTGACCATGGCGACACCGGCCGACGGGCCGTCCTTGGGCGTTGCGCCCTCGGGGACATGGATGTGGATGTCCTTTTTCTCGAAGATCGTCGGCTTGATGCCGAAGACGATCGAGCGCGAGCGGACATAGCTGGCCGCGGCTTGCGTCGATTCCTTCATCACCTCGCCGAGCTTGCCGGTGGTCGTCATCCGGCCTTTGCCGGGCAGTGTCACCGCCTCGATCTGCAACAGCTCGCCGCCAACCTCGGTCCAGGCCAGGCCGGTGGCGATGCCGACCAGGTCATGCTCCTCCATCTCGCCGAAGCGATAGCGGCGCACGCCGGCATATTTGCCGAGGTTGCGGGTGGTGATGCGCAGCTTTTCACGCTTTTTCTGGACGATTTCCCGAACCGCCTTGCGGATCAGCCGGGCCAGTTCGCGCTCGAGATTGCGCACCCCGGCCTCGCGCGTGTAATAGCGGATCAGGTCGCGCAGGGCATTTTCCGAAATCGACCATTCCTCGGGCGACAGGCCATGGGCCTCCAACTGCTTGGCGATCAGGTGGCGCTTGGCGATCTCGACCTTTTCGTCCTCGGTATAGCCGGGGATGTGGATCACCTCCATGCGATCGAGGAGCGGGCGCGGGATGTTCAATGTATTGGCCGTGGTGATGAACATCACGCCCGAGAGGTCGTAGTCGACCTCCAGGTAATGATCGTTGAAGGTGGCGTTCTGCTCGGGGTCGAGGACCTCGAGGAGCGCTGCCGCCGGATCGCCGCGGAAATCGGCGCCCATCTTGTCGACCTCATCGAGCAGGAACAGCGGGTTGGTGGTCTTGGCCTTTTTCATGCTCTGCATGATCCGGCCCGGCATCGAGCCGATATAGGTGCGCCGGTGGCCGCGGATTTCGGCCTCGTCGCGGATGCCGCCCAAAGAGACGCGAATGAAGTTGCGCCCCGTCGCCCGGGCGATCGACTGGCCCAGCGAGGTCTTGCCGACACCCGGCGGGCCCACGAGGCAGAGGATCGGCCCCTTGAGCTTGTTGGTGCGCTGCTGAACGGCGAGATATTCGAGAATCCGTTCCTTGACCTTCTCGAGCCCGTAGTGATCGGCTTCCAGCACCTTCTCGGCGGCATCGAGGTCACGCTTGATTTTCGATTTCTTGCCCCAGGGAATCGACAGCAGCCAGTCGAGGTAATTGCGCACGACGGTCGCTTCGGCCGACATCGGGCTCATGTTGCGCAGTTTCTTGAGCTCGCTTTCGGCCTTTTCCCGGGCTTCCTTCGACAGCTTGGTCTTCTTGATCTTTTCTTCCAGCTCGCTGAGTTCCTCGCGGCCGTCCTCGCCTTCGCCGAGCTCCTTCTGAATGGCCTTCATCTGCTCGTTCAGATAGTACTCGCGCTGGGTCTTCTCCATCTGCCGCTTGACCCGGCTGCGGATCTTCTTCTCGACCTGCAGGACGCCGATCTCGCCTTCCATCAGCGCATAGACGCGTTCCATGCGCTCGGTGACGTTGGCGATCTCGAGGAGTTCCTGCTTGTCGGAAATCTTGACCGACAGGTGCGAAGCGACCGTATCCGCCAGCTTGCTGGGGTCCTCGATCTGGTTGACCGAGACCAGCACCTCGGGCGGCACCTTCTTGTTCAGCTTCACATACTGCTCGAACTGGGAGACCACCGAGCGGGTCAGCGCCTCGAGCTCCTTTTCATCGCCCAATTCTTCGGGCACCGGCTCGGCATAGGCCTGGAAGAACGCCTGGTTGTCGGTGTATTCGATGATCCGGGCGCGGTGACCGCCCTCGATCAGCACCTTGACCGTGCCGTCCGGCAGCTTGAGCAGTTGCAGCACCGAGGCCACCGTGCCGACGGTATAGATGTCATCGGTATCGGGGTCGTCCTGGCCGGCGTTCTTCTGGGCGACCAGCAGAATCTGCTTGTCGTCCATCATCACGTCCTCGAGCGCGCGCACCGATTTCTCGCGGCCGACAAACAGCGGCACGATCATGTGGGGAAACACCACGATGTCGCGCAAGGGGAGCACCGGATAAATGGACGCCTTTATGAGATGGGATTCTTGCATCTGATCAATCGAACTCCGAACCGATGGGGCCCGATGCGGGCCAAACTGCTGGCGGTGCCGTGGCACCGTCTTCCTGGAAAGTGGCGACTGGGGGCCTCGGGTTCAAGTCCCGGGTTCCGGAACACCGTCCGGCCCCGCCGGGAAACCCCTAAGCACCCTTGATCGCGTCCTCCCGCCGATCGGCGTAAATGTAAAGGGGACGCGCCGAGCTGTTTTCGACGACGTCGGCGTTGATGACCACTTCTTCCACCCCGTCGAGCGAGGGCAGTTCATACATGGTGTCGAGCAAAATGCTTTCCATGATCGAGCGCAGGCCGCGCGCCCCGGTCTTGCGCTTGATCGCCTTCTTGGCGACGGCGCGCAACGCCTCGTCCGAGAAGGTGAGGGCCACGCCCTCCATGTCGAACAGGCGCTGATACTGCTTGACCAGCGCGTTCTTGGGCTTGCACAGAATCTCCACCAGCGCATCCTGATCGAGATCATCGAGGGTGGCGATCACCGGCAGGCGACCGACGAATTCCGGGATCAACCCGAACTTGAGCAGATCCTCGGGCTCGATCTCCATCAGAATCTCGCCGGTGCGGCGCTCCTCGGGCGCGGTGACGTCGGCACCGAAGCCGATCGACTTGCCCTTGCCGCGCGCGGCAATGATCTTTTCCAGGCCGGCGAAGGCACCGCCGCAGATGAACAGGATGTTGGTGGTATCGACCTGCAGGAATTCCTGCTGCGGATGCTTGCGCCCGCCCTGCGGCGGCACGCTGGCCACCGTGCCTTCCATGATTTTCAGCAGCGCCTGCTGCACGCCCTCGCCGGACACGTCGCGGGTGATCGACGGGTTGTCCGACTTGCGGCTGATCTTGTCGACCTCGTCGATATAGACGATGCCGCGCTGGGCCCGCTCGACATTGTAGTCGGCAGCCTGCAGCAGCTTGAGGATGATGTTCTCGACGTCCTCGCCGACGTAGCCGGCTTCGGTCAGCGTCGTCGCATCCGCCATCGTGAACGGCACGTCGATGATCCGCGCCAGCGTCTGGGCCAGCAGCGTCTTGCCGCAGCCGGTCGGGCCGACCAGCAGGATGTTCGACTTGGCCAGCTCGACGTCGTTGCTCTTGTTCCCGTGGCTCAGGCGCTTGTAGTGATTGTGCACCGCCACCGACAGCACGCGCTTGGCGTATTCCTGGCCGATGACATAGTCGCCGAGCACGGTATAGATATCGGCCGGGGTCGGCACCCCGTCCTGGCTCTTGGCCAGCGAGGTCTTGTGCTCCTCGCGGATGATGTCCATGCACAATTCGACGCATTCATCGCAGATGAATACGGTGGGGCCCGCAATGAGCTTGCGCACCTCGTGCTGGCTCTTGCCGCAGAACGAGCAGTACAGAGTGTTTTTCGACTCGCCGCCGCTCAACTTCGTCATCTGGTTCTCACTACAGAATCGTTGCTCACTCTAGGGTATTCGATTAACCGGGACCGGGGCAAATTTTTTGCAGCCCTGTCCCGCTCGACGCCGGCCGCCACTGGACGAGGTCCAGTCTGGAGTCTAGGGAGACACCCATCAAAATTTGATTAACACCTTGAAAGGGGCGGGTGTCACGTGCCCTCGGCGCCCTTTTCGTCATCGTTCTCCGGCAGATCCGGCCGGCTGACGAGGACATCGTCGATAATCCCGAAGGCCTTGGCTTCCTCGCCCGTCATGAATTTGTCGCGCTCGACCGAGCGTTCGATGAGCGTCAGTTTTTGTCCCGTATGCCTAGCATATATTTTGTTAAGCCGTTCGCGAAGTGCAATGATCTCGCGGGCATGAATTTCAATATCGGTGGCCTGGCCCTGGGCGCCGCCGCTCGGCTGATGGATCATGATGCGGGCGTGTGGCAGGGCATAGCGCATGCCCGCCGTGCCGCCGCACAGCAGCAGCGAGCCCATCGACGCCGCCTGGCCGATGCACAGGGTTGAAATCGCCGGACGGATATATTGCATGGTGTCGTAAATCGCCAGGCCCGAGGTCACCAGGCCGCCCGGCGAATTGATGTAGAGCGAGATTTCCTTCTTCGGGTTCTCGGCCTCGAGAAACAGAAGCTGTGCGGTCACCAGGCTGGCGACATGATCGTCGATCGGGCCGGTGACGAAGATGATTCGCTCTTTCAGCAGCCGCGAAAAAATGTCGAATGCGCGCTCGCCGCGGTTGGTCTGCTCGACCACCATCGGCACCAGGGTGCTCATCCGATGTTCATGGGTTTCGGGTAGATCCGCCATGCTCTCTGTCCTTACCGATTCGGTTTTTGCCCAGGCGTAGGCATTTGACCGCCATCAGCCGGCCTTCTTGGCCTTGGCCGGCTTCCTGGTCGCCTTGGCCTTGGGTTTGTCTGCCTCCGATTTTGCCGCCTTGGCCTTGGTCGAGGTCTTGGCCTTCGCCTTGGTGGTGGTCGCCTTCTTGGCCTTGGCTTTCGCCTTGCCCTTGGCCTTCGTCGCCGGCTCCGCCTCGGCGTCGTCGTCGGGGTCGCGCAACAGCTCGTCGCGGCTCACTTCGCGTTCATGCACCTTGGCCATCTCGAGGATGAAATCGACAACCTTGTCCTCGAGGATCGGGGCCCGCAACTGGCCGGCGGCTTCCGGGTTGTTGCGGTAGAACTCGAACACCTTGGCCTCGTCGCCGGGGAACCGCCGGGCCTCTTCGGCAATCGCCCGGTTGAGCTCGTCGGCGCGGACCTCGATGGCATTGCTGCGGCCGATCTCCGAGAGCACCAGGCCGAGCCGCACCCGGCGATCGGCAATGGCGCGATATTCAGCGCGGATCTCGTCTTCCGGCTGGTCCATGTCGGCCAGCGTCTTGCCGTGGCGCTCGAGGTCCTTGAGCAGCTCGTCCCAGATCATCTGGAATTCCATCTCGAGCATGCCCGGCGGGACCTCGAACTTGTACATTTCGGCCAGTTTGTCGAGCAGGCTGCGCTTGAGCCGCAGGCGCGAGATGCGCTTGTGCTCGGATTCGATCTGTTCGCGCACGGCACGGCGCAGCTCATCGAGCGTCTCCAGCCCCAGCCGTTTGGCCAGCTCGTCATCAATCGCCACGTCTTGCGGGCACATGACCTCGGTCACTTCGACCTCGAACACCGCTTCCTTGCCGGCCAGCTCGGCGCTGTGGTAGTCGGCCGGGAAATCGACCTTGACCTCGAGGTGATCGCCGGCCCGCGCGCCTTCAAGCTGATCCTCGAAGCCGGGGATGAACTGCCCCGAGCCGAGCTCCAGCAGATGGCTGCTGGCACTGCCGCCTTCGAATTCGACGCCGTCGATGCGGCCCGTGTAATTGATCAGCACGGCATCGCCGGTCTTGGCGGCATAATCCTTGTCTTCGACCGGCTGGAAGCTCTTCTGGCGTTTGGCGAGATCGCCCAGGAAAGCGTCGACGGTGGCATCGTCCACCGGCGCCACCAGGCGTTCGAGCTCGATCCTGGAGAGATCGCCGATTTCGATCTCCGGCAGGATCTCGACCGACATGGAATATTCGAGGTCGCTGCCCTCCTCGAACTTGAGGATCTCGATCTTCGGCTGGGTGGCGGCGCGGACCTGGTCTTCCTCGAGCGCAGCGCGCGAGGTCTCGCTGACCGTCTCTTCGAGAATCTCGCCCATCAGGCTCTGGCCGTGGAGCTTGCGCAGCAATGACACCGGCACCTTGCCGGGACGGAATCCGGGCATGCGGGCGCGTTCGCTCAGCGTCTGCAGCCGCTCGGTCAGCTTGTCTTCGATTTCTTGCGCCGGCACCACGACCTTGTAGTCGCGCTTCAAGCCGTCGGCGCCGGTTTGAGTCACCTGCATATGATGTCCTGCTGTAAACCCGTAATCTGATCCCCACCCGGCCGGGACATGGTGCGGGCGGAGGGACTTGAACCCCCACGACCGAAGTCACCAGATCCTAAATCTGGCGCGTCTACCAGTTCCGCCACGCCCGCCGACACCGTCACCGGACCACGTCAGTGCCGCCGAACGCGGCACCCCATACCTTGGCATACTACCGAATCCGGGGCCGGTTCGCGTGAACCTATAGCACACAAGATTTCGCGATTGCTAGAGCGGTTCAAGGCGACAGAAGAACAAATCGATGCATGCAGATTGGTTCATTCTGCGGGGTTGTCAAGACCCGGAAGCGGTTGCCCGCTTCTGGCCGCGCAGCTCGGCCAGCACGCCGGGCAGCATCTCGCTCAGGTCTTCGGCGATCAGGCCGGGGCCGAAGCGGACAGCCGCCGCGCCGTGCAGCCAGGCGGCGGCCGCCCCGGCCTCGAAGGCATTCATCCCTTGCGCCATCAGGCCGAGCGCAAAGCCGGCCAGCACGTCGCCGGCGCCGGCGGTGGCCAGTTCGGGCGGTGCATTGGTATTGATCACCGCCCGGCCGTCGGGGGCCGCAATCACCGTATCGCCGCCCTTGAGCAGCACCGCCGCACCGCTGCGCCGGGCCGCCGCGCGCGTCATTTCCAGCTTGTCAGAGCCGTTGGGCGCCGCCTTGCCGGCTTCGATGAGATCGGGAAACAGGCGGGCAAACTCGCCCATATGCGGGGTGAGCAGCACCGGCGAAGCGGTGGCCGTGAACAGATCCTCGGGTGCCTCGGCGAAGACGGTGAGCGCATCGGCATCGAGCACCGTGCGCTTGCCCAGCGCCAGGACGGCGAGGACCGCTGCGCGGGTGGCCGCGGTTACCCCGTTGCCGGGGCCGAGCAGTACCGCGTTGCGCCGCGGATCATCCAGAAACCGCGTGAGCTCGGACGTATCGGCAAAGGCGGTGGTCATGATTGCCGTCAGATGCGCGGCGTTGACGGGCAGGGCATCCGGCGGGCCGGCGACGCTGACCAGTCCGGCGCCGACGCGCAGCGCGCCGCGGGCGGCCAGACGGGCGGCGCCGGTGCTGGCCATGTTGCCGCTGACCACCACCGCATGGCCGCGATGATATTTGTGCTGATCGAGGCGCGGGCGCGGCCAGTGGCCGAGCCACAGATCGGGAGTGTTCTCGAAGCAGCTTGGTTTCAGGGTTTCCAGCACCGATTCGGGGATGCCGATGTCGATGACCACGGTCTCGCCGCACAACAGCCGGCCAGGCAGCAGCAGGTGGCCCGGCTTGCGGCGGAAAAAGGTCACCGTCAGGCTCGCCGCAAAGGCCCGGCCCAGGACCTGGCCGCTATCACCGTGAACGCCGCTGGGAATATCGACGGCGACACAGGGCAGGCCGGATTGATCCACCGTTTCGGCGAGGGCCGCGACCGTGCCTTCCAGAGGCCGGCTGAGCCCGGCCCCGAACAGGGCATCGATCACCAGCCCGCAGCCATCCAGCGTCGCCTCGGAGAGCGGCGCAACCTCGCCGTCCCATTGCGCGGCGGCCTGTGCGGCATCGCCTTTGAGTGCTTCGCGTTTCCCCAGCAGATAAAGGCGCACCTCCCAGCCGGCCTCGTGCAGTCGCCGGGCGACCACGAAGCCGTCGCCGCCGTTGTTTCCCGGGCCGCACAGAACGCACACGCGCGTGGGCGCGAATCGCCGCGTTACCTCGCCGGCGATGCCGGTGCCGGCGGCTTCCATGAGCTCGATGCCCGGCGTGCCGGCGGCGATGGTCAGCGCATCTGCCCGGCCCATCTCGGTGACGCTCAGGAGCGCAGATTTCATGGCTGCATCCATGGCGGCAGACCCTTCGGAGACGTCCTTTCGACCATCGGCAGGCTTTCAACCATAGGCAGGCCCCCGGCCGGCATCAAGATTTCCGGGGCTTTATGTCGGGTGCCGGCATTCGCTTGAGTCCGGACGCCGAAGGGACTAGGTTCGGGCCACCGGTTGAGCCGCGAGCAAGAGGTTGGATAGCGATGTCAGGCATGCGTGCGATTTTGACGGTTTCGGTCATGGTCGCCTTTCTCGCCGGCGGGCTGGGCGGCTGCAGCTTCATCTGGCGCGACGACTATATGGGCAAGGATCGCTCCCAGACCAAGAGCGTGCCCCGCGACGAGATGGGCAACCCGATTCTCACCGATCAGAACAAGGACGATTAACCGTCATTTCCGGCCGGCGTGATGCTGACACGGGCGAAGCCCTTGGGGTAGGCCTCGATGTCGATCGTCGCCAGCCCGAAGCGTTCGATCACCCAGGCATTGGTGACCAAGTGGTCGGTGATCCGGCTGGTGGTGAATTCGCCGGCCTCGCGGGCCAGCGCCATCGCCACCAGGATCTGATCGGCCAGATGCGGATCGACAACGGCGCCTGAATCATGGTGAGCGATCAAGGCGTCGACCGCCTGTGCGGCAACGTCTTCGGAGGGAACACCACGCGCCCCGAGGGCCGAAAACCCGCAGCGCCCGTGGTCGTAAGCGGCAGTCAGGAAGAGACCGGCGCCAGGGCTCGCGGCGCGCACGCGCAGCGGCACAATCCGGGCCTCGGGGTCGAGGTCGGCGAGCAGACGCCTTGCCCGATCGGCCATGCGCTGGGGGATGTGGGCCGGCAGATTGGCGGCCACGGCGCGCCCGAAGACATGGCGCAAGGGGCCCGGCTCGGTGAGCCGGAGAGTGTTCGCCAGGCGCCCGTCGGCGGCGCCCAGGCCATCGATATCGACGGTGATTTCGCCCTGTCCCGCAGGGTACCAGCCAAATGTCATGAGCGCCGGCCTCGCGCGGATGCCCAGGCGCGCCAGCGTCGGCAGGTAAACATCGGCGATATAGTCGTACGGCGGGCTCCAGGCCATATGGGTGCCGCCGCGGATCGTCACCCTGGACAAGCCGTCGGCCAGGGCCAGCGGCAACAGCACCGCCTGAAGCACGAGCGTCGTGGCACCGGCACTGCCCCCCTCGCGGGCCGCGCCGACATCGAAGACATAGGTGCTGGGCTGCGGCGGCCCCAGGGGCACGAAGTCGAGCCGCGTCGCGCCCAGGGCATCGCCGTGAAGCTCGCCGCCGCACAGTGCCGCCAGGGCGCGCACGGCGGTCAGATGCTGGGCGGCGAGACCCGGATTGCGGCGCTTGGCGCGAATGTTGATGATCCGCACCGGCCGCCCGGTCAGCGCCGCCAGCGTCGTTGCCGTGCGCACAATCTGACCGCCGCCCTCGCCATGGGCGCCGTCGATGACCAGGGGATCCGTCATGGCTCGATTATGGCATGGTCCGGGGCCGAGCGGCAGGCCTGTGCACCCGGCGCCCGCGGCCGTATCAGATGCCGGACTCGGTGCACACCTGACGGACCATTTCCAGCAGCCGGGTATAGTCGGGGATCATCACCCGGCGGCCTTCGAACTGGGCCAGCTCCATATCGCCAAGCTGGCGGATGGCCCGCGACAGGGTTTCCGTGCGCGCCCCGATCATCGAGGCGATCTGCTTGCGCTTGAGCGGCAGTTCCAGCACCAACGCCTGCGGCGACACCGAGGTCGCGCAGCGGTCACGCAACAGAATCAGAAGATGGATCAGCCGAATGTGAACCGGCAGCAACGGACTGCGCAGCAACAGCGCTTCCGCCGGGCCGCGGTCGGTGGCGACGGTCTTGAGAAAGCGGCGAACCAGATCCGGGTAGCTGGCCGCCAGATCCTCGAAATCGTCGCGCGTGATCAGACACAGCCGGCAGGCGGTCAGCGCCTGGGCGGTGGCGGCGTGGGGCTGTTCACCGAACAGGCTGCGCCAGCCCACGGTTTCGCCGCCGGTCAATACGCGAAAGGCGGTTTCGTTGCCGAAAGTGTCGACCTGGCGCAACAGGATGTGGCCGCTTTCGATGCAGTAGATGCCCTGCGACAGGCTCTTTTGCTGGAAAATGATCTGGCCGGGCTGAAAGTCGAGGGGCTTGCGCCGGCGCGCCAGTTGCGCCAGCCCGGTACGACCCAGTACGCACCACTCGGTGCGCAGGTAAACGGGACATCCCAGACAGGATTTCGGCAGTGTGCGTTCGAATGACATCGTTCTGCGCCTCCTCATTAGCATACACCACCGAGGGAACTGACGTAATTTACTTTGATATAAGTCAACAGTGTGGCAAAGTGACGCAGGTTTAAGCCGTTGTGCTCATCGATGGTGTGCGGGGTGGCGAAGGGGCGAGCGTCCGGTCGGTGTCCAAACTCACTGAACATCTTTACCAGATTGAAGTGGATGAATAATTGGCCCATAGATGTCGTCTTAGCTGCCAGCATATTGGGTCGTCCTGATGCTACAAGCGGGTTGGTTCCGGCTTGCCGGGCGATCTGTATGGACCATCAGAAACCTCCGTGGATTGATATATATCAATCATAAATGCCAAATTTCCCGGTATGCCGTGCCCATCGCTCATGTTGGTCAAAGGAGGCAGGGGCCTCCGCATGAAACGAACACGAGAAGGGAGAACCGTCATGACGGGCAGTTTCGCAAGAAAGGCAGTGTTCACGGCAATGGGGGCACTGTTTTTCGCCGGGCTGTTTGCGCCCCAAGCCCTGGCGATCCCGGCTTTCGCTCGCAAGTACAAGGTGGCCTGCAGCGAATGCCATGCGGCATGGCCGCTGTTGAACTCCACGGGACGCAAATTCAAGCAAAATGGTTACAAGTTCAGAAAGACCGACGATCCGGGCAGCATCCTGTCCGATCTGCTTCAATTCGACAAACAATTTCCGGGCGCGGTGGTCTTCGAGTCCCAGCCCTACGACAAGGTGGAAGGCGGCGAGCGCAACAACCGGGCGCTGGAAGCCGTTCACCTGATGGCCGCCGGTGCGATCAACAAGAAGGTTTCGGGATTCCTGGAACTCGAGGGTGAGTCCGACGAAGGCTTCCAGCTCGCCGGAAGTGGTTGGGTGACCTACCATGCGGCGCCGTTCTTCAACGTGACCTTCGGCTACGGAAAGCTTTTCATGACCGATCCGTACGACACCCTGGGCGGACGAGCCCTGACCCGCGGACGCAACGTTGTGATCAGCAGTCCGTTTGGCGGGGCCGACGCCAATGGCAGCCTGAAAAGCAACCGTCAGGTGGTGTCGGTGTCCGGGCGGCTTCTTGATCGCCTTTTCTACAGCGCCAGCTACAGCGGCATTGCCAGTGATTTCGAGGGTGACAAGGCCAGCAACCTCAGTGGCCGGGTGATGTTCGACGTGCTGCCCGATCAGGTGATGATCGGCGGCTTTGCGTTTTCCGGTGAATGCCAGGCCGGGACGGTTGTCGAAGACGAAGGCATACAGGAGGAGGTCTGCGCCATCAAACGCGACTTCGACCGCTTCGGAATCGATGCCCAGGTTGAAGTGGCCGATGCCATCTTCCACGGCGCCTTTGTTCATGCCCGCGACGATGTCAACGAAATCGACGTCGATTTTCCGATGAAGGAGAAGAACAACGCCTGGTACTTCGAGGGCATCTATGTGTTCCGTCGCCCCGACGCCGAGTCACCATGGATCGTGCCGTCGCTGCGGATCGAAGGCTTCGAACGCAACAATGGCATGCAGGACTTCACGGCACTGACGGCGAACGTTTCCTACTACCTCTATGAAAACGTCAAGATCTTTGGCGAATGGTACAAGGAAGTGAACGTTCCGACCGGTTTCCAGAAGGGTGGACGGTTCACCATCCAGGCAGCCGTCGGGTTCTAGAACTCCCCGTATGATGAACCCCGCCGGCGTTTCGCGGAGGCGCCGGCGGGGTCCCCGATCTGACGGCGGGTGGCGAGGCCGAAACGGTCTCCCACCCGCCGATTTTCTTTGGCCGTTGCCGCTCTCTCCAGCGCCGGGCGTGCGGGTGAAGGCCGCGGATCCGCCTGGCCGGCCAGTCTGTGCTGGTCCGGCGGAGCACATCCTGGGCGCTGTTGCATCCCGCACCGGTCAGGCGAAGCGCAGGATCCGGTGGCTCTGTACGGGCGGCCGGCCGCCGCAGCCCGATCCGGTGCCGGGCCGGAAACGTCGTGCGCTGCCGCGGGTCCGGCACGCCATGCCACAGACGGTGCAGTGCCGGGCTCGACGCCTACGTCCGGTCAAGCCGGCACCGGTGCCTCCGATGGTGCCGCGCGATCGATCACCGGCCATCGAGCCGGGCCCTGGCAGGCACGCAGGCCTGCTGCCAGCGGGGTGACGTCCATGCCTTGCCGGCGGTGGCCGCGCCGTGTCGGCGCATCGTGCCGCGAGACAGATCACGTCGGGGCTGGCGTTTGGCCTGCTTGTGGGTGTTGATCGGCCCTCGGGGCGGGCCCGCTCGGTGGCGCCGGCGAACCAGGCGCCGGCGCCACCGGTACGGTTATCTGGTGGTCTGTTGCTTGAGGAACTCGATCACGTCCTGGCGCTGTTGGGCCGACCGGATGCCGTTGAACATCATCTCGGTCCCGCGCACGAACTTGGAAGGTTTCTTGAGGAATTTGTCCAGAGTTTCCTCGTTCCAGACAATCCCTGATTCTCCTGCTTTCGACATGGCCTTGGAATAGCGGTAGGCAGGCAAGGAGCCGGCCTTGCGTCCGAACACGTTGCGCAGATTGGGGCCGATCTTCTTCTGCCCCTCGATCAGGGTGTGGCAGGCCTTGCAACGTTGGAATATCTTGGCGCCCTTTTCGGGATCGCCGGCAGCTTGCACCACTGTGCTTGCCGTGAACATTGCCAGCACCAGCCCGAGCGAAATGCGGAATGCCGCCTGTTTCATGCCGTCATCCTTCAACCAATGCAGTGATTTTGGCCCGGGCCGATTTCGCAAAAGAGGCCCGGGCCGCCAATCACGCAAGCCTATTTGGCTCGTCCTTCATGAAAGACCGCGGGATTGTCCTTGCCGGAGACCCTGAGAAATCCGACGAGGCCGCGTTCCATGCGCGCCAGTGCATGATCGACCAGGAGATAACGTCCCGGAACATCAAGCTTCATATCGACAATGGCGGCGCTGCCCGGTGAGACCGGAATGGTCTGAACGCCTTTGAGCGGCGGCGTCAGCACACTGCCGTGCTCGTAAACGCGGTCGAAGATTTCACCGATCACGTGGAAGTTCGAGGTGAAATTCGGCCCGCCGTTGCCGAAGAAGATGCGCACGGTCTCCCCAGCCTTGGCCTTCAGGGGATGATCGCGGCTGATCGCTCCGACGGCGCCATTGAAGACGAAATAGTCGGGCCGTTCTTCGAGCAGCTTGCGGACACTGAATTCCTGATAGCCGTGCATGCCGTAGCCGGCAGCCGTGTAGACCTCGCCCTGCATGACGTAGAATTCACGATCGACCGGCGGCAGACCGCCTTCCGGCTCGATCAGAACCAGCCCGTACATGCCGTTGGCGATATGGTTGGCGACCATCGGCGTGGCGCAGTGATAGACGTACAGTCCCGGGGTCAACGCCTTGAACGTGAAAATGCGCTTCTGGCCCGGCGGGACCTGTGTCACGGCGCCGCCACCGCCCGGCCCGTTGACCGCGTGCAGATCGATGGAGTGGGTCATCAGGCTGCCCTGCGAGTTCTTGAGCACCAGTTCGATGGTGTCGCCGACGCGGGCCCGCAGGAACGGCCCCGGCACTTTGCCGCCGAAGGTCCAGAAGGTATACGACGTGCCGTCGCTCAACTGGCCGTCGACCTCGAGGGTTTCGAGCTCGTAACGGACGGTCTTGGGTTTGCGCTTGCCCACCGGCTTGGGCAGGTCGGTCGGCAGGCGCGAAATGTCGGCCTTGCCGCCAACAATCACCTCGGGCTCTGCGACGACACGGATCAAGCCTTCCATGCCGGCCTCGCGATGGCCGGGAATACTGCAGTAATAGGTGAACTCGCCGGGGCCATCGGCGCGAAACACGGTGACGGTGCTTCCCTCCGGATCGGTGACCCATTGCGAGTTGACACCGAATTCGGGGATGACGATGTCGTGTTTGGCTCCCTCGCCATTGATCAATGTGATTTGCACGATCGTGCCTTGCTTGACCACAAGCGTGGGATTGATGATGCCGTCGATAAGCCCACCCTCTCCGATGAAGGCCATCTGGCCGTGCGCCACCGTGGTGATCAGCGTGAAGCGGGCTTCGGGTTCATAATTGACATCGGTTGGCTCGGCGGCCATGGCGGCCAGAGCGGTCGCTGCCGGCAGGCAGATCAGCAGAACCAGGCCGACGGTCGCCGGAATCCACCGGAACGGGCGGCGTCGCTCGGGAATCGGTGCAGTCATGATCGCTCCTTTCGGCGAGACGCCCGGTCTGGGCGTCGGTAGCATTGCCTTGACGGGTTTCCTGGAGTCGCTGGCCGTACGGCCATACCCGTTCGTTGACGCGAAGTTATCGTTGCGCCGGGACGCTAGTGCAGAACAGACAATGCATCCTTGACCCATGTCAAGAGCGTAAAAAAGCTGTTCACGGCGGCCCGGAGCAGGCGAGTCTTGATGGAACGCAACCCCCGTCACCCATGCCGCCGAGGGTGCGGAAGTCCTCGCCGATCCGCAGCAGGCCGCGAGTTGACGGCTGCAGGGTGCCGAGCGGTATCGTGCATACGCTCAAATGCGGTGGGTGGCGGGCCCGGCTGTCCGCGCGATGCCTGAACATGTCCTGCAGCGTCTCCGGCCCGAAAAGTCTCTACGGAGTCTGCCGTCAATCGCCCAGAACCGGAATTTCAGGCGCCTGTTGCCACAACTGACCGGTGGAACGAAGGCGGGGAATGAGGGTCACCGGCATTCCATCGAGAAAAGGGGCAAGAGCGGTTGCCGTGTCTTCGAGCGGCAACGCCTCACCCGCGCCGCCGCTGATTACCAGACGCGAGATACGCAATCCGCGTCCACGCATCGCCTCGAGCGTCGAGATGGTGTGGCTCAGACTGCCAAGGTAGCTGCCCGAAACCAGAAGGCAGGGGATGTCAAGGGCGGCGATCCAGTCGGCCACGGTTCGATCACGGCCAAGCGGCACCAAGGCGCCGCCGATGCCTTCGATCAAGAGAAAATCCCCGTCGGCGTTCTTCGCGGCCCGGCAGAACTCGACCAGTTCATCGAAATCGATCCGGTGGTTTTCCTGTGCCGCTGCCGCATCCGGAGCGAGGGGGGCTGCGTAGCGCCAGGGGGAGATCAATTCGACGGCGGCGCAGCTTGCCGTCTCTCCCAGGGCCTCGAGAATCAGGTGCGGATCGCTGGCGGCGGCATTGCCGGGGTCATAACCGGTCACGATCGGCTTCAGGGCCTTGACCAGTTTGCCGCGCCTGCGCAGTTGCCAGGCCAGGGCACAGGTCACCAGCGTCTTGCCGATGCCGGTTCCCGTCGCGGTGATGAACAGGGCCCTCATGCCACGGACTGTTGCGGCCGGCCCCCGGGCAGGCCAGGGCAGCCCAGATCGCGAAGGGCGCCGGCGAGGGCCACGACATCCTCGTCCCGATGCGCGGCCGAGAACGTGACGCGCAGTCGCGCCGTTCCTGCCGGAACCGTCGGCGGACGGATGGCGGTGATGAGAAATCCCCTGTCCTCGAGGGCCTGGCTCATCTTCAGGGCGGCGGACGCCGAACCTGTGACCAGCGGGACGATCGGCGACCGGGGCTCGGGCAGACCGGATTCCCTGGCGAAAAGCCGGGCCTTGCGCAGCGGCGCGTCGCGCAACGCCGCGTCGCCTTCGATAATTTCGATGGCGGCCAGCGACGCGGCAACGATGGCGGGGGGCAGACCGGTCGAGTAGACCAGCGTGCGGGCCCGGTTCCTGATCAGCTCGATCACCGCCGTCGCGGCGCAGACATAGCCACCGTAGGCGCCGACGGCCTTGGACAAGGTCCCGGTTTGCAGATGCACATTGACCCGCCCCTGGTGGGCGAACGTGCTGCCGCGGCCGCGCTCGCCGATGACGCCGAAGCCATGGGCGTCGTCGCTCAGCAGCCATGCGTCGAAGCTTTCGGCCAGGTCGGTCATTTCATCGAGGGGGGCAAGGTCGCCGTCCATGCTGAAGACGCCCTCGGTGATGATCAGGCAGTGCCGGTGCCGGGGGCGGTGTTCGCAGAGCAGGTCGTGCAGATGGCCCATATCGTTATGACCAAAGGGAATGACCGTGCTCTTGCTGAGCGCGCTGCCGGCATAAAGGCAGGCGTGACAAAGCTCATCGATGATGATCAGGTCATCTGGCCCGACGAAACAGGGGATGACCCCGGTGTTCACAAGATAGCCGCTTCCCATCACGCAGGCCGCCGGGGTGCCCTTGATGGCGGCAAGGCGGTCTTCGAGTGCCCGATAAAGCGAATGATTGCCGGTCACCAGCCGTGACGCGCCGGCGCCGACGCCGTAACGGTCGATGACCCGTTTTGCGGCCTTGCGTACGGCCGGATGTTGCGAGAGCCCCAGATAGTCGTTGCAGCAGAAAGACACCAGCTCCCGGCCATTCCGCACGATTCTGGCGCCGGGACGACGGTCGCTGTTCAGCACCTCGCGAAACAGGGTCTGCTCGCGCAGCCGCGCCAGCTTGATTTCGGCAAATTTCCTCAAATCCACCAAGTTCTTCGTGCTCGCCTTTTCGAAACTATGCCGGTTGAAGGGGCGCTCTTGCCATGGTCTTTTCTCAAGCCCGTCACTAATATCACGGCGTTTCGCTAACGGTACAGAGAACGCTTCGCATGGCAAAGGATACACCGGCAGGGAGCCGCCGGGGCCCGGAAAGGCCGGCATGGCACAACGCATCGCCCGAATGGTACCGCGAAGGTGTCGCCCATGTCTGGCATCCCTATACCCAGATGCGGACCGCGGCGCCGCCCCTGCCGGTCATTGAAACCAATGGCGTGCGCCTGAAGCTCGCCGACGGCACCGAACTGATCGACGGCATCGGATCCTGGTGGACGGCGTGCCACGGCTACAACCATCCGCATGTTGTTGCGGCGATGACCCGGCAACTGGAGGTCATGCCGCATGTCATGTTCGGTGGCCTCGGCCATGAACCGGCCTACCGTTTGGCGGCGCGTCTGGCAGCTCTGTTGCCGGGCGATCTCGATCATGTCTTTTTTGCCGATTCGGGCTCGGTCGCGGTCGAGATCGCGCTCAAGATGGCCCTGCAGTACTGGCTCAACCGGGGCCAGGACGGGCGCACGCGCTTTCTCGCCTTTTCGCGTGGATATCACGGCGATACCTGGGGTGCGATGTCGGTCACCGACCCTGACGATGGCATGCACAGGGTGTTCAAGGAGCAGTTCCAGGGGCGGTACGTCCTGGCGCTGCCGGAAACAGCGGAGGAATTGAACGCAATCGACGCGTTTCTTGCCGGAAACCGGGATACCCTGGCCGCGATGATCATCGAGCCCATCGTCCAGGGTGCCGGCGGCATGCGATTTCATGGCGCGGACATCCTCGGCGAGCTGTACCGGCTGGCGCAGCGCCATGACGTATTGTTCATAGCCGATGAAATCTTCACCGGATTCGGGCGGACCGGAACGCTGTTTGCCAGCGAGCAGGCGGACGTGGTTCCCGATATCATGTGTCTGGGCAAGGGCATGACGGGTGGCACCGTTTCACTGGCCGCCACAGTGGCGCGCACCCACGTCTATGAGGCGTTTCTCTCCGACGATCCGGAAAAGGCGCTGATGCACGGGCCCACCTACATGGCCAATCCGGTGGCTTGCGCGGCGGCCAATGCCTCGCTCGATCTGTTCGAGACCGAACCCCGGCTCGACCAGGTGCGCGCCATCGAAGAGCACATGATGGGTGCGCTTGAAGCCTGCCGCGGGCTCGAGCATGTCGTCGACGTCCGGGTCAAGGGTGCCATCGGCGTCGTCCAGGTCGACGAGTTGAGGAATCCGGACTGGCTCAGGCAGCGATTTGTCGAGCGCGGCCTGTGGCTTCGCCCGTTCGGCGATATCGTCTATGCGACGCCGGCCTTCGTCATCGGCGACGAAGACCTTGCGCAATTAACCGGGACGATCGTCGACGTCCTGACGGAATGGAATGATCGCATATAAGGCATGTTCAGCCGCACCGGTCATCGCCGGCGCCGGATCCAGGCGAAATCGCGCCGGCCGAAACGATAGAACAGCAGCAGCAGCCCGCTCACCGACAGGATCAGGGCAACGGCGGCGGCACCGATGATCAGCGGATGGTTGAAATTGCTGCGCGTCTTGTAATCCATGATGTGCAGCATCCAGAAGAAATCGTAAAGCCGCCACACCGAATTGCGCCGGGCAACCACCCGGCCGGTGTCGGGCGAGACATAAATGTGGGTGTCTTCCGCATCGTCGAGGACGACCTGCCAGACCGGCACGGCGCCGCGGTATTCGCCGTTGGTGGCCGACAGAAGCTGGACAGATCTGGCCTGCGCGTTGCCGGCGAAATCGCTCAATGCGATCCGCCGGGCCCAGTCCTCGCTCAGGGGCGAGAGCCGCCTGCCGTCGCGGGCGTCGACCAGAATATGGCGCGCCCTGTCCTTCTCCTGGCCGACCTCGAGGCGATAGACCGGCCGGTCGAGAAGATAGGCGAGCTCGAGGCGGCGCACTGGCGCCGGCCCGGCCTGGGCCAGGGCCTGTGTCACCGGCACGATCGTCCCGACATCCGCGAGGTCATAAGCCGGCGGTGTGCGCATGTTGTGCTCGCCGCGCACACGTTCGATGGGAAACCAGCTCATCACCAGACCGCCGGCAATCCACAGAATCACCTGAACGCCGAGGATCAGGCCCACCCATTTGTGAACCTTGGTCGCCGCCACCGCCAGTTTCATGGATTGCTCCTCCGAATCTCTCCTCCCAGCCGACGGTTGTAGCGCCCAAGCCGGTCCTTGCGCAAGCCGCACCAGCCGCCGGCAGCGCACACAAGCTGCGGGCCGAGTCCGGGCCTGGCCCGGTGCTGCCGGCCCGTCACCGCCCTGCAAAAGGTCGGAACGGGCGAGTCCGTTTGGACGCCGGAGACATAATCGGAGCTGCGAGAAACTCTGGACACCAATTAATTCTGTAGTGCATATTTCCGGGCCTGACTTCATGGCGGCAGGGGGGTTGGCGAGCCATGGCGAGCATCGACTACGAAGTCCATCCGTTATTTGTTGAACCCTATCTCAAGGCCAACATCGGTCACGCGATCAGCGACGCGCAGATCGACTATCTGAAGAATCTGAAAATGGTTCCGAATCAGATGAATCTGATTTCCGAGAACCTTTACATTTTCGAGGAACCGGAGCTCAAGAGCATCAAGGAGGCGGTCCAGGAAGTCCTCGACATATTTGCCGCCGAAGTCCTGGGAATCCGCCAGAAGCTCTATGTGACGCAGTCGTGGTCGCTGATAAACCCGCCGAACGTTGGCATGCACAGCCATACCCATTCGAACTCGGTGGTGTCCGGGTCCCTGTACTACACGGATATGCCGGAGCCGGTGGCCGGGATGATATTCGAGCGCCACAGAACCTATCAGCAGATCGAGCTTTTTCCGGAGCAGGGGAAAGTGAACATCTACAACACCACGAAAAACCTGATCCTGCCGCAAAAGAACGACCTGATCATCTTCTCTTCAAGCCTGCAGCACCTCGTTCAGGTCAATATGTCCAGCCAGCCAAGATATTCCCTGGCCTTCAATACCTTCATCAAGGGCAAGCTCGGCGATTACAGGGATGTTTCAGAGCTGATCCTGTAACGGGGACGGACTTCATTTTGCCGGCCGAGGCACAGTCCCGGTGATCGACAATGCCCGCGATCCAACCGTCATCGAAGGCCGCCGCTGCACCAAGGGGGCGGCGGGTCCGTCCTTTATCTCTGTCTTGTGATCGCTGCCGGTTTCGAGAATAGTGGGCGGCGAACACCCGGGGCCGACAGGCAACAAACGGTGGTTGGGGGCGATGCGCCGCGTCTTTGCTGTTTCTTTATTCCTGGTTCTTTTGTCGCTTGGCGTGACGGCGCGGGCGGCACCGACGCTCGATGTGCCGCAGGTGGTGCTTGCCGGCATCCCTTTCGATATCGGTGTGAAAGACGCGCCGGCGGGTGCCGATCTCGTGGTCGAGCTCGGCACCGACAGCCCGTTGCCGGTGGCGGACGCCGACGGCGGCAGGGGCATGGTGTCGGACGCCGTGCTCAGGGCCGGCGGGCGCACCCGAATCGTGCTCAAGGCCGGCGGGCAGGAGCTTGCCGCGGCGCAAGTTCTGGTTCTGCCGGCCTGGGTTTCGATTTTGCCGCCGCTGATCGCCATTGCGATCGCACTCTTGTTCCGCCAGGTCGTGCCGGCCCTGTTTCTCGGCATCTGGGTCGGCGCCTGGGCGATCACCGGCTTTTCTTTGATTGGCGTGATCACCGGGCTGTTCCAGGGCTTTGCCGTCCATGTGATTGCCGCGGCGAGCGTTCCCGATCATGTCGCGATCATGGGCTTTTCGCTGATGATCGGCGGCATGCTGGGGATCGTCACCGCCAACGGCGGCATGCAGGGGATTGTCGATTTCATCGTTGCCCGCGGCGCCAATACGCCCCGGCGCGGGCAGTTGACGGCGGCCGTCCTGGGGCTGGTGATCTTTTTCGATGACTACGCCAATACGCTGGTGGTGGGCAACACCATGCGGCCGATTTCCGACCGCCTGCGCATCTCGCGCGAAAAACTCGCCTATATCGTCGATTCGACCGCCGCGCCGCTGGCCTGCATTGCCCTGATCAGCACCTGGATCGGCTATGAAGTCGGTCTGATCGAAAGCGCGCTCGACGAGGTTTCGGGCATCTCGCAGTCGGCGTACGCGCTGTTTTTCAACTCGATTCCTTATAATTTCTATCCGCTGCTGGCCTTGCTCTTCGTCTTTCTGGTGGCTCATACCGGGCGCGACTTCGGGCCGATGGTGGCGGCCGAGCGCCTGGCCCGGGAGACCGGCGAGGTCGCCGATGTTCACCTGCAGGCGAGCGCCCGGACCTCGAACGAGATGAAGGTCCAGGCCACCGCCGATGGCCGCCATCTGGCGCGGCTCGCCGTCATCCCGATCGTGGCGTTGAGCCTGGGGCTGGCCTTCGGGCTTTATCTGACCGGCGACGGCGAAACCATCCAGGACATTGTCGGCAGCGCCGATCCGTTTCGCTCGCTGCTGTGGGGGTCGTTTGCCGGGGTGCTGGTGGCCATCGGGCTGACCATCGGCTATCGGGTGCTCTCCTTCACCGATGCCTTGCACGCCTGGACCGAAGGGGTGAAAGCGATGTTCGCGCCGCTGATCATCCTGGTGCTGGCCTGGGCGCTTTCCTCGGTCACCGACATTCTGCACACGGCCGACTATCTGGTCTCGGTGCTTGGCGACCGGTTGCCCGTGTGGTCGATTCCGGCGCTGGTGTTCGTGATTTCGGCGGTCACGGCCTTTGCCACCGGCACCAGCTGGGGGGCGATGGGCATTCTGGTGCCCCTCGTCATCCCGCTCTCCTGGGCGATCATGACGACGCAAGCGATGGCCGAGCCGGCCGAGATGCACATTCTCTATTCGGTGATTGCAGCGGTGCTCGGCGGTGCGGTGTGGGGCGATCACTGCTCGCCGATCTCGGATACCACGGTGCTGTCGTCGGTTGCGTCGGGCTGCGATCATGTCCAGCACGTCCGCACCCAGCTTCCCTATGCCCTGTTCGTCGGCGCCGTGGCGGTGCTGCTGGGCACGGTGCCGGCCGCCTTGGGGGCGCCGTGGTGGCTGTTGTTGCCGCTCAGCGGCCTGGTGCTTTACGCCGGCCTGCGCCTGTTCGGCCGGCCGGTCGACGAAGTCGCCTAGGGCCGGGTGGGGCGCCGGAGCGCGGCTGGCGCTCGCGGCGCGGCAAAACATGCCTTTTCGGTCAGATGTTCTTGCTTTATCCGAGGCTCGGGCCTATCTATATCGCGCGATCACTGGATTGGAGTTTTCGAGATGGCTCGGGTTACCGTAGAAGACTGCGTCGACAAGGTTCCCAATCGATTTGAGCTGGTTCTGCTGGCGGCCCAGCGGGCCCGGGCGATTTCGTCCGGTGCGCCCCTGACCGTCGATCGGGACAACGACAAGAACCCGGTCGTTGCTCTGCGCGAGATCGCCGAGGAGACGATCAAGGCGGACGAGCTGCGTGAAGCGGTGATCTCCAGCATGCAGAAACATGTCGAGATCGACGAGCCCGAGGAAGACGATCTGTCGCTTGTCGAGGTTTCCCGCGAGTTGCAGCAGGGCCAGGACGTGGCCGCCGAACATCTCGCCAAGGCCCTGTCCGAATTCAAGGCGCAGGAAGAAACCGGCACCACCGCCGAGGCGGCGGGTGACGCCGCGACCGCTCCGGACGTGGAAGAAGCGGCGCCGGCACCCGAAGGCGAGCCGAAGGCATAGGGCGGCGCGAGAGCCGACGCAAATTCGGCCACTTCGATCGGCCGTCTTCCCCTGTCTTCCCGGATCCGAGCGACAACGATCGAGATTGACGCCAGGCCAACCATGGCCCGGCCGAAGCAAGAGGCGGCCGGGACCGGCCCGTAAAGCATCGTGATCCGGCAATACGAACTGGTCGAAAAAGTCAAATCCTACGACAGCAGCGTCAACGAGGCGGTGCTCAACCGCGCCTACGTGTTTTCGATGAAGGCGCATGGCAGCCAGACCCGGGCCTCGGGCGATCCCTATTTTTCGCATCCCCTCGAAGTCGCCGGCATTCTCACCGACATGAAGCTCGACGGTGCCACCATCGCCACCGCGCTGCTGCATGATACCATCGAGGACACGGTCGCAACCCGCGAGGAACTCGAGGAACTGTTCGGATCCGAAATCGCCACCCTGGTCGACGGGGTGACCAAGCTGTCGCAGATCGAGCTGACCTCGGAGCGTGCCCGCGAGGCGGAAAACTTCCGCAAGTTTCTGCTCGCCATGTCCAACGATATCCGGGTGCTGCTGGTCAAGCTCGCCGACCGGCTGCACAACATGCGCACGCTCTCGCACATCAAGGACCCGGACAAGCGCCGCCGCATCGCCCTCGAGACCATGGAAATCTATGCGCCGCTGGCCGAGCGCATCGGCATGCAGGCAATGAAGGACGAGCTCGAGGATCTGGCGTTTGCCGAGTTGCACCCCGAGGCCCGCGAATCGATCCTGGCGCGGCTCGAATTCCTGCGCAAATCGGCCGGCAACCTTCAGGCCCGGGTGTCGCGCAAGCTGCAGCGCACGCTTGCCAAGAACGGAATCAAGGCGGAAGTCGTCGGCCGCCTGAAGCGGCCCTATTCGATCTGGCGCAAGATGCAGAAGAACAACATCTCGTTCGAGCAGCTGTGCGACATCATGGCGTTTCGCATTCTGGTCGACGACCGCGAAGCCTGCTATCGCGCGCTTGGCGTCGTGCACACGACCTGGACGATGGTGCCGGGGCGCTTCAAGGACTACATCTCGACGCCCAAGCGCAACCAGTACCAGTCGATCCACACCACCGTGATCGGGCCGGAAAAGCAGCGCATCGAAATTCAGATCCGCACCCGCGAGATGCACCGGGTGGCCGAGCTCGGCGTCGCCGCCCACTGGCAGTACAAGCAGAGCGCGCGCAAACGCCATGTCGGCGGCACCCAGTACCGCTGGCTGCGCGAGCTGCTGGAAATTCTCGATCACGGCTCGTCGCCGGAGGAATTTCTCGAACACACCAAGCTGGAGATGTTCCAGGATCAGGTGTTCTGCTTTACCCCCAAGGGCGATCTGATCGCCCTGCCGCGCGGCGCCACGCCGGTCGATTTCGCCTACGCCGTGCACACCGATATCGGTGATACCTGCGTTGGCGCCAAGGTCAACGGCGGGCTGGTGCCCCTGCGCACCCGCCTGCGCAATGGCGACCAGGTGGAAATTTTGCGCTCCAAGGCCCAGACGCCGTCGCCGAAATGGGAAACCTTCGTGGTCAGCGGCAAGGCGCGCTCCGCCATTCGCCGCTTCATCCGCGCCCAGGAACGGGCCCAGTATGCGGAGCTCGGCCTTGCCATTCTCGAGCGCGCCTTCGACCAGGAAGGCCAGGACTTCGGCCGCAAGGCCCAGAGCCGGGCCCGCCAGGTGCTGAAATTCAAGAGCGATGAGGATCTGTTCGTCGCCGTCGGCAAAGGCGAGCTGAGCGCCAAACAGGTGTTCGAGGCGGTCTTCCCGGGCTTTGAGTTCAAGGGCCAGCCGGCCGATGCCGAACCCTTCTTCCGCAACCCGGCCAGCAATGGCGAAGGCCGCCCGATCCCGATCAAGGGCCTGACCCCGGGCATGGCCGTGCACCTCTCGGAATGCTGCTACCCGATCCCCGGCGACCGCATTGTCGGAATTGTCGAGAAGGGCAAGGGGATCATGATCCACACCATCGACTGCGAGACGCTGGAAAGCTATGCCGAGGTGCCCGAGCGCTGGCTCGACGTATCCTGGGACGTGAATGCCCGGGACCCGGGATTTCATGTTGGACGAATCACCACAATGCTAGTAAACGAAGCGGGCGCCCTTGGTACACTGGCGACGGTGATTGCCAAGAACCAGGGCAACATCTCGAACCTGAAGATCGTCGAGCGCAATCCCAAGTTCTTCGGGGTCGATGTCGACATCGAGGTCCGCGACGTGAAGCATCTGACCAACATCATCGCCGCGCTCCGGGCCAGCCGCGTCGTCCATCAGGTCGAGCGCGTGCGGGGCTAGGATTGCCTCGGCCGCGCGCGAACGAAGACAACTGATTCAGGGCAGGAACGCACACGGGAACAGAAAGAACGGGAAACGTGTTTCGCAGCCGAGTCAAACGCCGCGCCTGGCGCCAAGTGCGGGAATTCTTCTGGCCCAGCGCCGGCTGGCGCCGCGCGTTTCTGTACCTGCGCTACCGGGTGGCGCGGCTGCCCGGCTCGCCGTACTCGATCGCCGCCGGGCTGGCCTGTGGTGCAGCGATTTCGTTCACCCCGTTTATCGGCCTGCATCTGCTGCTCGCGGTGCTGCTGGCCTGGATGCTCGGCGTCAACGTGCTGGCCTCGGCCATCGGCACCGCGGTCGGCAATCCCTGGACGTTCCCCTTGATATGGATGTGGACCTATCGGCTCGGCGCCTGGGTTCTGGGCATGCGGACGGTCGATCCCGCGCATTCCACCGTGCATCTGTCGCTGGGCGATATTCTGATCGATCCGATCGGCACATTGGGGCCGTTGCTGCTGCCGATGACGGTGGGCGGGCTGATCACCGGGATCGCGGTCTGGTGGGCGGTGTTCTGGTCGGTCGGCCACCTGCTGACCAGCTATCGCGAACGCCGCCGCCGCCATCTCGAAGAACGCCTCGAGAAGCGCCTCGAGGCCAGCGCCGCGAGCCGACCCCAGGGCAATCAGGATCACGCTGCATCATGACCACGACCGCGATTGCGCCTCTGCGCCTGGGCGTCAACATCGATCACATTGCAACGCTGCGCAACGCCCGCGGCGGCCGCCATCCCGATCCCCTGCGCGGCGCCCGGATTGCTGCCAGGGCCAGGGCCGACGGCATTACCGCGCATCTGCGCGAGGATCGCCGCCATATCGTCGACGATGATATCGCCCGGCTGATGACCGAGATCGACCTGCCGCTCAACCTCGAGATGGCGGCAACGCCGGAGATGATCGCGATTGCCTGCCGCCATCGCCCGCATGCCTGCTGTCTGGTCCCCGAACGCCGCCAGGAACTGACCACCGAAGGCGGGCTGGATGTCGCCGCGGCCCGCGACCAGATCGGGCAGGCCGTGGCCCGGCTGTCAGGCGCCGGCATCCGCGTTGCCCTGTTCATCGATCCGGACGAAGCCCAGCTTCGCGCCGCGGCCGACGTCGGGGCGCCGGCGGTGGAGCTTCATACCGGCACCTATGTCGAGGCCGAGGGCGCGGCGCGTGCAGCCGAGCTTGCCCGCTTGCAGGCGGCGGCTCGCCTCGCCGTCGAGCTGGGCCTGGAATGCCATGCCGGTCACGGCCTCGATTACGAGACCGTCGGGCCGGTGGCGGCGATCCCGCAGATCGTCGAGCTCAACATCGGCCATTTCCTGATCGGCGAGGCGGTGTTTGTCGGGCTGGAGGCGGCGATTGTCGAGATGCGCCGCCAGATGGATGCGCATCGCGCCCGGGCCGGCGTTGGCGACGGCTAACGGCATGATCATCGGGCTGGGCAACGACATTATCGATATCCGCCGCATCGAGAACAGCCTCGACCGGTTCGGCGAGCGCTTCATCGCCCGTGTCTTCACCGATATCGAGCGGGAAAAATCGGAGCGCCGGGCCAACCGCGCCGCCAGCTATGCCAAGCGTTTCGCCGCCAAGGAGGCCTGCGCCAAGGCGCTTGGCACCGGTTTTCGCAAGGGCGTCTTCTGGCGCGACCTGGGCGTGGTGAACGAGCCCGGCGGCCGGCCGACCATGGAGCTCACCGGCGGCGCGCTTGCGCGCCTGCACGAGATCACCCCGCCGGGGCATCGCCCACGCATTCACCTCACGCTTACCGACGACCATCCGCTGGCCCAGGCGATCGTCATCATCACCGCCGAGCCGCTGGCGGCGGGTGATGGATCGCCGGTCTCCGGGAACGGCCGCGGATCGGTGCAGGCTTGACAGCACCGCGGCAAGCCTCCTTTATGTCCGCCGGGCCCGGTGGTGCGGCGTCCAGACGGAAAGAACTATGACCAGCAACGATCGACTTGGCGACAAGGATGTGAAGGGCGGCAAGCCGGCGGCAGCCGCCAAGGCGGCAAAAGCCGAGCAACCCGACACCTGGGTCGAGACCGTCAAGACGATCGTCTATGCGGTCCTCATCGCGGTGGTCATCCGAAGTTTCGCGTTCGAGCCGTTCAACATCCCGTCCGAATCGATGCTGCCGACGCTGATGGTCGGCGACTATCTGTTCGTGTCCAAATATGCCTATGGATACAGCCGCCATTCGCTGCCCTTCAGCCTGCCGCTGATCAAGGGCCGGATCTTCGCCCAGCCGGTGGAACGCGGCGATATCGTGGTTTTCAAACTGCCGGCGGACAATCGCACCGATTACATCAAGCGCATCGTCGGGCTGCCCGGCGACCGCCTGCAGATGATCGATGGCGTGCTGTACATCAACGGCCAGCCGGTCAAGCGCGTCCGGGTCGAGGATTTCGTCTACCGCGACCGCTTCGGCAATCTCCGGCGCTATGCCCAGTATCGCGAGACCCTGCCCAACGGGGTGAGCTACATGACCCTCGACATGGGGCCGCGCCCGGTCGATAACACGGGTGTGTTCGTGGTGCCCGCCGGGCATTATTTCGCCATGGGTGACAATCGCGACAATTCCGCCGACAGCCGGGTGGCCAACAGCGGCGTTGGCTATATCCCGGCGGAAAACCTGGTGGGGCGGGCCGAGATCCTGTTTTTCTCGACCGACGGCACGGCCGCCAAATGGCAGTTCTGGCGATGGATTCCGGCGGCCCGGTTCGAGCGCTTTTTCACCCGCCTGCACTGACCGTGTGTCCCTGAGGCCCCGGACATGGCCGAACCTCTGAGCGATCTTGCCGCAACCCTGGGTCACCGGTTCCGGCACGACGACTGGCTGCGCGAGGCGCTGACCCATCCCAGCCGGGAAGGGGAGGCGAGCTACCAGCGCCTCGAATTCCTCGGCGACCGGGTGCTCGGCATGATCATCGCGGCGCGGCTTCTGGCCGCCTTTCCCGATGACGACGAAGGCACTCTGGCGCGCCGCTTCAACGCCCTGGTGCGCAAGAAAACCCTGGCCCGGATTGCGGCTGAGGCTGGCCTTGCCCCGCATATCCGTCTGTCGCGCGGCGAGGCGGAAAGCGGCGGGCGGGAAAAATCCGGCATTCTCGCCGACGTCTGCGAAGCGGTGATCGCCGCCCTGTATCTGGATGGCGGGCTGGAAGCCGCGGAACGCTTTATCGACCGCTACTGGGGGGCGCTGATCTCGGAGCAGGAGGCGGTGCCGGTGGATGCCAAGTCGGCGCTGCAGGAATGGGCAGCGGCGCGCGGCATGGCGCCACCCGAATATGAAATGGTGGCCCGCGAAGGCCCGGATCATGCGCCGCTGTTCACCATCGAGGTGCGCCTCGATGGTGCCGGCACGGCCCGCGGCCGCGGCCGCTCCAAGCAGCAGGCCGAACAGCGGGCCGCCGCCAGGCTGCTGGCCCGCTGCCAGGGCGAGGCGGATGACGAACGGGGTGACGGCAATGACTGAAAACCGCGCGCGCACCCCGGCGGACGACAAGGCGCCGCCGCGCTGCGGTTTCATCGCCATCCTGGGTGCGCCGAATGCCGGCAAGTCGACGCTGCTCAATGCGCTGATCGGCTCCAAGGTGTCGATCGTCACCCACAAGGTCCAGACCACCCGCACCCGGATCACCGGCGTCACCGTTTTTGATTCGGCCCAGCTCGTGTTCATCGACACGCCAGGCATCTTTCGCCCGCGCCGGCGCCTCGACCGGGCGATGGTGGCAGCCGCCTGGGCGGCGGCCGGCGGCGCCGACATCCGTGCCGTGCTGATCGATGCCGCCCACGGCATTCAGGAAGACGACCGGCGCATCATCGACGGCCTGACCGAACAGGATTTCAAGGCGATTCTGGTCTTGAACAAAATCGATCTGGTCAAGCGCCCGCAACTGCTGGCGCTGGCCGACGAGCTCAACCGGACCGGCGTGTTTACCGAGACCTTCATGATCTCGGCGCTGACCGGCGACGGGGTGATGGATTTGAAGCGCTACTTCGCCGACAGCGTGCCGCCCGGCCCCTGGCATTATCCCCCTGATCAACTGACCGATATTTCCGAGCGTCTGCTGGCCGCCGAGATCACCCGCGAAAAGATCTATCTGAGGCTGCATCAGGAACTGCCCTATGTCACCACGGTCGAGACCGAGAGCTGGGAAGAGCGCGGCGACGGCAGCGTCCGGATCGATCAGGTGATCTATGTCGAGCGCCACAGCCAGAAGGGCATCGTGCTCGGCAAGGGCGGGGCGACCATCAAGGCCATCGGGGCGGCAGCGCGCCATGAGCTCGAGGAGATTCTGGGGCGCAAGGTGCATCTGTTCCTCTACGTCAAGGTGCGCCGCAACTGGATCGACGATCCCGAGCGCTACCGCGAGATGGGGCTGGGCTTTGTCGACTGACCGGGGTGCGCCTGCCCCGGCTTGTGGCAGGTAGGGGACCATGGACTGGTCCGATCGCGGCATCGTTTTGGGCACCCGGCGCCACGGCGAGACCAGTGTCATTGCCGAGCTCCTGACCCGTGACCACGGCCGCCACCTCGGCCTGGTGCGCGGCGGCGTGGGGCGGCGTCTGCGCGGCGTCCTGCAGCCGGGCAACGAGGTTGCGGCCCGCTGGCGGGCGCGCCTCTCCGAGCATCTCGGCAGCTTCACCATCGAGCTTGAAGCCTCGCGCGCCGCCGTGCTGATGGCGATGCCGGGGCCGCTCGCCGCCCTCAATGCGGCCTGCGCGCTGGCCTCTCTTGCCATGCCCGAGCGCGAGCCGCATGAAGCCATGTTCGAGGCCACCCGCGAGCTGCTCGATGCCTTGGAGGCGAGCGAGGGCGCGGCTGCCCGCTGGGGCCCCGCCTATGTCCGCTGGGAGCTGCGGCTGCTCTCTGAGATGGGCTTCGGGCTCGACCTCTCGGCTTGCGCGGTGACCGGGCAGACCGACGGGCTGGCCTATGTCTCTCCCAGGACCGGGCGCGCGGTGTGCAGCCAAGCCGCCGGCCCCTATGTCGACCGCCTGCTGCCATTGCCCGCCTTCCTGTGGGACGCCGGGGCGCCGCCGCCGACGCCGGCCGATATCGCTGCCGGGCTGGCGCTCACCGGCCATTTCCTCGCCCATCATCTGCTGAGCCCTCACGGCAAGGCGCTGCCGCCGGCGCGCCTGCGGCTGGCCGACCGGATCGACGCGGCATCCGCCATATCTTGTGGCGATCAGGCAAACTGATGCTATATTTCGGGCCATGAGCAAGGCATCCGAGGGCTCCGGCCAGGTTCTGGAGGTGGCGTTCGCGCAGGCCCTGGGCACGCGCTATCTGTCGTATGCGCTGTCCACCATCATGTCGCGCTCGCTGCCCGATGTGCGCGACGGCTTGAAGCCGGTGCATCGCCGGCTGCTCTATGCCATGCGCCAATTGCGCCTCGACCCCGGTTCCGGCTTCAAGAAGTCGGCCCGCGTCGTCGGCGATGTCATGGGCAAGTTTCATCCCCATGGCGATCAGGCGATCTATGACGCCATGGTGCGGCTTGCCCAGGATTTTTCGGTCCGCTATCCGCTGATCGACGGCCAGGGCAATTTCGGCAATATCGACGGCGATAACGCCGCTGCCATGCGCTACACGGAAGCCCGGCTCACGCCTGTCGCCGAGCTTCTGTTGCAGGACATCGACGAGGATACCGTCGATTTTCGCCCCACCTATGACGGCGAGGCGCTGGAGCCGGTGGTCTTTCCGGCCTATTTCCCCAACCTGCTGGCCAATGGCGCCGCCGGCATCGCCGTCGGCATGGCGACCAGCATTCCGCCCCACAATGCGGCCGAGATCTGCCAGGCGCTGCTCCACCTGCTCGACCACCCGGATGCCGGCACACGCGAGCTGATGGCGTTTTTGCCGGGGCCCGACTTTCCCACCGGCGGGGTGATCGTCGAGCCGCGCGAGAACCTGATGGCGGCTTACGAGACGGGCCGTGGCAGTCTGCGGCTTCGGGCCCGCTGGCAGGTCGAGAAGGCCGGCCGCGGCCAGTACCGGATCGTGGTCACCGAAATCCCCTATCAGGTGCAGAAGTCGCGCCTGATCGAGAAGATCGCCGACTTGATCACCTCGCGCAAGGTGACGCTGCTGGCCGATGTGCGTGATGAGTCGACCGACGAGATCCGCCTGGTGCTGGAGCCCAAGTCGCGCACCGTCGACGCCGAGGTGCTGATGGAAAGCCTCTATCGGCTGACCGATCTCGAGACCCGCATCTCACTCAATCTCAACGTTCTGGATGCCGAGCAGACGCCTAGGGTCATGTCCTTGCCCGAGATCCTGCGGGCCTTTCTCGATCATCGCTTTGCCGTGCTCCAGCGCCGCAGCCGCTTTCGGCTGGACCAGGTGGAACAGCGCATCGAGGTCCTCGACGGGCTCCTGGTCGCCTATCTCAATCTGGATGAAGTGATCCGCATTGTCCGCTTCGAGGACGAGCCCAGGGTTGAGCTGATGACCCGCTTCGAGCTCTCGGAAGTGCAGGCCGACGCCATTCTGAACATGCGGTTGCGGGCGCTGAACAAGCTGAAAGAGGTTGAAATTCGCACCGAGCACGAAGGCCTGGTGGCCGAGGCCCGGGCGCTTGAGGCGCTCTTGAAGAGCAAGAAGCGCCAGCAACGCGAAATTGCCAGGGGCTTGAAGGCGATTGCCGAACAGTTCGGCCCCGAAACCGAACTGGGCCGCCGGCGCACCGGCTTCGGCGAGGCCCCGGCCGCCAATGTCGTGCCCTTGGAAGCGATGATCGAGCGCGAGCCGATCACCGTGATCTGTTCGGAAAAGGGCTGGATCCGGGCGCTCAAGGGCCATGTCGAGAACGGCACCGAGGTGCGCTACAAGGATGGCGACCGCGGCCGCTTCTGGCTGCATGCCCAGACCACCGACAAGCTCTTGCTGTTCGCCACCAACGGCCGCTTCTACACGCTCGCCTGCGACAAGCTGCCGGGCGGGCGCGGCATGGGCGAACCGGTGCGCCTGATGATCGATCTCGGCAATGAGGAAAAGATCGTCGCGCTGACCGTCTTTCGGCCCGGCAGCCGCCTGCTGGTGGCGAGTTCCGCCGGCAAGGGCTTCATCGTCGAGGCCGACAAGGTCGTCGCCGCAACCCGCAACGGCAAGCAGGTGCTCAACGTCGGCATTCATGACCGCGCGATTGCCTGTCTGGCGGCGGACGGTGATATGGTGGCGGTGGTCGGCAGCAACCGCAAGATGCTGATCTTCGGCCTCGACGAGATGCCGACCATGACCCGCGGCCAGGGTGTGCGCCTGCAACGCTATGCCCAGGGCGCGATTCGCGATGTCACGGTGTTTTCGCGCGCCGACGGGCTGACCTGGCCGGCCGGCAGCCGCACCCGCACGCTCACCGATCTCGATCACTGGCTGGGGCGGCGCGGCGGCGCCGGGCGCGCGGTGCCCAAGGGCTTCCCCAAATCGGGGCGGTTTTCCGGGTAGTTCAGGCGGGAAGGGCGCCCTACGCGATCGACCGGGCGGCGGTGATCGCCCGCAGGATCTCAGGTTCCGGCCCGCGCCCGAACGGGGTGAAACGCGGCTGCAGGTCTTGCACGCCGTCGCCGGCATCCTCGAGCACCCGGCGCACGACCGGATCGTCGATCACGTCGCTTCTTTCGGCGGTTGCCGGGCGTTCGCGTTTCCACAACATGGGTCACGGATCTCCAAGGATCTGTGAGGAGCCATGTCCCAGTTTCGGAAACGCCGGTTACCGTTTGATTAAAATTTTGCGAAAAAACCGTGACCCCGGCGTCGGCGGGCTTATTCGAAGACGATCGACGGCAGCCAGGTGGCGAGACCCGGCATCAAGGTGAGCAGCAGCAGCGCGATGAGCTGAATCGCCACGAACGGCGCGACGCCCCGGTAGATCATGCCGGTCGACACGCCGTCGGGCGCCACCCCGCGCAGGTAGAACAGCGCAAAACCGAACGGCGGGGTGAGGAACGAGGTCTGTAAGTTCACCGCCATCATTACGCCCAGCCACACCGGATCGAAGCCCATCATCAACAGCGCCGGGGCAACGATGGGGACCACCACGAAGGTGATCTCGATGAAGTCGAGGAAGAAGCCGAGCACGAACATCACCGCCATCACCAGGGCGACCGCGGCAAACCGCCCGCCCGGCAGATTGGCGAGGAAGTCGGTCACCGCTTCATCACCGCCGAGCCCGCGGAAGACCAGCGAAAAGACCGCGGCGCCGATCAAGATGGCGAACACCATGGCGGTGATCCGGGTCGACGAACGCATCACGGCAACCAATACGCCGGCGCGATAGGTGCGCAGCAGGCTGGCCCCGATCCCCCATGTGGCTGCGGCGCTGGCGATGAACGCCAGCGCGATGCCGATGCGATCAGCAAGCGGCACGACATTGCGCCCGAGCCGCAGATCCAGCGTCGTCGTCAGGATGACCAGCGCGATCATGCCAAGGGCGCCGGCAAGCACCGGGATCGGCCGGGCTGCGCCCAGCCGCTGCCCGGCCAGCATCAGCGCGCCGACGGCACCGACGGCCGCCGCCTCGGTTGGCGTGGCGATGCCGGCAAGGATCGAGCCGAGCACCGCGACGATCAGCACCAAAGGCGCTATCAGCGCGCGGGCCAGGCGCAGCAGCCGCCCCTTGTCCGGCCCGTCGCCGGGCTCGCGCTCGATCGCCGGCGAGGTCTTGGGGCGCCAGATCGCCATGCCGATCTGATAGAGGATGTACAGCACCACGAGGCCGATGCCCGGGATCAGGGCGCCGGCAAAGAGATCGCCCACCGACATGGTATCGGGCGAAAAAATCCCCTGGGCGAGTTGCGCCTGCTGGTAGGCCGACGACAGCACGTCGCCGAGCAGCACCAGCACAATCGACGGCGGAATGATCTGACCGAGCGTCCCGGCAGCGGCGATCGAGCCGCAGGCAAGACGCGGGTCATAACCGCGCCTGAGCATGGTGGGCAGCGAAATCAGGCCCATGGTGACCACCGTGGCGCCGACGATGCCGGTCGACGCCGCCAGCAGCGCGCCGACGACGGACACTGAAATCCCCAGCCCGCCGCGCAGCTTGCCGAACAGCCGCCCCATGTTGTCGAGCAGATCCTCGGCGACCTTGGAGCGTTCCAGCATCACCCCCATGACCACGAACAAGGGCACTGCAATCAGCACCTCGTTGGTCATGGTGCCGAAGATGCGGTGCGGCAGGGCGGTGAGGAAGGCGACATCGAAAACGCCAAGCAGGGTCGCCAGAGCGGCGAACAACAGCGCCGTGCCACCGAGCGTGAAGGCCACCGGAAAACCGCTCAGCAGGAAGACACAGGCGGTCGCGAACATCAACAGATCAAGCAGTTCGGGAAGCCCCATGCGCGATCGTTCCGCTTGTCCTGAACCGCTTTACACCGGCTCGACGCCGTCGGCTTCCGGCAGCTCGCCGTGGCCGGCCAGATAGAGCCCGGCGCCGATCGCCATGGAAACGGCTTGCAGGCCCAACAGCAGGGCAAAGCCGAGGATCGCCGTCTTCAGGAGATAAACGCCCTGGATGCCGCTGGTCTCGGGCGAGCCCTCGAGAACCGCCCAGGAGGCGGCGACGAACGGCCAGCCCAGCCACCAGATGACGATGCAGACGGGCAGCAGGAAGGCCACCGCCCCGCACAGATCGACGATCGCCTTGGTCTTTGGCCGGGCCTCGCGATAGAACACGTCGACCCGGACATGGGCGTCGTGCAGCAGCGTGTAGCCGGCCGCCAGCGTGAACAGAAAGCCGTGCGAATACAGCAGCGATTCCTGCAGCCAGATCGAGCCGATGCCGAACACATAGCGCAGCACGACGATGACGAACTGGACCAGCACCAGAAACAGGGCCAGCCATGAGACCACATGCCCGACCCGGCGGTTGAGGCCGTCGATGGCGTTTTTCAGGGCGGTCAGGGCGGCGATCACCGGATGAAGCTTCCCTCGACGTGTGGGCCGTCAATCGGGCAGACGCCGGGCGTTCTCGTAGGCATGCGCCGTGACATCACTCCAGCCCATGATGCTTTTCTGGAACGCCGTGTAGCTGTCATAGACCTTTTTCGACATGGCATCGCTCTCGGCGGCCTTGGCGACGACTTCGGCCGAGACCTTGCGGATGGCGCGCAGGATGTCGTCCGAAAAGCGGCGCAGCTTGACGCCGTGATCGCGCAGCAGGACCTCGAGCGCCTGGGCGTTGCGGCCGTCGAATTCGGCGACCATGACGCTCTGCTCGGCGGCCATGGCGTCGCGGATGATCGCCTTCTGGCTTTTGGTGAAGCTCTCCCAGACCTCCATGTTGATGCCCACCCCCAGACCGGTGCCGGGTTCGTGAAAGCCCGGGTAGTAGTAGTATTTGACGATCTTGTAGAAGCCGAAGGCAAGATCGTTCCACGGTCCGATCCATTCGGTGGCGTCGATCGCACCCGACTGCAGGGCCGGGAAAATCTCGCCGGCCGGCAGAGTGACGGCGGCCGCGCCAAGGCGCCGCAGAACCTCGCCGCCCAATCCCGGCATGCGGATCTTGAGGCCCTTGAAGTCCTCCAGCGAATTGATTTCCTTCTTGAACCAGCCGCCCATCTGGGCCCCGGTGCCGCCGGCGAAGAACGGCTTGATGCCGAACGGCGCGCACAGTTCGTCCCACAGCTCCTGACCGCCGCCGACCCGGATCCAGGCGGCCAGTTCCGGCCCGGTCATGCCGAAGGGGACGGCGGAATAGAAGTTGAAGGCCTTGGACTTGCCCTGCCAGTAGTAATCGGCGCCGTGATACATCTCGGCGGTGCCGCTGGACACCGCATCGAACGAGCTGAAAGCGGGGACCAGTTCGCCGGCGGCCAGCACCCGCACGGTGAGCTGGCCGTCGCTGGCCTCGGTGATCCGCCGGGCGAGGCGCTCGGCGCCGGTGCCGACGCCGGGAAAGTTCTTCGGCCAGGTGGTGACCATCTTGAGACGGCGCCGTCCGGCGGCGATTGCCGGGGCGCTGAGCGTCGCCCCGGCCACGGTTCCGGCCGCGGCCCGTTTGAGAAAAGTGCGGCGCTTGATCGACATCAACGGCTCCCCCACAGAAGTGCGATCCGGGACTTCGCCCGCCGCAAGTATAGGAACCGGGGGAACAAACGCAACCGACCGGTGGCGGTTGCCACCGAGTTGATCGGATCACGGCCAGATCAGCGTTCGGGAAACGGCTCCCAGCCGTCGTCGGTGAGCATCTCGAGGGGCCGGAAGCGGGCCTTGTAGTCCATCTTGCGGCAGCCGGCGATCCAGTAGCCGAGATAGACGTAAGGCAGCCGCAGGCGCCGGGCCAGTTCGACATGCGAAAGGATGATGTAGCTGCCCAGGCTGCGCCTGTCCTGGTCGGGATCGTAGAAGCTGTAGACCATGGACAGGCCGTCGCTCATCATGTCGGTGAGGCACGCTCCGACCAGATCGCCGTAGCGGGGCTGCTCACCGGTGCTCGGCATGCGGTATTCGACGATGAAGGTATCGACCGGGCTCGCCTCGACCATCTCCATGAAGTCGTAAAGGTCCATCTCGGCCATGCCGCCGTCCGGGTGGCGGCTCTTGAGATAGCGGCGCAGCAGATGAAACTGCTCGTCGGTGCTGGCCAGCCCGCTGGCCCGGACATCGAGGTCGGCGTTGGTGCGCAGGATCCGGCGCATCCAGCGCACCGGGCGGAACCCATCGACCGGAATGCGCACCGAAACGCAGGCATCGCAGCCGTCGCAGGCCGGCTTGTAAACGACGTTCTGGCTGCGCCGGAATCCGACCTGGGTCAGCGCATCGTTAAGGCTTTGCGCGTTCTCGCCGATCAACTGGGTGAATATCTTGCGCTCGCGCCGGTCCGGCAGATAGGGGCACGGCGCCGGTACGGTCAGTGAAAAATTCGGCAGGCCAATCGACTGGTCGGTCACCTCAACGCCTCGCTCTGCATATCGTCGTTCGCCTCGCGACTCGTTTATCAAAGATTATAATACCACGGCGCGAACAGCGAGAAAGTCAGCCAGATGAGAACGATCAGCGGCGTGCCGGCGCGCAGGAAGTCGCTGAATTTGTAGTGGCCGGGGCCCATCACCAGCAGATTGGTCTGGTAGCCCATCGGCGTTGCGAACGAACAGTTGGCGGCAAAGATCACGGCAAAGACGAAGACCATCGGATCGGCACCCAGTTCGCCGGCAAGGTTGACGGCGATCGGCGTGAACAGGACGGCGGTGGCATTGTTGCTGAGCACGTTGGTGAGCGCCGCAACCAGGGCGAAAAACACCGACAGGATGATCGGCGTGCTGGTGCCGGCAAAGGCGGTGATCAGGGTATGCGCCAGATAGGCGGCGCCGCCGGTGGCCTCGAGCGCCGCCCCCATGGCCAGCGCCGCGGCGATGATCAGCACGATGCGCCGGTCGATCGCGCGGGCGGCCTGGCGCACGTTCAGGCAGCCGGTGGCGATCATCAGGGCGGCACCGGCCAGCGCGGTGATCGCGATCGGCACGATTTCAAGCGCCGCAAAGCCGACGACCGCGGCGAATACCAGGGCCGCCCGGCCGACGTGCCCGCGGGTCGGCAGCTCGCTGGCCGACCATTCCAGCAGCAGGACGTCGGGATTGGCGCGCAGGCCGAGCACGTCGGAGCGCTTGCCGATCACCAGCAGCACGTCGCCGGCCTGCAGGCGGATCTCGTTCATGCGGGTGCGGATCATGCGGGAGCGGCGCTGGATGCCGAGCACGATGCAGCCGGTCTGATGGCGAAAGCCGATCTGGGTGAGCGTGCGCCCGTCCATCCGCGAAGCCGGCGCCACCACCACTTCGGCGAGGATGCGGTCGCCGGCCGGGGTGGCCAGCGAACCGCCCTCTTCGCTGGTCGCCTCTTCCAGCACGCCCTGCAACAATTTCGGGCTGCGCGACAAAACCTCGGTCAGGGCGCTGCGGGTGGCGGCGACGATGACTGCGTCGCCGGGCTGCAAGGTGACGCCATCGAAGGGCGGCAGGATCGCCTCTTCATCGCGCTGGATGAGGCGTACGGTCATGTCCGGCAGGCTCGGGAACATGCCGGCCACAGCCTTTTCCCCGGCCAGTGCGCTGTCCGGCGTGACCTCGATCTGGGCGATGAACTGCTTGCCCCCGGAGCCGACCAGCCGGCCGGCCAAAGTCGCCCGGTCCCTGACCAGGCGCGGCGCGATGACCAGGACGTAGATGAAGCCGACGGTGGCCAGTACCAGGCCGGGCAGGGTGAAGTCGAAAAAGCCCAGACCCGGGTGGTCCAGGCCTTCGAGCGCGCCCGAGACCAGGAGGTTGGTGCTCGACCCGATCAGTGTCGTCATGCCGCCGAGGATCGCCGCCATGCTGAGCGGCATCATCACCGCACTGACCGACCACCCCAGGCGTTCGGCGAGTGCGCTCATGATCGGGATGAAAATGACGACCACGGGGGTGTTGTTGAGCACGGCGCTGATCAGCAGCACAGTGAGCAGGGTCAGCCCCAGGGTCAGGGGTGGCCAGCGCCCTCCCAGCCGCACCAGTTGGCGGGCCGGATAATCCAGCGCCCCGGTATGCACCAGCCCCTGGCCGACGACCAGCAGGGACATGATGGCCACCAGCGCCGGATCGGCAAAGCCGGCGAGCAGGCGCCGCGCGCCCAGGAGGTTCTGTCCGTCGGGCCCGAGGACGGGCACGAAATAGAAAAACAGCAACAGGCAGGCGAGAACCCCCAGAGACGTGAGTTCCAGGGTCACGCGCTCCATCATGTAGGCGACGATGCCACCGAGGATGATGGCGAAGGCCGCCCACATCTGCAGGGTCGGATCGATTGCCGTCATAGCTGCCGCTCGCCCCCGAAAGTCCCTGTCTGCCGTGCCCTGCGTATGCCGGAACTGCCGCGGCCGGCAAACTGCCTCGGCGGTCCCGTCACTAACCGGTACTGGAAGGGGCTGGGGGTGTCAACGATGCCCCGGGGCCGGGGGCGGGGCCGGCGAAAGCCTGTGCGGCCCTCTATTCGTCGGCGTCGGGCGGCAGCACCGGGGCTTCGCGCATCAGCAGAATGGTGATGCGGCGATTGGCCGGGCGATAGGGATTGTCAGGCAGCAGCGGCTCGGTCGCCGCCTTGCCGGTGACCTGAAAGATGCGGTCCTCCGACAGGCCATTGGCCAGCAGCACCCGGCGGCTGGCATTGGCACGCTCGGCACTCAGTTCCCAGTTCGATTCGCCATTGGCGCCGCGAAACGGATTGGCGTCGGTATGGCCGAACACCGAGATGCGGTTGGGCAGACGGCCGATGACGCGGGCCACCGCCTTGATCAGCCGCCGTCCGGCAGGCGTCAGCTCGGCACTGCCGACGCGGAAACTCGACTGGCCCTCGCGGTCGACGATCTGGATCCGCAGGCCCTCGGGGGTCTGATCGATGACGATGTGGTCGGCCAGATCCTTGAGATCGGGGCGGCTGGCAAAGGCATCCCGCAGTTCCTGTTCGGCCTCGAGGAACAGGGCCTGTTCCTGTTCGGCGACCAGCTTGTCGGCCATCTCGGATTCCGCGGACTTGGTTTTGGCCTCGCCGGTGCTCTTATCGGGCTTGGTCATCTGTGGCGGCGTGTTCGGTATGCTGACCATCACCGAACCCGACGACTGGGCGCCGTCCTCCGAGACCGAGCGACCGCTCAGCACCGCACCCGCGCCGCTCAGGCTTTCGCTGGCCACCGTCGGGGCAAAATAGTCGGCGATGCCGAGGCGCTGTTCTTCGGTGGTGGCACTGACCAGCCACAAGAGCAGAAAGAACGCCATCATCGCGGTCACGAAATCGGCATAGGCGATTTTCCAGGCGCCACCATGGTGGCCTTCGCTGCTTTTTTTCACCTTCTTGATGATGATCGGACGTTCGTCTTTGTTCATGATTGGGGCCCGGTTGGCGCGCCTCAGGCGGTGGGCGCGTTTTCAATCGCCTCCTCGAGTTCGAAGAACGACGGGCGTTCGTGTGCATACAGGGTCTTGCGCGCGAATTCGATCGACACCACCGGGGCCGCGCCCTGCAGATGGGCGAGCAGGCCAGCCTTGATGCATTCGTAGTATTTGCCGTCGGCCGCCGCATAGTTTTCCAGATATTTGCCGACCGGCGAGACCAGACCATAGGACATGAGAATGCCGAAAAAGGTGCCAACCAGGGCGGCACCGATCAACCCGCCGAGAATTTCCGGCGGCTCGGCGATGCTGGCCATGGTGACGATGACGCCGAGCACCGCGGCGACGATACCGAAGGCCGGGAGCGCATCGCCCATGTTGGTGATCGCGCCGGCGATTGCATGGGCCTCGCTGTGGTGAGTCTCGAGCTCCTGGTCCATCAGGTCTTCAAGCACATGGGGGTCTTCCGAGCCCATGGTCATGATGCGCAGGTAATCACAGACGAATTCGACCGCATGGTGGTTTTTCAGAAAATTCGGAAAATTGGAAAACAGGCTGCTTTCGTGCGGGTTTTCGATGTGCGGCTCAATCGCCAGCATGCCCTTCGACTTGATCAGCTTGAAGATCGAGTAGAGCAGGGTGAGCAGCTCGAGATAGGTTTCCTTGTTGTGCGGCGGTCCCTTGAGCACGCGGGCGAAATGCTTGCCCACGCCGACCAGAATCGGTTTCGGGTTGGCGATAATGAAGGCACCGGTGCCGGCTCCCAGAATGATCAGCCATTCAAACGGCTGAATCAGAACGCGAATGTCTCCGTGAGGCAGATAGCCGCCGAGCACGGAGCCAAAAACGACGACTAAACCGATGATGAAGAACATGCTTGTGACTGCCGTCCGATAACGCGAGCGCGCCGGCGTGACGCTGCAGAAACACCCGCCTACGTGTACGGCCCGATCATGGAAAGATTTGGTTAAATATCGGTTTAGTCCGGCCCGGCCGGGGCCATCCTTGGTTGCCGGCGTTTTTTTGTCGCGCCCAGGATCGCCCTTGGGGCATAATTGTTTCATGAGCCGCGACGATCATGACATGTCGGGCGTCGGGCTTCGCGGGCGCGAAAGCGTACGCTTTGCCCTCTATCCCACGATTGCCAATGCCGGCGCCCTGGCCGCCTGTTTCAGTCTCATTCCCCGCTTCTGGGAGATCGGCGATCTGGTGATGCAGGAAGCGGTGTATGCGGCGATGGTGGTGTTCGCGATCGGCACCCTGGCCGGTGGCGCGGCACTGATCGCCAGTCGATTCGCCCAGTTCCGCGAAGGCAGCGGGGCGATGCTGTGGGTGTTCCTGATCTGCGTGCCGATCTCCAGCGCCACCTTCTTTCTCGGCGCGTTCTACGCGCTGTTCACCCTTTACGGGTCGCTTTAGACGCGCTTGATCGGCCCATTTCCCAAACCAGAAGCCGGGTCGATTTCCAGTCATCGATGTCGATCGAAAGGTCCGGGTCTTCGCCATCGACGCCAAAGGAATTGCTGATCAACCGCGTGCCCGGGCGCATCTCGCGGCGGGCCTTGGCGAGCAGCCGCGGCATCGGCTCGGTCGACAGGAAACAATAGACGACGTCGTAATCGGCGAGGTTTTCATCCCACAGGCTGGCGCGCCGCAAGTGCACATTCGGGCATCTCCGGATGCGGCCGGCCAGCCAGGCGAGCGCGAAGACCAGCGGTGCCGTCTCGACGCCGACAAACTCCATGTCCGGGCGCCGCCGCGCCAGACGGCGCAACAGGCCGCCCGGCCCGCACCCGAGATCGATGAAGGTGGCCCCCGGCGTCTCGGGCAGCAATCGGGCCAGCGCCTCCGCCGTGCGGGTGTTGGTCAGATAGAGCGGCACGCGCTCGCCCGAGCTGTTCCAGAAGACCAGCGCCAGCGCCACGAAAGCGGCGAAGTAGACCGACGGCGGGAGGCTCAGCATCAGCATGCCGGCGATGCCCGGCGGGATCAGGATGTTGAGCGGCGCCCACCACCACCGCAGGCCCAGATAGGCGCCGATGGCGGCGGCCGCCACCCCGTCGCCGATCACCCACCAGCCGGGCGCCGGGCGCGCCAGCTCGGCCCAGGGCAGGAGCTGCCACAGGGCGAAGGTGGCGATGCCGGCCAGAACCTGGGCCACCAGGGCGATGAGCACAGGGGTGCGTTTCCGGGTCTCTGTTTCCGGCGTTTCCTGCATGGCGGCGTGATCTCCCGGCTGGACGAGCTGGCATCTCTTAGCATAGATCAGGGAGCCTATGGGGTCAGCCGGAGGAGATAACAATGGCAGCAAACGTGGCGTTCATCGGGCTAGGCGTAATGGGCTTTCCGATGGCCGGACATCTGGCCGCCGCCGGGCACCGGGTCGCCGTGTTCAACCGGACGCGGACCCGGGCCGAGGCCTGGCGCGAGACATATGGTGCCGGCCATGACGTGGCCGTGGCCGACTCACCACGGGCGGCGGCCGAGAGCGCCGATTTCGTCTTTTCCTGCGTCGGCGCCGATGACGACGTGCGCACCATCGCCTACGGCGATGACGGCATCCTCGCCGGGCTGGCATCGGGCGCAGTGTTCATCGACCACACCACTGCCTCGGCCGAGCTTGCCCGCGAGATGGCCGCGGCCGCGGCCGAACGCGATGCCGCCTTCCTCGACGCCCCGGTCTCCGGCGGCCAGGCAGGGGCCGAGAATGGCGTGCTTACGGTGATGGTCGGCGGCGATAGAGCCGCCTTTGCGCGCGCCGAGCCGGTGATCGGCGCTTACGCCCGTATGGTCAGATTGCTGGGTCCGGCGGGGTCCGGCCAGCTCGCCAAGATGGTCAATCAGATCTGCATCGCCGGCATCATCGAGGGGCTGGCCGAGGCGATCCATTTCGGGCTCGAGGCCGGCCTCGACATGCCGGCTGTGATCGACGTGATCTCGAAAGGCGCGGCCCAGTCCTGGCAGATGGACAACCGCGCCGGCACCATGATCGAAGGCCGCTTCGATTTCGGCTTTGCCGTCAACTGGATGCGCAAGGACCTGGCGATGTGCTTCGAGGAGGCCCGGCGCCTCGGCATCGAGCTGCCGATCACCGAGGTGATCGACCGCTTCTACGCCGAGGTGCAGGAAATGGGCGGTGGGCGCTGGGACACCTCCAGCCTGATCGCCCGGCTGCGCCCGCCGGCGAAGGATTAGTTTGACGTTCCCTGCTCAGCCGGTGCGCAGGAGGCGCGCGGCTTCAAGCGCGAAATAGGTGAGAATGCCGCAGGCCCCGGCGCGCTTGAAGGCGATCAGGCTTTCCATCATGGCCCGCTCGCCATCCAGCCAGCCGTTCTCGGACGCCGCCTTCAGCATGGTGTATTCGCCGCTCACCTGATAGGCCAGCGTCGGCACGCGGAAGGTCTCATGCACGCGGGCGACGATGTCGAGATAGGCGAGCCCCGGCTTGACCATCACCATATCCGCGCCTTCGGCGAGATCGAGCGCCACCTCGCGCAGCGCCTCATCGGTATTCGCCGGGTCCATCTGGTAGGTGCGCTTGTCGCCCTGGCCCAGGGCCTTGGCCGAGCCGACCGCGTCGCGGAACGGGCCATAGAAGGCGGAGGCGTATTTGGCGGCATAGGCGACGATCAGAACGTCGGTGTGCCCGGCCTCTTCGAGCGCCCGGCGGACGGCGCCGATGCGCCCGTCCATCATGTCGGAGGGTGCGACCACGTCGCAGCCGGCATCGACTTGAACCAGCGCTTGCTGGACCAGAACCGCCACCGTTTCATCGTTGACAATGCGGCCCCCCTCGAGCAGGCCGTCGTGGCCGTGATCGGTATAGGGGTCGAGCGCCACGTCGCAGATGATACCGATGTCCGCGACCTGCGCCTTGATCGCGCGGACCGTCCGGCACACCAGGTTTTCGGGGTTGAGCGCCTCGCTGCCGCGGGGATTGCGCAGGGCCGGATCGGTCTGCGGGAACAGGGCGATCGCCGGGATGCCGAGATCGCGGGCCCGGGCGGCCGTCTCTACCGCCAGATCGATGCTGAGACGCTCGACGCCGGGCATCGAGGGCACGGCCTCGCGTTTGCCCTCGCCATCAATGACGAACAGCGGCAGGATCAGGTCATCAGGGGTCAGCCGGGCCTCGGCGACCAGCCGGCGCGACCAGGCGTGGCCGCGCAGACGGCGCATCCGGGTGGCGGGAAAGGCGCCGGGAAAGGGGGATGTGCTGGGCATTGTGCTCGAAATCCTGAAATCGCCGGCGTTCGCACGGGGGACATGACGGCGGGCGGTCATGCCGGTGCCGGCCGGCGCACCGGGGGCCAGAATAGTGGCCCCATTTTTGCGAAAATGTTAAGACTTTCCCGCCGAATTGGCGATAGGATTATCGGAGCCCGCAATTCACAGGGGTTGAGGACTGGAGACCGACATGGCGCAACCGGCCGCAAAGGTGGTTCAGGACCGGTTTTTCTACAAGGCGCGCAACCGCATCCGGGTGGTCACCGCGACCTCGCTGTTCGACGGCCACGATGCGGCGATCAACGTCATGCGGCGCATTCTTCAGGCCGCTGGCGCCGAGGTCATTCATCTGGGCCACAACCGCTCGGTCGAGGAAATCGTCACCGCCGCCCTGCAGGAAGACGTGCATGCCATTGCCGTCAGCTCGTACCAGGGCGGGCACATGGAATATTTCCGCTACATGATCGACATGCTGCGCGAGCGCGGCGGCGAGCACATCAAGGTGTTCGGCGGCGGCGGCGGCGTCATTGTGCCGGATGAGATCGAGGCCCTGCAGGCCTATGGCGTAACCCGCATCTATTCGCCCTACGACGGCCAGCGTTTGGGTCTCAAGGGCATGATCGACGACATGCGCCGATTGGCCGATCATGACCTCGCCCACGAACTGCCGGGCGATTTCGAAGGCTTGCAATCGGGCGACTGGCGCGATCTTGCCCGCATTATTACGGCGCTCGAGGCCGGCACCCTGAACGCCAAGATGCGCCGCGCCCTGCACAACCTCGCCGAGGCGGCCGCTAGCGTGCCGGTGATCGGCATTACGGGCACCGGCGGCGCCGGCAAGTCCTCGCTCACCGACGAGCTGATCCGCCGCTTCCGGCTCGATTTTGCCGATCGCCTCAAGATCGCCATCGTCGCCGTCGATCCGTCGCGCCGGCGCACCGGCGGGGCGCTCCTGGGCGACCGCATCCGCATGAACGCCATCGATCATCCGGGCATTTTCATGCGCTCGCTGGCGACCCGCGAATCGATCAGCGAGATTCCCAAGCCGCTGCCCGACATCATCGATGCGGTGCGCATCGCCGGTTTCGACGTCATCGTCGTCGAGACCCCGGGGATTGGCCAGGGCGACGCCGGCATTCTGCCGCTGGTCGATGTGTCGCTCTACGTCATGACGCCGGAATACGGCGCCCCGAGCCAGCTCGAGAAAATCGACATGCTCGACTTTGCCGACCTGGTGGCGATCAACAAGTTCGACCGCCGCGGCGCCGAGGATGCCCTGCGCGATGTCGCCAAGCAGGTTCAGCGCAATCACGAGCTGTTCTCGACGCCGCTTGAGGAAATGCCGGTCTATGGCACCATCGCCGCCCGCTTCAATGACGACGGGGTCACCGCGCTGTATCACGGCCTCATCGACGTGATCCGCAAGCGCGGCCTCGCCGAGTGGGAAGGCGGGCGGCTGGAGCCGGTCGAAACCCGGCATTCGACCGGCACCTTCGTGATCCTGCCGCCCAAGCGCCAGCGCTACCTCGCCGAGATCGCCGAGACCGTGCGCGACTATCACAAGACGGTGGCCGAACAGGTGCGGCTGGCGCGCGAGCGCCAGAGCCTGCGCGAAACCGCGCGCATGCTGGCCGACGCGGGCAAGCCGCATGGTGATGTCGATGCGTTGGCGGACACCCGCGAGCAGGCCATGGACCCGCGGGCGAAAAAGCTCCTCGATATCTGGCCCAAGGTCCGCGAGAGCTATTCAGGCGAGGAATATGTGGTTCGCATCCGCAATCGCGAGATCCGCACCCAGATCCGCCACACGACGCTGTCGGGAAGCTCGATCCCCAAGGTGGCGCTCCCCAAGTTCGAGGACGACGGCGAGCTTCTGAAATGGCTCTTGAAGGAAAATCTGCCGGGCTCCTTCCCCTATACGGCGGGCGTCTTCGCCTTCAAGCGCGAGGAGGAAGAGCCGGCCCGCATGTTCGCCGGCGAGGGCGATGCCTTCCAGACCAACCGCCGGTTCAAATATCTCTCACGCCACGCCAAGGCCAAGCGCCTGTCCACGGCGTTTGATTCGGTCACCCTTTACGGCTTCGATCCGGATGAGCGCCCCGACATCTATGGCAAGATCGGCAATTCCGGGGTCTCGATCGCCACCCTTGACGACATGAAGGCGCTCTACGACGGCTTCGATCTGTGCGATCCTTCGACCTCGGTGTCGATGACGATCAACGGCCCGGCGCCGACGATTCTGGCGATGTTCCTCAACACCGCCATCGCCCAGCAGCTGGAGAAGTTCGAGCGCGACAACGGCCGCAGCCCGACCGAGGGCGAGGCCGACAAGATCCGCGCCTGGGTTCTGGAGAACGTCCGCGGCACGGTGCAGGCCGACATCCTGAAAGAGGATCAGGGACAGAACACCTGCATCTTTTCGACCGAATTCGCGCTGCGCATGATGGGCGACATTGCCGAATATTTCGTCCAGAACAAGGTGCGCAATTTCTATTCGGTGTCGATTTCCGGCTATCACATTGCGGAAGCCGGTGCCAACCCGATCACCCAGCTCGCATTTACGCTCGCCAACGGCTTTACCTATGTCGAGAGCTATCTGGCGCGCGGCCTGCATATCGACGATTTCGCGCCCAATCTGTCGTTCTTCTTCTCCAACGGCATGGATCCCGAATTCGCCGTGCTGGGGCGCGTGGCGCGGCGCATCTGGGCCACCGCCATGCGTTTCCGCTACGGCGCCCGCGAGCGCGCCCAGAAGCTCAAGTACCACATCCAGACCTCGGGCCGCTCGCTGCACGCCCAGGAAATGGAATTCAACGACATCCGCACGACGCTGCAGGCGCTGATCGCCACCTATGACAATTGCAACAGCCTGCACACCAACGCCTATGACGAGGCGATCACCACGCCGACCCATGAGTCCGTGCGCCGGGCACTGGCCATCCAGTTGATCATCAACAACGAATGGGGGCTGGCCAGGAACGAGAATCCCAACCAGGGCTCGTTCATCATCGAGGAACTCACCGACCTGGTGGAAGAAGCGGTGCTGGCCGAGTTCGAGCGCATCGCAGAGCGCGGCGGCGTCCTCGGGGCCATGGAAACCGGCTATCAGCGCAGCCGCATCCAGGAGGAATCGATCCTTTATGAGACCCGCAAGCACGATGGCTCACTGCCGATCATCGGTGTCAACACCTTCCTTGACGACGAGCCGTCGGACGAGCCACAGGTGATCGAGCTGGCGCGCTCCACGGACGAGGTGAAAAACAGCCAGCTTGCCCGTCTGCGCGCCTTTCAGAAACGCCATGCGGCTGAGGCGCCGCATCATCTCGAGCGTCTCAAGCAGGCGGCGGCCCGCGGCGAAAACATCTTCGAGGTGCTGATGGACGCGGTCCAGCACTGCTCGCTCGGCCAGATCACCCAGGCGCTGTTCGAGGTCGGCGGACGTTACCGGCGCAACATGTAGCCTGATAGCCCGGGCCCCGGTTTTCGGCGGCAACGCCTCACGTTTAAGGGATTGTTAGGGGTTCCGCCGATACACTCGGACTTCGCATAAGTCCGGGTGGTAGAAACGGGTATTGACTGTGAGCGATAGGGTGCGACCGGTATCGAAAAGCGTGATGCTGGCCGGCGATGAATCGCCGCTGGGCCAGGCACGCACGCTGTATCTTGAATCCATGCGGCTGATCGAGCGGCTGCACCGGCGCATGCTCGACGTTATCAAGATGGAGCTCGATGCCAACGCGATCACCGAGATCAACAGCGTTCAGGCGCTCCTGCTGTTCAACATCGGCGATCATGAACTGACCGCCGGCGAGCTCCGGACCCGGGGCTATTACCTCGGCTCCAACGTTTCCTACAATCTGAAGAAACTGGTCGAAAACGGCTATCTCGAACATCAGCGTGCAACCCACGATCGCCGTGCCGTGCGTATCCGGGTCAGCCAGAAGGGGGCCGAGATTTGCCACCTGCTGGGGACGCTGTATAACCGGCAGGTCGAGCAGTTGATCAAGGCGGGTCCATTGGATCGCGACGGTCTTGACGGGCTGAACGCCGGCTTGCGCGAGCTCGAGCGGTTCTGGAGCGAGGCTCTGCGGTTCCCATTCTAAGCCGGATTGAGCCGGGCGGTTCGGCGGTTTGTCGCCGTTGCATGATCTAGATCATGTCCATATAACTCAAACGGCGGTATGGTATACTGACTTTTGATTTGGGACCTGCCCATGGATTACGACCGGATTTTCGATGACGCGCTCGATGCCTTGAAGGCGGAGGGACGTTATCGCGTTTTCATGGATGTCGCGCGGCGTCGCGGCGAATTTCCTCGTGCCATCCGCTACAACGGCGATGATGACGTTCAGGACATTGTCGTCTGGTGTTCCAACGACTATCTGGCGATGGGCCAGCACCCCAAGGTGATTGCCGCCATGGAGCAGGCGCTGCACGAGGTCGGCGCCGGGGCAGGTGGCACCCGCAACATCAGCGGCACCAACCATTACCATGTGCTTCTCGAGCGCGAGCTTGCCGACCTGCACGGCAAGGAGGCGGCGTTGCTGTTCAGCTCGGGCTACAACTCGAATGCCGCGACGCTGAGCACGCTGGCCGGCAAGCTGCCCGGCTGCATCATCTTCTCGGATGAAAAGAATCACGCCTCGATGATCGAGGGGATCCGCCATTCAGGCGCCGAAAAACGCATCTTCCGGCACAACGATCTCGACCATCTGGAGGCACTGCTGGCGCAGGCCGATCCCGAGGCGCCGAAGCTGATTGCCTTCGAGTCCGTCTATTCGATGGACGGCGATATCGCGCCGCTGGCCGAGATCTGCGATCTCGCCGACAAGTACAATGCACTTACCTATCTCGATGAAGTCCACGCCGTTGGCCTCTATGGCGCGCGCGGCGGCGGCATATCGGAACGTGACGGGGTCGCCCACCGCCTGACCATCATCGAAGGCACGCTGGGCAAGGCGTTCGGCGTCATGGGCGGCTACATCACCGGTGCCGCCAATGTCATCGACGTGGTCCGCAGCTATGCACCGGGCTTCATCTTCACGACCTCTCTGTCGCCGGTCCTGGCGGCCGGGGCGCTGGCCAGCATCCGCCACCTGAAGGAAAGCAATGCCGAGCGCGAGTCCCATCAGGAACGGGCCGCCACATTGAAGGCCAAGTTCGCGGCGGCCGGCCTGCCGGTGATGCCGTCACAAAGCCATATCGTGCCGCTGTGGGTCGGCGATCCGGTTCTGTGCAAGCGCGTCTCCGACGATCTCCTCGATGAATTCGGCATTTACGTGCAGCCGATCAATTATCCGACCGTGCCGCGCGGCACCGAGCGCCTGCGCTTCACCCCGGGGCCGCTGCATACCGATGAGCTGATGGACGAGCTGGTGGTTGCGCTCGACACCCTGTGGAAACGCCACGGCATCGCGCGCGACATCCGTTGCGCCGCCTGAATGCCGGCACCCGGTGCGCTGACCGGCGCCGAAAGCTGCCGCGACATGGCCGAACCCACCGCCCCCCGAGACGACGGCTATCTGATCGAATTTCGCCGCATTGGTGAATCGGTGAAAGTGTCGGCCGTCGATCCCGCCACCGGTATCGAAGTTTCGATCATCGGACCGGCCTCGGCCGGCAAGGCCGAGCTGTCGCGCAACGCGATCAACAAGCTGGAATACGTGCTCGCCCGCCGGTCCGGTTGAACCCGGTTGCGGCGTGGCCGGTCAGCGCTTTTTCTTGCGTCCCAGTCCGATCTTCTTGGCAAATGCCGAGCGCTGGGCGGCGTAATTCGGGGCGACCATCGGGTAGTCGGGCGGCAGGCCCCATTTGCGCCGATACTCTTCGGGCGACAGATCGTAGCGCGAACGCAGATAGCGCTTGAGCATCTTCAGCTTCTTGCCGTCCTCCAGACAAACAATGTAGTCGGGAGTGATGGAGCGGCGAATCGGCACCGCCGGTGTCGGTGGCGTCGCCGGGTCCTGATCGCCCTGGCCGAGATGCGCCAAAGTCTGATAGACGGCGGTGATCACCTCGGGCACCTGGTCGGTTGCAACCGTGTTGTTGCCGACATAGGCCGCCGTAATATCGGTGACCATGTGCAAGAGTTCGTCCCTGGGGACGGGCGACTGCTTCTGGTCGGTCATGAGAGACATTCCATTATTGTCTTGCGTGCGAGCGGCCGACAGGGCCGCCGCACAAGGCACCATGGTTAAGATAGCTCTCAACTAATTAACATTTGCTTGCTGCGCCGAATGTTGCAGGCGCGAGTTGCCATCCTATCACAAGTTCTGCGGCCACCGGAATGGCTCCCCTGCAATCGTTATTTCAGACACGTCGAACCCTGCGTCCGGCCGGCGGCGGATAAAATGCGGCCATTCGCGGCAGCGAGACCTTGTGGGATATTGGCGCCGTCAACCAACATATGGTAAGAAACGGGCTCTCGATTCCCGCCAGCGCTCCTGCCGGCGGGAGATATGCCGGGGGCCCGGCCGATGCCAGACATCACGGTTGCTGTCGCCGCCGATCACGCGGGGTTCGACCTCAAGGAAATTCTCAAGCAGGACCTCGAAGACGCCGGCTGCGCGGTGCTCGATCTCGGCACCCATGATACGGCTTCGGTCGACTACCCCGATTTCGGCGCCGCGGTCGCCCGGGCGATCATCGATGGCCGGGCGGAGCGCGGCGTGGTGGTCTGCGGCACTGGCATCGGCATTGCGATGGCCGCCAACCGCTTTCCGCAGATCCGCGCCGCCGTCTGCCACAACGGTTTGACCGCGCGCCTTGCGCGCCAGCACAATGACGCCAACGTCCTGGCTCTGGGCAGCCGGATCATCGGCATCGAGGTGGCCCGCGACTGTCTTCAGGAGTTTCTGGCCACCGATTTCGAGGGCGGGCGCCATGCCCGCCGGGTTGAAAAGCTGTCGGTCTCGCCGACGGAGTGAGCGTCTAGTCAGTGTCGAGGGTTCAAGGAAAGTCCATGCAGATGTCCGTGTCCGAAATCGGTGAGACGACCGAAAATCCGGCTGTTGTTCAGGCTTCGCCGCTGGCCGAAAGCGACCCTGAGCTGTATCAGGCGATTCGCGGCGAGCTGGAGCGCCAGCGCCGCGAGATCGAGCTGATCGCGTCGGAAAACTTCGTCAGCCTGGCGGTGCTCGAGGCCCAGGGCTCGGTGCTGACCAACAAATACGCCGAAGGCTATCCCGGACGGCGCTATTACGCCGGCTGCGACTACGTCGACGTCGCCGAGACCCTGGCGATCGAGCGGGCGAAAAAGCTGTTCGCTTGCGAATTCGTCAATGTCCAGCCGCATTCGGGTGCCCAGGCCAATGGCGCCGTGTTGCTGGCCCTGTGTCAGCCGGGCGATACCATCCTCGGCATGGCGCTGGCGGCCGGCGGCCATCTCACCCACGGTGCGGCACCGGCGCTGTCCGGCAAATGGTTCAATGCCGTCCAGTACGGGGTCCGGCGCGAGGACGCGCGCATCGACATGAACGAGGTCGAGGACCTGGCCCGCAAGCACCGTCCGCGCCTGATCATCGCCGGCGGCTCGGCCTACCCGCGCACCATCGATTTCGCCGCCTTCCGCCAGATCGCCGATGCGGTCGGCGCCTATCTGATGGTCGACATGGCCCATTTCGCCGGGCTGGTGGCCGGCGGCGTTCACGACAATCCGGTGCCGATCGCCGACATCGTCACCACCACCACCCACAAGACGTTGCGCGGTCCGCGCGGCGGCGCCATTCTTGCCCGCGACCCGGCGCTCGGAAAGAAGATCAATTCGGCGGTGTTCCCTGGTCTGCAGGGCGGGCCCTTGATGCATGTGATCGCCGCCAAGGCGGTGGCCTTCGGCGAGGCCCTGGCGCCGGCGTTCCGGGCCTATGCGCAGGCCATTCTGGATAACGCCCAGGCGCTGGGCCGAACCCTGGAGCGCGCCGGTTTCGATATCGTCTCGGGCGGGACCGATACCCATCTGCTGCTGCTCGATATGCAGGCCCACGGGGTCACCGGGCGCGACGCCGAGCAGGCCCTGGGACGCGCCAACATTACCTGCAACAAGAACGCCATTCCGTTCGATCCGCGCAAACCGGCGGAGGCCTCGGGCATCCGGCTGGGAACGCCGGCCGGCACCACCCGCGGCTTCCGTGTGCCCGAGTTTGAATTGATCGGCCGGCTGATCGTTGAAATACTCGAAGGGCTGGAGCGGGATCCGCAGGCTGTCGGGGATATCGAGCGCAGCGTCCGGGACCGGGTTGCCGATCTGTGTCGGCGCTTCCCGCTGTACCCGGAACTGGGGTAAGGGGCGTTGGCGATAACAACGGCAATGATGTTGCCGGTCGGGGGCTGAAATGCGTTGTCCGTTTTGCGGTAACGAAGATACACAGGTCAAGGATTCGCGGCCGACCGAGGACAACTCGGCCATCCGCCGGCGCCGGCAATGTCCCGGCTGCGGTGCCCGCTTCACCACCTTCGAGCGGGTGCACCTGCGCGAGCTGACCGTGCTCAAGAAAAGCGGCCGGCGCACACCCTTTGACCGCGACAAGCTGGAGCGCTCGATCGATATCGCCCTGCGCAAGCGCCCGGTCGAGCCGGAGCGTGTCCAGCGCATGATCAATGGCCTGGTCCGCCGGCTTGAAAGCATGGGCGAGAGCGAGGTGCCGTCCGAATTGATCGGGCAACTGGTGATGGAGGGGCTCGCCAATCTCGACCAGGTCGCCTATGTGCGCTTTGCCTCCGTTTACCGGAACTTCCGGGAGGCCAAGGATTTCGAGGAATTCGTGGGCAAGCTCGGTGGCGGCGATTAGCACCGGGGGCGGTGCCCCTCCCGATCCGGTCGATCTCTGGCACATGCGCGCGGCGCTCGCTCTCGCAGCCCGCGGGCTTGGGCGGGTCTGGCCCAATCCGGCGGTGGGCTGCGTGCTGGTGCGTGACCAAGGGGACGGCGTGCCCGTCATCATCGCCCGCGGCTGGACGGCGCCGGGCGGCCGCCCGCATGCCGAGACCTTGGCGCTCACCCGGGCGGGCGGGCGCGCGCGCGGCTCAACCGCCTATATCACGCTCGAGCCCTGCGCCCATCACGGCGAAACGCCGCCCTGTGTGGACGCGCTGATCGCCGCCGGCATTGGCCGCGCGGTAATTGCCATTGAGGATCCCGACCCGCGGGTGGCCGGGCGCGGCATCGCCGCGCTGGAGGCCGCCGGGATCGCGGTGACGACCGGTGTCTGCGCGGGCGAAGCGCAAGAGCTCAACGCCGGGTTCCTGTTGCGCCACAGGGCAGGGCGCCCGCTGGTGATGCTGAAAACCGCGACCAGCCTGGATGGCCGCATTGCCACCGCGGCCGGGAAGAGCCGCTGGATCACCGGCGAGGCGGCGCGGGCCCGCGGCCATCTGCTGCGCGCCCAATTCGATGCCATTCTGGTCGGCGCCGGCACGGTCGCGGCGGATGACCCCGAACTCACCTGCCGGCTGCCCGGGCTCGAGGATCGCTCGCCGGTGCGCATCGTGATGGATTCTCGCCTGCGCACGCCGGTGGACGCCCGGGTGATCGCCACCGCCGGCGTGGTGCCGACCTGGGTGATTGCGGCCGAGGGCGCCGATCGCGCCGATCGCGCCCGCGCCGCGGCGCTCGAAAAGGCCGGGGCCGAGGTCATCGAGGTCGCTGCTGACGGAGATGGCCGGCCGGCGGTGGATGCGGTCCTGCACGCCCTGGCCGGGCGCGGCATCACCCGGCTTCTGGTTGAAGGCGGCAGCGAAGTGACGTCGGCCTTCCTGCGGGCCGGGCGCGTTGATCGCCTGGCCTGGTTCCGGGCCGCCCGGGTGCTCGGTGGCGACGGCCTGGGTGCCATCGGCCCGCTGGGGCTCGCCGAGCCGAAGGATGGCCCGGCCTTTCGCCGCACCGGCCTGGTCGATCTCGGGCAGGATGTGCTGGAAACCTATTCGGTTGAGGCTTAATAAAGAGGCATGTTTACGGGAATCGTGACCGATGTCGGCCGCGTCCGCTCGATCGAGCGTCGGGGCGACGTGCGTTTTACCATCGAAACCGGATTCGATGTCGCCGATCTGCCGGTCGGCGCCTCGGTGGCCTGTGCCGGCGTGTGCCTGACCGTGGTTGCCGTCCTCGACGGGGCGTTTGCGGTGGACGCGTCGGCCGAGACCCTGTCGCGCACCACCCTGGGCGGTTGGCGCGAGGGCAGCCGTGTCAATCTGGAGCGCGCGCTCCGCGTCGGCGACGAGCTGGGCGGCCACATCACCACTGGCCATGTCGATGCTGTCGGCCGTGTGGTCGGGATCACGCCTGATGGCGATTCGCTGCGTATGGAATTCGAGGTGCCGAAGCCGCTGGCCCGCTTTGTCGCCGAAAAGGGCTCGATCTGCATTGACGGGGTGTCGCTGACGGTGAACGCAGTGGATGGCCCGCGCTTTGGCGTCAATATCATTCCCCACACCCGCGAGCATACGACGCTGGGCGCCCTGGCGCCGGGCGATGCGGTCAATGTCGAGATCGATATTCTGGCGCGTTACGTGGCGCGTCTGGCCGAGGAGGCATGATGTCGGTGCATCAGTATCTTTCCGCCATCGAGGACATCATCGAGGACGCCCGCAACGGGCGGATGTTCATCCTGATTGATGACGAGGACCGGGAAAACGAGGGCGATCTGGTGATTCCCGCCCAGATGGCGACACCCGAGGCGATCAACTTCATGGCCAAATACGGCCGCGGCCTGATCTGTCTGGCGCTGACCTCGCAGCGGGCCAGGGAACTGGGGCTCGAGCTGATGGTGCCGCAGAACAACCGCTCGCGCCACCAGACCGCCTTTACCGTCTCGATCGAGGCGGCCGAAGGGGTGACCACTGGCATCTCGGCCGCCGATCGCGCCCATACCATCGCCGTGGCCATCGATCCCAACAAGGGACCCGACGACATCGCCACGCCGGGCCACGTGTTCCCGCTGGTCGCCCGCGATGGCGGCGTTCTTGTACGTGCCGGTCATACCGAGGCGGCGGTCGATATCGCGCGCCTTGCCGGCCTCATCCCGGCCGGCGCCATCTGCGAGATCATGAACGACGACGGCACCATGGCGCGGCTTCCGGATCTGGTGAAATTCGCCCAGTTCCATGGGCTGAAACTGGCCTCGATCGCCGATCTGATCGCCTATCGCCGGCGCCACGACAATCTGATCGCCGCGGTTCCCGGCACGGCCATGGACATCGACAGCGTCTACGGCGGCAAGTTCCGGTTTCAGGTCTATATCAACAAGGCCGAATACGCCGAGCACATCACCCTGGTCAAAGGCGATGTCTCGACGCCCGAGCCGGTTCTGGTGCGCATGCACCACCTCGATATCTTCGAGGATGTCCTGGGTGCCAAGCCGGATCGTGCCGGCCAGTTCCAGCAGGCCATGAAAATGATCGGCGAGGCCGGCCGCGGCGTCATCGTGATCATTCGCGATGTTCGCCCGACGGCACTGAGCGATCATGTCAAACGCCTGCTCGATCGCGCGCCCGGCGATGGCGGGGCGTTGCGGGACTACGGCATCGGCGCCCAGATTCTGCTTGATCTCGGGGTCCGCGACATGATCCTGATTTCCAACACCCAGCATAATATCGTCGGCCTCGAGGGCTATGGCCTGCGGGTCGTCGATCAGGTGCCGATTCCGACAGACGATCCGGCCAGCTGATAGCCGGATATCCGTGTTAGGGGAAGCGAAGACATGCCGGATGCGCCGCGCCTTCTGATCGTCGAGGCCCGCTTTTACGCCGAAATCGCCGACGAGCTGGCGCGCGGCGCCATTGCCGTGCTCGAAGGGGCCGGCGCCGGCTTCGAGCGCGTCGCGGTTCCCGGCGCCTTCGAGATCCCGGCCGCCATTCGTTTTGCCCTCGATGTCGACGGTGGCGGGCCGGCGCAGACCGCGCGCAGCCGGTTTGACGGTTTTGTCGCGCTCGGCTGCGTGATCCGCGGCGAGACCAGCCATTACGATTATGTCTGCGGTGAAAGTGCCCGCGGCCTTCAGGACCTGGCCATCACTTACGGGCTGGCGCTCGGCTATGGCATCCTGACCGTCGAGACCCGCGAACAGGCCTGGGTCCGGGCCAGCATCGATCAGGGCGACAAGGGCGGTGTCGCCGCCCGCGCGGCGCTCGAGATGATCGCCTTGCGCCGGCATCTCGCAGGGTCCCGGCCGTGAGCAGGCGGGCCACAGGCAGGGCGCGGCCCCCATCGGGCATGGGCGCGCGCCGTCTGGCGCGCCTGGCCGCGGTTCAGGCGCTTTATCAGGTCGAGGCCACCGGGCAGGATCCGCGGGCGGTGATCGCCGAGTTCCGAACCCATCGGCTGGGCGCCGAGATCGATGGCGCCAGCTACGCCGACGCGGATGCCGCCTTTTTCGCCGAGCTGGTGACCGACACCCTGGCCCGCTGCGACGAGGTCGACCGCCACATCGAGGCAGCCCTGTCCGGGGCCTGGACGCTGGCCCGGCTGGAAAGCGTTCTGCGCGCCATTCTGCGCCTCGGGGTGCGCGAGCTGCTGTTTTGCCCGGAGGTGCCGGCCAGGGTGGTGATCGACGAATATGTCGATCTGGCGCATGCCTTTTTCGATGGTGGCGAGCCGGCACTGGTCAACGGCGTGCTGGACAAGCTGGCGCACGAGCTTCGCGACGATCTCGATCGGTCTGACGATGGTCCCCGGTCCTAGGATCAAGGGCGGTGAGTTCGGTCTGATTTCCGAACTTCTGGCGCCCCTGGCGGCCGGCTCCGACTGGGGGCTGGGCCTCGCCGACGATGCCGCCCTGATGCGTCCAGCCGACGGCTGTGAGCTGGTCGTTACCAAGGATCTGCTGGTTGCCGGCGTTCATTTCCCAACCGATGAGGCGCCGGACCGGGTGGCCCGCAAGCTGTTGCGCGTCAATCTCTCGGACCTGGCTGCCATGGGCGCGGTGCCCAAGGGCTATCTGCTCGGCCTGGCGCTGGCCCCCGACATCGATGACGCCTGGATGTGCGGCTTCGTCGACGGGCTGGCCGCGGATCAGGCGGACTACGGGATCGTGCTGATCGGCGGCGATATCGTTGCCAGTGCCGGCGGGCTGGTGCTGTCGCTGACCGCCATTGGCGAGGTGCCGGCGGGCGGTGCGCTGCGCCGCTCCGGGGCCGAGGCCGGCGACCATCTGTTCGTCACCGGCACCCTGGGCGATGCCGCCCTGGGGCTGCGGCTGGTGCAGGGCGATCTTGCCGGATTGGCCGCAGCCGACGCCGACTATCTGGCCGGGCGCTATCGGCTGCCTTGCCCGCGAACCACGGTGGGCCCGCGGCTCATCGGCCTGGCGCATGCGGCGATCGACATTTCCGACGGGCTGCTGGCCGATCTGGAGCACGTCTGCCGGGCCTCGGGACTGGCTGCCGTCATTGACGAGACGCGCCTGCCATTGTCGGCGCCGGCGCGGCGCGCGATCGCCGACAACGCCGCCGATATCGATGTGGTGCTTGCCGGCGGCGATGATTACGAATTGCTGTTTGCGCTCGCGCCGGCGCGCGCCCCCGAGGTCGCCGAACTGGCCCGGGAGACGGGCGTGCCGATCACCGAAATCGGCCGCTTCGAGGCCGGTGCCGGGGTGTGTGTTCTCGACGCCCGGGGCCGCCCGCACGAAGCCGTTCACAAAGGATATACCCATTTCTGATAGCCTCCGGCGCATCTCGGATTGTGGCAATGGCAGGGAATCGGCAAATGGCTGCAGGTGGTGGTGCGCGGTGGCGGATGGCCTTGGCCTTGGCGCTTGCGGTGCTGGTCGCGGCGCCGGCGGCGGCATCCTCGAAGGGTGACGGCGGCGACAGCGAAAAGGACCCCTATTTCGTCTTCATCAGCCCGGTTCTGGTGCCGCTGGTCAAGGACGGGCGGCTGCTGGGCAACGTCTTCGTCCACCTCAAGGTCGAAGTCGATGGCAGCGATGCCGCGGATGCGATCACCCGGGTTGCACCGCGGCTGAGGGGGCGGTTTTCGCAGGCCCTTTACAACGTGCCTGCACTCACCAATCCGGACGGTCGGCTCGACGTCGGCGCGGTAAAGAAGCGGCTGCTGCCGGTGGCCCGCAAGTATGCCGACGGGGTGCCGGTCCGCAGCGTCGTGGTGACCCGCGTGACCCCCGCCGACCGCTGATCTGACGGCGCCCTGGCGCCGCCTCACGCCCCGGTTTTGGCGGGGCGGCAGGTCGCTTGCCTTTCAAACGCAATTCTGGCATGGTCTCGCCCGCGCTCCCGGGGGCCGGAGCGGCGGGTCGCCTGTGGTTTCGACGGGCGTCAGGGATCTGCCGGCACGGGGCCATCCTAGATACCAACAAACGGGGATTTCAGACAGATGACTGAGGCAATATGGGCGGCCATTGCAGCAGGCGCCCTGGCAGTGGTCTATGGCGTTTTCACCAGCCGGTCGGTGCTGATGGCGGATGCCGGAAGCCAGCGCATGCAGGAGATTTCGGGCGCCATTCTTGAAGGCGCCATCGCTTATCTGAACCGCCAGTACCGGACGATCACCATGGTTGGCCTCGTCGTTTTGGCCATCCTCTGGGGATTCCTGGGGCTCAAGCCGGCGATCGGCTATTTCATCGGCGCCTTGTTGTCCGGCGCAGCCGGATACATCGGCATGAACATTTCGGTGCGCGCCAACGTGCGCACCGCCCAGGCCGCCCGCGAAGGGCTGGCACAGGGCCTATCCATCGCCTTTCGGGCGGGTGCGGTCACCGGCATGCTGGTTGCCGGCCTCGCCCTGCTGGCGGTGGCCGGCTATTACGGCGTCCTGCTCGAGACCGAGACGCCCAAGCGCGAGATCGTCGAGGCGCTGGTTGCGCTCGGCTTCGGGGCGTCGCTGATCTCGATCTTCGCCCGTCTGGGCGGCGGCATCTTCACCAAGGGAGCCGACGTCGGCGCCGACCTGGTCGGCAAGGTCGAGGCCGGCATCCCCGAGGACGATCCCCGCAACCCGGCGGTGATTGCCGATAACGTCGGCGACAACGTCGGCGACTGCGCCGGCATGGCCGCGGATCTGTTCGAGACCTATGTGGTGACCGTGGTGGCAACCATGACTCTGGCCTCGATCTTCTTCGTCGGCGAGGCGAGGACGGCGGCGATGTACTATCCGCTGGCGATCGGCGGCACCTGCATCGTGGCCTCGATCATCGGCACCTATTTCGTCCGCCTGGGCAAGAACGGCAACATCATGGGGGCGCTGTACAAGGGCTTTATCGCCGCCGCGGTGCTCTCGGCCATCGGTCTGTGGTTCGTTACCTCTTTCGTGTTCGGCGGCATGGACACCACCTTCACCGTCGAAGGCACCACCTTTACCGGGCTTTCGCTGTTCTATGCCGGGCTTTTGGGGCTGGTGATCACCGGCCTGATCATCTGGGTCACCGAATATTACACCGGCACCAATTTCCGTCCGGTCCAGAGCATCGCCCAGGCCTCGACCACCGGGCATGCCACCAATGTCATTCAGGGGCTGGCGGTGTCGCTCGAGGCAACCGCCATTCCGGCGCTGATCATCTGCGCCGGCATCATCATCGCCTATATGCTGGCCGGCCTGTTCGGGATCGCCGTTGCGGTCACCGCGATGCTGGCCCTGGCCGGCATGGTGGTGGCGCTGGATGCCTATGGGCCGGTCACCGACAATGCCGGCGGCATTGCCGAAATGGCCGACCTCGAGGAATCCGTGCGCAAGACCACGGATGCCTTGGATGCCGTCGGCAACACCACCAAGGCGGTGACCAAGGGCTATGCCATTGGCTCGGCCGGCCTCGCCGCGCTGGTGCTGTTCGCCGCCTATACCCAGGACCTCAGCCTGTTCTTCCCGGGCGTGGCGGTGGACTTCGAGCTGTCCAACCCCTACGTCGTCGTCGGTCTGCTGATCGGCGGACTGCTGCCCTATCTGTTCGCGTCGCTGGGGCTGACCGCGGTCGGCCGCGCGGCCGGCGCGGTGGTCGTCGAGGTGCGCCGCCAGTTCCGCGAGATCGACGGCATCATGGAGGGCCGCGCCAAGCCCGATTACAGCCGCGCCGTCGATCTGCTGACCAAGGCGGCGATCCGCGAAATGGTGGTGCCGTCGATGCTGCCGGTGCTGGCGCCGGTGGTGATGTATTTCATCATCGACTTCGTCGCCGACCAGTCGGCCGCCTTTGCTGCCGTCGGCGCCATGCTGCTCGGCGTCATCGTCACCGGCCTGTTCGTCGCCATCTCCATGACCGCCGGCGGCGGTGCCTGGGACAACGCCAAAAAGTACATCGAGGACGGCAATCTTGGCGGCAAGGGCTCCGAGACCCACAAGGCGGCGGTGACCGGCGATACCGTCGGCGATCCCTACAAGGATACGGCGGGACCGGCGATCAACCCGATGATCAAGATCACCAATATCGTCGCATTGTTGCTGCTGGCGGCGCTGGCCGGCTAATGCCCGGCGGGTCCGCAGGCCCATGACAAAGGCCCCGTCCGCATGTCGGTCGGGGCCTTTTCATATCGGCGGACTGGCGAAGCGCTTATCGGCCGGGACCGCCGGGGCCCGGCGCGCCCTGGCCGGTGCCGGCAAAGCGGCCGATATTGCCGAACAATTGTTGCAGCAGTCCCAGCTCGCGGCCGCGGGTCGGCGTCTTGCGGTCGACGATCGGCACCTTGCGGGCATCGGCCTTGGTGAAGGTCTTGATCTCTTCGACGTTGCCTTCCTCATCAAAGCGAATGGCAAGGATCTGCTGGTCGACCAGCTTGGGCTGGAAAAAGGCGACGTTCTTGGTCTTGCGCGACACGTAATACCAGGTGCGGTTATCGAAGGTCGCCTTGATCGACGGCGTGCCGAGTGCGGCCTCGATCGATTCCTGATTGTCGACGCCGGGAACGATCTCGCTGATCAGTTCCTCGTCGGCGATATAGCCGCGGATTTCGACGTTCTTGACGCAGGACGCCAGGGCGACGGCCGAGGCGGTCAGAACCAGCCCGCGAACAATGCCTTTCCAGGTCATGACATCAAACCATTGCCTGCTGTCGGAAGAAGTCCGATTATGCCGCTGTTTGCAAGGCTGCAAGAGGGCGGCGTTGACCCTCGGGCCAGTGACGTTACCTTAACAGGCGCGAAGATGGCACCGCGGCGCGCGCCTGTCAATGTTGGGCGGGCGGTGGCGCCAGACAGGAAGCATCCATGAAATTTTCTTTTCGTCGGCTGTTCAGCGGGGATCGGGACGAGGCGGCGCAGGCGCTTTATCTGGCGGCCGTTGCCCAGGCCCGGGCCGAGCCCTTTTACGCCCGGCTTGGGGTCGCCGACAGTGTCGATGGCCGGTTCGACATGATCGCGCTTCACATGTTTCTTCTGCTCACCCGGCTCAGGGAGCTGGGGCCGCGCGGCACGGCGCTGGGCCAGGAGTTGTTCGATCTGATGTTTGCCGACATGGACCGGAGTTTGCGCGAGATGGGGGTCGGCGATTTGAGCGTCGGCAAGCAGGTCAAACGCATGGTTTCCGCCTTTTATGGCCGCATGGCGGCGTATGAGGCGGCACGCAAGGGCGGGGCTGCGGCGTTCGAAGAGGCCCTGGCCCGCAATCTTTACCGCGGCCAGCCGCCGGATGCACCGGTGCTGGCGGCGATGGCCGGCTATGTGGTCGACCAGATCGCCCGCCTGCAGGCGTATGATATCGATGCCCTGGCGCGCGCACAGGACCTGTTCGGCCCGCCGCCGGCCCGGCCCGCATCGGCGGATGAAGGTCAGGACAGGAGCACCCGCCAGGTTTGATTTTTCCGGACAATCGCGCCGCCGGAGTGGTATGATCCGCTTATATCCCGTCGACCGGCAGACCATGGGCACCCGGGATCGGGCCCATGCCGGTGGCGTCGGAGGCAGCGGACAGCGATATGTCCGTCCGGTCTCCATCAGCAAAAGGACAATGCGATGACAGCCGGCGCCGGCGCCGAGTTCAGCCGCCCGTTCAGGCTCTCGCAGCTTGGCCCCGAGCCCTGCGAGATGTCGTTCAGCCCCGGACCCGAGGAGTGCCGGGCGCTGGCGCGGCGCTTCGATCTGGTGGCGATCTCGCAGTTCGACTGCACGGCCTCGATCCGGGCGCTGGCGGACGACGGTCAGTATGAGCTGACCGGCCGCTTTGTCGCCCGGCTGCAACAGGCCTGCGTGGTCACGCTTGAGCCGGTTGATGCGCGGCTGGAGGAGAGCTTCCGGCTGCGATTGCAGCGTCTGGAGCCGGCGGTGGAAGACGCGAGTCGGCCCGAGCCGGCGAGTCGCAAGGCTGAACTGATCTTCGATGCGGATGAGGACGATGTCGAGCCGGTGATTGGCGAGGATGTCGATCTGGGCGAGATTTTCGCCCAGTATTTGTGCCTGGCGCTGGACCCTTATCCCCGGAAACCGGGGGCTGCGCTGGCTGGTGACGATGTTGTCGACCCACCCCGTCGGGCACGCGCGAATCCGTTCACAATCTTGCGTGAACTCAAAGACGGGGCTTGAAGCTGCGCTTCATTTGAGTAAATTCATGCCCCTATGTGCCCGAGGCGGGGCCGACAGATACAAGAGAGGAACTCATGGCCGTTCCCAGGAAGAAAGTTTCACGAGCGCGTCGCGACAATCGCCGCAGCCATGATCGGCTGCCGAAAGCCAGCTATGCGGAATGCCCCAACTGCGGGGAATTGAAGCGGCCGCATCACCTGTGCGCCCGGTGTGGCTACTATGACGATCGGGAAGTGATCGAGATTTCCGAAGTCGTTTAGCCTGCGACCGCGACTGGCACCCCTCCCTTGGAACAGACCCTGACCATAGCCATCGACGCGATGGGCGGTGATGCCGGCCCCGACGTCGTACTGGCCGGGCTGAGCCTTGCGCACGCGCGGTTTCCGGCGGTGCGGTTTCTGGTGGTCGGCAATCGGGCCGACATCGATCCGCTGCTTGGCCGGTTTCCGGCCCTCAAGGCGGTCTGCGAGGTGCGCCACACGGACGAGGCGGTCAGCAGCGACGATCGCCCCGGCCACGTGTTGCGCCGCGGGCGCGGCAGCAGCATGGCGCTGGCCATCGAGGCGGTCAAGGATGGCGAGGCGGCGGTGGCGGTCTCGGCCGGCAATACGGGCGCCCTGATGGCGCTCGCCAAGTTCATGCTCAAGACCTTGCCGGGCATCGAGCGGCCGGCGCTGGCCGGGCCGATGCCGACCCTGCGCGGCGAAAGCGTGATGCTGGACCTGGGCGCCAACGTCGAATGCGACGAAGACAATCTGGTGCAGTTCGCGGTGATGGGCGCGGCCTATGCGCGCACGGTTCTGGGGCTTGCCCGGCCCAAGGTCGGCTTGCTCAACGTCGGGGTCGAGGAACTCAAGGGCAATGAGTCGGTCAAGGGGGCCGGGCAGAAGCTCAAGGACCTGCCGCTGCCGCTCGAGTTCGTCGGCTTCATCGAAGGGAACGATATCGGCACCGGTCTGGTCGACGTGGTGGTGACCGACGGGTTCACCGGCAATATCGCCCTGAAGACGGCCGAAGGGACGGCGCGGCTTACCGCGACCCTGCTGCGCCGGGCATTCCGCGATTCGCTGTCGGCGCGGCTCGGCTATCTGCTGGCCCGCAAGGGGCTGCAGACGCTGCGCGATCATCTCGATCCCAACAGCCACAACGGCGGCGTCTTTCTCGGCCTGGCCGGGCTGGTGGTGAAAAGTCACGGCGGCACCAATGCCAAGGGCTTCGCCAGTGCCATCCGGGTCGCCGTCAACATGGCCCGCGACGATCTGTGCGGGATGATTTCCGAGGATCTCAAGAACATGGAGGCGGACCGGCAGACCCCGAACCGGGCAGCCGCGTCATGACCGTGCGCCGATCCGTGGTTCTGGGCTGCGGCGCCTATCTGCCGCAGCGGGTCCTGACCAATGCCGATCTCGCCAGGATCGTGGACACCACCGACGAATGGATCGTCACCCGGACCGGCATTCGCGAGCGTCACATCGCCGCCGACGGCGAGATGACCTCCGATCTGGCACTGGCCGCTGCCGGCGCCGCCCTGGCCAATGCCGGCATGGACGCCGGCGACATCGATCTCATCGTTCTGGCCACCGCCACCCCGGACGAAACCTTTCCGGCCACCGCCACCCGGGTGCAGGCCGAACTTGGCATGGACCGGGGCGCCGCCTTCGACGTTCATGCGGTGTGCACCGGCTTCATCTATGCGCTGGCCGTGGCCGACAATTTCATCAAGGCCGGCGATGCCGAACGCGCCCTGGTGATCGGCGCCGAGACGTTTTCGCGGATCCTCGACTGGACCGACCGCACCACCTGCGTGCTGTTCGGTGACGGTGCCGGCGCCGTCGTGCTGGGGGCCGAGACCGGACGCGGTGATATGTCCGATCGCGGCATCCTGCGCAGCCGGCTGCACTCGGATGGCCGTGGCCATGACCTGTTGTACGTCGATGGCGGGCCGTCATCGACCGGAACCGTCGGCCATCTGCGGATGAAGGGCCGCGAGGTCTTTCGTCATGCGGTGAACAACCTGGCCAGCGTCATCGGCGAGGTGCTGGACGGCACCGGGCTGACCTCGGACGACATCGACTGGGTGGTGCCGCATCAGGCCAACCGGCGAATCATCGACGGCACTGCCCGCAAGCTCGGCATTGATCCCGCGCGCGTCGTGCTGACCGTCGAGAGCCAGGGCAACACCTCGGCCGCCTCGGTGCCGCTGGCTTTGGCCAGCGCGGTCGCCGACGGCTGCATCAAGCGCGGCGATCTGGTGCTGATGGAAGCGATGGGCGGCGGCTTCACCTGGGGCGCCTGTCTGGTGCGCTGGTAGCCTCTGCCCTTGAGGGCATGTCAGTGCCCTTGACCCCCGGCTTTGCGGTTGACGACCCTTTGGGCGCGGACTACCTTGTGTCTTGCGGAGGTGAAAAAAGCCATGAGCGGGAAGACGTTAACACGCGCGGACCTGAGCGAGGCGGTCTACCAGGAGGTCGGCCTGTCGCGCAACGAGTCCAGCGAGCTGGTGGAATCCGTGCTCCAGGAGATCTCCAAGACCCTGGTGGCCGGAGAAACCGTCAAGATTTCCTCGTTCGGAAGTTTCGTCGTGCGCCACAAGGGCGGGCGCGTCGGCCGCAATCCGAAAACCGGCGAGGAAGTACCGATCGCGCCGCGCCGGGTGCTGGTGTTCCGGCCTTCGCAGACGCTCAAGGAACGCATCAACTCGGCGCTGACCGGAAAAAAGTCCTGACCAGCCGCGGAGATGGCCAAGTCACCGCAAGCTTTCAGGACCATCAGCGAAGTCGCATCCGAGCTTGGCGTACGCCAGCACGTGCTCCGCTTCTGGGAGAGCAAGTTCAGTCAGATCAAGCCGATGAAGCGGGGCGGCGGCCGGCGCTATTACCGGCCGGATGACGTCGATCTGCTCAAGGGCATCCGTCAGCTTCTCTACGGCGAAGGCTATTCGATCCGCGGCGTCCAGAAGATCCTGCGCGCCTACGGCGCCCGGGCGGTGATCGAGGCGGTGCGCGCCGGCGGCGATATCATCGCCCACATCACCCAGGGGGGTGGCGCGGTCGAGCCGGCTTCGGCCATGGCGCCGACACCGGCGGCCGATGAAGCGCCAGCCGCAACGGCAGCATCAGACGCCGAACCGGCGGGTATTCCGGCGGCCATGGTCGGTGCTTTGCAGACAATTCTGGCCGAGCTCAAGGCGGCGCGGGCGGCCTTGGCCGAGCCCGACTGACGGCGTTGCCTGGGCGCCGGGCCGGGGCTATAGTGCGCCCGACCCGATCCCGTTTGACGCAGAATCATCGGAGCGTGGCGCAGTCTGGTAGCGCACTTGACTGGGGGTCAAGGGGTCGTGGGTTCAAATCCCGCCGCTCCGACCAGCACTTCAGGGGCCCGGGCGCGTGCGTCCGGGCCCCGCTTTATTCGCCGTCACCAACGTCCATCGCCGGTGTCCGGGCGATCTTCCACAGGCCGATGGTGAACAGCGGCACCAGATAGACGGCGATGAAGGCATAGGTGATCGTGCCATAGCCCTTGGCGACCAGGTCGACCAGCCCGATCTTGACCCCCAGGGTGGTGGCCAGCAGCAGCAGGCCGACGGCGATTGCCGGGCGCAGGGCATCGGGCATGGTGTGGCCGTTGTCGGCGTAGACCCGGGCGATGCGCTCGTTGAAGCTGTGGATGAAGGCGGCGCCGGTCTCGATGAAGGTGCCGAACACCACGGCGTAGAAGATCAGGCGCAGGGCCGGCACCCCCAGCTTGTTGAGCAGCAGGTTGGAGGGAACCGGATCGGCAGCGATCTGCGGATAGAGCCCGATCATCGCCAGATAGAACATGACGCCCGGCAGAATCGCGATCGGCCCGCCGAGCAGCCCGGCGCCGACCGCGTCGCGCCGGCTTTGCAGGTGGGTGAGACAGAACAGCACCACCGGAATGGCGGAAATGTTGTAGCCGGCATAGACGATGCCGCTCTTGATCCAGTTGCCGGTCACCGGTACGGCCTTGAGGTTGGCAAGGATGGCATCGCCGAAGACAAAAAAGCTCCAGGCGATGAACACGATATAGGTGGCGTAGAGCACGAACGACCAGCCGGCGAAAAACCGCTCCAGCGCGCTCGAGCCGAAAAACACCAGGATCCCGATCACCGTCATCAGCCCGGCGGTCCCGACCCAGCCGGCGATCCCGAAGGTCTGGGCGATCAGGGTGCCCGAGGCCGCCGCGATCACCGCCAGCACCAGCGGAAACAGCGTCAGATAGGCGAGCTCGAAGAGGAACCAGAATCGCCCCAGCAGCGCCCGGAACAGACTGCGGTAATCGAAGCTGCGGGTGATCCGGGCCAGCTCAAAGGTGGCGGCCAGCGCCAGGCTCCAGACAAGGCCCGCGACCGCCATGCCGAGCAGCCCGCCGAGGGTGCCGTTGGGCATGAAGAACTCGGCCAGTTCGCGCCCCGTCGCATAGCCGCCGGCGATGATTGCCGACTGATAGACGAAGCCGGGCAGGAAATAGCGCTGAAAGATGGTGGATTTCATGGCGCCCGTCCCCCCGGTTGATGCACTCGGCGGCATTCTGCCGGGACTCGGCCTCCGGCGCCACCCGAAAGCGCGCATCGCGCCAGGGCGGTGTCGCCGGCTCACCACCCTCTTGGCCTCGGTTCGGGATTGGTGTTAGCCTCGCCTCGAATCGTCTGATTGTGGTCTGTGGGCGGCGTGCGGGCGACGGCGCTTCCCGGCGATAGTTCGAGGGCAAGGAGATGATCCAATTTGCGAGACCCGGCCCGGCGCCGCGTCAGATCGGCTGGTGGCTGATCACCGTCTGCGTGCTGATTTTCGCCATGGTGACGCTCGGTGGCTATACGCGCCTCACCGAATCGGGGCTGTCGATGACCGACTGGCGGCCGGTCACCGGATGGCTGCCGCCGCTGAGCCAGCAGGCCTGGCAGACCGAGTTCGCCCGCTACCAGCAATACCCCGAGTTCCAGAAGCTCAACGTCTGGATGGACCTCGAGGCCTTCAAGGGCATCTATTACGTCGAGTATGCCCATCGCGTACTGGGGCGCCTCATCGGCCTCGTCTTTCTCATCCCCTTCATCTATTACGCGGTGCGCCGGCGCATCCCCGAAGGGATCATGCCGAAGCTGGTGATCATGTTCGTGCTCGGCGCGCTGCAGGGGCTGATGGGCTGGTACATGGTCAAAAGCGGCCTCGTCGATCAGCCCGATGTCAGCCATTATCGCCTCACCGCGCACCTTGCCTTCGCGGTGGTGATCTTCGGATATATTTTCTGGGTGGCGCTGGGCCTGCTGGTCGAGCACGGGCGCAGCGATGTCCGTATCCGCCGCTGGGCCGGGGTCATCGGCGGGCTCGTCTTCGTGCAGATTCTCTCGGGCGGGCTGGTCGCCGGGCTCGATGCCGGACATGCGTACAACACCTGGCCGTTGATGGACGGCAGTCTGGTGCCGGCCGGCCTGCTCTCGATGCAGCCCTGGTACGCCAATCTCACCGAGAACCTGATGACCGTGCAGTTCGATCATCGCATGCTTGCCTATCTGATCGTCCTCGTCACCGCCATCTTCTGGTGGAAGCTCCACCGCGCCGCGCCGCCGGGGCTGCGCGGGGCGGTGCATCTGGTGGCGCTGGCGGTGCTGGTGCAGGCCACGCTCGGGGTTTTCACCCTGGTGCATAATGTGCCGATCGCGCTGGGCGTCATCCATCAGGGCTTTGCGCTGCTGCTGTTCACGGCGGTGATCTATTGCGTTTACGTCGCCCGCCAGCGGCCCAGCCTGATGGCATGACCGGGCTCAGCTCCATCTATGTGACGGCCGCGACGCGGGCTTCGGCCCTGGCCATTGCCCGCGATCTGGTCGGGCGCCGGCTGGTTGCCTGTGCCAACGTCTTCGAGCATGTCGATTCGGTCTTTCGCTGGCAGGGCGAGGTCTGCGAGGAAGGCGAGGCGGCGCTGATTGCCAAGACCCGCAGCGACCTGGTGGCCGACGTCATCGCCCGCATCCGTGACATCCACGAATACGACTGCCCGTGCATCGTCGCCTGGCCGATCGAGCAGGGCAATCCCGCCTATCTCGACTGGGTGCGGGCCGAAACCGCCGTGGCCGATGACGGCGATCATTGAAAAACCGGCACGCCGCGCGCATGTGTAGATAAGGGGCCTGATCCATACACCGGCCCCCGAAATCCGGTCTTGCGGGCGCCACCTTGCGTCGCGCCGGCGATGGCCGGATCAAGCACCTGCCATGGATTTCGGACAACGGAGCATGCCATGACGATTCCCCTTCAAGTGACGTTCCAGGATTTTCCCCCTTCGCCGGCGGTCGAGGCCCGGATTCGCGAGGAGGTGGCCAAGCTCGAGCGCTACGCCGACTGGATTACGCGGTGCCGGGTGGTGGTCAGCGAGCCGCACCGCCACCGGCACAAGGGGCGGCTGTTCGAGGTCCACATCTTCATGCCTCTGGCCGGTGGCGGCGAGGTGGCGGTGGACCGCGGCAATCCCGAGGACGGCGCTCACGAGGACGTCTATGTGGCGATTCGCGACGCCTTTCAGGCGGCGGCGCGCCAGCTTCGCGTTCACATCCGCAAGAAACGTGACCATGCTGCGCGCCAGCGCCGCGAGATCATGGCCGAGTCGGAAGGTATCACAATACCCTAGAATTAACGCCCTGTTTTCGCTTGCGGTTTTTTGATTGACAGGGGTGCATCTTCTGCCATATTGCGGGGCCGGTGCACCGGGGCCGCGGTCCTCCGCAGGGCTCGGCCGCACCATCAACCGGCAGATGGGACCGGCCGGCGGACATCCAGCCGGCGCAGAGGATGACCGACATGAAGACCTATTCAGCCAAGCCGTCCGATATCGAGCGCAAGTGGCTGCTGATCGATGCCGAGGGCGTGGTTCTGGGGCGCCTGGCGGCGATCGTCGCGACCTTTTTGCGCGGCAAGCACAAGCCCCTGTACACGCCGCATATCGACTGCGGCGATCATGTCATCGTGATCAATGCGGACAAGGTGCGGCTCACCGGCAACAAGCTGACCGACAAGGTCTATTACCGCCACACCGGCTATCCCGGCGGCATCAAGAGCACCACGCCGGAGAAGATTCTCGCCGGCAAGCACCCCGAGCGCGTCGTGCTCAAGGCGGTCGAGCGGATGATCCCCAAGGGCCCGCTGGGGCGCCGGCAGTTCGCCAAGCTGCGGGTCTATGCCTCGCCCGAGCACCCGCATGCGGCCCAGAACCCGGAGGTCGTGGATATCGCCGCGATGAATCCCAAGAACGCGAGGAGTGCCTGAGCATGGCCGAGGAAGCAAAACGTCTCGAGGACCTCAAGGACCTCGCTTCGCCCGGCGGCACCGAAGAGGATGCGACGCTGGAGACGCCGGAGCCCCAGATCGACGAGCTCGGCCGGGCCTATGCCACCGGCAAGCGCAAGAACGCGGTGGCGCGGGTGTGGCTCAAGCCGGGCATCGGCCGGATCACGGTCAACGGCCGCGATCAGCTCGAATATTTCGCCCGTCCCGTGCTGCGGATGATTCTGGCGCAACCTTTTTCGGCTACCGGGCGGACCGATCAGTACGATGTCTGGTGCACGGTCAAGGGCGGCGGGCTGTCGGGCCAGGCCGGCGCCGTGCGCCACGGCATCAGCAAGGCGCTCAGCCTCTTTGAGCCGGAGTTGCGCGCGACCCTGAAGAAGGGCGGTTTCCTGACCCGCGACGCCCGCGTTGTCGAGCGCAAGAAATACGGCAAGCGCAAGGCGCGCCGCAGCTTCCAGTTCTCGAAGCGCTGATCGAAGACGACATCGCATCCATTCCAGTCATCGAGCGGGCGCCTTTTGCAAGGGCGCCCGCTTTTGGTTTAAGAAGGCAGTTGCCGCAGGAAAGGAAAAGACATGGCAGGAAGCAGCAAACGCGTCGCGATCCTCGGGGCCAGCGGCTATACGGGGGCCGAGCTGATTCGCCTGCTCGCCGCCCACCCGGCGGTGGAGGTGGTGCTGCTGACCGCCGATCGCCATGCCGGCCGGCCGGTGGCCGAGGTGTTTCCGCACCTGGGCCGGCTGGAGCTCCCCGACCTGATGGCCCTCGACGAGGTCGAATGGGCCGGCGTCGATCTCGATTTCGTCTTTTGCGCGCTGCCCCACGGCCACAGCCAGGAAATCGTCCGCGGCCTGTTCCACGCCACCGGCCACAGCCTGGTCGACGAACTGATTATCGAGCGCGCGGGCGATCTCGTCGCCGCCATCCCGGAAGAGGTCCGGGTCATCGATCTGGCGGCCGATTTCCGGCTCGCCGATCCGGCCGTTTATGCCGACTGGTACGGCGCCGAGCATCAGGCGCCGGAACTGCAGAAGGCGGCCGTCTACGGGCTCAGCGAATGGGCCCGCGACGATATCGCCAAGGCCAGCCTGGTCGCCTGCCCGGGCTGTTATCCGACCGCGACGCTCTTGGCGCTGGCGCCGCTGGTGGCGGCAGGGCTCATCGAGCTGGACGGCATCGTCATCGATGCCAAGTCGGGGGTCAGCGGTGCCGGCCGCGGCCTCAATCAGGCCAGCCTGTTCTCGGAAGCGGCCGAGGGGCTTCACGCCTACGGCCTTGCCGGCCACCGCCATCTGCCGGAGATCGAGCAGCTTTTGGGCAATGCCGCCGAGCGCGACGTAAACGTCACCTTCACCCCGCATCTGGTGCCGATGAACCGCGGCATTCTGGCCAGCCTCTATGTCCGCCTGGCCGCGGGTGCCAGCGCCGACGATCTGCGCGCGGCGCTCACCAGGCAGTACCGTTCCGCGCCCTTCGTTCATGTGCTGGGCGCCGGGCAAAGCCCCGATACCCGCCATGTACGGGGCACCAATCACGCGCTCTTGAGCGTCTTCGAGGACCGTGTGCCGGGCCGCGCCATCGTGCTTTCGGTGATCGACAATCTGGTCAAGGGCGCCGCCGGCCAGGCGGTTCAGAACATGAACATCATGCTCGGTCTGCCGGAGACCGAAGGGCTCGAGGCCTCGCCGCTTTATCCCTGAACGGCGCGGTTTCTACTTGTTGCGGAACCAGCCGGTGATCGAATAGCGCGGCGCGCCGGCGAACGGCGTGATGTAGCTGACCGAATGGTCGGCCGGCACCGCGAACATGTTGAGCGCGTTGAAGCGCGGAATATAGGCGTTCTCGATGTTCATTTCGTCGTCGTAGAACTGCAGGAACCCGCCCCAGTCCGGCTGCCAGTTCTTGGTGAAATTCAGCACATAGGCGACCCGCCAGCCTTCGTCCTCGAATTCGTCGCGGTGGAAGCGCAGGAACTGGTTGTTGCGGTACATGGTCGCCTGGGCGTCGGCCTTGATGATGTCGTCGAAGCCGGTGACCCGGCGCACGAAGTCGAGCATCGGCGGCGAATTGATGAACTCGAACACCCGGTGCAGAAACAGGTCCGGGTCCCAGCCCTCCATATAGGCGGTGAGCATCGGGTAGGTGTAATAGAGGTACTGATACTCGTTTTTCGCCCGGGTCATGATTTTGGTCAGCAGCGCGTTCTGGGCGTTGCGGTCCATGGCCTGCATCTGCTCCGCGGTCAACTGCACCGCCTGGCCGTTGTCGTAATAGACCAGCCGCCACGGGGTTTCGTTTTCCAGGCAGGCAAGGATCCGCTCGGCGCAGGGCTCGGTCCACAGATCATCGATGTGGATGCGTCCCTTGGGTGCAAAGGCGGCGGCCAGCGCGTCCACGTCCAGCGCCGGGTTGAGTTCGAGTTCCATTTCTCGGGCCTTATCCTGTAAGATCGCCATTCCCTGTGGCCGGCGCCGCGATCCCCGGCTATTGTGCCGGCGCGCGCGGCTATGGCCTTGCTTTGGGCGAAGTCTTAACGGAAATTCAAAGCATTCAGAAGAGGAATTTGCTAATCCTTCCAGCCGTGGCCCGATCGGGCCCGCCAGCAATACGGAAAACCCGGACGTCCCGCACCATGACCGATTATACCGCTCCCCTCGCAACCGTTCTGCCCTACAAGGGGGTGTGGCCCCGGATCGGCGCGCGGGTGTTTCTGGCGCCCGGCGCGCGGGTGATCGGCGACGTCGAGATCGGCGATGAGTCCAGCATCTGGTTCAACTGCGTGCTGCGCGGCGACGTGCATCAGATCCGGGTGGGGAAGGGCACCAACATTCAGGACGGCACGGTGGTCCATGTGACCCACGAGAAATTCGCAACCTTCATTGGCGATCATGTCACCATCGGCCACAAGGCGCTGCTCCACGGCTGCGTGCTCGAGGACGGGGCGTTCATCGGCATGCAGGCCACAGTCATGGACGGGGCGGTGATCGAGAGCGGCGCGATGGTCGCCGCCGGCTCGCTGGTCACCCCGGGCAAGCGCGTGCCTGCCGGCGAGCTGTGGGCCGGCCGCCCGGCGCGGTGCCTGCGCACGCTCAGCGAGGAGGAGCTCAAGGAGCGCGCCTGGTCGAGCGGCCATTACCGCGAGCTCGCCACCAGCTATCTGGACGCCGGCATCGGAGTGCCCCCGAACCATGGCTGAGCGCACCGAATTCCACCGCATCCGGCGCCTCCCGCCCTATGTCTTCGCCGAGGTCAACCAGATGATGGCGAAGGCGCGGGGTCAGGGCCGCGACGTCATCGATCTCGGCATGGGCAATCCCAATCTCGGCACGCCCAGGCATATTGTCGAGAAGCTGATCGAGACGGTGCAGAACCCGCGCACCCATCGCTATTCGGCGTCGCGCGGCATCCCCGGCCTGCGCCGCGCCCAGGCCGCCTATTACGCGCGCCGCTTCGGGGTCGAGCTCGATCCCGAAACGGAAGTCATCGTCACCCTCGGCTCAAAGGAAGGGCTCGCCAACCTCGCCCAGGCGATGACCGCGCCCGGCGACGTCATTCTGGTGCCCAACCCGAGCTATCCCATCCACCAGTTCGGCTTCATCATTGCGGATGCCGCCATCCGCCATCTGCCGCTCCAGCCCGACCGTGATTTCATGGTGACGCTCGACAAGGCGGCGCGCCACTGCGTGCCGCCGCCGGCGGCGCTGATTCTCAATTTCCCGTCGAACCCGACGGCGCAAGTTGTCGATCTCGATTTCTACCGCGAGGTGGTGACTTACGCCCGCGCCCACGACATCTATATCCTCTCGGACCTCGCCTATGCCGAAATCTATTTCGATACCGATCCGCCGCCGTCCATCCTGCAGGTGCCGGGCGCGCGCGAGATCGCCGTCGAGTTCACCTCGATGTCGAAGACCTTCTCCATGCCGGGCTGGCGGATCGGCTTTGCGGTCGGCAATGCGCGCCTGGTGGCGGCGCTGGCGCGCATCAAGTCGTATCTCGATTACGGCGCCTTTACGCCGATCCAGGTGGCGGCCGCCGCCGCACTCAACGGGCCTGACGATTGCATCGAGGAGATGCGCGCCACCTATCGCTCGCGCCGCGATGTGCTGATCGAAGGGCTCGCCCGCGCCGGCTGGCCGGTACCGTCGCCGCAGGCCACCATGTTCGTCTGGGCGCCGATCCCCGAGAAATACCGGGCGCTGGGCTCGCTCGGCTTTTCGAAGCTGCTGCTCGAGCATGCCGACGTGGCGGTCTCGCCGGGTCTCGGCTTCGGCGAATACGGGGATAACCACGTGCGCATCGCCCTGGTCGAGAACGAGCAGCGCATCCGTCAGGCGGTGCGCAACATCAAGGCGTTCCTGGCCCGGGATATCTCCGCCGAGCCCTGCGATACGCCGGCCCAGGGAGCCGTGGTCCGGTGAGCGCGCGCCTGCGAATCGGGGTCGCCGGTCTCGGCACGGTGGGCGCCGAGGTGGTCCGCCTGCTCGAGGCCGAACGCGACGTGCTGGCGCGCCGCTGCGGACGCCCGCTCGAGGTGGCGGCGGTCAGCGCCCGCGATCGCACGCGCGAGCGCGGCATCGATATAAGTGGCGCCCGCTGGTACGATTCGGCGGTCGATCTGGCGGCGGCCGACGAGGTCGACGTGGTGGTCGAGCTGATCGGCGGCGCCGACGGCGTGGCCCTTGATATTGCCGATGCGGCGATCACCGCCGGCAAGGCGCTGGTGACCGCAAACAAGGCGCTGATCGCCCACCATGGCACGGCTTTGACCGAAGCGGCCGAGAAAGCCGGCGCCGCCCTGTGTTTCGAGGCGGCGGTGGCCGGCGGCATCCCGGTCCTCAAGGTCCTGCGCGAAGGCCTGGCGGCCAATCGCCTGACCCGCGTCTACGGCATCTTGAACGGCACCTGCAACTACATCCTCACCGAAATGGAGCGCACCGGGCGCAGCTTCGACGCGGTGCTGCGCGAGGCCCAGGACAAGGGCTATGCCGAGGCCGAGCCGAGCTTCGACATCGACGGTGTCGATGCCGCCCACAAGCTGGCGATTCTTGCCGGCCTGGCGTTCGGCGCCCGCATCGATTTCGCCGGCGTCTATACCCAGGGCGTGCGCCATGTCTCGGCGGTCGACATCGGCTATGCCCGCGACCTCGGCTTTCGCATCAAGCTGCTGGGCATTGCCCGGCTCACCGAGCACGGGCTGGAGCAGCGGGTGCACCCCTGCATGGTGCGCCTTGACACGCCGCTCGCCCATGTCGATGGCACCTTCAATGCGGTTGTCGCCGAGGGCCCGGCGATTGACCGGGTGGTGCTCGAAGGGCGCGGCGCCGGCGCCGGCCCGACCGCGTCCGCCGTCATCGCCGATATTCTCGATGTCGCCCGCGGCGTCGTCGCCCCGGCCTTTGCGGTGCCGGCCGGCGATCTGGCAACACTGCCGGCCTCGCCGATGGAGCGCCATGTCGGGCCCTATTACGTGCGCCTCAGCGTCGTCGACCGGCCCGGCGTGATCGCCGATATCAGCGCCGTCTTCCGCGACGAGAACCTGTCGATTGAATCGCTGATTCAGCGCGGCCGGGCGCCGGGCGAGGTGGTCAGCGTCGTGCTCACCACCCACGACTGCGAAGAGGCGGGGATGCGCCGGGCGCTGGCCGCGATTGAAAAGCTGGAGGCGGTCACCGAACCGCCTGTTATGATACGGATAGAACATTTATAAGACTGCTGGTGCGTAAATGGGGGCGGTAATGGCCGAACAATCGACGTTGGATCGCGTACTCGTGCTCGAAGTGGTGCGGGTCACCGAAGCCGCCGCGGTGGCGGCATCCGAACTGGTCGGACGGGGCGACGAGATCGCCGCCGATCAGGCCGCCGTGGATGCCATGCGGCGCGCGCTCAACGCCATCGATATCGACGGCACGGTGGTGATCGGCGAGGGCGAGCGGGATGCGGCCCCGATGCTCTATATCGGTGAAAAGGTCGGCACCGGCGAGGGCGCCAAGGTGGATATTGCGCTCGATCCGCTCGAAGGCACGACGATTACGGCGAAAGCGATGCCGAACGCATTGGCCGTCATCGCGCTCGCCGAGGAAGGCGGGCTGTTGAACGCCCCCGATGTCTACATGTCGAAAATCGCCATCGGCCCCGGCTATGAACCGGGCATCGTCGATCTCGACCGCTCGCCGGGCGACAATGTGACCGCCTTGGCCAAGGCCAAGGGGGTGCCGGTCAGCGAAATCGTTGCCTGCATTCTCGACCGCCCCCGCCATGCCGAGATGATCCGGGAAATCCGCGACATCGGCGCCCGGGTGATGCTGATCCCCGACGGCGACATCGCCGGGGTGATTGCCACCACCGACCCGGCCACCGGCATCGACATCTACATGGGCGCCGGCGGTGCGCCCGAAGGGGTGCTGGCGGCGGCCGCGCTGCGCTGCATCGGCGGCCAGATGCAGGGCCGGCTGCTGTTCCGCAACAAGGAAGAGAAAGCCCGTGGCGAAAAATGGGGGATCAGCGATTTCGAGCGCAAGTACACCCTCGATGACATGGCCTCGGGCGACCTGATCTTTGCCGCCACCGGGGTCACCAACGGCAGCATGCTCGATGGCGTCAAGCCGAACGCCGACGGCTATGCCACCCACAGCCTGGTGATGCGTTCCACATCCGGCACCGTGCGCTGGATCCGGGCCCACCACCGGCGCCGGCGCTAGCGCCGGGTCCGGCCGCCATGGAGCCCGCCGTTCCCGTTGCACCCCCGGACGCCGGTGAAGCCCCGTTTCTCGATGTTGCGCGCTCATCGACCGGGCGGGCCTGGCGGGCCCGCGGTGGCGATCCTCGCCAGGCGCTGGCGATCGCCCAGAAACTCGGCCTGCCCGAGGTCCTCGGCCGGGTGCTGGCCGCCCGCGGCGTTGATGTTGACGGGGCTGCCGCCTTCCTCAATCCGCTGGTCCGCGACACGCTGCCCGATCCATCGACGTTTCGCGACATGGACAAGGCGGTGGCGCGCACGCTTCGCGCCGTGCGCCGCGGCGAGACCATCGGTGTGTTCGGCGACTACGATGTCGACGGGGCGACCTCGTCGGCGCTCTTGCTGCGGTTTTTCCGCGCCCTCGGCGTGCCCACCCGGCTCTACATCCCGGACCGGCTGCGCGAGGGCTATGGCCCCAATGCAGACGCCTTCGAGCAATTGCGGGCCGAGAGCGTCGGCCTGGTCATCACGCTCGATTGCGGCACCGTCGCGCACGAGGCCTTGGGCGCGGCCGCCGCGGCCGGTCTCGATGTCATCGTGCTCGATCATCACGAGGCGGAAGCGGCACTGCCGCCGGCGCTGGCCGTGGTCAATCCCAACCGGCTGGACGAAGACGCGGGCTTTGGCGAGGTGGCGGCCGTGGGCATCGCCTTCCTGTTCGTCGTCGGCGTCAACCGGGCCTTGCGCGAATCGGGATGGTACCGCGCCGCCGGGCGCGATGAGCCCGATCTTCTCGGCTGGCTCGATCTCGTGGCTTTGGGCACCGTCTGCGACGTGGTGCCGCTTGTCGGGCTCAACCGGGCGCTGGTGGCGCAGGGGCTGAAAATCATGGCCGGGCGCCGCAACATCGGGCTTGCCGCACTGGCCGAGGTGGCGCGGATCGACGCCGCACCCACCGCCTATCACGCCGGCTATTTGCTCGGCCCGCGGATCAACGCCGGCGGCCGGGTCGGGCGCGCCGATCTCGGTGCCCGCCTGCTGGCCACCGCGGATGAGGCGGAGGCCGCGACCATCGCCGCCGAGCTCGATGCCCTCAACCACGAGCGCCGCGCCATCGAGGCCGAGGTCCTGGCCGAGGCCGAATCCCGCGCCGCCGCCCTGATCGAGGCGGCGGCGGACAAGCCGCCCCTGATCCTGGTCTGGGGCGAGGGCTGGCATCCGGGCGTCATCGGCATCGTTGCCAGCCGGCTAAAGGACCGCTTTCACCGGCCGGTCTTCGTGATTGCCGTCGAAGACGGAATCGGCAAGGGCTCGGGCCGTTCGATCAGGGGCGTCGATCTCGGCGCTGCGGTGATCGCGGCGCGCCAAAGCGGGCTGCTGGTGGCCGGCGGCGGCCATGCCATGGCTGCCGGCCTGACGGTCGAAGCCGACAAGCTCGATGCCCTCTATGCCTTTTTCCACGAGCGGTTGGCGCCGGCGGTCGCGGCGGTCGGCGATGCGCCGCCTCTGGCCATCGATGCGGCGCTGTCGGTGCGCGGCGCGACCCCTGATCTGGTGGCGCTGATCGCCCACGCCGGGCCGTTCGGAGCCGGCAATCCGCGCCCCCGCTTTGCCGTGCCCGGCGCCCGCATCGTGCGGGCCGAGGTCGTCGGCGCCGATCATGTCCGCTGCCTGCTTGCCGGGGCCGACGGCGGGCGGCTGCCGGCCATCGCCTTTCGTGCCGCGTCGGGGCCGCTGGGGGCGGCGCTGCTGGCCCCGGGGGGGGCGCGGCTGCATGTCGCCGGGCATCTGGAATCGGACGACTGGCAGGGCCGCGCACGGGTGCGCCTGATCGTCGAGGACGCGGCGCCGGCATAACGCCGCCGCTTGCCGAACAAGCGGGCAAATTGTCTTGACCCTTGGCGGCAATCCCTTTAGATCACATGCGGCCTGCCGGGGACCCCTTCGTCTAGAGGCCTAGGACACCGGCCTTTCACGCCGGAAACACGGGTTCGAGTCCCGTAGGGGTCACCAGCCTTCAATATCAATGATTTGGCCTGGGGCGGGTCCTGTGCTCGGGCGCTCTTTCCGGATTTTTCGGCGCTTCAGCCTGGCAGGACCGAAACCCTGACCTGGCGGCCCAAGGCGGCGAACGCCTGATCGAACTGCTCAAGCCGGGTGGCGTGGCGGAGATCGAATAACCGATCGACCTGCGGGCCATGCCAATGAAGGGCGCGGGCCAGATCGGCCTTTTTCATGTGTTCCTCGCGCATGGCGATATACAGCAGAACCTTCAGGGCGACCTGCGTGGACAGGCTCACCCGTGTGTCGCCGTGGCGTGCCGGATAGGGGATGTCTTGCCGGTTGGCGATACGCGCCGCCAGGGCTTCCTCGATGGCGTCCCGGGCGCGGAGGAGGGCGTCGTCTTCATCCTCGCCGAAGGTCGTGACCTCGGGCAGGTCCGGGCAGGTGACCAGGATCGTGCCGTTGTCGTCCGGCTCCAGCCTGACCGGGTAGGCGAGATCTTCGTTCATGAGGCGATCCATCTCTGTCTTCCCTCTTGCTCCAGTCACCCCGAATCAGGTGATTCCCAAGTCCTTCAATATCTTGCTGACCAGTTTCGTGCCGAGCTCCTTTCGCCCGCCGTGCATGGGCAACTGCGAGGTACGCTTGCCGCGCCGAACGGTCAGGTGCCCCGAGCCGCCCCGATGGGTTTCGAAGGTGCACCCGTGCTTTTTCAGCAGTTTCTTGAGTTCCCTCGAATTCACCTCAAGAATATAACACTTGTGTTGTGTTTTGCCAGGGAAAAACAACATAATTGTTGTTTTTTGGCAGTATGCAGGGACCAGCGAAGGATCGTGTGTCTCACAGAATCGCGTCGATGAACGTGTCGATGATGCGCTCCGGTTGAATCTCGGATCGCCGGGCGTGGGCCCGGGCCGCTTGGGACAGCCGCTCGTGTTCCTCCGCGTCGTCCCATATCCGCGCCAGCGCCTGCGCCCAGGCCGAGATATCGGCATCCGAGGCGATCAGGATACCGCCGGGCCCGACGCTGTTCGGCAGCCCGCCGCGAGCACTGCCGAGGACCGGGATGGCGCTGATGTGGGCTTCCGCAACCACCCGCGGCCAGGCATCGTCGACCTGGCTGGGCACCAGCACCAGCCGGGCGCGTCCATAGATCGTGCGCATGTCGCTGACCGGCCGATGCCAGCGCACATTGGGAAGCGCTCGCACACGTGCGCGCACGGCCCGGCGCTGCTCGCGTGGCAGCGGCCAGCATTCGACGAAATCGAAGGGGATGTCAGGCCGGCGCTCGGCCAGCGCGAGCGCAATGTCCACCCCCTTCATGGGATGCGGATTGATGAACACCACCGTTTCTCCCCGTGGTGTGACGGCAAAGTCCTCCGGCAAAACGACGGGCGGCACGATTGCCGAAGAAATCCCGAACTCGTCGCGCACCCGCTCGGCGACGAACTCGGAGACCGAGAGAAACAGCATCCCATCGACGTTCTCGAGCCGGGCGCCGTGGGTGTCGAACAGCACGTCGTGAAAATAGAAGACGGTACGCACGCCGGTCCCGAGAAAGGCGCCGGCCAGCGGCACCTGTTTGCCGGCCTGAATGACCACCACCTCGGGGCGGAAGTGATCGACCACGTCCTGTGCGACTTTCCAGGGGTGCCAGTGGCGATAGACCGGGTAGCCGCCAAGGCGATCGACCAGAAAACCAAGGGCGCCGTTCAGCTTGCGGCGCAGGCGGATGCTCAGGCCCGACAGGCCGCGGCCTTCGATGCCCGCCAGGACGGCGCAGTCGAAACCCCGGGCCGCCAGCAAGCGGCACTGAACATCGGTCGATATCTCCGAGCCGCCGATCCGCTCCGGCATGTAACCGTGGGTGGTTGCGAACAGGACCCGCCTCATCGTTTCGGCTCTCGAGGGTTACGAACCGCCGCGCAGGTCGGCCCGCACATGGGGGATCAGGACCTTGAAGGGATAGAGAAACTGTGCCACCAGCCGGCGCAAAAGGCCGGCCAGTCCGGGCGCATCCTCATAGGGGAAATCGGGGTCGGGAATGCCGGTCTCCGGGTAGATGTCGTAATCGCGGTACTGGGTGCCGAACAGGTGATCCCAGATGCTCAGTGCCACGCCGTAATTGCGGTCGTAATGCTCGCGCCGGTTCGAATGATGAACCCGGTGCGATTGCGGCGTCACCAGAACGTAGCGCAGGACACCGAAATTGGTCCTGATGTTGGCGTGATTGGCATGGTCGAGGAGCACCTGAAGCATGAAGTAGTTGAGCGCGATCCCCAATCCGTCCTCGAACAGGAACATGGGCAGGAAAATGATCGCGCTGGCCACCAGTTGATCGACCGGGTGAATGCGGTCGCGGGCAAACGGGTTCATCGCACGCTGCGAATGATGCACCGCATGAAAGACCCAGAAGGCGGGCACCTTGTGGCGCACCAGATGGTGGAACCAGGCGAGGAAATCGATCAGCAGAAAGCCCAGCACGGCGGCTGCCCAGGGCGGCAGATCGAGGGACAGGGCCGGGGCGGCAGCCCCGATCCAGTCTTCGTACAGCGTCCGCAGAAAGGCGAGATAGGCGGGCAGGGCGGTGGCAACGAAGGCAAAACTGGCCAATGTCCAGAGAATGTCGGCGCGGGTCCCGGGACCGAACAGCCTTTGCCCGCGCTCCGCCGGAGCGACAAGCTGCAAGACGAAGACCGCCGGCAGGCCGATCAGCATCACCGGCGAATTGACGAAGTGCCGGAGATTGTACCAGTAGATTTCCTTGGCCAGCCGGATTGCGGCATCGAGCGGCGCCGGTGCCGCCCATATCTGATGCCCGAGGGCGACCAGGAACAGAACGACAAGTGCGAACACGATGGTGGCCAGCAAGGTACAGCAAAGGCCACGCCAGGAGATCCCTGCGCCGGGTACGGCGCCGCCATCGCGTTGGCGCGCCTGCACCCCCCGCCGCCTGGCGGTTCGGCGATTCAGTTCGGCTGCCCGGGGCATGAGCCTTTCCCCCCTGTTCGCGGCCGATTGTCGCACGCTTGTGTAAACGCGACGTTACGGGCCGGCTGGGCGCATTCGGGGCGGGGCAGCGTGCTTGTTCGCGAAACCCCGTCCGGTGATCCTCGGGCCGCCCCCCGGCGG
>CAZZKF010000003.1:0-3052 GCA_964654995.1 uncultured Alphaproteobacteria bacterium | reverse complement strand
CAGCGTGCTTGTTCGCGAAACCCCGTCCGGTGATCCTCGGGCCGCCCCCCGGCGGCCGTCGGCTGATGCGCAAACATCAATGATACAGGCGCGCGTGGGGGGGCGTCCATGACAACAGCCCGAGGCACCCTTGACAAAGGTCAATGCCAGCGGGACGGCGGCCTCTATGCTCGGGCCTGTGGTGCGCCCTTGCATGGCAGCCGTGCGTGTGCGGGCCGCGCCAGATCTTTTCCCGGGGGCGAGGACGGTGCCGGTCGAGGCACCTTGGCCCCCACATGTCTAGGCTTGGGATCCTGGGAGCGCAGGTGCCGATTTGATGTCGTTTCCCGGGGTTCGGCTTGTACACAGGATTCCGGTGAGCGGCGCGACCGGATTTCTCGGCCGGCATGGTACGGCCGGCTTCGGAGCAAGAGTATGAAAATCCTGTTGATCAATCCGCCCTGCGGTCGGCGCACCATCGGGCTCAAGAATATCGCCCGGATCGAGCCCCTGGGGCTGGAGCTGATCGGCGCCGGGGTGATCCCGGATCACGACGTTCGCCTCGTCGACATGGAGGTGCGGGCCGCCGATCTGGCCGACACCTTGCGCGATTTCACACCCGATGTCGTCGGGGTGACCTCCGAGATCGTCCATGTGGAAACCGCGCTCAAGGCCCTGCGCATGGTGCGCGCGCGTGCACCCCATTGCCTCACCGTGGTCGGCGGCCATCACCCGACCCTGTGCCCCGAGGATTTCGACGATCCGGTGGTGGATCTGGTGGTGCGAGGCGAAGGCGTCGATGCGTTTCGCGAAATCTGTGCGGCCCGCGCCGCCGGCGCCAACCGCTTCGACGACATTGCCGGTCTGATGATCCGCGAGGACGGTGGCCTGCGGGCCACCCAACCGCGGCCGCTGCCGTTCAGCCTCGACAGCCAGCCGCCGCCGGCCCGCGAACTCGCCGATCGCTACCGCGACCGCTATTTCTATCTGTTCGAGGATTCGGTGGCCGCCGTGCGCACCTCGGTCGGCTGCTCGTATCCATGCATTTTCTGCTCCTGCCGGGTCTATTCCCAGGGCCGCTTCATCCCGCGCTCGCCAGAGCTGGTGTTCGAGGAGATCGCCGCCCTGGACGAAGAGTTCGTGATGTTCTGCGACGATCATTCGTTCCACGATCCCGAGCGTATGCGGGTGCTGGGCGAGATGCTGCTGTCGGCCGGCATCAAGAAGCGTTACTTCGCCTATGGCCGCGCCGATTCGATCGCCGAGCACCCGGATCTCTACCAGCTGTGGGCACGGGTCGGGCTGTCCCTGGTGATGGTCGGGCTGGAGGCGATCGACGAGGCGGCCTTGAAGCGCACCGGCAAACGCTCCGGCCTCGAGGTCAACGAGCGCGCGGTTCAGGTGCTGGGCGAGGCCGGCATCGGGCTGTCCGCCGGCTTTCTGGTCGAGCCGCATTTCACCAAGGCCGACTTCCTCGCCATCGACCGTTACGTGAAGGCCCGTCCGCCGATCATGCTGGCGGAATATACGCCGCTGACCCCGTTTCCCGGCACGCCCTTGCACCGCAAGCTCAACGGCCAGGTGCTGACCCGCGATCGCCAGGTCTATGACCTGCAGCACTTCGTGCTGCCGACCGACCTGCCGACCCGCCGGCTTTACCGCCTGATGCTGCGCTCCTACGGCAAGGTGGCGCTGCGTCTCATCCGCCGGCTTGGCCTGTGGCGGCTGAGCGTGCTGATGCGGGCCAATGCGCGGCGCGCGCTGCTCGGTTTCGTGCGCAATTACATCGCCTTTCTGAGGGCCCACCGCGATGTCCCCAACCCCTCATAGCGGCGATGCCCGGGGGCCCCGGGCCGAGGCCGGCGAGACGCGGGGCCGCTATGCGCTGACCTATCTGGGCTGGTCGGGATTCCGGATTTCGGCCGCCGGCAGCACACCCGTATTCATCGATCCGCCGCGGCGCGACGATCTGCCGGGCGAGCACGACGTGCAGATTCTGCTCACCCACGGCCATCCCGAACATGTCGCCGGGACGATCCGCTATCTGGCCGATGGCGAGCGCTGGGGGCGGGCGACGGTGCTGGCCTCGCCGCGCCTCATCAAGGCCCTGGCCCGCCATGTGCGCGGGCCCGGCGATCGCCTGCTGGCCTGCCGGCCGGGTCAGACGCTGGCGGTCGGCGGCATCGGCATCGATGTCTTTGCCTGGCGCCACATGACGCTGCTTCCCGCCGGGCTCAAGGCCTCGCTCACCCGTCTGCGCCAGCTGGCACGGCGCCCCGGCGTGGCGTTGCGGATTGCCCGGCGTGCTGCCCGCATTCCCCGCCCCGGGCCGATGCTGGGCTTCCGGATCACGCTCGGTCACGCGCCGCGCCTCCTGTTCTTCGGCGAGGGCCTGCACCAGAAGGCCGATGTCGCCGCGGTTGAACATGTGGCGGTGCGGTTGCCGGCCGAGATCGGGGTCATCGCCGCCGAGCCCGAAGACATGGATGTGCTGCCCGGCCTGATTGCCGCCCTGGGTGTGCGCGCGGCGGTGCTCTTTGAGGCGCACGGCCCGTGGCGCGACGCCTTCGCCATGGGGCGGGCGGATTTGCCTGCTCTTGGGCGCGTCCTGGCCGAGAATGAGGTGATCGGGGTGCCGGTCACCCCTGGCGAGGCGCATGATCTCGGGGTGCTGGCACCGAACGCGTCGGCGCCGGGTCTTACCGGATGAAGCCCATGGATTCGAGCTTGATGAGGATCCGGTGGGCGGCCAGATCGGGCGAGATCTCGCGGGTGTCGATCACCACTTCCGGGTTCTCCGGCGCCTCATAGGGGTCCGAGATGCCGGTGAATTCCTTGATGATGCCGGCCCGGGCCTTGGCGTAGAGCCCCTTGCGGTCACGCTGTTCGCAGACTTCGAGCGGCGTCGCCACATGGACCTCGATGAAGCCGCCGACCGGCTCGATCATGTCGCGGACCTTGCGCCGGGTGGCGGCGTAGGGCGCGATCGGCGCGCAGATGGCGATGCCGCCGTTCTTGGTGATCTCGCTGGCGACGAAGCCGATGCGCAGGATGTTGAGGTCGCGGTGCTCCT
>CAZZKF010000002.1:0-121360 GCA_964654995.1 uncultured Alphaproteobacteria bacterium | reverse complement strand
CCGGCGTGCCCTGTTTCATTTTCGACCAGCGTTACGTGATTGCCGGCGCCCAGGATCCGGCAGTCTTCGTTCAATTGTTCGAACGCATGGCGGTCGAGCCGGACGACGTGGCCGAGGCAGACGAGGCAGCGGACACCGACGAGGATTCCGAAGGCTCGCCCCCGGCCGGCGCCTGAGCGGCGATCTCGGCAAGCTGCGCCAGAAGGCGCCGGGTGCCGTCGAGGCGATCGCGCACGTCCGGCCAGTCGCGGCTGTAGATCAGCCGGTGGTCGGGCCCCAGGCGCACGGTGCCCGACTGCGCCGACAGAAACTCGACCAGCCCGGCGGGGTTGGGAAAGGCATCGTTGCGAAAGGCGAGGACCGCGCCCCTGGGGCCGGCATCGAGCTTTTCCACCCAGGCCGCCCGGCACAGCCGCTTGATCGCGACGATCGCCAGCAATGTCTCGACCTCGCTCGGCAGCGGCCCGAAGCGGTCGACCAGCTCGTCGGCAAAGGCGGCGATTTCAGCCTCGTCGTCCAGCCGGGCGATGCGGCGATAGAGCCCCATCCGCAGATCCAGATCGCTGACATAGGTTTCCGGGATCAGCACCGGCGTGCCGAGGTTGATGGTTGGCGACCAGGTTTCCTCCTCGGCCTCGGGTGCGGCGCCGGTTCGGGCCTGGGCGACGGCGTGCTCCAGCATCTCCTGATACAGCTCGAAGCCGACCTCGCGGATGTGGCCCGACTGTTCCTCGCCCAGAAGATTGCCGGCGCCGCGGATGTCGAGATCGTGGCTGGCAAGCTGAAAGCCGGCGCCCAGCGTATCAAGCGCCTGCAGCACCTTGAGGCGCTTTTCCGCATCCGCCGTCAGGCGCCCCTGGGCGGGCACCGTCAGATAGGCGTAGGCGCGCGCCTTGGCGCGGCCGATGCGCCCGCGCATCTGATAAAGCTGGGCCAGGCCGAAGCGATCGGCGCGATGGACGATCATGGTATTCGCAGTCGGAATATCGAGCCCGGATTCGATGATGCTGGTTGACAGCAGGACATCATAGGCGCCGTCGTAATAGGCGTTCATCACCGCGTCCAGCCGCGTCGCCGGCAGCCGGCCGTGGGCGGTGGCCACCTTGACCTCGGGGATGTGTTCACGCAGGAACGTCTCGGCCTCGGGCAGGTCCGAAATCCGCGGGCAGACATAGAAACTCTGGCCGCCGCGGTAGAGTTCGCGCAGCAAGGCCTCGCGCACCACCACCGGGTCGAAGGGAAGCACGAAGGTGCGCACCGCCAGCCGGTCGACCGGCGGGGTGGCAATCAGGCTCATGCCGCGCACGCCCGAGAGCGCCAGTTGCAGGGTGCGGGGAATCGGCGTGGCGGTAAGGGTGAGCACATGCACGTTGCTCTTGAGCTGCTTGAGCTTTTCCTTGTGGCGCACGCCGAAGTGCTGCTCTTCGTCGATGATCAACAGCCCGAGTCGGCGAAAGCGCACCCCTTTGCCGAGCAGCGCGTGGGTGCCGATGACGATATCGACCTGGCCGTCGGTGAGCCCCTCGCGCACCGCCGCCGCCCGGGCGGGCGAGACCATCCGTGAGAGCTGCTCGATGCGCACCGGCAGGCCGGCAAAACGGTCGCGAAAGGTGTTGTGGTGCTGGCGCACCAGCAGGGTGGTCGGCGCGATCAGGGCCACCTGATAGCCGGCCAGCGCGGCGATGAAGGCGGCGCGCAGGGCAATTTCGGTCTTGCCGAAGCCGACATCGCCGCAGATCAGGCGGTCCATCGGCCGGCCCGAGGCCAGGTCGGCCAGCACGTCCTCCATTGACCGGCGCTGGTCGTCGGTTTCCTGATAGGGGAAGCGGGCGCAGAATTCCTCGTACAGGCCATCAGGCGGGGTGATCCGCGGGGCTTCGCGCAGCGCACGTTCGGCGGCGATGGCGATCAGTTGCCGGGCCATGTCGCGGATGCGGTTCTTGAGTCGCGCCTTGCGCTGCTGCCAGGCGGCAGAGCCCAGGCGATCAAGCGTTGCGCCGGCTTCGTCCGAACCGTAGCGCGACAGAACCTCGATGTTCTCGATCGGCACGAACAGGCGGTCGCCGCCGGCATAGGTGAGCAGCGCGCACTCATGGGGCTGGCCCGAGACCTCGATGGTGCGCAGGCCTTCGAAGCGGCCGATGCCGTGATCGACATGGACCACCAGATCGCCCTGGCTCAGCGTCGAGATTTCGGTGATGAAATTCTCGGCCCGGGCGCGCCGGCGTGGCCGTGCCACCAGCCGGTCGCCGAGGATGTCCTGCTCGGTGATCAGCGCCAGCTCGTCCGCCTCGAACCCGTGCTCGACACGCAGGACAGCCAGCGCCACGGTCTGCGGCGCCAGGACTTCAGCCGCCGGCCAGTCCTCGACTGTGGCCGTCGGTGTGATCCCGTGATCGGCGAGAACCCCGGCCAGACGGGCACGTGCACCGGCGCCGTAACAGGCCAGCACCACGCGCTTGTTCTGCTTGATGAGACGGCCAATGTGATCGCGCAGGGCGTCGAAAACGTTGACCTGCTCGGCCGTCCGTTCCGGCGCGAAGTCCCGGCCCGGGCGCCCACCCAGATCGATCACGCCATCGCTTTCGGGCAGCCGGTGAGGGGAAAGGCCGATGGCGCGGGCCATCTCCAATGCCTGGCGCCATTCGTCTGTTGCCAGATACAGGCGATCGGGTGACAGAGGTTTGTACGGCGGTGCGCCGTAGGTGGCGTCGAGCCCTTCGCAACGCGCCTGATAGTGGTCTTCGATCATCGCGCGGCGCTCGGCAAACGCGTCCTCGGCCAGATAGTCGAGGGTCAGCGTTGCCTCGGGCAGGTAATCGAACAGGGTCTCCAGGCGCTCATGGAACAAGGGCAGCCAGTGTTCCATGCCATGGTATTTGCGCCCCAGGCTGATCGCCTCGTAAAGCGGATCACCCTGCATGGCGGCACCAAAAGTGCCGACATAGCCGGTGCGGAAGCGCCGGATGGAGTCTTCGTTGAGGACAATCTCGCCGGCCGGAACCAGCGAGATCTCCTCCGCCCGCCCGGTGGTGCGCTGACTGACGGGGTCGAAGCGGCGGATGCTCTCGATCACGTCGCCGAACAGATCGAGGCGCAAGGGCTCCGGACTGCCGGGTGGAAAGATATCGATGAGGCCGCCGCGCAGGGCGAACTCGCCGGCCTCCATCACCGTTTCTACCCGCATATAGCCGTTGGCCAGCAGCTTCGCCGACAGGGAGTCGCGATCAATGGTGTCGCCGGGCCGCGCGACAAAGGCGGCAGCCGCCACGGTCTCGCGCGGCGCAATCCTCTGACCGATGGCGGAAACCGTGGTCAGCACGACGGGCGGCGGACCCCGACCGTCATCTGCGGCGAGGCGGGCCAGCGTTTCCATACGCCGGGCGGTGATCGCCGCATTCGGCGAGATCCGGTCATAGGGCAGGCAGTCCCAGGCGGGGAACTGCGCGACCTCGAGCCCGGGCGCGAAAAAGGCCAGCGCGTCGGCGATGCCTTGCATGCGCGCATCATCGCGGGCGATGTGCAGGACCGGGGTGCCGGTGCTTGCCAGCACGGCGATCAGCCGGGCCTCCATGCCTTCGGGCACGCCGGCGAGCGTGAGACAGGCGCGGCGATCGAGGATCGGCCGGATCGGGATCACGGGCTACGCTTTGCGAAATCGAAGGCCCGCAGCCGCTTCATCAGCGGCGTGCGATAGGCATCGGGGATCGCTCGTGTGCCGCTGACCCAGGCGACGACATCGCTCTCGGGCGCCTCGAGCAGCGCCTCGAAATCATCGAGCTCGCGGGCACTGAGCCCGGCCAAATGCGCGTCGGCAAACCCGCCGAGGATCAGGTCGGCTTCCTTGGTGCCGCGGTGCCAGGCGCGAAAGCGCAGCCGTTTGAGGCGGATTTGAGGGTCTTCGGTCATGGCGTCATGTTACAAAAATGTTCCCCGGTATAGCGTTTTGCCACGCCGCTGTCAGCATTCGGTGCGCCGGGGCGCGGGATGTATGCCTGGTTGGCGGCCCGATGCGCCCTGGGCTATGGTCGGGCGTGCGCCGTGCCGCACGCCTGTTTAAGCCGTCGAGTGCCGATCATGCGCCCGGAAGTCCTGTTTCCCCTGTTCGCGCCGATCACCAGCCTGCCTGGTGTCGGCCCGCGCACGGCCCGGCTCATCGAAGCGGCCGCCGGCGGTGGGCGCATCATCGATCTGTGCTGGCATCTGCCGGCCTCCGTCATCGACCGGCGCTTTTCGCCGCCGCTGGCCGACGCGCCGGAGGGCGCGATCGTCACCCGCACCCTGATGGTCGAGGAACACCGGCCGTCACGCAACCGGCGCAGCCCTTACCGCGTGATCTGCCGGGATGGCGGAACCCGCGTCGATCTGGTGTTCTTCCATGCCCGGGCGGATTATCTGGCCCGCATCCTGCCGGTCGGCCAGAGTCGCGTGATTTCCGGCCGCATCGAGCGCTTTCGCGGCACCCTGCAGATCACCCATCCCGATTATGTGGTGGCGCCGGCGGAACGCGACCAGATCCCCGCTATCGAGCCGGTCTATCCGCTGACCGCCGGTCTGACGCCAAAGCCGTTGCTCAAAGCCGTGCGCGCAAGTCTGGCGCGGCTGCCCGATCTGCCCGAATGGCAGGATGCTGCCCTGCTGGAACGTCACGGCTGGCCGGGCTGGAAGGACGCGCTTCTGGCAGCCCATGCCCCGGAGAGCCGCAGCGACGTGGACGCGGGGAGCCTGGCGCGCGCCCGGCTGGCCTATGACGAACTGCTGGCCAACCAGTTGGCGCTCGCGCTGGTGCGCCAGCGTCTGCGCCGGCGCCGCGGCCGCAGTCTGCAGGGCGACGGGCGCTTGCGGGCATCGACCGAGGCGGTGCTGCCCTATCGCCTGACCGGCGCGCAGGTGCGGGCACTCGACGAAATCGCGGCCGATCTGGCGGCCGAGTCGCGCATGCTGCGCCTGCTCCAGGGCGATGTCGGATCGGGCAAGACGATCGTCGCCTGGATGGCGATGCTGATCGCGGTCGAGGCCGGTACCCAGGCGGTGCTGGCAGCGCCCACCGAGATTCTCGCCCGCCAGCATTACGAGAGCCTGCAGCCGCTGGCCGAGGCCGCCGGGATTCGCATTGCCCGCCTCACTGGCCGCGACAAGGGCCGCGCGCGTGCCCGGGTGCTCGGCGAACTGGCGGCCGGCGAGCTTCACGTGCTGGTCGGTACCCATGCCCTGTTCGAGGCCGACGTCGCGTTCAAGGACCTCGGCCTCGCGGTGATCGATGAACAGCACCGCTTCGGCGTCCATCAGCGCCTGCGCCTCACCGCCAAGGGGCGCGAACCGGTCGATGTGCTGGTGATGACGGCGACACCGATTCCACGCACCCTGGCGCTCACCGTCTATGGTGACATGGAGGCCTCGCGCCTCGATGAAAAACCGCCCGGTCGCACCCCGGTGGATACCCGCACGATCCCGCTGTCGCGGCTCGACGAAGTGGTCGACGGGGTGCGCCGGGCGATTGCGCAGGGCGCGCGTATCTACTGGGTATGCCCGCTGGTCGAGGAATCGGAGGTCCTCGACGTGTCGGCCGCGGAAGACCGCTTTGCCCATCTCAAGGCCCGCTTCGGAACCCGCGTCGGCCTCGTCCATGGCCGGCTCAAGGCGGCGGAAAAGGACCAGGCGATGGCCGATTTCGCCGCCGGGCGGATCGACATTCTGGTGGCGACGACGGTCATCGAAGTCGGCGTCGACGTGCCCGAAGCCACCGTCATGGTGATCGAACATGCCGAGCGCTTCGGTCTCGCCCAGCTTCATCAGTTGCGCGGCCGGGTCGGGCGCGGGGCCGGGCGTTCGAGCTGTCTCTTGCTTTACGGCCAGCCATTGACCGCCACCGCACGCGCCCGGCTGCGTGTGTTGCGCGAGACCGACGACGGCTTCCGCATTGCCGAGGAGGATTTGCGGCTGCGCGGCGCCGGCGAGCTTCTGGGCACCCGCCAGAGCGGCCTGCCGGCATTCCGCATCGCCGATCTCGAAGCGCATGCCGAGCTTCTGGATATCGCCCGCGATGATGCCCGCCTGATCCTTGCCCGCGACCCTGAGCTTGAGGCGCCGCGCGGCCAGGCACTGCGCGTGCTGCTCTATCTGTTCGAACGCGACGCTGCCGTGCGCTACCTGCAGTCAGGATGAGCCGTCGGTTTTGGCGTCGGTGTCCGCTACCGCTTCCGCACCTTCGTCCGGGGGCGTGACAAGACCGGCGGAAATCACCTTCTTGATCCCTTCCTCGACGGTCATGTTCAGATAGACGACATCCTTGCGCGGTATGAACAGCAGAAAGCCGGAGGTCGGATTGGGCGTCGTCGGCAAGAACACGTTGATCAGGTCCTCGCTGCTGCGGCGCTGAATTTCACCGCGCGTATCGCTGGTCACGAAGCCGATCGCCCAGATGCCTTTTCGCGGATATTCGACCAGAACCACCTGCTCGAAAGTGGCTGTCGACTGCGACACCACGGTTTCGAAAATCTGCTTCAATGTTGCATAGATGCTGCGCACCACCGGCATCCGGTTGAGCACCCGCTCGCCGGCGCGCAAGAGCGCACGGCCGAAGAAATTGGCGGTCAGCGCGCCGATCAGGGTGACGAAGACCACCACCAGCAACAGGCCCAGTCCCGGCAGGCTGAACGGCAGATAGGTCTCGGGGTTGTACTTGAGGGGGATCAGCGGGCGCACCCGCACATCGACCGCATGGATGAACACCCAGGTGAGATAGACGGTGATCGCGATCGGCGCGATCACCACCACACCGGTCAGGAAATAGGCGCGAATCCGGTGAAAGAACGGGCGGCGCGGCGGTGGCGGATCTGCGCCGTCGACCGCTTCGGCATCGGCCGGGTCGGCGGATTGGTCGCGATCAACGGGCTCTTCTGTCATGGTCCTTCACGTCGGGTCTGTCGCGGCAGCGGCCGGCCGGTGCCGCCATCATAGCTCATCCCGGGGCGTTGCGCCCATGACTAAGGGGCCAGCGTTTTTTCGTAAACCCGGTAGACCTTGTAAAGCCGGCTTTCAATGGCTTCCAGCATTTGCCGCATGCCGGTGTTGTCTTCGAGAATCCACGACAACTCGCCTTCGTGCAAGCCCCAGGCGACGCCATGGCGGCGGCTGGTTTCGATCAGCAGGAAGGCAATGGCGGCGCCCAATGCGGTGCTCTGAAACTTCTTGCGCACCCCCATCATCACCACCCGTGAGGTGCGCAGGTGACGAACCTTGAGGCGCCACAGCAACTTGGCCCAGCCAAAGGGAAACAGCCGACCATTCAGGTCGGCGATCGCCTCGTTGAGGTTGGGAAGGGTGACCATCATGCCGACCGGCTCACCCTCGATCTCGGCGATGTAAACCAGTTCCGGCACCACCAGCGGTTTCATCGCCCTGGCATCGGCGCGGGCCTCGGCCTCGGTCAGCGGAATGAAGCCCCAGTTTTCCGACCAGGCATCGTTGAAGATGTCGATGATGTCGGCCAAGTCCTGGTCATAGCGCTTCATGTCGAGGTGCCGCAGCTTGATGTGTCCCTGACGCTCGGCGCGCTCAAGCAGGCGCTGGATGGGCTTGGGAAACCCTTCGATGATTTCCAGGTGATAGGCGTACAAATCCTTGATCTTGGTATACCCCAGGGCCTCGATCCGGGGGCCGTAATAGGGCCGGGCATGGCCCATCAGCATCCTTGGCGGGGTATCAAAGCCGTCGACCAGAAGGCCGCTTTCCTGATTGATCGACAGGTTGAAAGGTCCGGTGACACGGGCCATGCCACGCTCGCGCAGCCAGCCTTCGGCAGCTTCGAACAAGGCGGCGAACACGCTTGCATCGTCGATCGCCTCGATAAAGCCGAAGTGCCCGGTCGGCACCGCCTCGCGCTCCAGCACCAGCCTGTCCACCTGGGCGCTGATCCGCCCTACCACCTGGCGCCCGCGCCGGGCAATCCAGTAGCGGGCCTCGGCATGTTCGAAATAGGGGTTGGTGGCAGCCTGCAACTGCTTGAATTGCTCGGACAGGAGCGGCGGCACCCAGTTGGGATCGTCGCGGTAAAGCGGCCAGGGCACCTTGAGGAAGGTGGCGAGGTCACGCCGTCCCTCGACCGGCACCACCTCGATGGGTGACGCGGTGGAGGATCCGCCAGGATTATGCGCCACGGATTTCATCGAGCAGCGGAGAACATCGGTGATCAGAGCGCTCCAGCCTGACGATCATGAGGGCTGCCGGCGTTCGCGCGGATTGTCGGTCAGCACGCCACCCGACAGGCGGGCGACCCAAGGGTAGCGTTCGGCCATCTCCGCCGTATAGCCGATGTTGAACACGGTGGCGCTTCGCGGCGCCCCTTCGGCCTTTTCGTAATAGGTCCCGAACAGGTGATCCCAGATAAAGCTGGTGATGCCGAAATTGCCGTTCTCGTCGTGAAAGTGGTGTTCCATGTGGCGCTGTTTGATGTGCCGCAGGTAGGCCCATTTCGGTTTGTAGGAGAGATGCTGGACGCAGTGCGAGAACTCGTAGATGCAGGTGACCAGCGCGCCGATGCCCAGCCCGGCGGCGGCACCCGCCTTGCCGGCAATCAGCCAGCCCAGCGGCATGGTGCCCAAGGCGATTGTCGGCAGTGTCGTATAAAGCGCCCCGAACAGAACCCGCAAATCATGCGGGTCCTGATGATGATCGAAATGAATCCGCTTCCACACGGCGGCGGTCAGCGGTGAGCGATAGAGAAACTGACCGTGCAGGACGAAGCGATGCAGCACATACCAGACCAGCGGGTAGATCAACACCGCCGCCAGCCCGGCGAGGACCACCGGTGCCGGTGCCGTCATCCAGTGAACCGCAAGTCCCAGCGAGACCAGGGTGACCAGGATGTACACCTGAATGGCGTAATACTGAAAATAGGAGACGACAAGCTCAGGCAAAGTCATCCGGTCAAGGTGATATTTCCGGTCTTTCCACAAGCCAAAGCGCGCGACCAAGGCAGTGCTCCCTCTTCAGATCGATGATTCATCCCGAATCGTTCTGCAATTGCGCCAAAAATACAGCCCTGCTTCGGTAAATCAAAGATGTTTGTACTGTGGATCGCGAGCCGTCACGCCGATTTGCGGTGCAAGGCGGCGCGATCGGCCGGTGTAAAGCCGACCTTGAACAGGATCACCAGCGTGGCGATGACGCCGATGGCGCCGGTGACGAGGCCGCTCACCGTGCCCAGGCGGGCGGCCTCCATGGTCACCAGCCCGACCACTGCCGAAAGCGCCGCCGAGATCAGGAAGGGGCGCAGAATGCGGTGGTCGAAGGGTTGCAGACGGTGCAGGAAATGGACCTCGGCGAGAGCCGCCAGGCTGGTCACATTGATGCCGATGGCGGCCGCCACGGCGCCGCCGGTAATGCCGTAGACCGGCACCAGCAGGATCAGCAGGGTAACGGTTACCGCCATGCCGGCAAAGGCGTTGATGACCGGAAGCTGATAGCGCCCGATCATCGAGATGACGGCGGTTGACGGGCCGGTGGCGCTTTCCAGCCAGCGTCCGACCGCCAGGATCACCAGCGCTGCCGACCCGGCCCGGAACTCGTCGCCGGGGATTGCCAGAAGCTGCTCGCGCAGCAGGATCAGCACACTCGCCGCCGGCAGGAAGGCGGCATAGATCAGGCGCGTGGCGAAGGCGTAGATCTCGCGCAGGCTCTGATGGGCGTCGACGCTGCGCTTGGCTGCCGCCATCGGTGCCAGCACGTATTCGAAGCTGTCGCGAATCACCTGCAGGACGCTGACGATCTTGCGGGCGACCGCGTAAATCCCGACCGCGGCGGCACCATGGGCGCCGGGGATCAGCGCGTTGAGAAACCACAGCGGCAGATTGGAGTGCAGTTTCTTGGCGATGTTGGGAATCACCATCAGGCTGGAAAAATGCAGCATCGGCAAAAGCAGCCCTTCGCCCTGCGGGCTGCGGGCGGTGACCAGGCCCCGCCAGCCGTAGAACCGGCTGATCAGGCGGGCGCCCAAAAGCGAGGCCATCGCCAGCGAGAACAGATGCGCCGCGAACAGGCCCTCAAGCTGCCAGCCGGCATAGAAAAAGGCGACACCGGCAACCAGCCGCAAGCCCTGTTCATAGAAGATCCGGACCCGGATTTCCGGCCCGAACACCTGGCGGGCGCGAATCGCCGCGGTCATCACCTCGATCAGGGTCCATAGCGGCACCGCCCAGACGTACATGCGGATCAGGTGGACGACGCGTGCGTGCTCCAGCCCGCCGGCGTTGATGTAATCGGCGACGAACGGCGCCAGGACGTACAGCAGGCCGGCAAATGCCAGCCCGATGGTGAGCGCGCTCAACAGCGCATTGCGCAGAACGACACGGGCGCCAACCTCGTTCTGGGTGGGAACGAAGCGTTGCAGGGCCGAGGTCATGCCGAAATCGGCGCCGATCGAGATCAGCTGCGCGTAGCTCCACAGCAGGATGAACAGACCAAACGTCGCAGGGCCGTAAAGACGCGCGAATATGACGACGCTGATCGGCTCGATCAGCGCCCCCATGCGCCCGAGCAAGGCGAGGCCGGCACCATGCGCCACCTTGGCGTAGTCAGCGGCGTGCGCTGCATCGCGCCGGCTCGACGGGGTTCGGTCTGCGGAGGGATCACTCAACGGCCTTGTCCGGAAAACACGCGCGGGGGGTGCGCCGACGCCTCTTATTCTTCGGTGTAGATGATGACTGAAAAGCCGATCAGAAGAAACAGCAGGATCGGCGTCCAGGCCGCCAGAAACGGCGGCAGGGTACCGAACTGGCCCAGCGCCAGCAACAGGTTGTCGACGATGAAGAAGGCGAACCCAAGTCCCATCCCCAGCGCCACGCGCAGGAACAGAAGGCCCGAGCGCACCACCCCGAAACCGGCGATGATGCCGAGCAGGGGCATCAGGATTGACCCCGCGGGTCCAGCGATCTTTTGATGCAGCCAGGATTTCAGCATTGCCACCGGGTGTCCCTCGCGCTGCAGCTCGCGGGTGGTGCGCCATAATTCGGCGAACGACACCTTGGTCGGCTCGACGGCGAGGGCGAGGAAGCGTTCCGGCGGCACGGTGGTGTTCCACGGCTCGCTCGCCAGATGGGTGACCTTCTGATCGGCCACCGTGAACGTGCGAACGTCGAACATCGTCCAGCGGTCATCGACATAGGCCGCGAATTCGGCATTGACGATACGCTCCAGCTTGGCGTCCGGCGTGCGCTCGTAAATCGCCACGGAATCGAGAATCGTGCCGCCGCGGGTGACGGCACCGACCCGGATCAGCGCGTTGCCGTCGACCGCCCAGGCGCCAACCGCGGGCGGCGGCGGCTCGAGGGTGGTGACCGCGTAGTCATTGGCCGCCCAGGCATCAAGCTCGACATTGGCATCCACCACCACCAGCTCGTTGAACAGAAAATGCGCAACGGCGATGACCACCGAGGCCAGCATCATCGGCCGCACGATCCGGAAGGCGGACATTCCACTGGCACGCATGATCGTGATCTCGCTGTGCTGGGCCAGCGCGGCGAAGGTGATCAGCGCCGCCAGCAGGGCGGTAAAGGGCGGCAGTTCCGAGATGATCTGGGGCAGGCGCAGGGCCATGTAGCGCAGCAGCGAGGAGACGCCGGCGCCCTCGCCGGCCAGAACCTCGCCGCTCTTGGCCAGCAGATCGAGGGCCTGGAGCACCACCGCAATGCCGACAAAAACCACCAGGAAGCGCGTCATATAGACGCGCGCGACGTAGCGCTGAAGGGTCGTCGGCGCACTGCGTTTGAACATCACGCCCGTCCCTGTCCGCCGGCCTCGGACCGGGTCGTGAGCCGGCGGGTGGCCTCAAGGGCGTTGACCCAGGCCTCTTCCAGCCAGGCCAGCGGCGTGATTCCGACCCGGAAGGCGGCGATGCGGAACAGATGGCCGCTGAAAATGGCGAACAGCACGGTGGGCGCCCACAGACCAAGCCATGGCGACGTCATGCCCAGTGCCACGAAGGCCTCGCCGAACTCGAGAATCTTGTGAAAGACCAGCAAAATCACGGTGCCGACGCTGATGCCGAAGGCGCGGCCCGAGCGCTTGGAGACAAATCCCAGCGCACCCCCCAAAAAAGGCAGGATCAGAATCGCCACCGAGCGTGCCAGCCGGCCATGCAAGGCCGCCAGGAATTCCCGGTTGACGGGCCCGGAGCCGGCGCCATAGGTGGCCCGCCACAATTCGCTCAGGGTCATCTCGTACTGCTCACCGCCGCGACTGCGAAACTGTGCCGCCTTGGGCAGTTCGATCGGCCAGTCGTGGACCCCGAAACTGAGCACCGTCGGCGCCGGGCGCGCCGGGTCGACATCGACCAGCACGCCGTCGATCAGGCGCAACAGAACGGTGTCGCCGACATCGGTTGCCAGAAACGAGCCCTCGCGTGCCGTGACCGTCAGGATCTGGCCACTGCGGGTGCGTTTCTGCAGGAAGATCTTGAGCAGTTTCTGGCCGTTGTCGCGGGATTCCTCGATGCGGAGGGTGAGGTTCTTGCCCAGCTGGTTGAATTCGGCAGCCCGGATGCTGGCGCCAAACGCACCGTTCGACAGGTCGAAGACCAGATTGCGATAGGCATAGCGGCTCAACGGCTGCACATAGCCCAGCAGGATGAGCGTGATGATCGCCAGCACCAGGCTCAAAACCACGGCCGGGCGCAAGAGGCGCGGCAGGCTCAGGCCGCAAGCCTGCATGGCGTCGATCTCACCGGCCAGGGAGAGTTTGCGAAACGCCAGCAGCACGCCGAGAAACAGGCCGGCGGGGACCGCCAGCCCGAGATAATGGGGCAGCAGATTGGCCAGCATCTTCCAGACCACCAGAAACGGCCCGCCCTGATTGACCACCAGATCAAACAGCCGCAACATGCGCTCGAGCAGCAGCAGCAGGGCCGAGATGCCGAGCGTGATCAACAAGGGTTTGAGAACCTCGATGAACAGATAGAGGTCGATGCGTTTGACCATGGGGGCCGTGCTCTTGGGTCGGGGGCGAGGACTCTGCTGCCGTTTTTTCAGCCTATTGATAGCATTGTGGCGGATTTTTGAGGCCAAAAAATGACTTATGCCGCATTCTTGCCAAAGTCTCGAGACACACTGTGGCCACGATTCTGCGGACGGCGGTTTGGCGATATCCGGCCGGTCGGAGAGTGCGACGCCCGGGAAATGCCGCTCCGGGCGGGGCCCCGAGGCCGCGGCAGGCGGTGGCAGGTTTGGATGATGGATTTGGCTCGTTTGCGCAGATATATGTTGCTTCCGGTGCTGTTTGCCGCCGCTCTGACGGCACAGATGGCCTGGGCCGGATCGGACGAGGTTGCCCGAGCCGAGGCCGATGCCATTGCCCCGACAAAGGCCGAAGCCGTAGCCCCCGGCACCTGCCTCGAGGCGGATGGGCGCACCGAATTGCTGGTTCGGGTCGACGGCATTCGCAACGCGGTGGGCAATCTGCGGGTCAATGTCTATGACGACAATCCGGAGAACTTTCTTGTCAAGGGCAAGAAGCTCTATCGTCTCGATATTCCGGCCCGGCCCGGGACCATGGAGGTGTGCGTGCCGCTGCCGGGTGAGGGAACCTACGCCCTGGTTGCCTTCCACGACCAGAACGGCAACGGCAAGGTCAACATCACCAAAGACGGCTTCGGCTTTTCCAACAATCCCAAGGTCCGCTGGCGCCGGCCCAAGCATGCCGAAGCGGCATTCGTGGCCGGCCCCGGGCGCACCGAGGTTGACGTCCACCTCCGCTATCTTTTCCGGGACAAAAGCAAGCGCCGGGCGCGCGCCGGCGACTGACGACCGGTTCCTTCTGAGACTGGTCGGGGAAGCCGCCTGCGTGCCCATCAAATTGGTTCCATAACATTGGATAATGCTCTAACTTCGCCCCGCGTTCGAACGGCCGATTCGACTGCGCCGTGCGAAAGGCGTAGCCGCAGCAGCGGCCGCAAACGGGGCCAGTTCAGTCAATCAGGCGGGGTCATGGGCCGCATCGTCGTCATCAGCAACCCGTTGAGCCACCGCAATCGAGGCTGGAAGGGACGTCTTGAACGCCTGCTTGCCCGCTATCCGGACATCGTTTTTCGCGAGCTTGCCGATATCGCCGACATTCCGCGCATTTTTGTCGAGATCGAGGCGCTGAACCCGGATCTGGTGGTGGTCAACGGCGGCGACGGCACGGTGATTGCAATTGCCACCCACATCATCGCCAATGACCTGAGTGCGCGTGTTCCCCCGCTCGCCGTGCTGCCGGGCGGCCAGACCAACATGATCGCCGCCAACCTCGGAACCAACGGCAAGCCGGAGCGGATCATCGCCCGTCTGCACAACCTGGTTCAGACCGGCATGCTCGACCGTCATGTTGCGCCGCAGCCGTTCCTGCGCCTCGAGCACCGGGCAAGCGAGCCGATCTACGGCACCTTTTTCGGCGCCGCCGCTATCGTCCGGGCGATCCTGTTCTGCCGACGCCGGATTTTTCCCCTGGGCCTGCCCAATCCCTTGGCGCATAGTCTGGCGGGACTGGCGCTTCTCGCCATCGGCCTGTGGCCGGGCCAGGCGCGGCGCGCCCTGTTCCCGGCGGAGGCGGTATCGATCAAACTCGACGGAACACCGGTCGGGCCCGAGCGCCTGCTGGTGCTGTTGGCGACGACGCTCGACAATCTGCTGCTCGGCCTGTCGCCGCCGCGCCGCGCCGGGGACGGCCCGGTTCGCCTTGTCGCCGTGGCGCATGCTGCGAAAGCCGTATTGGGCGCCTTGTGGACGCTGATCGTGCGGCGTGGCCGTGGCCGGCCGGTGCCGGGCCTGATGATGGACACCGGGCGCCGCCTGGAGATCGAACTGGACTGTCCCTATACGCTGGATGGCGAGTTGTTTGCGCCCGAGGGGCGCGAGACCATCCGGCTCAGCGGTGGCGCCTCGCTGTCCTTCGTCAAATTCTAGAGCCGTCATGGAAGACAAGGCCTTTCAGACCCTGGTTCGGCTGTGTGCCGAAACCGCGCAAACGCCAGCGCCGGGGCGAGCGACGGCGGCGGCGGCGGATATTCGTGGCCTTTATGGCGACGCCGTGGTGGGGATGCTGTTCTACGGTTCCTGCCTGCGGGCCGGCGATGATCGTGACAAGATTCTCGATTTCTACGTTCTCGTCGACAACTATCGCGCCGCCTATGGCCGGGTGCTGCCGGCTCTTTGGAACCGGCTTCTGCCGCCCAACGTCTATTACCGCGAGACACCGGCATCGAGCGGTGTCATCCGCTCCAAGTACGCGGTGATATCTCTCGACCAGTTCGAGCGCTTCTCGCAGGCCTTCGCCGATCTCACCATCTGGGCTCGCTTTTCGCAGCCGGCGCGCCTGGTCTGGCGGCGGGATGCGGACACGGCGGCACGTATCCATCGCGCCCTTGCGCGATCGGTGGTGACCATGCTGGCGGCGGTGGCGCCGATGATGCCACCACGCTTTTCAGCCGCGGAAATATGGCAGGCTGCCTTTGCCGCCACCTATCGCGCCGAATTGCGGGCCGAACGCTCCAACCGTCCCGCCGAGCTGTTTTCCCGCGACGTCGCCTGGTACGAGGCCCTGACTCTGCCGGCCCTGCGCGCCGCCGGCTATGGCGTCGACGGCCCCGATGCCGCCGGGCACTATCAGGTCGACAGGAACGGCATCGGACGCCGGCGCGCTCGCCTGGAATGGCTGGTGCGCCGGATCTGCGGCAAGCTGCTGTCGCTGGCGCGGCTGATCAAGGCCGGCTTCACCTTTGCCGGTGGTGCCGACTATCTGGCCTGGAAGATCGCCCGCCATTCAGGCGTTGCGGTGGAGCTTTCGCCGTGGCAGCGGCGCCATCCGGTGGCGGCCGGGCTTATCCTGTTTTGGCGCCTGTGGCGGCAAGGGGCGTTTCACTAGTTCCCAGCACCCCAAGCTCGCGGCCGATGGCGGCGAAGATGTCGATCATGCGATCGATCTGCTCGGCGGTATGAGCGGCGCACAGGCTGCATCGCAGCAGGTAGAGGCCTTGCGGGGTTGCCGGCGGCAGCGCCAGATTGACATAGACCCCGTGCTTCAGGAGCTGCTCCCAGAAACGCACCGTCGTGTCCTGATCATCGACGACGATGGTGACGATCGGGCTGTTGCCGGCACCGAGCCGCAGGCCGGCAGCGGCCAGGCCGGTATACATGCGCTCGGCGTTGGCCCACAGCTTCTCGCGCAGGTCCGGGCGATTGCGGATCGTCTCCAGGGCGACGATTGCCGAGGCGACCACCGACGGCGGCAGCGAGGCGGTGAACACATAGGGCCGGCAGACCAGGCGAACGACATCGAAATCGGGGTGGTTCGAGACACAGAAGCCGCCGACCGTGCCGACGCTCTTGGAAAAGGTGCCGACGATGAAGTCGACCCTGTCCTCGAGCCCGACTTCCTGGGCCAGTCCGCGCCCGGTTTCGCCCAGCACGCCCAGGGAATGCGCCTCATCGACCAGAAGACAGGCATCATGGGCGTCTTTCACCCGGACGATATCGGCCAGCGGTGCCTGATCGCCGAGCATGCTGTAGATGCCTTCGATGACGATCAGCTTGGTCGCCGACGGCTCGGAATCGAGCCGGCGCAGGCGCTTGTCGAGGTCGCCGGCGTCGTTGTGGCGAAAGCGGATGACGGTAGCGCCGCCGAGGCGACAGCCGTCATAGATGCTGGCATGGCAGTCGGCATCGATGAAGATGTAGTCCTTGGGCCCGGCCAGGGTCGAAATCATCCCGAGATTGGCCTGATAGCCGGTGCTGAACACCATCGCCTTGCGGGTCCCGAAAAACTCGGCCAACGCCGTCTCGAGCTGCCGGTGACCGGCAAAGGTGCCGTTGGCGACCCGCGATCCGGTGGTGCCGGTGCCCAACTTCTCCAGCGCCTCGCGGGCGGCGGCAATGGCCGGCGGATTGTGGGTGAGTCCGAGATAGTTGTTGGTGCCGGCGAGGATTGTGCGCCGGCCACTGATGATCGCTTCGGTCTGCGAAAGGACTTCCTCCATGCAGACCGAAAACGGATCGTCGCCATCCAGGGGCAGGCGGCGGCGCGCCTCCATGATCGGCAGGTATTTCTCGAACGGGTTCACGTAATCAGCCCCTCAAAATCTCGTCAACCGCATCGGCGACCTGACCCACGGTTTCCAGGTCGGGCAGGCGGTTGAGCGGTACTGTAATGTCGAAATGATCCTCGATCGCCGCCAACAAGTCCATGACCGCCAGTGAATCAAGCTCCAGGTCAGCGGCGAAATGGGTGGCCGCAGTGACCTCGATCCCCTTCTTGTTGAACGGCGCGATCAGGGTACAGACCTGTTCGAGGATATCGGGAGCGGTATTCCGAGTGGACGGTGTGTTCATTCAGCAGGTCGAATCCGGTTCTGTGATCGGGCGCTATCGAGAGCAACCCCGAGCCCCCACGGGATCAATGCTCTATAGCATTTTCCAAAGCCCAATGCCTAATCTTTCGCACGCGCGACCTTATAGCAGACCGTGGGCGCGATACCAGCCTGCGGTTTCGCGAAAGCCCTCGGGTGCGGCGATCCGGGGGCGCCAGGCGGTGCGCTCGACAAGGCCTCGGTCCCGACACAGCCAGTCCGGGTGGCACAACTCGCGGGCCTTGCCGATGGTCAGCATCGGCGCGTAGCCGGCGATCAGCGCGGTGCCCTGATTGATGGCGCCGGCCAGCTTGAGCACGAGGCCCGGCACCGACACCGGGCGCACCCGAACTTCCAGGGCTTCGGCCATCAGTCCCAGCATTTCGCGAAAGTCGTAGCCGCGCGGGCGCCCGTCATCGACTTCGAAAATGTGGCCGATGGTCTCAGGGCTGTCCAGCACCGCCGCCACGGCCGCCGCCAGATCATCGACGTGAATGAGCGAGATACGCCCCGAGCCGTCGCCGGGGACCGGCGCAAATCCGCGCTTGACGGCGCGAAATACGGTCAAGGTCTCGCGGTCTCCGGGACCATAAACCGCGGTCGGCCGGATGATCGTCGGCTCGAGGGCTGAGCGGTGAGCCAGCAGCGCCTGCTCGCCGGCGTGCTTGGAGCGGGCATAGTCGGACAATCCCGGTTCGCGGGCGGCCAGCGACGAGATCAGGACAAAGCGGGTCGGGCCCTTTCTGACCGCCAGCTCGGCCAGCCGGGCGACAGATCGAGCGTTCACCTCATCGAAAACCCGGGCCGTGCGGGCCTTGACCAGACCGGCGCAGTGAACCAGCGCATCGGCACCGGCAAGCAGGCGCTCAAGCGCGTCTCCATCCTGAAGATGGCCGCGAATCCACTCGATGTCGGGAAGAGCCGCAACCTCGGCCGGGGGTGGACGCCGGGTCAGGGCCCGCACCGGCCAGCCGCGACGCGCAAGCTCCATGGCGATCCGGCCGCCGACGAAGCCGGTGGCACCGGTAAGCGCGATGACGGGGCACATGAGTGAGGGCGCCGGCGTTACGAGCCGCCGGCCGCCGATATCGGAGTTTCGGTCACCCGCGGCCGGATATCGCCGTCAATCGGGGTGAGCGTACCGGCGAGAAATTTCGCCCGCGCCTTCGAGCGGCTCAACTTGCCCGACGAAGTCCGCGGCAGGGTGCGCGGCGGAACGAAAACCACGCCGCACTGAATGCCCACCGATTGCAGCACCCGGCGCTTGATTTCCTCGGACAGGTGGCGGCGCTGCTCGGGATCACGCAGGCGGCACTGGACCAGGAGCGTCGCCACTTCCTCGTCATTCTCGCCCGGGACTGAAATCGCGGCACTGTCGCCGCTGCGCAGGCCGTCGGTCTGTTCGGCCGCCCATTCGATATCCTGAGGCCAGTGATTGCGGCCGTTGAGGATGATCAGGTCCTTGGCCCGGCCGACCAGATAGAGGGCCTCGCCGATGCGATAGCCCATGTCGCCGGTATCCAGCCAGCCGTCCTCGCTGAGCACCTGAACCGTGGCCTCCGGGTCGTTGAAATAGCCGCGCATGACGCTGGGACCGCGGACATAGATCTTGCCAACCTCGCGCTCATCGACGATGCGACCGTCCTCGTCGCGAATCTCGACCTCGAAATCGGGCAGCGGTATGCCGCAGTTGACCACCTCGCGCCGTCCGGAAGGCGGCTCGGAGCCGTTGGCCTTGTAGGGCGCGGCCCGGCTTTCGGTGGCCAGACGGCGCTCGTCCACCACGTCGGTCTCGAGCCCGGTGTTGAGGCGTGCGAAGCTGACGGCGAGCGTGCACTCGGCCAGCCCGTAACAGGCCACGAAGGCGCGCGGATCGAAACCGGAGCTCGCGAAATTGTCGGCAAAATCACGGACGATGTTGGCCCGGATCATGTCGGCGCCGATCCCGGCCAGGCGCCAGGACGACAGGTCCAGGCTGGCCAGGGCGTCGGGTCCGACGCGCCGCGCACACAGCTCGTAGCCGAAGCTCGGGCTGTAGCTGATGGTGCCGCGATTGCGGCTGATCAGCGACAGCCACTGCAGCGGCCGGCGGGCGAAATTCTCGGTGGCGATGAAATCGACCGACACCTGGCTGGCAATCGGCGTCAGCAGACAGCCGACCAGCCCCATGTCATGGTACAGCGGCAGCCACGAGACGCAGCGGTCGTCCTCGACCAGTTGCACGCCGTCCCGGCTCATGGAGCGGCAGTTCGACATCAGCGAGCGGTGGGTCACCATCACGCCATGGGGAAACCGGGTGCTGCCCGATGAATACTGCAGATAGCAAACATCCCCGGCCTCGGGGAGCCGGGGATCGACCTCGCCCTCGGGCAGGGCGTCAAGCTGATGGTGGGAGCCGACGAAGATCATGCCGAGGCCGTCCGTGGCATCCTCGATCAGGTCGATCATGCCTTCCGGCGTCACCGCAGCAACAGCGCCGCAGCTTTGCATCTGGCGGCGAAGCTGCTGGCAATAGCCGTCGCGTCCCCCGAACGAGGTCGGCAGCGGTAACGGCACCGGCAACAGCGCTGCGTACTGGCAGGCCATGAAGGTACACACGAACTCGGGGCTGGTATCGGCGACCAGGGCGACCCGGGCGCCACGCTCCAGGCCGAGGGTGAGCAAGCGCCGGGCAAGGGCAATGGCGCGCGCGCGCACCTCGGCGTAGGTCAGGCTGGCGACCAGTTCGCCGCGCCCGGAATAAAAGTTCACACCGCGGCGACCACGGGCCGCGTAATCGAGCGCTTCCGTAAGCGTCCCGAAATCGGCGAACCGCCGTTCAAGTGTCGTGTCTACTGTGGGTGTCGGATCCGGCATAGCTCCGCCACTAAATGGAAATCATGCTCAGCGCGAGACGGTCTCGACGCGTCTTCCCGATGCCCCGGTTCGGGCCCCTGGTTACGTTGTTACCTGGAATATTATCGGGAATTGACCTGTTTCAACAAGATTCCCTTTTGGTTAAGCCCATTTAAGGTTCTCGCAACACCCCGTTCGGTTGTCTCCTCCGTGGGCCTGGGCCCCGGTCCGATAGGGTTTCCTTGGGCTTCGGCCGGGCACTTCTTAACGTGTAACCGGGCGATACACCACAAGAAAAGGAAAAAATATTCTAGCCACTGGCGGCCGGTTTCGGCAAATCCGCCTGCCGGGCCGCCTCTTCGGAGGGATGCACGGTCTCGGAACCGGGCGAACAGGCGTCGCCGTGAAGACGGCTAATTCGGCTTCGTTGTCGATCTGGTCGCCACCTCGAACGACGATCGGCGGTGGGCGTGCCCGGTCAGATAGACGCCGGCGAGAATGAGCGCCAGCCCCATCAAGGTGGCCGCGCTCAGCCCTTCGCCCATCAGAGCCACCCCGAACAGGGTGCCGAACATCGGTACCAGATAGTTGTTGAGCGACACGAAGGTGGCGCCGGTGCGGGCCAGCAGGTGAAACAGGATGAGCACGCCGATACCGGTCGAGGCGACACCCAGCATGGCCACCGAGGCGAGCGACGCAGCGCCGGGATCGAGACGCCATGGATGATCGATAATGGCGGCCAGCGGCACGATCAGCACGGCGCTCATCACCAGCACCGCGGTCGAGGTCTGCACCGCCGGCATGCGCGGCAGGCGTCGGGCCAGCAGGTTGGAAAAGGCATAGCACAGGGCGGCGGCCAGCATCGCCGCCTCGGCTACCAGATCGGCGACGATATCATCGCTGTCGATACCGCCGACCAGCACCACGACACCGGCCAAGCCAAGGCTGATGCCGGCGATCTTGAGCCAGGACAGGCGCTCGTCCTCGGTCATGACGGTGGCCAGCACCACCGTGGACAGCGGCACGAAGGCCATCAGAATGGCGGCCAGCGCGCTGTCGATGCGCAACTCGGCCCAGGCGATCAGGAAAAAAGGCACGACGCCGCCGGTCAGTGCCACCAGAAACAGCCGCCCCAGCATTGGCCTGATTGGCGGCAGGCCCAGCCTCTGCAGGCGGGCCACTGCCCACAGCACAATGGCCGCGATGACGATCCGCCCGGCGGCGATGGTGAACGGCGGCAGGTCGATGAGCGCGATCTTGATGAACATGAAGGACGATCCCCAGATGGCGCCAAGCACCAGCAGCAGGGTCCAGTCCCGGGCATGTGGTTTCGACATCTGTGACACGGCAAGGCTCGCCTGATCGTCGGTCAAGGGCTCCCGCTTATAACGCCGGCGGCCAGGGGCGTCCATGGCGCTTGTCAGCGGCGCGCCGTTGCGCCACCTTGCGGCCATGACTGCCGCTTCTCGATCGCCTCGGCGCCGCGCCCCGCGCAAAGTCAGCCCCGCTTATCTCGAGCGGGCGGCGCTCGCTCACCTGAGCCGCTATGCCAGCACGACCGCCAATCTGCGGCGCCTGCTGATGCGTCGTATCGCCCGCTCGGTCGAAGCGCACGGCACCGACCCGGACGAGGCCGCCACCTGGCTCGAAGAGGTTCTCGCCAAGCTCGCCCGGCTCGGCTATCTCGATGACGCCGCTTACGCGCTGGCCAAGGCCCGCTATCTGCTGCGTCACGGCAAGCCGGTGCGCACCGTTCGGGCCGGCCTGGCGGCCAAGGGCGTGCCACCCGAAATCATCGATGAAACCCTGGCGGCGCTGGCAGATGAGGGTGCGGACCTCGATCTGGCAGCGGCAGTGGCCTTCGCCCGGCGCCGGCGCCTCGGCCCCTTTGGGGCGGGTGAGGCGCGGAATCACGGCATCGGTGGCGACAAGGCCCTGGCCGCCTTTGCCCGGGCCGGATTTTCCTATGCCGTGGCCCGCCGTGTCCTGGAGGCGCCCGATCGCGAGTCTCTGGAGGCTGAGCTGAGCGGCGGGGAAGCGGCATGAACCGCTCGCCGACCGGGGCCGGCGCCAGCGCCGAGCGGCTGCTGTTCATGCGGCTGGCGTTTCTCTATGCCGGCTGGTTTCTGGTGCTCGGCGTGCAGCTTCCGTTCTGGCCGGTGTGGCTGCGCTTCAAGGGGCTGGATGCGGCCGAGATCGGCGTCCTGTTCATGATCGGGGCAGTGGTCCGGGCCTTCGGCGGGCCGTTGTTTGCCCATGTCGCTGACCGCTTCGGGCGCCGCCGGGCGCTGATCATCGCCCTCAGTCTCGCCAGTTTTCTCGCCTATGCCACCTTTCTGCTGACCGACGGCTTCGTCCAGATCCTGCTGGTCTCGATCATTGCCGTCGCCGTGTTTTCGCCGATCATGGCGCTGAGCGACAATCTGACGATCCTGATTGCCCGCGACCGCGGGCTTCATTACGGCCGCATCCGGTTGTGGGGTTCGCTGACCTTCATCGCCGCGGCCACCGGCGCCGGAGCATTTCTCGAAGGCCGTTCCGAAGGCGCCGTCCTGTGGTTCATTCTCGCCGGATTGGCGGTGCTGGTGGTCGCCGCCGTCGCCGGTCCGGCCAGTGGTGCCGGATCGCTGGGAACGGGCGACGCCCTCGGTCTGCTCACACGGGTGCGGCGGCTGCTGGCGCAAGCGCCCTTTTCTTTGCTGTTACTGAGCGCCGGCGCGGTTCAGGGCAGCCACGCCGTTTATTATGCGTTCGGTACGCTCTATTGGCGCGAACTCGGCCTCGCCGACGATGTGATCGGCATGCTGTGGGCCCTGGGCGTCATTGCCGAGATTTGCCTGTTCGCGGTCGCCGGCGGTCTGCATGGGCGGCTCGGTCCGCGCCGGCTGATGATGCTGGCCGGGGCTGCCGGCATCATTCGCTGGGGTCTGATGCCGGTTGCCACGAATGCGCTGACGTTTGCCGTCCTGCAGTTGCTGCATGCGTTTACATTCGCTGCCGCACATCTGGCGGTGATCCTCTATATTGCCCGGCGGGTTCCGACCGAGTTGTCGGCGACCGCACAGGGCTTATACTCGGCAGTCTCGGTGGGGCTGATGATTGCCGGATCGATGGCGCTCTCAGGCATGCTGTATGCTGCCTGGGGCGGCTACGCCTACTGGGCAATGACCGGCTTTGCCGGTGTCGGTCTGGCGCTGGCCGCGATCATCAAGCCGCCACCGCCGATGGTGCCGCCGGGGCTGCAAGGGCCAGGATTGTAACGGAGTGAACAGAGATGAGAGCATTCGAGCTGCAAAAGGAATTCGGGATCGACAATCTGGTCATGGTGACCCGCGACGAGCCGCAGGCCGGCCCCGGCGAGGTGGTGGTGCGGGTTCGTGCCGCGTCGCTCAATTACCGCGACCTGCTGATGGTTCTGGGCCATTACAACCCGAAGCTCAAGTTTCCGGTGGTTCCACTGTCAGACGGGGCGGGTGAAGTCACGGCAGTGGGCGAAGGCGTGAGTCGCGTCCGCGTCGGCGACCGCGTCGCCGGTCTGTTTCATCAGCGCTGGATTTCCGGGGCACCGGCCCCCGATCTGCTCAATCACACGCTGGGCAGTCCGCTCGACGGCATGGCCCGGGACTATGTGGTGCTGCGCGAGGACGGGGTCGCCAGAATCCCCGACCATCTGAGCGACCTGGAGGCAGCGACGCTGCCGTGCGCGGCGCTGACCGCCTGGTCGGCCCTGGCTGGGGAAGGCAATGTGACGGCCGGCGATACGGTGGTGGTGCAGGGCACCGGCGGCGTGTCGCTGTTCGCCCTGCAGTTCGCCAAGCTGATGGGGGCGCAGGTGATCATCACCTCAAGCAGTGACGAGAAGCTGGAGCGTGCCCGAGCCTTGGGCGCCGACCATCTGGTCAACTACCGCGAAATACCCGACTGGTCCAAAAGGGTTCTCGAGATTACCGATGGGCGCGGCGCCGATCACATCGTCGAGGTCGGTGGTGCCGGCACCTTCGAGCAATCCCTGCGCGCCATCCGTGTTGACGGGCGCATCGCCGTGATCGGTGTGCTCTCGGGCGTGGCTTCGGAATTTCCGATCACGCTCATCCTGATGAAACACGTGCGCCTTCAGGGCCTGATGGTCGGCCACCGCGACAGCTTCGAGGCGATGTGCCGAGCCATCTCATTGCATCGCATGAAACCGGTGATCGATCGCGTGTTCAAGTTCGAGGAGCTCAAGGAGGCGCTTGGCTACTTGGGCGAAGGCAAGCATTTCGGCAAGATCTGCATCGATTTCAGTTGACCGGCGGCGCCCCCGATCAAGAAATGTTGGATGTTCGGCACCCCGCTCGCTGCGAGGGCGGGCAAAAAAGAATGGTGGCTTGATCTGCGTCAAGGCGGAGCGCGATTCATCGCGCTAGGGTCAGTCCGCTTCCACCCCCCAGATTGTGGAATGAATGTGCCCTGACCCGTCCCCCCCGTCAGGGCACATTCGATTCCGGCCGGGCCGATGACGGGATGCCCGTCTCGCACCGCTTCCATGTGCACACCTCCCGGATTTCCCTTGCCGAGCCCTTTGCCAATGTGATCTTGTTCGCAGCCGGGCAGACAAAAACACACGAATCGGGGGAGGAACTCACCTATGGCCAATGGCCCGGTGCATGAAAACTGGTCGTCACGCGCGGCCTTTCTGCTGGCTGCCATCGGCGGTGCCGTCGGTCTCGGGAACATCTGGAAATTCCCCTACATGGTTGGTGAGAACGGCGGCGGCGCCTTCGTTCTGATCTATCTGCTGGCCGTCTGCGCGGTGGTGATCCCGGTTCTCGCCGCCGAATTGATGATCGGCCGGCGCGGCCATCGCAGCCCGGTGGGTGCCATGCGCCGTCTGGCCCAGGAGTTCGGCACCGGCCGCGCCTGGGTCGGGCTCGGCTGGCTGGGCATGGCGGTGGCCTTTCTGGTGCTCAGCTTCTTCGGGGCGGTCGCGACCTGGTCGCTGGCCTATGTTCCCAAGGCAGCCAGCGGTGCGCTCATTGGCATTACACCACAGGCCGCCGATCGCATGTTCACCGACATGCTGGCCGATCCGATCCGCCTGATGGCCTGGAACGCCGGCTATCTGGCGGTCACCGTGTGGATCATCGCCCGCGGCATTCACGCCGGCATCGAGCGCACCGTCAAATGGCTGATGCCGGCGCTGTTCGCATTATTGTTGATCCTGGTCATCTATGCCCTGATCGCCGGCGATGCGGTGCGCGGGCTCAGGTTTCTGCTGGCTCCCGACTTTTCCGCCGTCGACGGGCAGGTGATCCTCAAGGCGCTTGGTCAGGCGTTTCTGTCGGTCGGCATCGCGTCCGGCGTGATGATGACTTATGGCGCCTATCTGCCACGCGGGATTTCTATCGTCCGGGCGGCGGCGGTGATCGCTCTGGTCGATGCCGCAGTGGCGTTGATGGCCGGGCTCGCGATCTTTCCGGTGGTCTTCGGCGTCGGCTTCGACCCGGCCGAGGGGCCGGGCCTGGCCTTCATCATCTTTCCCTACGCTTTGGGCGCGATGCCCGGGGGCCAGGTGCTCGGCACCCTGTTTTTCGTGCTCCTCGTGATCGCGACGCTGACCTCGTCGATTGCGGTGCTCGAGCCGATTGTCTCCTGGGCCGAGGAGCATCGCGGCGTGCGCCGCACCTATTCGGCGGTTGCCGCCGGCGCGGCGGCCTGGGTTCTGGGGCTCGGCACGCTGTTTTCGTTCAGTCTGTGGAAAGACGTTCACCCGCTGGCATTTCTCCCCGGGCTCGAAGGGCAGACCGTGTTCCTGCTGGTCGACCGGCTGATCACCGCAGTTCTTCTGCCGCTGGGCGGCATCCTGATCGCAATCTTTGCCGGCTGGCGGATGACCCGCGATGCCGTTGCCGAGGAACTGGGCTGGCCGGCGGATGACTGGCGGTTTCAAATCTGGCAGATTCTCATCCGCTATGTCGCGCCGGCCGGCATCGCCGCGGTCTTCGTCTACGGTCTGCTGTAGGTACGCATCTGCCCGGCTCACCGCCTGGGCTTGGTCTCGGGATGGACGATCTCGAGGCCGTCGAGCGACATCTTCTTGTAGGCCGCCCGCTTGTATTCGTATCGCGGCGGATAGGGCTGGGTGGCATCGAAGCCCACCTTGGCGCCCAGATAATCGGGGAAGCCGGGGTTGAGGCCGTGTCCGAACACCTGATCGATGACGACAATCCCGGTGCGCGGATCAAACCGCGTGGCCATCGCCCATTCAACGTCGGATGGGTTGCGGATATCGACGTCGTCGTCAACCACCGTCACCATCTTCAAGGGCGGGAAGGCGGCAAATGTGGCCATGATCGCCTGCTTGGACCAGCCGGCGCGCGGTTGTTTGATCTGCACGATGGCGTGATAGAAACCGCCGCCGCCGTGGCTGAAATAAACGTCGTGCACGCCCGGGACCTGCTGCTGGACCAATGCCAGGACATTGGCTTCACCCAGGAGACCAACCGAGTTCCATACCTCGATGCCGGAAAGGATGGTGTGAAAGACCGGATTGGCGCGCCGGTGGATGGCGCGGACATGCACCACCGGGCGCGGCGCGCGCCTGGCGTAATAGCCGGTGACCTCGGCAAACGGGCCTTCTTCGCCAAGCTCGCCGGGGATTATCTCGCATTCCAGCGCGTACATCGCATTCGCCACCATCTCGACGTTCGAAACGGTGCCGGGCACCAGTTTGAGCGGCGCGCCTTCGAATTCGCTGGCGATGCCCAGTTCGTCTGCCTCCGCGGGGGCCGCTTCGGCCGGTGTGGACGCCGCAAAATGCAGCCCCGGGCCGACCCCGGCGTTCAGCGTGAAGAACAGGCTTTGTCCCCTGGTGCGGGCCTTTTCGAGATAGAGCTCGAGATGGCGGCCGGCGTCGATATTGACGTGAAGGGTCTGCTTGTCGACAACCATGAACCGCTGGATCGACGCGTTGCGCACACCGGTTTCGGGATCGCGGGCGATGACCACCGCGGCGTCGAAGTAGGGGCCGCCGTCTTCGAGCGCATGCGTCGGAATCGGCAGTCGGGAGAGGTCGACCTGCGATTCGCTGACGTCCAGAACCGGCCCCGAATCGACGACCACCGGTGGCATCGGGTTCTGGCGCCATTTGTGGATATAACCGGAAATGACCTGCGGCAGAGCCAGCGGATCCTGGCCCATCAACGCACCCAGCAGCTCGCGCGACCAGTAGAGCCCGGTGAACACCGGGTGTGCCCGGCCCTTGACCTTTTCGAACAACACCGCTGCCGGCCCGCCCTCGAAACGGGCGGCAATGCCGGCCAGATCGTGGACCGGATCGACCTCGGATGTGACCCGGATCAGCCGGCCCATATGGTCGAGTGCGTCGATGATTGCACCGAGATCGGAAAGCGGACTGTCGGACATGGCGGTACCTCTTGCCGGCTGGTTTGCCATCAGCTTGGTGCAGGGTGATGGCAGCGCGCCGCCGGGTCAAGCCGGACCCGGCGTTTCTGCTCGGAGCATGCGCGATGCGCCCCGTCCTAGAAGGCGTAGCCCAGCCTGAACGCCCAGGTACGAGGCCGGCCGATGATGGCGTCCGCGGTGCCCTGCGTGAGCGCGTTGGCGAAACCCGAGATGATATAGCGTTTGTCGGTCAGATTGCGCACGAAGAAGGTCGCGTTCCAGCGCTCCTCTGGCGAGACATAGGTCAGGCCGGCGTTGACCAGCGCGTACCCGGGCTGCGCGATCTCGGGAAAGTTGAGCGCATCGTTGAAGGTGAGCGAGCGGTAGGACACGTCGAACCGGCTCACGATCTGGGCATTGTTGGCGAGCATGTGCGTATAGGCGACCGATCCGTTCAACTGCCACTTTGGTGCGTTCGGCAGTTTGGAATCGAGCGTGATCGCACGGATGTCCGTAGCCAGGGCCACGCGCGGATCAAGCGCAGTATAGTTGGCATCGAGAAAGCCGATGCCGCCGTTGATCACCAGGCCGGGGGCCGGCACCGCTGACAATTCCAGCTCGAAGCCGCGGATGCGGGCGGCCGCCGCGTTCTTGGTCACCGGGGCGATGCCGTCGTTCACCTGAATCTGCAGGTCATCATATTTGGTACGGAAGGCCGAGCCGTTGAACCGCAGGCGGTTGTCGAATCCCGACCATTTGAAGCCCGCCTCGATGACCCGGGCGAATTCCGGTTGAAACGACGGAACCCCGGTCTTGGGCGGGAACACGCGCTGGGTAAAGCCCCCGGACTTGAAGCCCTTGGAGTAGGAAAAATAGGTCATCAGGTCCTCGTTCCACTGGTAGGCGAGGCTGACATAGGGCGTGGTCTCGCTGATGTTGAGGACCGAGGTGCCTTCCGGCAACACCCGGGTGGGGCCGAACTGGCCGGGGTTGTTGGGGTCCGGCTCGCCGACACCCAAAAGCCCGAACAGAGGCGCGACGAAATTGCCGTCGGCGTCTGAGAGCGGCAACACTGGCGGCCCGGGCGGGAAGGGTGTGTTGGCGCTGACGAATTTGGAATCGAGCACGAATTGCAAACGGTCGTCGATGATCAGCTTCTTGCGCTCGTCGGTGAAGCGGAAACCTGCGGTCAGGCTCAGATCCTCAAGCACGTCGTAGGTAAACTGGCCAAAGATCGCCGAGCTGCGGTTGTCGATGACAGCGCCCGAGATGATGTGCACCGGGGTAAATTCGACGTCGTCGATGTTGATGCCGTCCTCGGTGAAGTGATAGAGGCCGAGGATCCAGTTGAGCCGGCCATCAAAGCCGCCGCCGGTGAACTGCAATTCCTCGCTGAACTGATCGACGTTGAAGGTGTCGAACTGCTGGCCGATGATCAGCGGCGTGGCGTCCTGGTCACGGCCGGTGCGCGCATCCATGTTGCGAAACGAGGTGATCGATTTCACACTCATCCAGCCGAGATCCCAATTAAGCACCAGACCGAGGCCCCAGATGTCGCTTTCGGATGCAAGGTCGACGTCGCTGGTGTTCACCAGCCGGCCCTTGATGTTGGTGACATCATCGGGGCCGAAAAAGGCTTGTCCGGCCAAAGGTCCGGTGGCCACCAGAATGTTGTGGAGCTGGGCAAAGCTCGGCGGCAAGGGCGGCGGCGGGAAAGGCAGGCCGGTGAATTCGCCGACCAGCACGATCGGGGCGCCGATTTCGCGTTCGCGGGAATAGTCGGCGAACAGATTGGCTTCGAAATTGTCGGTCGGTACCCAGCGCACTGCGGCCCGGATCGCCTGCCGGTCATCGTCGCCCAGCTTGCCTTTCTGATTGGGGGCGTCGACAAAGCCGTCGCGACGCAGGGTCACGGCCGAGACCTTGACGAACAGCTGGTCGGTCAGAGGCACATTGACGTTGACCTTGGTGTCGATCCGCGAAAACCGCCCGGCGGTTACCGAAATATTGCCGGTGAATTCCTCATCCGGCAGCTTCGAGGTGATGTTGATGGCGCCGCCAATGGTGTTGCGGCCGAACAGCGTGCCCTGGGGCCCGCGCAGGACCTCGATGCGCTCGATGTCCAGGAGATCGAGCACCCCGCCGATCGACTGCGACAGATAGACGCCGTCGACATAGATGCCGACTCCGGGCTCGGTGGTCAGCGTGAAGTCGATCTGACCGATGCCGCGGATGTAGACGGAGGCCGCCGAGCTGGTCCCGGAAATCGGCGCGCCGGCATCGAAAATCAGATTTGGTGTCGCTTCGGCGATCTGAGAGACATTGGTGATGTTCTGTTCCTCGAGGCTCGCCCCGGTAAAAGCGGTGATCGAAATCGGCGTGCGCTGAAGGCTCTCCTCGCGTTTGCGCGCGGTGACCACAATTTCCTCAAGCCCGAACGCATCCTCCTCGGCGCTCCCGTTGGCCGTTTCCTGGGCCCAAGAGGGCAAGATGAGTCCATACAAGACGGTCGCTGCCAGAAGGCCTGCAACTTTTGGCATACGCACTGATTTCGATGGCATGGGGTCCCTCCCTTTCGTGTCTCTCGGCTTTTGGGTGGCGAGAGTTGTGATGATCGTGAAGCCGGAATGCGCCTTGTTTCGCGAAGGCGTCTGTTATCCATCCCGTATGCCGACATCACCGCGATCCGTCGATCACGGTTGCCAGACACGGACGTCCTGGATTCGGTTGTCGCTAGTGTCTGTCCTCCCCGCTACCAACCTGTTCTTGGTCTTTGGAATTATTTTGGGCAACAGATTACCGTTGCGTTTGTGCCATTGCCAGTTCAAAACCGCCGGATACGGCGCCCAAGCCCTGCCGGCGTGCGTCTGTTTCCTCACAAATATGGCCCGCATCCCGACGGGCGCACGACGAAAATACCACAAAAGACTGATTTATCATATAACGGCGCCGCCGCCGGCATTCCGCGGGCCCGCACTTCAACAAACGGGGCAAGTGGTGGGAACCGTCATCACGCCGCCTTGATCCGTTTGACCTTGATCTTGCGCTCGAGGTCACGCGATTGGGCGAGGTCGTAAGCCAACTGCATGCCGAGCCAGGTCTCCGGGGTCGAGCCGAACGCCTTGGAGAGCCGATAGGCCATCTCGATGGAAACGGACGCCTTCTCGTTGACGAGCTTAGACAGCGCCTGCCGGCCGACACCGAGGCGATTGGCGGCCTCGGTGATCGACAGATTCAAAGGCTTAAGGCATTCCTCCCGAACGATGGCGCCGGGATGCACAGGGTTTTTCATCACCGTTTCAGGCCCTCCTTAATGATAGTCGAGATAGTCCACATCAACCGCATGACCATCTCTGAAGCGAAAGGTCACACGCCAATTTCCCGAGACCGACACCGCATAGTGACCTTTGAGCCTCCCTTTAAGACGGTGCAATTGGAAGCCTGGCAAGTCCATGCCTTCTGGCCCGGCGCTGTGGTCCAGTGCGGTCAGGATACGCTTGAGTTTTGCGACATGGCTCGCTGCGACCTTGGCCGTGCGTTCACCTTGATAAAGCGCCTTCAAGCCGCGGTGGCGAAATGACCTAATCACCGTTCAATTGTATGCTGTCGCGCGACAGTCGTCAATCAACAGGTCATATCTGCCAGATTTGAATTGCAACGCGGGCTTCCATAATGGCTCCCGGCGTCGTTGCAGGGCCCAACAGGTGCGATGTGGAGCTACAGGAAAAGGCTGACTTGTCATATAACCTTGGGGACGATGCGCTGACGAGGAAACCGAGATGATCATAGCATTTGCCGGCGACGTGTTTCTGGGTGGCGACTTGCACGACAAGGCGCCGGTCCAGCCGGTCCGCTCGCCGACCTGGGAGGCGGCGGACCTGCGGCTGTGCAATCTCGAGCATCCGGTGAGCGACGAGGCGGAATTGATCGGTATGCTCTCGGCACCGAGCCGGGCCCTTGACGTGCTGGCCCGTATCGACCCGCAGGCGGTCGGACTGGCCAACAACCACATTGGCGACATGGGCGGGGAGGGCATTGCCGATACCCGGCGCCATCTGGCAGCGCGCGGAATTCACGGCTTCGGCGCTGGGCAGGATGTGCGCGAAGCGACCGAGCCGTTCAAGGTCAGCGACGACCTCTACATTCTTGCCTATTGCGACCACGACAAGGCGCATATGGCACGCAGCAGGGTGGCCGGGCCGGGTCAGCCCGGTGCCGCGCCGCTGGACGAGGATCGGGTTGTGGCCGATCTGGCCCGTTTGCCGCACGGCGCCCGGGCCATACTGTTTCTCCATTGGGGGCGCGAAAACGTCTTTCTGCCGCCCCATGACGATATCGCCCGGGCGCGCCGGCTGCTGGCGCATGAGCGCGTCGCCCTGATTATCGGCTGCCACGGCCATCGCTTGCTCGGCGTCGTGCGCCACAGGGGCAAGCGGGCTTACATGGGGATCGGCAATTTCCTGATTCCCAACTTCCATCTGGCACCCGGCTTTCGCATCGTCCCGAGGCCGGAAGGCGAGGACGTTCCGGTGACCCGGTCCTTCGGCCAGGTCAATACGCTCGTCTATTTCAAATGGCCGGCCATGGCGCGGCTCTCGGCGATCATCACCTTTGATACGGGCACCGGGCGGTCCCGGCTGACCCCGGTCTTTCAGGACGATGACCGTCCGGTGGTGCGCGAGTGGCGCGGGCTCAAAGCCGCCCTGGTGCAGGGCTGGCTGGCGCTGCTCGGCCTGATCTACCGGCTGCCGCGCGGCCTGTACCTGCGCCTGGCGGGCGAGCGTGGCTGAACCGGCGGCCGACATGATAAGCTGCGCGCATGGATGAGGCGTTGGCAAAACTGCCGGATCTGGAGCCCGGCTGGGTGTGGCTGACCGGGGCCGGGCCGGGCGATCCGGGGCTCTTGTCACTGCTTGCGCTCAAGGGCCTGCGCCAGGCTGACGCGATTGTCTATGACGCTTTGGTGGCGCCGGAGATTCTGGCGTTTGCCGGGCCTCGGGCCGAGCTGATCTATGCCGGCAAGCGCGGCGGGCGGCCCTCGCCGCCTCAGGCGGATATCTCCCAGCGTCTGATTGCGCTGGCGCGAGAGAACAGACGGGTCCTGCGCCTCAAGGGCGGCGATCCCTATGTCTTCGGGCGTGGCGGCGAAGAGGCCTTGGCGCTGGTGGCGGCCGGCCTACCGTTTCGGGTCGTGCCCGGCATTTCGGCCGGCATTGGCGCGCTGGCCTATGCCGGCATCCCGATGACCCACCGGGATATCAACTCCTCGGTCACCTTTCTCACCGGCCATGATGCCTCGGGCGGCCCCCCGGCGCTGGACTGGGAGGCGCTGGCCCGCGGTGCGCCGGTGCTGGTGGTCTTCATGGCACTGTCCAACCTGTCCGCCCTCGTCGAACGGCTGCTGGCGGCAGGGCGGCGAGCAGACGAGCCGGTGGCGGTCATCAGCCGGGCGACAACGCCCCGGCAGCAGGTGCTGGAAACCACCCTGGGGGCTTGCGTCGGCGATGTCGAGGCGACCGACATCCAGCCGCCCTGCATGGTTGTGGTGGGCCAGGTGGTGCGGCTGCGGGCCGGGCTCGACTGGCTCGGCGCCATGGCCGGGCGCGCGCTCGACCCCGATCCGTTGAAAAAATGCCCGTTGAAAAAATGATTGTGCGAGGGCGGCGCGTCGGGTGACGCGCCCGACGCCCGGATCAGGCGTTGGTGAAGTGGCTCCAGACAGAGGCCGCGCCGATGATCATGAAGCCGATGCCGGCGATCAGTTTGAGCGGCAGGGCGCTCAGGTAACGCTCGGCCGTCGTGCCCAGCAGCACCGCCAGCCCGGTGGCCGCCACCAGAGCACTGGCTGCGGTGAGAAAAACCACCGCCGGGTGATGGGTACGCCCGGACGCGAACAAAAGCGTTGCGATCTGGGTCTTGTCGCCCAGTTCAGCCAGAAAAACGGTCACGAAAATCGCCAGAATTTGCTGCATGGCTCACCTCGAAAACAGGCCTTCAACAGTACAGGCAGGGGGGGGTGACAAAAAATATGACGATCGTCATTTTTGTGTCAGATAGTGGAGGCTGAACAATCGGTCCGCATCGATCCAGGTCTCGTCCACCTGAAATCCGGCGCCCGCCGCTAGGCGGGCAAATGCCATGGGCGTGTATTTGCAGGAGTTTTCGGTATGGATGGTTTCGCCGGCGGCAAAGGAAAACCGCTGTCCGGCAACCCGGACGCTCTGCGCACACAGACTTTCGAGGTGCATCTCAATGCGGCATTCAGCGGCGTTGAAAAAGGCCTTGTGGCGAAAGCGCTGGAGCTCGAACTCCCCATCCAGTTCGCGGTTGATGCGGGCCAGGAGATTGAGATTGAAGGCCGCGGTGATGCCGGCGGAATCGTTATAGGCAGCCTCCAGAACGGTTCTGTCCTTGAACAGGTCGACGCCGGCCAGCAGGCTGCCACCGGGCCCGAGGATGCGGGCCACCCAGCGGAGGAACCTGGTGGCTTCCACTGGCGTGAAATTGCCGATGTTGGAGCCGGGATAGAACCCGACAAGGGGCACATCTTCGGCTACCGCCTCGGCCGGCAACCGGTCGAGCCGGGTGTAGTCGGCGCAGATCGCGTGGATTACGATTTCGGGGTAGGCCGGGGCAAGCTCGTCGGTCAGCTTGACGAGTGCGGTTCGCGAGATGTCGATTGCCAGATAGGTCGTAGGGGCGGGCAGGGCGTCGAGCAGGGTGCGCACCTTGGCGCTCGAGCCACAGCCGAATTCAACGATGCCGTAATCGCCGCTCATCCGGGCCGCCAGGTCTGCCCCGTGGGCCTGGAGGAGCGCCAGTTCGGTCCGGGTCGGGTAATACTCGGGCAGCTCACAGATCTGTTCGAACAGGCGTGATCCTTCGGCGTCGTAAAAGAATTGCGACGGAATCGCCTTTTGTCGCTTTCCGAGGCCCCGCAATACGGCCTCGCGAAATGATGCAGTCGCCGGCTCGAAGTCGTGAAAGACGACCGCCGGTGTCCGCGCTCTCACACGTCCTCCGCAAGCCGGATGCCGGAGACCTGCCAGCGGTCGCCGGGATAGAAGAAGTTTCGATAGGTGGGACGGAGGTGGCCGGGCGGTGTCAGGCAGCTGCCGCCGCGCAATACCATCTGACCGCTCATGAACTTGCCGTTGTATTCGCCAACCGCGCCTTCGGCGCGGCGAAAGCCCGGGTAAGGCACGAAGGCGCTGCGTGTCCACTCCCAGACGTCGCCGTAGACCTGCAGCAAGGCGGTTCCGTCTTCCGCTTGTTCCTTGGCCGGGCGCGGGCGCAGGCAGCCGCCATCGAGAAAATTTCCAGCGACCGGCACGGTCGCTGCGGCTATCTCCCATTCATCCTCGCCGGGCAGGCGCTTGCCGGCCCAGGAGGCAAAGGCGTCGGCTTCGAAATAGCTGACATGGCTGACCGGCTCATCAAGGTCCAGGGCGTGTGTCCCGGTCAGGCCATACACCTGCCAGGCGCCGTCCTCGAAGGTCCAGTAGAGCGGGGCCTGCCAGCCCTCGCGGGCAACCATCGCCCAGCCGTCGGAAAGCCACAACATCGGATTGCGATAGCCGCCATCCTCGATGAACGCCAGATATTCGCCGTTGGTCACTGGCCGCGAGGCGATGCGAAAACCGTTGAGATATCGCGTATGACGCGGGCTTTCGCAATCGAAGGCAAAGTCGGGACCGGTGTGCCCGATCTCGTAGAGCCCTTCATCGAAGCTCTGCCAGCCCAGTTCCGCTGCACTTTCCGCATCGCCGGCCCGATGGGGCGCGTAGGCCGGGCACAGGGGATTGAGTGAAAACAGATGCTTGATATCGGTGAGGATCAGTTCCTGGTGCTGCTGTTCGTGATGCAGACCCAGCTCGAGGAGCGGACGAAGGCGCTGCCAGCGATCCTCATCCGCGGTTGCGATCAGGGTTTCGCAAGCGGCATCCACATGGTCGCGGTAGCCGAGGACATCGGCCAAAGACGGCCGGGTGAGAAGGCCGCGGCGCGGGCGCGCGTGGCGCGGCCCTTCGGCCTCGTAATAGGAATTGAACAGATAGGCGAAATGCCTGTCGAAAACCGCATAACCGCTGACAAAAGGCTTGAGCAAAAAGGTTTCGAAAAACCAGGTGGTGTGCGCCAGATGCCATTTGGTCGGGCTGGTGCAGGGCATCGACTGGGCGGTCTGGTCCTCGGGCGTCAAAGGCTCGGACAGGACCCGCGAGAGATTCCGCACGGTCCGGTAGGTTTCGACCACGAAAGACCGCGCATCCGCGGTCGCCATTTGCCCCGGATCGAGAACCCGGGGCGATGTCAGAGCGGCGCCCTCGCCTTCTCCCGTCATTGTACGTTGTCTCCCAAACCCGGGGCACCTCGGCTCGAAGGCTTGGTACGATACCGGCTTGGCTGCAGATTGCAAGCGGCCGGCACAGCCGGGTTGATGCCGGCAATTGTCGCAAAGCTGCTCCGGCGCTAGGCTCGGCGATTATGGAAAAGCCTCGTCGAAGCGCTTCCCGGTGGTGCCCGAATCTCGGAGCGGCGGCGTTGGTCCTTGCCCTGCTGGCTCTGGTTGTAGCCGGCTGTACGCCGCAGCGCCAGTGGCCGGCGCCGAGGACCACGACACCAGCGCTGACCCAGGATGCCTTCATCACCACCGACGGCGAACGCTTGCCGTTGCGCATCTGGCCGGCGAATGGGGCGCCGCGGGCCATCATCGTTGCCGTCCATGGCTTCAACGATTACGGCCGTGCGTTTGAGGCTCCGGCACGCTGGTGGGCGCGGCACGGAATCACCACCTATGCCTACGATCAGCGCGGTTTCGGCGCCAGCAGAATGCCGGGTATATGGGCGGGTACCGATCTTCTTGTCGATGATCTGCGTGCCCTCATTCGGGCCGTCGCCCGGCATCATCCGGGGCTGCCGCTATTTGTTTTGGGGCACAGTATGGGAGGCGCCGTCGCGATCGCAGCGCTGGCCGGCGTGGCTCCCTCGGCAACCCCGGTCACCGGTGTGATTTTGGTTGCGCCGGCGGTGTGGGGCGGACCCGCGCTCAACCCGCTTTACCGGGTTTCCCTGTGGCTGGCGGCCCATGTGGTGCCGGGCCGAAAGCTGACGGGCAGGGGGCTCGATATCACCCCGTCCGACAATATCGCCATGCTGCGCGCCCTTGGGCGTGATCCGCTGGTCATCAAGGAAACCCGCGTCGATGCCATCTACGGCCTGATGCATCTGATGGACACCGCCTATGATCTGCGCCGGGATCTGCAGATTCCCACGTTGCTGCTCTATGGCGAGCGGGACGAGATCATCCCGCGGAAACCCGTGGACGCCCTGGCACTCGGGCTTCCGGCGGGCTCTCACTACATCCGCTACGGGGCCGGATATCACATGCTGCTCCGGGATTTGCAGGGACGGACGGTGTGGCGCGATATCGTGGTCTGGATTCAAGGTCGCACGGCCGGCGCCCAGGTGGTGGAGCGTGGTCAGCCGGGTCTGACGCCGGCCGTTGACGGTGTCCGACGTCGGCGCAGATGAAAGCGCCCGCGTCGCGATGATCGCCGCCGCCGCCGCGGTTTGCTGCGCTGTTGCACGGTTTCACGCTCACGTTTTTGATGGGGCGCGCGGTGTGTCCGATCATCTTGTGGTTGACCAAGGTGATAGCGGTGACGGCGGTTGTGGCGCCGGCGTTTGGCGGTGCCGATCTGCTGGGCGATGCGCAGAGCCGCCAAGCCGAAGGCGATGGCGAAAATTGTGGCCACGACGAACGGATCAGTAATGAAATTGAGGATGCGCACCGCCAGGGCCAGTACCGATCGGACTGGCAGATCTCCAAAGTCATCGGCCTGCGGCAAAGGAGTTCCGCGGCGGGCCGACGGCGATCTGCGAGCCTCGCCCGCGATCACCAGGCGGTCGACTTGCGGGCCGGACCGGCCGCGGTCCACGGCACGCGGTGTCGGGGGGCTCCAGATGCCGGGCACCGACAGCTTGAACGCGCCGCCGGAACCTCGGGTCGGCTGGACAAGGCGAACGGCCAGCGACTGGATCGTTGGGTTCTCGATCTCGGCAATCAGGCTGAGAACGAATTCGCTGTCGGATCGGGCGGCTTGCGGATCGCCGATGGCGATGTCGGATAGCCCGGAGCGGCCGGTAATCGCACCAATCCGGGACCCGGAAAAACCTTGCAGGCGCCGCCACGCCGCAATCGACCTGTTGTCCGGCAGCCACGGTGACAGACCGTCGGATGCGGCACCGAACCGGGAGGGACCGAAATCGTCCGCGAAAATGACAGGCCATGCCGGCGAGCGGATGTCGTGGCTGAGATCACCGCCCGGGACCGGTGGCAGACCCAGCCGGTTCTGCGTAAGGATGTCGGCATAGGGGGAGCGCTCAGCTTGTGTTGATCCGAAATTCGGCAAGCCATGCTCCTCAGGTGTCATCGGGTGCGCCGCTGCGGTGCCCGCAAACGCCATCACGAGCGCCAATGCCATGACCAGTATCGGAATTTTCCGGCGGATCTGAACGGCGGAACGGTTGTGCGTCAATAGCCGGCACCGATGCCCGCCGCGGTCCGCACGGACACTTGCGACCATGATCGATGGACTCACCGGTGGATGGCGGTTTCGGATCATCCTTCAGGTCTCGCTTCAGATAACCGGCGTGACCACCAAACCGGTGCGCAAGACGTTTGTCGCGCGTCGGTCACGTCCGGAGTTCTACAACTAACCCTAAAGTGCGTGTGTGTTCAATCAGTTAATATAAATCAACCTTTCTGATGCGAGATCCGCAGGCCCATGCGTCGGGGCGGGCGGTGCGCCTGTCCGGGCATGATCACGGTGCGTTCGGGGTAATATTAAATTTTGAGCAAGGAATTTGTGGTGCCATGGGAGCATGAATGGTCCCACAGGAGCCGTTGCCGGGCACCCGATCAAGGGTGGTGCCGGCTCCGGCCATGACTACAGGGTCCCCCATGTCGGTTCGGACATGGGCCAAAGCTGGAGCTTCGCATGGTGAATCGCTCGGCGGCAGTGGAGTTGAAGCGCGCCGCCAAAAGCCGCTTTGGCAAATATTTCGAAATTGTCAGGGCAACGACTCCGGAGCTGCGTGACCATGCCTTTGCGCTCCGCTACCAGGTCTACTGCGTAGAAAAGCAGTTCGAGGACCCGGCGGCCAATCCCGGCGAGCGCGAGTTCGACGCCTACGACGAGCGCGCGATCCATAGTCTTCTGCTCTATCGCCCGACCGGCGAGGTGGCCGGGACGGTGCGCCTCATCCCGCCGCAGGACGAGGCTGGCGATCCCGGTTTTCCCATTCAGTCCGTATGTGCCGAACTGGAACCCTGGCCGGATCAGATGCTGCCGCCCGGCCGTTGTGGGGAAATCTCGCGGTTTACGGTTGCCAGAAGGTTTCGTCAGCGGGCCACCGACACCCTCTACGGCGATGCTTCGGCGGGGAGCAGGTCGGGTCGCGCACCGGGACCGGACCGCCGCTCCTATCCCTATGTGACGATTGGCCTGTTGCGCGCTGTCTATGAAATGAGCCTGGAAGCCGGTCTCACCCACTGGTGCGCAATCATGGACCCGGCGCTGCTGCGACTGCTGGCGCGGCTCGGCATTCGCTTCACGCCCCTGGGGCCGCTGGTCGACTATCATGGCTGGCGCCAGCCGTGCTTTGCCAAGCGCGACGACATCATCGATCAGGTTCGTGCACGGCGGCGCGAAATCTGGGAAGCCGCCTATCCCGACTAGAGCCCACCCCGCTTAGACGGTAGACCGGCGGGCCAGCGAAAGCGCTCAACACGCCGGCCGGCAATGGCGCGGACGGCGGGCTTTGACCTTCGTAACCCTGGCCTTGCCACGCGCATTCGATGTCGATCAGACCGTATCAGGACGGTGGTGTCGGATTTTTTTACACTTTCTCAAAGCGTCCCGCTTTCTCTTAACACCTTGATCTCTAATGCGGAAAGAAGAGGCAGAGAGGCAATGATCAGGGATTTTCCTGAACGCGCCACCAAACCGTTGCGGAAAGTGTCGGATTTTTTTACAGGTTGGCAAGGTTAATTGGGCGTGCGATTCTGCAACGTATTGATATTTCAGGGGTCTGTTAGTTTGGCATAGTTTCTGCATTCCTTTTGGGCAGGGTATCGAACCGGCCTGTGCCCGAGACAGAGGCAAGAGCAGCAACCAGGCGAACACCGAAACCCGGCGATGCGAAACGAAAGATTTGATGATTTTGTGGAATGAGGGAAAAAGCTATGACAATCAGAAATAAGATAAAAGGGATGCTTCCGGCACTTGGCGGTGCCACCGCAGGATTGGCCATGATGGCGATTGCCGGCAGCGTCCACGCCGCACCAGTCACCTTTAACTGGGATCTGCTGGGCGGCTTCGTGGATAGCAGCGTCGTCTGCACCGCGGGTGATCCGGGCACTTGCCCGTTCCTTGAGGGGGGTACGGCCGTTGTTAGCGGCAATCCCGTCCATTCCAAGGTTTCATGGGGCGATCCCGATGGCGATCCGCGGAGCTCTCTGGAGATTGTCGAAGGCGTAAGCAATAACGGTTCGATCACCGCCAACGGCGCGGTTGTTGACGGCTCCACGCTGCGGCATGCCAACAACTCGATTTCGGAGAACTTCCAGACCCTGGAGAGCACGACCATTCTGGAGATGTTCACGCTGACGCCGACGTCACCTCCGGGGCCGCCGCTGCCATCCATATTCACGACCTTCCTGATTGAGTTCTTCGAGACTCCGAACTTCGCCCCCGGTCCGTGCCCGGCCGGCGACTCGAAGCCCTGCGACGACATCTTCGTCATCCTCAATCCTGAGGCTCTGACGGTGCCGTTCAGCTTCATGGACATGGACTTCATCCTGACCTTGGAGATCGACGGCCTGGATCTTTCGAAGACCAATGGCGAGATGGGGGCCCTGTTTGGCCGTGATCTTCCCGGCGACGACAGCTCTCAGGTTGGCTTCTTCGTCACTGAAGAGGGCGCGACCAGCGACGTCATCGTGAAACTGCGGCTGCGCAAGATCCCCGAGCCGGCGACTCTCGGTCTGCTGGGCATCGGACTTGTCGGCCTTGGTGCCCTGAGCCGTCGCCGCCGCAAGGCAGCCTAGGACGCAATCCCTGAATTCGGCACGAAACCTGTGCCGCACTCGAGCCCCCGGCTTCGGCCGGGGGCTTTTTTATTGGGGCCATGGTTGGCACCGGCCATAACCGGGGCTCTCTATTGCTATTGCTGTCGTCGTTTGTCAGGGAATGATGTGGTGGCAGCAGCGGCTGGGAGCTTCTTCAGCTCCGCAATTGGACGGCGCAGCGAGCGCGACGTTCGGCTTGGCTTGCGCGGCCGGCCAATGCGGCCGAGGAACAACCAATGCTCCGGCGTTGCTGCGAACTGCTTCGACAGGGCGGCAACCAGGCGCCGGCCGCGGCGCTGCTGGGCAGCGCCTTCTTTCATGAGGGCACCCTTGCGTGCATGGTGGGCGAAACACAATGGGGCCAGACTCGGCTGCAGCGCCAGCCCCAGCCGCGTCGCCGTCAGCCAAAGGCGTTGCAGCGCGGCGCCGGTCTCGAGCAGCCGAACGATTTCCGATGCAGTCCCATCGCCGGCAACGGGACCCGAGCCAGCGTCCTCCCATTCGATAGTAAAATGAGCGCCGCAGAACAGGCCTGGCAGGAGGTCCATTTCAATCCGCGCCAACAGAGTACCGCCGGGCATGTATTTGAGCATGCGCATCCGTTGCCAGCTTGTCATCAGCCAGCGTGTCAGCCGCAATGTGAGGGCATCGAGCCCCAGGGCGGCGCCGGGAATGCGATCGGGGCTGAAGCGGCTGTCCCAGTCGATCACCCGCCGGTGGGTCTCAAACGCCGCGGGGCTGCGCAGCCGGATGTCGGTGGCCCGCGCATTAATCCGGGCGATGCGCCAGCGCGCGGCCAGACCGTCGTGCCAGCGCAGGCGCAGGCCGGGGCCAAGGCAGGTGGACAGGGCTTCCTTCTCGTGCTCGCTCAGGCGGTGCGCACGATAGGGCCTGCGATCGACCGAACGGATGGGCAGATAGGCCAAAAGCGGGTCCGGGCGCAGTCTGTCATCGGCCGTGAACCGGACGTCGATGCGATGAGCATCGCCTTCCGCCCCCAGGTAGGACCAAGAGCAGGCCAGGCCCTGTTCGGACGCCGCGATTTTAAGGCTCTCCAGCAGAAATCCCGCCGACAGCAGGGTCGGCTGGCCGCGATTGTAATCGTAAATGTCGGTCTCGGGCCGGGTCCGGATTTCGATCGTCAGGCGGTCTTTGCCTTTAATCTCGAACCGCCATGGCTGGGTATTGTCGCCACTCGGCGCCCAGCGGGCGAGTTCGAGAATTCGCTCGATCCCGGTGCGCGTTGGTGCCTCCGGTTCCGGAAAGGCGCCGTGTGTCAGCCTTTTCGCCAACCGATAAGCGGCATGAAGCTTGATCGTCTGCAGCGGACTGCGATTGCCCAGCCACAGGCGACGTGACGTCCAGCGCCCGAGATAGGGATCGAAATGATGGTACCACGGGGCCGGGCGCCGCGGTCCGCGCCGCAGAAGAATCTTCACCGCCTCGACGGCTGCCACACCCGCACAGAGTTGGCAAGCAGCAACCGTTGACGGTCCCCGGCGGCTGGCCAGATCAAGCCGGCTGGGGTCAATGAGATAGCGCCGATGATATCCCTTGGGGGCCAGTCCGAGCGCAAAGTTCACGTACTTTCGCAACTCCGGCAGGCCATCCAGCCGGAAATAGTCCTCGAACGTCATGCCCCCGGGAAGAAACAGCAGGTAGGCCACGCCCATGCCCAGTGGCGCTGCGGTAATCGCCGGAATGCCGCGCTCGGCACAATGGGCGAACAGTTTGGCGCGAATATCGAGGGCGAAAAAATCAAAGCCGTCGATGAACAGATCGACACCATCGAGGAACCGTTCCAGATTGCTCTCATTCACGCCCTCCTCGAACACGGCGATGTCGGCCTGCGGGTTGACGTCGCGGGCCATGGCCGCCATCACCCAGGCCTTGGGCATGCCCAGCGTCGGCAATGTTGCACCGGCCTGGCGATTGAAATTGACCAGTTCGAAGGTATCCGGGTCAGCGATGTGAAAGCGTTCGAAGCCGAAGCGTGCCAGCGTCAGAAGGTGAACGCCTCCGACACCGCCCAGCCCGGCCACGGCGATGCGTTTTTCGCGCAGGACCTGCTGTTCCCAGTCGGTCAGCCAGCCGACGTTCCGGGAGAAGGCGGTCTGGTACTGAAAGGGCAGGGGATGATCGGGCATGGCGGGCGGCGCGGTGCGGGGCTCAGCCCCCGAGTTTCCGGTACAGGGCCGCGGCTTCGGCCCGGCCGAAAAATGGTTGGGGCTCGGCCAGCAGGCGGCGCAGAATGGTGCGCGCCTCTTCGCTTTCGTCATTGGCGGCCAGCGCCCGTGCCAGGTGATAATCAAAAACCGGGTTGAGGGAATCACCCAGCTCGTCCACAGCCTTGCGCATCAATTCCAGTGCTTCTGCCGCGTTGCCGTCATCGAGCTCGATCATTGCCAGAGTATCAAGGATCGCCGGATTGTCGGGGTCAAGATCGAGGGCCTTGCGGGCATAACGAAGCGCCCGCTTCAGCATGCCGCGCTGATGGGCCACCCAGGCCAGATTGTTGTAGGCCCCCCAGTTGTCGGGCAGCAGCTCGGTGATGCGGGTAAATGTCTTGTCGGCCTCGGCCAGCTGGTTGCGTGCCAGCTGGTAGTTTCCGAGCTCGCCAAGAGCCCGGGCATCGCGCGGGTGCTCCGCGATCCAGTCGGTCAGGACGGTGATGGCGCCGTCCTGCTGGCCGGTGATCCATTTTGCCCGCGCCAGGGTAAGCGTCACCCGTGCGGTTCTTTGTTCGGGCTTGATCCGTTCCAGCGCCAGAATGGCGTCGCGTGGTTGGCCCTTGCGCATGGCCAGCATGCCCTCCAGATCCTGGACCAGGAAATGATCGGGATGGCTTTCCGAAAGCCGCGAGATAAAGGCTTCAGCCTCATCGAGGCGCCCCTCGAACAAAGCCATTCGGGCCAGCGAAACCTGCGTTTCCAGGCGGTCGGGATCGACCGCCAGGGCCTGCTCGAGCGTTTCGCGCATTTCCGCGCGGTGCCCCAGGATGGCCTGGGCGCGGGCCAGCTCCATATAAGCGGAGATCTGCTTGGGCCGCTCCTTGATCAGGGCTTGAAGTGTGATCACCGCGTCCGCGTATTGGCTGGTTTCCAGTTGAGCCGCGGCCACGACGGCCAGAAGTTCGGCCTGCCTGGGATAATCCTTGAGTGCCGGCTGAGTGACCGCCAGGGCTTTCAGCGGTTGTCCGGCCTGCAGGTACTCCTGACCCAGGAACACCCGTGGCACCGGGTATTGGGGCGTCGCCTCGACGGCCTTCTCCAGCCACGAGATGACTTCGTCGCGCCGGCCTTCGCGGCTTGCCAGGTAGGCGAGCTGAACCATGGCCATGGCATTTCCGGGATTCGCGGCAACGACTTTTTCCAGATATGCGCGGGCCGCGTCGAAATCCTCCCGCAGGACCGCCAGCGTGGCCAGGTTTGCTCCGGCCGTGGCGTGACCGGGGACCAGCTCGAAGGCCTTTTCAAACGCTGCCTGGGCATCGTCGCGCCGACCGAGGCCAAAAAGCGCCAGGCCCTTGAGCACCAGTCCATTGGCGTTCCCGGGTTTTCGATCCAGTATCTCATCGGCCGCGGCAAGCGCCAGGGGATAATTCCGCGATCTCAGCAGGGTGATGACCCGCAGGGCAGCGGCCTTTTCCAGTTTGGGGTCGAGCTTGAGTGCGGATTCAAGGTCTTTGAGCCCCTGTTCGGTGTCGCCCATGGCAATGCGCGACGCCCCGAGGTCGGCGCGGACCCTGGCATCCTCGGGGTTGAGCGTGACCGCGCGCTCGAGATAGCGGCTGCCGCTGATGTAATCGCCGCTGCGGATGGCGACCATCCCGACCATGTCGAGAATCTCGGCGTCATCGGAGTTCTCGGCCAGCGGGCTCAAGGTTTCCAGAGCTTCATCGCGCCGCTCAAGGCGCAAAAATGTCGCTGCCAGCAGCCTGCGGGCGACGTCATGGCCGGGGACGCTGGCTACGAAGCGACGAAGATAATTCGCGGCCTGTTCGTATTGTCCGAGGGCATAGCTCGTCGCCCCGGCCAGGAATATCGACGGCAAATGGGCGGGCTGGCGGGACAGGACCTTTACGACATGGGTCTTGGCCGTCTCATAGTCTTCGGCCCGGTAAGCCGCCAGGGCTCTCAGGTAATTGACCTGCAGGGCATCGGGGAGAAAACTCAGGATGTCGTCGAGAATCTCGATCGCCGGCTTGGTCTTGCCCTGGGCGATCAGGGCCAGCGCCAGACCGGTGCGCGGTCGGATGTTGTCCTGGCGCATCGCCACGAGACGGCGGTAAGCGGCTTCCGATTCGGCATATTTCTGGTCGGCAAAAGCGACATCGCCTTCGAGCGCCAGAACCTCCGGGTCATTCGGATCCTGAGCCATCGCCTGCTTGAGCAGCGTGCGAGCGCGGTCCCGGTCGAGCCGGTCGAGCGCCACTTGGCCAAGCCCGACCAGGGCCCGCAAATTGCCGTTCTGCCAGGCCAGTGCCGCCTGAAACGTCTCCTCGGCCTTGCCCAACTGCCGTTGCTGGCGATAGGCCTGACCATGAAGAACGAGAATGGCCGCCTTGTATTCCGGGGCGTCCTGCTCGGTGAACGAAAGTTGGGACAGAACCTTGTCGAACTGGCGTTGCAACAACCAGGCCTGGCCCAGGGGAATGGCCACGGATTTCGGATCAATTCCCAGGGCCGCCGCCCGCGACAATTCTTTCTCTGCCGCCTCGCCGTTGCCCAGGTCATTGTAAATCACGCCCAGCAGGAAGCGCGCCGGCGCACTGTCCGGGTTCTTTTGCAGCGCATTCTTGAGTTCGATCACGCTGCTGCGTAAATCGCCGGCAACCTGAAATGACTTGGCCCGATCGAGATGCTGTTGGGCGGTCAGATTGGCGGTTTCGTCGCAAGACGCCAATCCGAGCCCGAAAACCGCCAGAAAAATCACAAGCAGGCCGGTTTTTCCGAACGATGTTGTCCGGCAATGATTGACGAAATTGGACATGATTGACACAAACCGCTCCTTATCGCCCCCGACCGGCCCGCCTTCCGGACAGGCGCCGATCTCACCCATCGATACCCGATTTCGGTTAACACTATGTCACTGCTGGCGAATGGAGCAAGCCCGGATGGTTCAACGCCGCCCGTCCGGCCACGCACCCACCAGGATGACAGCCGATCGGCGATAGGGTAGCTTGGCAGCCGGTTGGGAAAGGGCAGGGTGGTCATGGCGGGGCGGTTGATCGCAGGCAGCGCGGGTCGAGATTTCGCCCTCGGCGTCATCCGCTTCCGTTATGCGATCATCACCGTGACGCTGGTGACGATGGCGGTCCTGGGGCTCGGCGTGGCGCAGACCCGCCACAGCAATGATGCCCGGGTGTTTTTCGGCCCCGACAACATTCAACGCCTGACCCTTGAGGAGATCGAGCGCCGGTTTACCGAAAACAACGATCTCCTGATTGCGGTCGCACCGGATTCCAATGATGTCTTTACCGTCGAGGCGCTGGCGGCGATTTTCGATCTTACCGAACGGGCCTGGCGGCTGCCTTACGCGGTTCGCGTCGACAGTCTGACCAATTACCAGCACAGTTCGGCGCAAGGCGACGACCTCGTAATCACCGATCTTGTTCCCGAGATCGCCGCACTGACGGCCGAGGATCTGGCTCGCATTCGCCAAATCGCCCTCAGTGAGCCCCTGCTGGTCAATGCCCTGGTCTCCGAGCGCGGCGACATCGCCGGCGTCCGGATCAACCTGGTCTATCCACCGGATGAGCCGCTGGCCGCCGAAAACGCGGCCGCAGCAGCCAATCGACTGGCCCGGGAAATTGAAGCGCAGCATCCCGGCGTTCGCCTTTACCTCACCGGCAATGTCATGCTGTCGGCTGCTTTTGCTGAAGCGACGATGCGCGACCTCACGACGCTCGCGCCGGCGATGGCGGTGCTTATCGCACTGATGCTGCGGGTCATCCTGAAATCCTGGACCGCGACTCTGGCGACCTTGCTGGTGGCCGGTTTCTCCGCCCTGTCTGTGCTCGGGGCAGCGGGCTGGATGGGAATTGTTCTCAACCCGGGCTCCGCCTCGAGCCCGACCATCGTGCTGACGCTTGGCATCGCCAGCAGTGTCCATATCGTCACCGCCATGCTCGAGCGTCGCCGCCGTGGGGCCGGACAGCTGCGGGCGGTGGTCATGGCTCTGCGCGTCAACATCTGGCCGATCGTGCTGACCGGGCTGACGACCACGATCGGGTTTTTGAGCCTGAATGCCTCGGAATCCCCGCCGTTTCGGGATCTCGGCAATCTTGTCGCCTTTGGCGTCGTCGTCGGCATGGCGCTGGCGCTCGGGTTCCTGCCGGCGCTGCTTTCGCTGATGCCCGGCCGCCGGCCGGTCTCACCGGAACCCGGGCGCGAGAACGGCGCCAAGATGGCGTCCCTGGCCCGCTTTGTGATCGGCCACCGCCGGGCCATTGTCTGGGGCTCTCTGATCGTTGCGGCGGTGCTGGCCACCGGCATCCAGAGGATCGAGCTGGATGACAACTGGGTCGAATATTTCGATCACCGATTCCAGCTGCGTCAGGATACGGACGTCGTGCGGACTCGGCTGACCGGCGTCAATGCCGTCGATTACATGATCGATACCGGGCGCGATGGGGGACTGTACGATCCGGCGGTGCTCGGGATCGTCGATCGCTTCGCGGCCTGGGCCCGCAGCCAGCCGGATGTTGCCCATGTTTTTGCGCTGACTGATATCCTCAAGCGCCTGAACAAGAACCTGCATGCCGACGACCCGGCCTATGACCGATTGCCGGAAACCCCGGATGAGGTGGCGCAGTACCTGTTGTTGTACGAGATGTCGCTGCCACAGGGGCTCGACCTCAATGACCGCATCGACGTAGCCAAGGCGGCAACCCGAGTGACGGTGACCACCCGCGGCCTGTCGTCCGCCGGCGTGCGGGCGTTCAATCGCCGTGCCGAGGCCTGGTTCGCAAATGTACGTGAAGGCGAGCCCGGCGCCGGTTTTCGGGTCCGGGGCTCGGGCATGGCCTTGATGTTCGCTTACATGTCGCAGCGCAACATCGCGTCGATGCTGTCCGGCACCCTGATTGCGCTGACGCTGGTCTCGGCGCTGCTGGTGCTGGCGCTGCGCAGCGTCCGGATCGGACTGCTGAGCCTGATCCCCAATCTGATGCCGGCGATCATGGGATTCGGAGTCTGGGGCTGGACGGTGGGTCGGGTGGGCATCGCCATTTCAATCGTTGCTGCGGTGACCTTCGGAATTGTCGTCGACGACACCATTCATCTGCTGACCCGCTATTTGCGGGGCTTGCGAGATCTGAAGCTCAGCCCGGCTGCGGCCATCGAATATGCCTTTTCGCGGGTCGGCAAGGCACTGTGCGTGACCACGGCGGTGCTGATTACCGGGTTTTCCGCCCTGTTGATGTCCGGCTTCGCGCCGACCTGGGGGCTGGGCAGCCTGGCCTCGATTACGCTGGCGTTTGCTTTGGTGATGGATTTGCTGTTGCTCCCGGGCCTGTTGCTTTGGTCGGGGTCGGATCAGCAACGACGACGGGGAATCCCGGGCAGGGCGGCATCGCGGCGCGCCGCAGATGATGGAGACAAGAGGTGATACAAGTAAATTCCTGGAACCTGCCAACATAGATATGTCTTGATCTAATATTCATGTTCTAGTCACAGGTAGTGCTTTAATTCATTATTAATTAATTAGGCCCCTAATCAACAGGGCAGGGCTGACATTGCGCTACCGGCGGACTCGCCCTAGTATCGTGGCCGCATTTTGGGGGAGAGCCCGAGCGGTGTGCGTGTCGGGCAGGATTTGCTCGCGGCCGGCGAGTCCCGGGTCCGGCAACTCAATTTGAACAGGCCGGTCAGTGGGGCCGGGCCTGCGTCAAACCGTGGCGGCAGCATGATAAGACTTTTCAAGCACTACATTCCGAAGTCGGTGCTGATCCTGTGGGTTTTGGACGTAGCCCTTCTCTATGCCGCCAATACCGCCGGCTTCGCCATTCGCTATGCGATGCTGGGCATGGAGGCTCCGTCCTTTGTCGAGCGCTGGCCCGAAACCCTGACCTTTGTTCTGACGATTTATCTGTCCATGTTCGCGCTCGGGCTGTACCGGCGCGAAGCCTGCCGGGATATCAAGATTTCGTTCGTGCGCCTGTTTTTCGTGTTCCTCCTCGGCTTTCCCCTGCTGTCAATCGTATTCTTTGCCTATCCGGCGGTATCCACCTGGCGCAGCATCTTTGTCATTTCCTTTGGGCTGGCCTTTGTCGGTCTGTTCGCCGCGCGCATCGCCTTTTCACGTCTGGTCGACGTCAATGCCCTCAAGCAGCGGGTTCTGGTGCTCGGCGCCGGTCCGCGTGCGCGCCGCGTGCATCAACTCGAACGCGATGGGCTGACCCACGAGTTCTCGGTCGTCGGGTTTGTCCGGATGTCACCGGAGGAAACCGAAATCGAGGATGCCCAACCGTGCTCGGAGTTGGGCTCTCTGGTTGATTATGTGCTCGACAACCAGATCGATGAGATCGTCACGGCGATGGAGGAGCGACGCGGGGCCCTGCCGGTCGAGGCATTGCTGGAGTGCAAGCTGCGCGGTCTGCGGATCACCGATTTTACAAGCTTTCTGGAGCGCGAGACCGGGCAGGTCGAGCTCGATTCCCTCAATCCCAGCTGGCTGATCTATTCGGACGGCTTTGCCGGCAGCCGGCTCGACGTCATGGTCAAGCGTCTGTTCGATATCTCGGCCAGCCTGGGGCTGCTGATTTTCAGCCTGCCGGTCTTGGTCGTTACGGCCGTGGCCGTCAAGCTGACCTCGCGCGGACCGATTTTTTATCGTCAGGAACGCGTCGGTCAATACGGCAAGCCATTCATGCTGCTCAAGTTCCGGAGCATGCGAATCGACGCCGAAAGTGATGATACGCCGCGATGGGCCCAGGAGAACGATCCCCGGATCACGCCGATTGGCCAGATCCTGCGAATCACCCGAATGGACGAGCTTCCACAGATCTTCAATGTTCTCAAAGGGGACATGAGCTTCGTCGGACCGCGGCCCGAACGGCCCTATTTCGTCGAGCAGTTGGCACGCGAGATTCCCTATTACCAGGAACGTCATTACGTCAAACCGGGGATCACCGGCTGGGCCCAGATCAATTATCCCTATGGGGCATCGATTGAAGATGCCAAGCGCAAACTGCAGTATGATCTCTACTACGTGAAGAACTGCACGTTGTTCATGGATATCCTGGTCCTGGTTCAGACCGCGCGGGTGGTCCTGTTTACCGAAGGGGGACGTTGAGCGTGCGCGAGGGGTTGGTGCGGTGAATGCCATCGGGTTTACAACCTACCTGGCATCGGGCGTGGCCTACACCTTGCTGCTGGCTCTGTTGCTGGTCGGCTGGCATCGCCAGAAGGGGCCCGGGATCTGGCTGATCGCCGCCTGTGCCACGACCGCCATCTGGTCGTTCACGGTGGCAGCGAATTACGCGGTCGCCCGGGGGTATGCTCTGACCGGGCGCCCGCTGGAAGTGGTTCATTCCGGCGGCTGGCTGGCGTTCCTCATCGCGTTGCTCGGACAGCACTGGGAGCGGGCCGGCCGGCCACATCTGCGTCGCTTGGCGTTTGGCGGGCTGGCGGTCGGTATCGTCACGGTTCTCGTCTTCGATTACACCGCGGTGCTGCGGGGCGATGATCTGTTTGAGAGGCAAATGCTGCTGGCCGGGACGTTTGCACGGCTGATCATTGCGGTTACCGGCTGGGTGCTGATCGAAAACCTCTATCGCAATACGGAATTAAACGACCGCTGGCGTATTCGCTTCCTGTGCATCGCGCTCGCCGCCCTGTTCGGCTTCGACTTCTATCTTTACGCCGATGCCGTGCTGCTTGAGAGCATCGATGTCCGCTTGTACGAGGCCCGCGGCGTCGCACTGGTTCTGGTCATGCCCTTGATCGCCATCGCCGCGGCGCGCAACAAGACCTGGTCGCTGGAGATCTTCGTTTCCCGCCGGGTGGTGTTCCACACCGCGTCGCTGGTGGCCAGCGGCATCTATCTGCTGGCGATGGCAACGGTGGGATTCTATCTGCGCCAGATCGGCGGCCAGTGGGGCACGGTTTTCCAGGTCGGCTTTCTGTTCGGTGCGGTGGTCCTGTTGGCCGTCACCCTGTTTTCCGGGCGCTTCCGGTCCCGGCTTCGGGTGCTGATTGCCAAGCATTTCTTCCATTACAAGTACGACTATCGCGAGGAATGGCTGCGGTTCATCAAGACGGTGTCGTCGGACGATGATACCGCCGACCTGCGCCAGCGGGTGATCGAGGCGATCGCCAATATTGCCGACAGCCCGGCCGGCGGCCTGTGGCTTCACGGCGGCCCCGATCATTATGCTCTGGCCGCGACCTGGAACATGCCCGACGATATCGAGGCCCGTGAGCCGGTCGATGGGCCGCTGGTTCGTTTTTTGGCCGAGCGTGAATGGATTATCGATCTGGCGGAATACGGACGCGATCCCGAGGTGTATGATGGTCTGGTTCTGCCCGCGTGGCTGAGCCGGATCCCCAGAGCCTGGCTTGTCGTCCCGCTCCTGCACCGTGGGCGGCTGACCGGCTTCATGGTGCTGAGCGAACCGCGGGCGCCGCGCGAACTCAACTGGGAAGACCGTGACCTGCTGAAAACCGTGGGCCGGCAGGTGGCCAGCTATCTCGCCGAGCAGGCGTCGCAGATGGCGCTCGCCGAGGCCCGTCAGTTCGAGGACTTCAACCGCCGTTTTGCCTTTGTCCTGCACGACATCAAGAATCTGGTGAGCCAGCTTTCGCTGCTCATCAAGAACGCGTCGCGTCATGCCGGCAATCCGGAGTTTCAGAAGGACATGATCACCACGGTGCGCGAATCCGTCGACAAGATGAACCGGCTGCTGGGACGCCTGCATGAGGCCGGCGAAGATGCCGCTCCCCGGGAAACGGTTGATCTGAGCTCGATTCTGCGTCAGGTCGTCGATGAACGGGCGGGCAACGTTGCCGATCTCCGCTTTGACTGTGACGCCGGCGCCCTGCCGGTGGCTGCCGACGGGGATCGGCTGGCGACGGTTTTCGGTCACCTGGTGCAGAACGCCATTGATGCCGTCGACGGTCGCGGTCGGATCGAGGTTCGGGCGCGTCGCGACGGCGATATGGCACTGGTCGAGATCGAAGATGACGGTCCCGGCATGGACCAGGATTTCATCCGCAACCAGTTGTTTCGACCGTTTCGCAGCACCAAGAAGACCGGCTACGGCATTGGCGCTTTCGAAAGCCGCCAGGTGATCACCGAGCTGGGCGGGCGGATCGATGTCGATTCGGCGCCCCGGGAAGGAACGATCCTTTCGGTTCATTTGCCATTGCTTAAGGAGTCGAAGGTCAATCTCTAGCACCAGAGTCAATGACCCGGAGATACGACCAGGACCGGGTTTCGGTATAGTTTCAGCGAATGAGGTCGGAACAGACCGCGCGCCAGAAGGCATGGGAACAGCGACGACAAAATCGGGATGAGGCATGGGGGATGAGCGCAAGGCATTGTTGATCGTCGAGGACGATCCCGGCTTGCAGCGACAGCTGCGCTGGAGTTTCGAGGCGTACGAGGTGGTGATTGCCGAGGATCGGGAGTCGGCGATCGACGAATTGCGTGCCCATAATCCCAAGGTCGTGACCATCGATCTCGGCCTGCCGCCGGATCCCGACGGCGCCACCGAGGGGCTGCGGCTTCTAGAGGAAATCCTGGCGCTGGCCCCGATGACCAAGGTGATTGTCGTCACTGGCAATGAGGAGCGCGATCATGCGCTCCGGGCGATCGCCATCGGCGCCTATGATTTCTGCCAGAAGCCGATCAACGACGACGTTCTCGGCCTGATCATCGAGCGCGCCTTTCACCTGGCCGAGCTGGAAGAGGAAAACCGCGCATTGGCGCTGGCCGGGCGGCAATCACCGCTCAATGGGGTGATCACCGGCAGTCCCGAGATGCTCAAGGTCTGCGCCATGGTCGAGAAGGTGGCACGGGCCAACATCACGGTGCTGCTGCAGGGTGCGAGCGGCACCGGCAAGGAGCTGCTGGCGCGGGCCATCCATGATCTGAGCGATCGCCGCAACGGTCCGTTCATTGCCATCAACTGCGCGGCAATTCCCGAGAATCTGTTGGAAAGCGAGCTTTACGGCCACGAAAAGGGGGCCTTTACCGGTGCCCACAAACAGACCATCGGCAAGATCGAACTGGCGCAGAAGGGCACATTGTTTCTCGATGAAATCGGCGATCTGCCGCTTTCGCTTCAGGTCAAGTTATTGCGATTCCTGCAGGAGCGGGTGATCGAGCGGGTCGGCGGCCGCAAGGAAATTCCGGTCGATACCCGGGTTGTCTCGGCCACGCATCAGGACCTCGAAGAACAGATCAAGACGGGAGCCTTTCGCGAGGATCTGTATTATCGTCTCAGCGAAATCTCCATCGAGATCCCGCCGCTCAAGGACCGGTCCGGCGACGCGGTGCTGTTGGCCCACCACTTCCTGCATCTTTTCAGTCGTGAACTCGCCCGGCCGGTACGCGGCTTTACCAGCGATGCAATCGCGGCGATCGAGGCTCATGCCTGGACCGGCAATGTCCGGGAGCTGGAGAACCGCATGAAGCGGGCGATCATCATTTGCGACGGCAAGCGGATCACCGCTGCCGATCTGGATCTCGATGAGGTCGCAAGCGAGGCCCCGATTTTCAACCTCAAACAGGTGCGCGAGGATGCCGATCGCCGCGCCATCCAGCGGGCGCTGGCGCAGGCAGACGGCAATGTGTCGCAGGCAGCCAAGTTGTTGGGGATCAGTCGCCCCACCTTTTACGATCTGTTGCGTCAGTACGATTTCAAGACATAGCGGGCGTCGGCAGGCTATACTTTGCTTTCGGTGACGACGATCCGGGCTCGCAGGGGAGGGAAGACAATGAGCAGCTTTTTGATCAGGATTCTGCGGCACGTTCGGGTGGTGCCGCTGGTCACGGCCATGGTGCTGTCCCTGGCGGTGAGCGCCGTTCAGGCCAAGCCCAGTCCCGGCGATGCCATCGATTATTTGAAGGATGCGCGCGAATACGTCTCCAAGGGCGAACTGAAAGCCGCCGTCATCGAGCTGAAGAATGCCCTGCAGGCCGATCCTGGAAATGTCGACGCCCGCTTTCTGCTCGGCGAGGTTTATCTGCAGCTCGGTGACGGCCCGTCGGCGGAAAAGGAATTCCGGGCTGCCCGGCGATCCGGTCTCGATGATACCGCAGTGACCTTGCGACTGGCCCAGGCGCTGCTGCTCCAGGGCAAATTCGAGGATGTGCTCAAGGAGGTCAATGTCGCCGACATCGACCCCGAGGGTCAGGCCGACGCCTATGTCATGCGGGGCCGTGCTCACCTTGGAAAACGCCGGTATGACGAGGCCCGCGCGGCGTTCGAGAAGGCCGAGGAGCTGCGTCCCAAGGGACTTCAGGCCAAGGTCGGTCTGGCCCGGATCTATGCCCAGACCGGCAAGCTGAAGGAAGCCGAAGCCGAGCTCGACAAGGCGCTTGAGATCTCGCCGCAGTTTGCCAATGGGCTGGTGCTCAAGGGCGAGCTGGCGCGGCTTCGCGGCGACGGTGAGCGGGCGGTCAGCCTGTTTACCTCGGCGCTGGAGGTCCAGCCGCGCAATCTGGCGGCGCTTCTGGGGCGGGCGGCGTCGCTGATCGATCTCGATCGCGACGAAGAGGCGCAAAAGGATATCGATTCAATCCGGGAGATCGCTCCGTCGCACCCGCTGGCCATTCATTTCGAGGCTCTGCGGCTGGCCAAGAAGCGCCAGTTCGAGGAGGCCAACGAAACCTTGCAGAAGGCCGGCAAGGTCCTTGAGAACTATCTGCCGAACGTCTATCTGCGCGGCGTTATTCATTATGCCTTGGGACATTTCGAACAGGCCCGCGCCAATCTTGGCCGGTTTGTCCAGGCAGTTCCGCAACATGTGACGGCGCGCCGCCTTCTGGGTGCGGCGCTGATCCGCCAGAGCGAATTTGACGAAGCGGTAAAAATCCTGCGGCCCCTGGCCGAAGGCGCAGGTGCCGATGCCAAGGGGCTGGCGCTTCTCGGCGCCGCCTATATGGGATCTGGCGATTATGCCAAGGCCACCGAGTATTTCGAGCGCGCCGCTTCGGCCAATCCCGAAGCAGCGTCGATTCGCACCCAGCTTGCGCTGAGCAAATTGGCCGGCGGTGATCCGGAAGGCGCGATCTCGAATCTCGAAACCGCCGTTGAACTGGATCCCGAGGTCGGACAGGCGGCAGTGCTTCTGGCCCTCGTCGAGCTCCGCAAACGCGATTTCCCGAAAGCGCTCAAGGCCGCCGAGGATCTGGAACGCAGGTCTCCGGAAAATCCCCTGGCGGCCAATCTCGTCGGCGCCGCCTATCTCGGCATGGGGGCCCTTGAAAAAGCCCGCCGCGCGTTCGAACGGGCTCTCAAGCTGCGGTCAGATTATTACCCGGCCATGATGAACCTGGCCCAGATCGACCTGCGCCAGGGGAACCCGGACGCCGCTCGCCGCCAATACCGGAAGATTCTCAAGACTGATCCCAAGAATGTCGGCGCCATGATGGCCCTGGCCGAACTGGAACGCGGTGCCAACAATTCTGAGGAAGCGGTGCAGTGGCTGGAAAAAGCGATCAACGCCGATCCTGAGAACATCGAGCCGGGATTGCGGCTGATTGCCCTATATCTGGTCAGCAAGAATGCCGACCGGGCCCTCGCCGCGGCCAGCGAATTGGCGCTCAAGCATCCTGATGCGCCGCGCGTTCTTGAGGCCCTGGGCCGGGCTCAGCTGGCGGCCAAGGATATCGACAGTGCGGTGGCCACCTTCCGCAAGCTGGCTGATCGGCTGCCGCGGTCACCGCAGGCCCATAATCTGCTGGGACGGGCACTGGCGGCGTCCTCCGATGCCGAGGGCGCCCGCCGGGCGTTTCGCCGGGCGCTGGCAGAGAATGCCGATTTTCGCCCGGCTCTGGAATCCCTGATCGCGCTCGAGACTCAGGAGGGCAATCTGGACACGGCGATGTCGCTGGCTCAGGACATGCGCACGAAATATCCCGAGGATGCGGCCATCGATATGCTGGTGGGCGACATTCATATGCGCCAGGACCAGCCGGCGGAGGCGCTTGCCGCCTATGGCGAGGCCCAGAAGAAGGGGGCAAGTTCGGCTTTGGCGGTGCGGCTGTACCGGGCACGAAGGGCGTTGGGCGATGTCGATCAGGCGCTGGCGGGGCTCAAGGCCTGGGTGGACAGCAATCCAAAGGACATCGCCATTCGCCATGTTCTGGCTGGCGCCTATCTGGATACCGAGCGTTTCGCCGACGCCATCGCCCAATACGAACGTCTCGAGCAGGATGATCCGGCCAATCGGGTGGTGGTGCTCAACAACCTTGCCTGGCTTTACCAGCGGGTGGGCAGCGACAAGGCGGTGCCGACCGCCGAAAAGGCCTATGCGCTGGCGCCCAATTCGTCCGAAGTCACCGATACGCTGGGGTGGGCGGTGCTGGCCTCGGGGGACAAGACCCGCGGGCTCGACCTTTTGCGCCGGGCGGCGGCAATGGCCCCGACCTCACCTGAAATCCGCTATCATTTCGCGGTCGCGCTGAACCAGAACGGGCGCATCCAGGATGCCCGGCGTGAGCTTCAGGACATCCTCAACATGGGCAAGGATTTCGAAAGCGCCAAGGATGCCCGGGCGCTGCTCAAACAGTTGGAAACGAAGAAGTAGCTGTCGCACCGCTGCCATCAGCCGGGTGTGCTGTCGCCTATTCGTCGAGCTTGGGCAAGGCCTCGGACGTTTCCCGGGCGACGTTTTTCAGTTCGCGTACGGCCTGTGTGAGCTTTTCGGTGCGGGCCGGCACGGTGAGTCGTGACGATCGTTCACTGCGCGCACCGGCCGTGCCGCTGCGGACATTCATGGTTGCGCCGATCTCGCGCAGTCGTTCGGCCAGAGCAATAAACCGCTCGACGGTTTCGCGACTGGCCTGGGCCGCTGCACTCAGCTCCGATGAGGCCCGGCCGATCACTTTGCTGGCGCTCGATTCGGCCTCTACCGCCGACAGCAGACTTTCCTGATTTTCAATCACCTGGCGCATGATCGGCGTGATCAGGGTGATCATGCTCTCAAGGCTGCCCTGCAGGGCCTCGAAACTGGCGGCCGTCCGGGCGATGTCTGCGGCACCCTTGTTGAGCACCGAACTGGCCAGCTCTTCGGTCTTGCTCAACTGGTTTTCCAGCAATTCCTCGAAGCGCTGCGAGTGGGTCTCCACCTGGTCGCGCAGGGCCTGGGTGAAGTCGCGCAGGTCCTGAGCCAAGGCCGCGTAGCGTTCGGATTCGTCGGTCTTGACCTGCTTCAGACTTGAGGCGATCTGGTCGGCCAGTGCCTGACCGTGGGCTTGCGATTGCTTGGCCAGGGCCTGAACGGCATCGCGAAAGCTCTTCTCCACGTTGCCGGCGGTCTTCGCCGAGGCCTTGAGCAGCGCCTCGACCTCCTTGACCTGACCGCCGAAATGCTTTTCCAGCTCCTTGGTGAAGTCGACAAGCACGGAATCCAGCAGTTTCTTGACCCGCGTATTCTGATTGCGGGTCTGCTGCTGGGTTGCGGTGGTGAGCTTGGCCAGTGGTTTGGACAGGGCCGCCTCGATCGCCTCGGACAACTTCTCGAGCATCACGTCGGCATGGGCCTGAGACGCCTCGAGCATGCGCTGGCCATAGGTCACCATATCCTGGTGCAGCTTGTTGCCGAGCTTGCTGATCGAGGCGGTGATGTCGCGTGCCGTGCCGCGGGTGGCCTGGGCGACATCGGCCAGATAGCGGATTTCGGCTCCGCCGTGGAACAGGGAATCGACGATATCGGCGAGGTCGCGGGCCTGATCCCGGCGCAAGGCCAGCACCGCCCGCATGACGACGGCGATGATCAGCGCGGCCGTCCAGGTCAGGGCCAGGCAGATCAGGCCGGGAAGGGCGCTGACCGGGATTGCTGCGCCGGTCTCGCCGATGGCGGTTGCCGCACCGGCAGTTATGGTGGGGCCAAACAGCAGGCTGACGACAAGACTGAGAACCCCGAGGCCGGCAAGCGCCAGCGGCAACACGGCAAAAAACCACAGATAAAGATGACGCTCACCCAGCGACCAGGCGTTGAAAACGGCGGTTGCCGGCATTGTCGACCACAGTTCGCGGGAACCGGCGCGCCTGCCCTCGGACGAACCGGCATCGTGACCGTCGATGCTGGCGGCATAGCGCTCGGCCAGTCGCGTGAACTGCGGGCTGTCGGAAAAGGCAGCGAGAAAGCGCTCGCGAACCGGCACGTCCTCGGTCCTGGCCGCGTCATCGCGTAATTGTGTCAGCTTGCGCCGGGCGATTTGTATGCGGATTCCGTCGAGACCGGCCAATCCCACGAAAACCAGGACGAACAGCGCAAGCGCCGCAATCGAGACGTACCCGGCGATCAGGGTGAAAGGATCCTGGCGGAACAGCAGCACGAAATCCTGGCTCAGAACGCCCGGCGTCACGGCATCGATCGCCGTCGGCAGCCATGGATAGGCAACCACGGCGATCACCGCCGAAAAGACGGTCGCCAACAGGAACCAGATATGCCTTAACACCTACACACCCCCTTGCGATCAGCAGGAACACCCGTCGCCCCATTTCCCCAGCTTATATCCTATTTAACGCCAAACCCTTACCTCGTCGTGAACAATCTGGCACGATTTTGCACTTCGGTGCCGATTTCCGGATGCAATTGCTGGCCGCTGTCGGCAAAAGGCGCGGCGGATTTTGCTGCTCCTTGGGATTTTAGTAAGTCTTGGCTGGCATCATCGGCCCCGGTTGGGCCACAGTGGCTTCCATGCGGTGTTGCGGAGCCATCGGGTCGGTGACCGGGTCGGCCGGGGGCAACGGTAGACAGGTGGATGTGGTGACGGGCGAGGCGCAGATCGCGACCATGATGGCGGCAGACGGTCGGCCCAGGGCGCCGGCCTCAGGCCGGCGGTTTCTCCACGTCTTCCCGTCGTTCGGCTTTGGCGGCGTGGAACTGCGCATGGTCGCGGTTCTCAATCACTTCGCTGGCCGCGGGGCGCATCACACGATCGTCTCCCTGGACGGACGGCGCGATGCCGCCAGCCGCCTGGAGCCAGCGACACAGGTGCAGCTCTGCGACCCGCCGGCGCTCGAAGCGCCTTTGCCATTGCGGCTGGCAATGATACGCCGCATCTTGCGCGACGCGCGTCCGGATGTGCTGATGACCTATAACTGGGGGGCGATCGAATGGGCGCTCGCCCATCGGCTGGCGCCCGTCTGCACCCATTTTCATCTCGAAAGCGGCTTCGGGCGCGACGAGGCGGAGCGCCCCGTGCGACGCCGCGATCTGTTTCGCCGCCTGGCTTTGGCCAGGATTTCCGGGCTCATCGTGCCCTCGCACACTTTGGTCGAGATCGCCTGCACACGCTGGCGAGTGCCGCAGGAGCGGATCATTCACATCGCCAATGGTGTCGATTGCGATCGCTTCGCCCGGCCGCCGGTACCCGGGCGCGTTCCCGGTTTTGTCCGACGCCAAGGCGAGGTGATCGTCGGCACCATCGCTCCCTTGCGGCCGGAGAAGAATCTGCAAGGTCTGATTCGCGCCTTCGCCGCCTCCGGAATTGAGCCTGCGCGGCTGATGATTGTCGGCGACGGGCCGGAGCGGGACCGGCTGGACGCGGTGGCGCGGGAGGCCGGGCTGGGCGATCGGCTGATCTGGGCCGGCCAGGTGGAGGCACCCGAAGAGGTGATCGGCCTGTTTGATATCTACGCGCTCTCTTCCCTGACCGAGCAGATGCCCAACACCGTGTTGCAGGCGATGGCCGCCGGGCTGCCGGTGGCGGGCGTCGATGTTGGTGACGTGGCAGCGATGGTGGCGCCGGAGAACCGCAAGCTGATCGTGCCGCGCGGCGACGAAGGAGCGCTCGCTGCCGCGCTCTCGGCGCTGGCCGGCGATGAGAGCCTGCGCCGGCGCCTCGGCGAGGCCAATCGCGCTCGCGCCCGCGAGTCCTTCAGCGAGGCGCAGATGTTCGCCCGCTACGGCGAAATTCTCGGCCTCGAATCAGCTGGCGGCGTGGCCCGACAACAGTGATGCAACCGATGCTGCGACTGCTCACATTCACGACGCTCTACCCCAATCCGGTCATGCCGCATCACGGCGTGTTCGTCGAGAATCGCCTGCGCCATCTGGTCGCCGGCGGCGCGGCGCGCACCCGGGTGGTGGCGCCGGTGCCCTGGTGTCCCTTGATCGGGGCGGCTTTCGCGGAATACGCCCAATGGACTGGCGTGCCGCTGACCGACACCCGCCACGGCATCCCGGTGCTGCACCCGCGCTTCCTGCGCCTGCCGAAAATCGGCATGACGACGGCGCCGGTGTTCATGTATCGGGCGATGCGGCCCGTCGTCGCCCGGATGGCGGCAGAAGAGGACTTCGATGTTATCGATGCCCATTATTTCTACCCCGACGGGGTGGCGGCCGTGATGCTGGGCCGCGCGTTCGACAAGCCGGTGGTGATCACCGCGCGCGGCACCGACCTCAACCTGATCCCGCGCTATGCCGTGCCGCGCCGCCTGATCCAGTGGGCAGCGCGTGAAGCCGCCGGGCTGATCACGGTGTGCCAGGCCTTGAAGAACACATTGGTCGAGCTTGGTGTCGAGGAAGAGCGGGTGACGGTGCTGCGCAACGGGGTGGATCTGGAGATGTTCCGTCCCGGCGACCGTGCGGCTGCACGCGCGCGCCTCGGCCTCGATCGCCCGACGCTGCTTTCGGTCGGTCACCTGATCGAACGCAAGGCCCACGATCTGGTGATCAAGGCCCTGCCGATGCTCCCTGGCTGTGACCTGCTGATCGCCGGCGACGGCCCCGAAGACGCCAATCTGCGCCGTCTGGCACAGACATTGGGGGTCGGGGACCGGGTCCGATTCCTCGGCCGTATCGGCCATGAGCAGTTGTGCGAGGTTTACGGGGCGGCGGACGTTCTGGTTCTGGCCTCGAGCCGCGAGGGCTGGGCCAACGTGCTCCTGGAAGCGATGGCCTGCGGCACGCCGGTGGTGGCGTCCAACGTCTGGGGCACGCCGGAGGTGGTGGCGGCACCCGAGGCCGGGCTGTTGATGGAGGAACGCACGCCCGAAGCCCTGGCCGATGCCGTGCGCCGGCTGCTGGCGGCGCCGCCCGAGCGCGCGGCCACCCGGGCTTACGCCGAAGGGTTCAGCTGGGAGGCCACCACCCGCGGCCAGATCGATCTGTTCTCGAAGGTGGTGGCGGAGCGGGGGGCATCGTGAAAATTCTCTATCACCATCGCATCGGTTCCAAGGACGGGCAGTTCGTGCATATCGAAGAGTTGACGAACGCGCTCGCCCGGCGCGGGCACGAGGTGGTGATCGTCGGGCCCAAAGCGGTGGAGTCAGATGCTTTCGGCGCCGAGGCCGGCTTTGTCGCGCGCCTCAGGAAGATTTTGCCGCGATTTCTCTACGAATTGGCCGAGCTGGCCTATGCGGTGCCCGCCTACTGGCGCCTGCGGCGCGCCGTGCGCCGCCATGCCCCCGACTGTCTCTATGAGCGCTACAATCTGTTTCTGCCCTCCGGCGTCTGGCTCAAGAAACGCTTTGGCCTGCCAATGCTGGTCGAGATCAACGCGCCGCTGGCCGATGAACGGGCCCGCTTTTCCGGCCTGGCGCTCAAACGCCTGGCGCGCTGGAGCGAGCGCTATGCCTGGCGCGGCGCCGATTATGCTCTGCCGGTGACCGAAGTTCTGGCCGAACATGTGCGCGCCGCCGGGGTGCCGGACGCGCGCATCCGGGTGATCCACAACGGCATCGATAGCAGCCGCTTTGCCGGTACGATCGACGTTGAGGCCGCCAAGGCGCGGCTTGGCCTGTCCGGCAAGCTGGTGCTGGGCTTTACCGGCTTCATGCGGCCCTGGCACGGGCTCGATCGGGTGGTGCGCTTTATCGCCCGGGCCGGGCGCCCGGAGCTGCACCTGCTGATGGTCGGCGATGGCCCGGCACGCGCACCCCTGGAAGCACTGGCCCATGAGCTGGGCATTCCTGAAGCGGTCACCGTGACCGGCGTGGTGGCGCGCGAGCATGTGGCCGATCATGTCGCCGCCTTCGATGTCGCCTTGCAGCCGGATGTGGTTGCCTACGCCTCGCCCCTCAAGATGTTCGAGTATATGGCGATGGAAAAGGCGATCGTTGCCCCGGACCGGCCGAATATCCGCGAGATCCTGGTTGATGGCGACAATGCCGTGCTGTTCGATGCGGATGCCGAAGGGGCCCTGGAACGGGCGCTTGAGCGGGTCTGCGCCGATGCCGATCTGCGCCGCCATCTGGGGCACCGGGCCGGGGCCACGATTGTCGAGCGCGATTTCACCTGGGACGGCAATGCCGCCCGTGTGGAGGCACTTTATCGCGAACTCGGCGTGACGTGATCGTCAAACCCTATGGTCGGTCCTCCAGGACCCTGGCGTCGTTGGCGCGCTTGATGATATAGGCATGGATGGCGGCCGCATCCTCTTCACTGAGCAGGTCGGCGAAGGACGCCATGCCTTTCTCTTCATAAAGCCCGCCGAGAACGATGTCGTTGAACGCTTCATGCGTCGCCTCGTCCATGTAGCGCAGGTCGGATATCACTCCGCCCGCCATGACGCCGCCGCCATGGCAGACCCCGCAGACCTCGTGATAGAGCCGGCGGCCCCTGGCGATCACCGCCTTCGGCGCGTTCAGGGCCGGCGGCTCCGGCAAGGGCGGCGCCGGTGGCGGCGGCGGCAGTTTGGCGGCACCATCCAGCTTGAAGGCGAGGATGCGGCTGACGTTGACGGCCTTGCGGCCCGAGCCCCAGGCAAAGGGGCCGCCCTCGAGCGGCGCGGCGCCGCCCCAGCCGGCCATCAGGGCAATGTACTGGACACCGTCCACGGCATAAGTCACCGGCGGCGCGATGACCCCGGTGCCGGTTTCGCCCCGCCACAATATCTCGCCGGTGGTGGCGCGATAGGCGACCAGTTCGCCGTTCGCGGTGCCCTGAAACACCAGATTGCCCGCGGTGCTCAGCACGCCGCCGTTCCAGAACCCGGGCAGTTCCACCGACCAGACGGCCCGCCCGGCGATCGGGTCCCAGGCGAGCAGCCGGCCGGCAAGCGGCGGGCCGGAGTCGTCCGCCGCGTCGGTTTCCGGCGGGACGTTCAGCATCGCGTCGATGCCAAGGTTGATGGCCTGTGGGCGAAAGCGAAAATCCTGTTCTTTGCCATAGACATAGGGCATGTCCATCGCCGGAATGTAAACCAGGCCGGTCTTGGGATTGAACGCCATCGGCTGCCAGTTGTGGCCGCCGGCCGGGCCGGGCAGCACCAGGGCCGGCTTGTCCTTGTAGCGGGCCGCCGCCACCTCGACCGGCCGGCCGGTCGCCATGTCGACGTGGCTCGCCCAGGTGATGGTTACATAAGGCTTGGCCGACAGCAATTCGCCGGTCAGCCGATCGAGTACATAGAAAAATCCGTTCTTGGGCGCCTGCATCAGGACCTTGCGGGCCTTGCCGTCGATCTTCAGCTCGGCCAGCATCATCGGCTGCGTCGCCGTGTAATCCCAGCTCTCGCCCGGGGTCGTCTGGTAGTACCAGATCATGTGCCCGGTTTCGGCATCCAGCGCGACGATCGAGGCGAGGAACAGATTGTCACCGCCTTCGGGGCTGCGCAGATCGCGATCCCAGGGGCTGCCGTTGCCGACCCCGACGTAGAGAATGTGAAATTCCGGGTCGTAGACCATCGAATCCCAGGCCGTGCCGCCGCCGCCGTACTGCCACCAATCGGTTCCGGACCAGGTTTTCGCTGCCAGCTCCATGGCCGGTGATTCAAATGGTTTCGAGGGATCGCCAGGCACCGTATAGAAACGCCAGAGCTGCTTGCCGGTCTCGGTGTCATAGGCGGTGACAAACCCGCGCACGCCATATTCGGCGCCGCCGTTGCCGATCACCACCTTGCCATCGAACACGCGGGGCGCGCCGGTAATTGTGTAGGGCATATTCTTTGGTGTCGTCTGAACGCTCCACACCGGCTTGCCGGTGGCCGCATCGAGGGCCACCAGGCGGCCATCCAGCGTGCCGACATAGACCTTGCCCTTCCACACGGCGGGGCCGCGGTTGACCACGTCGCAGCAGGCAAAACGGCCCCATTTGCGCGGCACCTCGGGATCCCAGGACCACAGCAGTTTGCCGGTCGCGGCGTCGAGCGCGTAGACCATGCTCCACGATCCGGTGGTGTAAAGCACGCCATCGACGATCAGCGGCGTCGCCTCGAGCCCGCGCCGGGTGGGAAGGGCATAGGACCAGGCGAGCCCGAGCCGGCCGACCGTTTCCTCGTTGATCTGAACCAGCGGGCTGTGCCGTTGTTCATTGTAGCCGCGGCCGTAGGCAAGCCAGTTTTCCGGCTCCGCATCAGGCGATGCTATGCGTTTTGTATCAACGGCTTGTACGGATTTATTAATATTTTTATTAAGGGGTTTCTCGCGTGTCGTCCAGGTCACCGAAGCGATGCCGACAGCGATCAAAGCAAGGGCTGCCAGCAGCCATCCCCGTACCTTCATGGCGGTCCTCCCCCGATTTGCCCGCGACCCCCGATGCCGCAGCGCCGACGACGGTATTGTGTCGGCAAGCGCGGGGCGGAATCAAGTCCGGCGCCGCGATGCGGCGCCGGCAGCAGGCAGAATCGAATATTTGGCCCGCCTTATGCGTCGGCGGCCGGTTTCTCCTTGCCGGTATCGGGCTTGGCGCTCGTCCCGGATTCGGTTCCGGGAAAGGCGGCGAAGGGAAACGGCATCTGATCGGTGCGATAGATCAGATAGTCGAGAATCTCGCGCAAATAGGCCGACAGACGCTCGCCGAACGCGCGCATCTGGTCGTTGGGCGCGCCGGTGACGATCACGACCACGAACTGGACCGCGGTCATGACGTAATACAGCAGCAGCACGACATCGGCGATGATGCCGAAGAAAATGAGTGGCAACAGGCGCAACCACGGGCTGGAGCGCTCGGCCGTGCCGCGCGTCTGCGTGGTGCCTGTTTCGTTGGTCTCTGTCTGGGTGCTCATGGCGTTTCTCCCGTCGCTCTGACGCGGCCGGATTGGCTGCCTTCTATGTAAGGCCGCGCTCGCCTTAATCAAGCCATATCTGTCGGGCCAAGCGGGAAACGGCCAGAAGGAAGCACCGGGAGGGTCAGGCGGTGTCCGACCGCTCGACGGCACTGGGGCGTGACAGGATGTAGCCGGTCACGCCACTCAGGACGATGGCCAAGGCCACCGGCAGGGCCGGGCCATCGGCAATCGCAACCGTGATATAGGCCAGCACGAGGGCCATCACGGTGACGGCGAAGATCTTGATCTTGAGCGGAATCACCCGATGCTGGTGCCAGTCGCGCAAGAGTCTTCCGAACAGCCGATGATAGAACAGCCAGTCATGCAGGCGTTTCGAGCTTTTGGAGAAGGCCCACAGCGCGATCAGAAAAAAGATCGTCGACGGCATCACCGGAACCACCGCCCCGATCACGCCCAGGCAGACATTGATCAGACCGAAGGCAGCCAGCCCAAAGCGCGCGATTCGCGAGCTCGCCAGGGTCTCACTCGTTGTCGTCTGCACATCCGTCATGACCCGATGTTACCCAGCATCGCCCCAAGGATTCGTTAACGCCGGCAATGATATAGCCGGTTTTCCTGTGGTTGTTGCAACGGGCGAGTCAGGCGTCGATCTGGAAAGGCCGGGATTCAGCCAGCAGCCGCGTGGCCTCGGGTGCAGGCAGCGGACGGGCAAACAGGTAACCCTGTGCGAGGTCGCATCCGAGGTGGCGCAACAGCCGAAGCTGACTACGGGTCTCGACGCCTTCGGCGACGATGGATAAATCCAGCGCCTTGGCCAGCATGGTAATGATTTCGACAATCTTGCGGCTGTCCTCGCTGTCGTCGATTCCGGCAATGAACGAGCGGTCAATCTTCAGCACGTCGATGGGGAAGCGGTTGAGATAGGCGAGCGACGAATATCCGGTGCCGAAATCGTCGATTGCCACCGACAGATCCAGGCTCTTGAGGTGATGCAGGACGGCGGCGGCGAGGTCGGCGTTCTCCATGATCGTGCTTTCGGTGATCTCCAGCTTCAGGCCGCTGCCGGCGACGTCATGGCGGGCGAGGATATCGCGGATGTCGGCGACCAGATCCTTCTCGCGGAACTGCAGGCTGGAGATATTCACGCTCAGCGTCGGCGGCGTGCCGTTCGCCGCCTGCCGGGCCCAGGCGGCATACTGACGGCAGGCCTCGTCAATCGCCCATTTGCCGAAATCGACGATCAGGCCGGTGTTTTCGGCAATCGGGATGAAGCGCCCCGGAGACACCGCCCCGTGATCCGGATGGTTCCAGCGGGCCAGGGCCTCGAAACCGGCGATGGTGCCGTCCTCAAGCCGGACGATGGGCTGGTAATGCAGCTTGAATTCACCGCGGGCGAGGCCGCGCCGGAAATCGGTTTCCAACTGCAACAGCGCCGGTGGGCGCTGCTGAAAGCTCGAGCTGTAGATCTCGGTGCGGCCCTTGCCCAGGGCCTTGGCCTGGGTCATGGCCATATTGGCGTGACTGACGAGCGTTTCGATGTCGCTGTCGCCGCCGCGCCCGGTGGCGATGCCGATACTGATCGACACATAGACCTCGGTGCCGCCCAGGTTGAAGGGGATGCGCATGCTGGCGTGCAACTGGTCGGCGATGGCCCGGGCTTCGCCTTCATCGGCGATGCGATGCATCAATAGCGCGAATTCGTCACCGCCGAGGCGCGCCAGCACATCGTTTTCGCGGACGCATTTGGACAGCCGGCGGGCGACCGCAACCAGCAATTCATCGCCGGCGAGGTGGCCGAGGCTCTCATTGACGACATTGAGGCGATCGACATTGAGCAAAATGAGGCCGAAGCGGTGATCCGGATCCTCCCGCGCCGCCTGGCTCAACTGCTCCATCAAATCCATGAACAGGGTGCGGTTGGGCAGGCTGGTGAGGCTGTCGTGCAGGGCTTCGTGCAGCATCTGGCGCTCGATGCGATGCTGCGGTGTGCGATCGCTGATGGTCGCGACGACGCGGACCACGCGGCCGCTGGCGGCTTGAACCGGAACCATGTGGCATTCGAGATAGGTCGGGGTTGAGGCGGTGGCGCTCTGATGCCACTGGAAGGTGACGGAGCGAGCCTCGGCGACGCAGCGGCGCAGGTTGTCGATCAAGGGCAAGAGCGCCGGCGGCGCTGTCCATCCATCGAACCAGACGGTTCCGTCGGTCAGACCGGCGGCATCGAGAATCGCCTGTACCGAGGCATTGGCCCGGGCGATCTGAAACCGGTCGTCGGCGAACACGTCGATCAGCAGAAGGCCGATCGGCAGATGAGCAACGATGGTTTCGGCATCGGACGCGGCGAGTGCAGGCGGAGCCGACACCGCTGACGGCGGCCGGTTGCCAACTAGTTTTTCTGGTTGCACACTCTGAACCCGCTTCTGCACCCGGTGGCGTTGTTTCAAGAACGAACAGGCGTCCCCATCGCCGGCCCACGGGAAACCTTAGGTTTAGGTCTGTAAATTTTTAGTAAATTGCCGGCTCTTGGTACCGCGCATGGTCTGGCTGGAAACACCACGGCCCCGACCCGAAAATCGAGCCGGGGCCACCGTGCAGACTACCCGCCGGATGGGCTTCAGGAACAGCCGCTGGTACCGCCGCAGGTATCACACTTGAGGCAGGTGCCGTTGCGCAACAGCGTGAAATTGCCACATTCGCCGCAGGGATCCCCCTCATAGCCTTTCATGCGGGCGGCACGCACCTGCGCTTCGGGCGTGCTGTTGGGCGTCGCCGCGGCGGCGCTGATGTTGCCCTGCAGGTTGGCGGCCTCGGATTCGTGCAGCACCATGGCCGCAGTGGCGACGGCCTCAGAGCCATGCCCGCCAGCCTGGCCCCCGGCGGTATTGTGCAGGACATAGAAGCTGCGCCGCACATAGCCGGTGCTGGTCAGCTCCATGGCCGCCTTGATGACCGAGTCCTCGCCATTGGCCGCCGGTGCCCGGTCGCCGCCGGTCCGCCCGCTTCCCAGGGCGTCGAAGCGCATGTCCGCGGGCTCGGCATGGGCAAGGTCGTCGCGCCCCAGGTACGAGATGGCCAGTTCGCGGAACACATAGTCGAGGATCGAGGTCGCCATCTTGATGGCATCGTTGCCCTCGACCATGCCCGACGGCTCGAAGCGGGTGAAGGTGAAGGCGTCGACGAACTCGTCGAGCGGCACGCCGTATTGCAGGCCGATCGAAATGGCGATGGCAAAATTGTTCATCAGGCTGCGGAACGCCGCCCCTTCCTTGTGCATGTCGATGAAAATCTCGCCCAGGCTGCCGTCATCGTACTCGCCGGTGCGCAGGTAAACCTTGTGGCCGCCGACGATGGCCTTCTGGGTATAGCCCTTGCGCCGCTGCGGCAGGCGGTCGCGGCTGGCGCGGCGGTGCTCGATGATGCGCTCGACCACGCGCTCGGCCACCAGGCGCGGCTCGCGGACCTGCGTCTCCTCTTCCGCCTCGTCATCCACCAGGGCCACCGCATTCAGCGGCTGGCTCAGCTTCGAGCCATCGCGGTAAAGCGCATTGGCCTTGAGGGCCAGGCGCCAGGACAGCCGGTAAGCGCGGTCGCAATCGGCGACCGTGGCGCTGGCCGGCATGTTGATGGTCTTGGAAATCGCCCCCGAAATGAACGGCTGAACGGCCGCCATCATGCGGATGTGGCTTTCCACCGACAGGCTGCGCTTGCCGATCCGTCCGCAAGGGTTGGCGCAGTCGAAGATCGGCAGGTGTTCATCGCGGATGTGCGGCGCGCCTTCCAGTGTCATTGCCCCGCAGCAGTATATGTTGGCGGCTTCGATGTCTTCCGTCGTGAAGCCCAGCGACGAGAGCATGTCGAATGAGACATCATCGAGCCGGGCGGCCTCAAACCCCAGAACCTGGGTGCAGAAATCTTCGCCCAAGGTCCATTTGTTGAAGGCAAAGCGGATGTCGAAGGCAGCCGCCAGGGCCTCTTCAAGGGCGTCGAGCTGGGCCTTGGCAAAGCCCTTGGCACGCAGACGCTGATGATTGACGCCGGGTGCGTCCTTGAGGGTGCCGCGGCCCACCGCATAGCGGATGATGTCGCCGATCTGGGCTTCGTCATAGCCGAGCTTGGCCAGCGCCTCGGGCACCGTGCGGTTGATGATCTTGAAATAGCCGCCGCCGGCCAGCTTCTTGAACTTGACCATGGCGAAGTCGGGCTCGATGCCGGTGGTGTCGCAATCCATCACCAGGCCGATGGTCCCGGTGGGCGCGATCACCGTCGCCTGGGCATTGCGATAGCCGTGCTTTTCGCCCTTTTCCAGGGCCCGGTCCCAAGCGGCGCCGGCCGCTTTCGCAAGCCTGGGATCAGGACAGGCCGCAATGTCCAGCGCGCAAGGGGTGGTGTGCAACTGCTCATAACCATCACGCTCGCCATGGGCGGCGCGGCGATGGTTCCGGATGACCCGCAGCATATGCTCGCGGTTTTTCTTGAAACCGGGGAAGGGGCCCAACTCGCCGGCCATTTCGGCCGAAGTTTCATAGGCCACGCCGGTCATCACCGCGGCAATCGCCCCGGCAATGGCGCGCCCGGCGTCGCTGTCATAAGGCAGGCCGGAGGCCATCAGCAGGCCGCCGATATTGGCGAAGCCCAGGCCCAAAGTGCGGTATTCATAGGACAGCTCGGCAATGCGGCGCGACGGGAACTGGGCCATCAGCACCGAGATTTCCAGCACGATCGTCCACAGCCGTACCGCATGCTCGAACGCATCCACGTCGAAGTTGCCCGCGGCGTCGCGAAACGCCATCAGATTGAGCGACGCCAGATTGCACGCCGTATCATCCAGGAACATGTATTCCGAGCACGGGTTCGAGGCCCGGATCGGGCCCGAGGCCGGGCAGGTGTGCCAATCGTTGATCGTGGTGTGATACTGCAGGCCCGGATCGGCCGACGACCAGGCGGCATGGCAGATCTGATCCCACAACTCGCGGGCCGGCAGCGTCTTCGCCACCTGGCCGTCGGTGCGGCGGATGAGATCCCAGGTACCGTCCTCTTCGACCGCCCGCATGAAGTCGTCGGTAACCCGCACCGAATTGTTGGAATTCTGGCCGGAGACGGTGAGATAGGCCTCTGAATCCCAGTCGGTGTCATAGGTCCGGAAAGTGATGCTGGTAAAGCCCTGGCGGGCGAACTGCAACACCCGCTGGATATAGTTCTCCGGGATCATGCAGTTGCGGGCCGCCAGGATCGCCTGCTTGAGGGCGGCGTTCTGTCTGGGATCGAAACGGGCGTCGTCGTCAAGGCCGTCCGCATCGGCATGGCAGGCGCGCAGCACCGCGTTGAGCTGCTTTTCGCACATCTTCGAGCCGGCGACCATCGAGGCCACCTTCTGCTCCTCGCGGACCTTCCAGTTGATGTAGTCCTCGATATCCGGGTGATCGATATCCACCACCACCATCTTGGCGGCGCGCCGCGTGGTGCCGCCCGACTTGATGGCGCCGGCGGCACGGTCGCCGATCTTGAGAAAGCTCATCAGCCCCGACGACCGGCCACCGCCCGAGAGCGGTTCGCCATCGCCGCGCAGGCTGGAGAAATTGCTGCCCGTACCCGAGCCATATTTGAACAGGCGCGCCTCGCGCACCCATAAATCCATTATGCCACCGGCATTTACCAAGTCATCATTAACACTTTGGATGAAGCAGGCGTGGGGCTGGGGGTGCTCGTAGGCACTTTTCGACTTCACCAGTTTGCCGGTCGCGTGATCGACGTAGTAATGGCCTTGCGCCGGTCCGTCGATGCCATAGGCCCAATAAAGGCCGGTATTGAACCACTGTGGCGAGTTGGGGGCGCACATCTGGCGCGCCAGCATGTGCCGCAATTCATCGAAAAAGGCGCGAGCATCCGTCTCACGGTCGAAATAGCCGCCTTTCCAGCCCCAATAGGTCCAGGTTCCGGCCAGCCGGTCGAAGACCTGGCGGGCACTCATCTCGCTGCCGGTGCGCTCATCTTCCGGCACATCGGCCAGGGCATCGTCGTCGGGCATGCAGCGCCACAACCAGTCGGGAACGCCGTCTTCTTCGACCCGCTTGAGGTGCCGCGGCACGCCGGCCTTGCGGAAATACTTCTGGGCCAGAATGTCACAGGCCACCTGGCTCCATTCGGCCGGCACCTCGATGCCATCGAGCTGGAACACCACCGAGCCGTCCGGGTTGCGGATCTCGCTGGAAATCGTCTTGAACTCAATGCCGTCGTATGGGGAAGTCCCCGACTTCGTGAATTTTCGCTGGATACGCATTAAACACCCCCGCCTGGTCTGGGCCGCACCTGCCTGCGACCGGTTTCAGAGACTCCTTCCCCTCGTGCGGTGACTTGGGTCACCCCACCTTTTCTCGCACAATGCGATTTTCGATTGTGGTGGCTGGGCACAATATATTGTGCTTATGCCCCCGACAGGACACGAAGTCTAGAACCGACAACGCCATTTTGGCAATAGCAAAATAACAACATTTTGTGGATTTCTTGGGGCGGTCTCCCAAATCTTGTTGTTAGGTGAGAAGTGTTGAGAAATTGGTTGAAGCCGTTGTACCCGGCTGGTCGCCACAGCGCCGGCAGACATGGTGGTGCATGAACGCCGGCGAGTCTTCAGCAGGCGATCTGGTGGCCATGGGGCCGCGGCTTTCTGGCGCAACCTGACGGTTGCGGCACATCTCGGGCTGGACGAGGCGCATTCCCGGTGCCATAGTCGCGCCTGTTGCCGGCTAGCAAGTGATGGGCGCGATGAAAAACTGGTTTTTGCACATGTTCACCTGGTGGCATGATCGGACCCTGGGGACCGCCCTGTACACCTGGTTGAAAGGCGAATATGTGGGGGCCGACGAATTCGGCAACCGCTATTATCGGGAACGCAAGGGATGGCGTCGCTGGGTCATCTACAATGGCGAGATCGAGGCCTCGCGGATTCCACCGGAATGGCACGCCTGGCTTCATTACACCGTCGACGATCCGCCAACCGTGGCGCCACCCGAGGTCAAGCCCTGGGAAAAGGCGCATGTGCCGAATCTGACCGGCACGTCGGCGGCTTATTTTCCGCCGGGCAGCCTGAACGAATCGGGCCATCGGGCACGCGCCGTCGGCGATTACGAACCGTGGCGGCCATAAACACGATCCAGAGGGCTGCCGGTAACCGGCCACGAGCGGGTAGAGTTGTACGTTCGGGGAGCACGGTCTGATGGGTGGCAATCCGGTCGAATCGGTGATCGGCGCCGTCGTCCTTCTGGTCGCGGTCGGGTTCCTGGCATTCGCCTATACCAACACCGATATCGGTACCGTCCATGGCTACACGCTGTATGCCCGGTTTGACCGCATCGACGGCCTGTCGGTGGGCAGCGACGTGCGGATGAGCGGCATCAAGATCGGCACCGTGACCGACCAGCGCCTCGACCCCGAAACCTTCGAGGCGGTGGTCACGCTGAGCATCGACTCGGACATCCGGTTGCCCGACGACACGGCCGCCAAGGTTGCCTCGGAAGGCCTGCTGGGCGGCAACTATATCTCGATCGAGCCGGGCGGCAGCGAAGACCTGCTCGAGCCCGGCAGCGAAGTTCAATACACCCAGGGCTCGATCGATCTGATGGGGCTGGTCAGCCGGGCGCTGTTCAGTACCGGGGCCACGGCCAGCGAGGAGCAGAAGTGACCGGGCGGGCCGGCATTCGAGATTTCACGGGCGCCCGACTGGCAAGGGCGATCATCTTGATTGTTGCCTGGGGTTTTGCGGCCAGCAGCACGGGCCTGGCAGCACCGATTGGGGAGGGCAGGGCAAAGACCCGCCTGGATCCGCCGCAGTTCGCGGAAGTCACCGAGATACCCTACAAGATTGCGGTTCTGGGCGCGCTCGACAAGGTCACCGCCCGGGTCTCGACTCTCGAGGCGCCGATCAACAAGGCGGTGCGCTTCGGCACGCTGAGCATCATTGCGCGTTCATGCTACAAGCGCCCGCCGGAAGAGACGCCCGAGGTTTCAGCCTTCCTCGAAATCCGCGATGTGCGTGACGGCGAAGATGCCGCGCCGCGATTCAGCGGCTGGATGTTCGCTTCGAGCCCGGCGGTCTCGGCCCTCGAGCACCCGGTCTACGACGTCTGGGTGACCAACTGCAAAATCCCTCTGCCCGAGACCGAATCGGGCAGGGAATAAAAGTCGGCCGTGGCCGCAACCGCTTCGGCGAGGCGTGCGTGGTAGGCATCGCGGTCGATCTCGATCGCCCCGAACTGACGCAGGTGCTCGGTCATGAACTGGGCATCCAGCAGCCGGTAGCCACCGTGCCGGAGCCGCGCCACCAGATGCACCAGCGCCACCTTGCTGGCATCGCGGGTACCTGAGAACATGCTTTCGCCAAAAAAGGCGGCGCCTAAGGAGACACCGTACAGCCCGCCGACCAGCGCCCCGTCGGCATTGCGGCACTCGACCGAGTGGGCGTGGCCGAGGTTGTAAAGCCCCTCGTAAAGTTCGACGATGACATGGCTGATCCAGGTGCTGCTGCTGCGCCCGCCGGCTTCGGCGCAGGCCCGGATGACGGCCCCGAAATCCTCATCCACGGTGATGTGGAAGCGGTCCTGGCGGATGGTCCGCGCCAGGCGCCGGGGAACGTGGAAGGCATCGAGCGGCAACAGGCAGCGCGCCTTGGGGGCCAGCCAGAACAGCTCGGGGTCATCGCGGGCCTCGGCCATCGGGAACACGCCCGCGGCATAGGCCTTGAGCAGCATCTCAGGAGTCAGCGCCGGCGTCATCCGCTGTCCGGTTCGAGGTAACGCTCCAACCAGTGAATATCATAATCGCCGTTGATGAAATCGGGCTCGGAAATCAGCCTCTGGTGCAGCGGAATCGTCGTCTCGATACCGCCGATGACGAATTCCTCGAGTGCCCGGGAGAGCCGCATCAGGCATTCATTGCGATTGCGCCCGCGCACCACCAGTTTGGCGATCAGGCTGTCGTAATAGGGGGGCACCGTCCAACCGGCATAAAGGGCTGAGTCGACCCGTACGTCCAGCCCGCCAGGGGGATGGTAGTCACGCACCCGTCCGGGCGAAGGCGCAAAGGTCTCGGGGTTTTCGGCATTGATCCGGCATTCGATGGCATGGCCCGAGAAATCGATATCCGACTGCCGGAGCGTGAGCGTCGCACCCGATGCGATGCGGATCTGCTCCCGCACGATATCGATGCCGGTGATCATTTCGGTCACCGGATGTTCGACCTGGAGGCGCGTATTCATCTCGATGAAATAAAACTCGCCGTCTTCGTAAAGGAACTCGACAGTGCCGACACCAAGATAACCCATGCCGGCGATCGCGCGCGAGACCAGATCCCCGATGCGCTGCCGGTCGGCATCATTGAGCGCCGGCGACGGCGCCTCTTCCAGCACCTTCTGGTGGCGGCGTTGCAGCGAACAGTCGCGCTCGCCAAGGTGGACGGCGTGGCCCTGGCCGTCGGCGACGACCTGAACCTCGATATGGCGGGGCCGGCCGAGATATTTTTCCAGATAGAGGGTGTCATCGCCAAAGGCAGCCTTGGATTCGTTGCGCGCCGTGGCCAGGGCATTCGCCAACTCGCCCTCGTCGCGGGCCACCTTCATGCCGCGCCCGCCGCCGCCGGCCGCCGCCTTGACCAGCACCGGATAGCCGATGTCGGCAGCAATTTTGCGGGCCGCCTTGTCTTCCTTGACCGGACCGTCCGAGCCCGGCACCACCGGCACGCCGAGCTCGCGCATGGTCGTCTTGGCAGCGATCTTGTCGCCCATCAGGCGGATATGCTCAGGCCGCGGACCGACGAAAGTGAACCCGTGATCGCCGACGATCTCGGCGAAATTGGCGTTTTCCGACAGAAAGCCGTAACCGGGATGAATGGCATCCGCGTCGGTGATCTCGGCGGCGGAGATGATCGCCGGGATGTTGAGATAGCTCTGGCGCGGGTCTGCCGGGCCGATGCACACGCTTTCGTCTGCGAGGCGCACGTGCATGGCATCCGTGTCCGCCGTCGAATGGACGGCCACCGTGTGAATGCCCATCTCGCGACACGCCCGGTGGATCCTCAGCGCAATTTCGCCGCGATTGGCGATCAGCAGCTTCTCGAACATGTCTGTCGGCTCCCGACCGCCCGCCTACTCGATGATCATCAGCGGATCGCCATATTCCACCGGCTGGGCGTCGGTGACCAGAATGCGGGTGATCTTGCCGGACCGCGGCGCCGGGATCTGGTTCATGGTCTTCATCGCCTCGACGATGAGCAGCGGCTGGCCTTCGCTGACCGTATCGCCGACGGTGACGAACGGCGGCGCGCCGGGCTCCGGCGCCACATAGGCGGTGCCGACCATCGGCGAAAGCACCGCGCCGGGATGCTGGCTCAGATCCGCGTCGGGTGCCACCGGGGCCGCCTCGCCGGTTGCGGGCGGCGCAGCAGGTGTGCTCGCCGGCGTTGCGGCGGCGACGGCATTGACGGTGCCGGCCCTGGAGACCCGCAGGCTTCGGCCTTCATCGGTGATCTCGATCTCGGACAGCCCGGTTTCCTCGAGCAGGGCGGCAAGCTCTCGGATCAGCTCCTTGTCCAGTTCCAGCTTGGCCATGATCCGGTTCTCCCCGTTACGGCGCCAGAATGTCGGCGGCCGCCTCGATCGCCAGGCGATAGCCGGTCGCACCAAACCCGCAGATAACACCGTGGGCGATGCGGCTGATGTAGGAATTCTGGCGGAACGCCTCGCGGCGATAGATGTTGCTCAGGTGCACCTCGATCACCGGCAGGCCGGCGAGCTTGAGGGCATCGAACAGCGCAATCGACGTATGCGTCAGCCCGGCCGCATTGATGACGATGACGTCGTGATCGCCAGGTGCGGCCTGGATCCAGTCGATCAGCTCGCCTTCGTGATTGGACTGCCTGAAGGTGACATCGAGGCCCCGGCTGACGGCCTGTGTCCGGGTCATCTCTTCGATCTCGTCTAGGCCAATCGTGCCATAGACATCGGGTTCGCGCCGTCCCAACATGTTGAGATTGGGTCCGTTGAGGACCAGGATCGACGGCTTTCGGGTGTTTGCCATGAATCTGCCAGCTATGAATCGAAAAGCAGTTTATATACCAGGCGCACCTTGCTAGGGAAGCGATCCGAGGGCATCGACAACCGGGCTCCGGCCGGTCCGATGAGGCGGTTGCAAGCCAACGCCCGGCGCAGCATACTTCGCTTACGCTTGGGGGTCCATCGGACGGTGAGGGCGAAGACGAGACTTTGCAGGGTCATCAACAGGGTCATCATGGTGATTACGGTCAGGATCAACGGCGAGACACGGGAATTTCCAGACGCGCTGACGGTTGCGGCGCTGCTCGAGAAACTGGAGCTGGATGCACGCAAGATTGCACTGGAGCGCAATCGCGAGATCGTGCCACGCTCGCAGTATCCCGATACACCGGTCGAGGACGGCGATGAGCTCGAAATCGTCCATTTCATCGGCGGCGGCAATGGCGAGCCGGCCCCGCGCCGCGACGAGGCGGACGATAGACTGGTGGTCGCCGGCCGGCGCTTCGCCTCGCGCCTCATTGTCGGCACCGGCAAATACCGCGATTTCGAGGAAACGCGGCGCGCCGTCGAGGCCTCGGGCGCCGACATCGTCACCGTCGCCGTGCGCCGGGTCAATATCGCCGAGCCCGGCCAGCCGATGCTGGTCGATTATCTCGATCCCGAGCGCTACACCTATCTGCCGAATACCGCCGGCTGCTATACGGCGGAAGATGCCGTGCGCACCTTGCGTCTGGCCCGCGAGGGCGGTGGCTGGACGCTGGTCAAGCTGGAGGTCCTGGGCGACCAGAAGACCCTTTATCCGGACATGACCGAGACCCTGCGGGCGGCCGAAATGCTGGTGGGCGACGGCTTCGAGGTGATGGTCTATTGCAGCGACGATCCGATCCTTGCCAAGCGGCTCGAGGATCTGGGGTGCTGCGCGATCATGCCCTTGGCGGCCCCGATCGGCTCGGGGCTGGGCATACAGAACCCGGTGAACATCCGCCTGATCGTCGAGGCCGCCTCGGTGCCGGTGATCGTCGATGCCGGGGTCGGTACCGCGTCCGATGCCGCGGTGGCGATGGAACTGGGCTGTGACGGCGTGCTGATGAACACCGCGATTGCCGAAGCGCGCGATCCGGTGATGATGGCGCGGGCCATGAAGCACGCGGTTGAGGCCGGCCGCCTGGCCTATCTCGCCGGGCGCATGGCGAAAAAGAAATACGCCGATCCATCCTCGCCGCTAGCCGGCCTCATCTGAGGCGCCATCGGGTGAGACGCCATTGGGCTGCTGCTCGGCCACCACGCAGGTCTCGCAGCCGGCGCGCGCCTCTTTGACCAGGGCTTCGAACTTTTCGATCCCGGCCAGCCCGCGCAGGATCGAGTCCCCGATCACGAATGACGGCGTACCCGACAGCCCGAGCTGCTGGGCGATGTTCAGATTGGCGGAAATCGCCCGGTCGATCGCGGGATCCTTCATGTCGGCGCGCAGGCGATCCATGTCCAGGCCGATGCGTCGGGCGATGTCCATGATCGCCTCGTCGGTGAGGCGCCCCGGCGTCGACATCAGGGCATTGTGCAGCTCGACGTAAAGCCCCTGCCGTTCGGCCGCCAGCGCCGCCCGCGCGGCGGTCAGCGAGCTTGGCGCCAACACCGGAAATTCGCGGAGCACAAGGCGGATGTCGGGATCGCTGGCTTGCAAGCGCTCAAGCGTCGGGAACACTTCCTTGCAGTAGGGGCAGTTGTAATCGAAGAATTCGATGATGGTGACGTCGCCGTTCGGGTTGCCGGTAACCACCGCACCGAGATCCCCGTAAAGCGCCTTGCGGTGCGCCGCCAGCAGTTTGCGGTCCCGTTGGGCAGCTTCCTGGCCCTGGCGCTCGCGCAAGACCGCCACGGCTTCCTGCAGGACTTCCGGATGCTCGACGATGTAGCTGTGCACGATGCGCTCGATGTCGGATTTTGCCGGTCCATCCGACGAAGCGGGCCGGAGCGCCAGGGTGACCACTCCGACGCTTGCCAGAAGGGCGAGAACGAAGGCCAGAAAGGCAAGTCTGTTGCGGTGTCGTGTCATCAGTCGTCGTGGCCTCCGTCATTGTCGCCAGTGGGCGCGTCGCTGTCGTCGCCCTCGTCCGGGCCATGCTTGCCGTTCGCTTCGGCTTCGCTCTTGGCCAGATAAACGATGTCCTGGGCCCGCCACCAGCCGGGGGTGTTTTCGGGGATTTCGGTCGATGCCCGCTTGGCCAGTCTCACCGCCTCGCGAAAGCGCCCGGTCAGCAGATAGCGCTCGGCCGTCGCCAGATCGGCCATCGGCTTGTTGCCCTTGCGGCTATACGCGATGGCAAGCTGATACCAGCCGAAGGAATTATAGGGATCGCGCTGATTGGCGACCGTCAACTGGGTGATTGCCTCGTCGAGATAGGCGGGATCTTCGGAGGCGATGATTGCTTGCGCCAGGCCCACCCGCAGCAAGGTCTCGCCAGGCGCATAGCGAACTGCCTCGCGGAACGGTTCGATGGCGCGCTTCACCTTGCCGCTTTCGAACAGGATCTGCCCCTTGAGCTCGAGGAAATAGGGATCGTTCGGCACATCATCGAGCATGGCATCGATCTCGGCGATCGCCTTGTCGGTCAGGGCCGCCTTGTGGTAGGCGAAGGCCCGGGCATAGCGCGCATAGACGCTCTTGTCAGAAGGCGGATAGATGCTGAGTGTCTGGCGCGGGCTCAGCAGATAGCCACGCAGCTTCGCCTGCATGCGCTTGAGCATGTCGACATAGACCGGGTTTTCCGGTGCGTCCCAGTAAGGGGACTGACGGGCCGCATCCAGCAGCCTGGAAATCCGTTCGCGGTTGAGCGGATGGCTGCGGATATAGGGATCGCGATTGGTCGTCACCTTGGCTTCTTCGCTGGCCAGCAGCTCAAAAAAGGAAATCAATCCGTTGGCCGACTGCTTGGTGCGGCGCAGGAAGTTCAGAGCCGCCTGGTCGGCCTGGGATTCCTGGGTGCGGCTGTAGGCCAGAAAGGAGCGCTGGGCGAACTGGCCGCTGCTGGCGATCAGGCTGGCGCCGGCATTGGCCGCCCCGGCCACCGCCGCCGCGATACCGGCCAGCATGGAGATGATCGAAACGGTGCCGGCGCTGCGGATGGCACGGCCGGAACGGCTGACGTCGCCGCCGGCGATATGGCCGGTTTCATGGGCAAGCACGCCGATCACCTCGGACGGCTTCTTGGCCGCCATCAACAGGCCGGTATGTACGAACAGGTTCTGGCCGCCGGCGACAAAGGCATTGATCGACTTGTCGTTGACCAGAAACAGGCGAACCGCCTGTTTGTCGATGCCGGCAGCCTCAAACAGCGGATCGGTGAAGGCCCGCAAATCCCGTTCGATCTCGGCGTCGCGAAGGATCGACAGGCCGCGCCGCTGGCTCCACCCGGTATCGGGCCAGACGGCCACCAGGGCGAAAGAGATCACGACGGCAAGTATCTTGCGCACGACAGGGGACTCCGGTTCGCCAACCTTCAACAGTAGGAGCGCCAGCCACGTCCGGTCAATGGCCGCGCCTCGTGCTCCGCCCCCGGGGGCTTTCCAGGGCCCACCAGCAGGCCAATTCCCAAATCTGCGAACGCAAACTATAACAAATCTGTATAAGGTTTTGTTCGCGCACAAATTCAAGAGTCCGTGAGGGCTTCACGAGCCTCCCGCCGCAATCCGCGGCGATCGTCAGGTGGCGCGGCGTTGCCACCAGCCGCGCCGACGTGGCTTGGCTTCCGACTCGGCGCCAGCGACCGCATCCGCAGCCACATCCGGGGTTGCCGACGCCAGCGACGAGACATCGACGGCTGGCGCCGCGGCGGCAACGGCGGGCACGTCGCGCTCATCCTCGTCACCGCTGCCTGAAGACGTGTCCTCGGACGGTTTGCCGCCTTCCGATGCGGTATCCGGCTCTGCCTCGGACGGGGGCCCGTCACTGTCAGGCACGGTCTTCTTGGCCCTGGTTCGCCGCCGCTTGGGACGGGTGGCCGGCTTGGCCTTGGCCTCGGGTGGCGGCGCGGCGGCGGCGGTTTTGGCCGGCTCCGTGTCGTCAACCTCGTCGGCCAAGGGCTTGTCTTCGGGTGCGTCTTCAGGCGTCGGCTCGGCGGCGGCGGCCTTGGGTTTGGCCTTGCTGCGGCGGCGCGCCGGTTTGCGCTTGGCCGCAGCCTTCTTCTTGGGCTTCTTGGCTCCGTCATCCGTGGCTGCTTGGGTTTCCGCAGCGGCTTCCGTTTCCGCAGGCTCGGCTGCCTGCGCGGCCTCGGGCTCGCCCGGCACCAGCTCGGCGACGGCCGTGTCGTCCGTGGCGGGAGCCTCCTCGGCAATTGTGACGGCCTCGTCGGCACCGGTTTCGGGACCGGCTTCTGGCGGTGCCGCTTCGGCGGCGGCTGCGCGCCGCCGGCCACCGCGTCGGCCACGCCGTCGCCGGGACCCGGAGGGACGCGTTTCGCCGGCCTCGGCCTCAGCCTCAGGCGCGGCGCTTTCTTCGGAAGCAGCGGCAGCAGCCTCGACCACTTCCGCCTCGGCCTCGTCGGTGCGGCGCCGCGGCTTGCGCCGCCGCCGCCGCCGCTTGCCGGTGCTGTCCTCGCCATTGGCGGCCGCCTCGGGATAGGCGGCTTCGGCAGTGACCGCCTGGGTCTCGCCACCGTCCTCGCCACGCCCGGTGCGCTCGGTCTCGATCTGGCCGGCGATCAGGTCCTCGTCGCCGGTAATCACGATGTGGAAGCCGTAGCGGTCCTCGATCTCGGCCAGTTGCCGGCGTTTTTCGTTGAGCACGTAGGTGGCGACCTCGGGCGGCACCCGCACCTCGTATTTCGAGCTGCGCTGCCGAATACCCTCATCTTCCGCCAGACGCAGAATGTGCAGGGCGGTCGACGGTGTCGACCGGATGATCCCGGCGCCATCGCAGGCCGGACAGACGACGGTGCTGGCCTCGAGCAAACCGGGATGCAGGCGCTGGCGCGACATCTCGAGCATGCCGAACGGGCTGATCCGGCCGACCTGGAGCCGGGCACGGTCGTTCTTGAGACATTCCTTGAGGCGACGCTCGACGGCCCGGTTGCTGCGGTTTTCCTCCATGTCGATGAAATCGATGACGATCAGGCCGGCGAGGTCGCGCAGCCGCAGCTGCCGGGCAATTTCCTCGGCCGCTTCGAGGTTGGTCTTCAAGGCCGTCTGCTCGATGTTGGCCTCGCGGGTGGCGCGGCCCGAGTTGACATCGATGGCGACCAGGGCCTCGGTCGGGTTGATGACGATGTAGCCGCCCGATTTCAGCCGCACCGTCGGGTTGAACATGGTGTCCAGCTGGCTTTCCACCTGGAAGCGGTGGAACAGCGGGATGCGGTCGCGATAGGGCTGAACCTTGCGGGCGTGGCTGGGCATGATGAGGCGCATGAAGTTCTTGGCCGTGCGGTAACCCTCATCACCCTCGACGAGGATTTCCTCGATCTCCTTGGTGTAGAGATCTCGAATGGCACGCTTGATCAGATTGCCTTCCTCGTAAATCAGCGCCGGCGCGGTGGATTGCAGCGTCAGCTCGCAGATGTTTTCCCACAACCGCATCAGATATTCGAAATCGCGCTTGATCGACGTCTTGGCGCGCTCGACGCCTGCGGTGCGGATGATCACCCCCATGCCCTGGGGCACGTCGAGGCTTTCGAGGACCCCGCGCAGCATCCGCCGGTCGGCGGCGTTGGAGATCTTGCGGCTGATGCCGCCGCCACGCGGGCTGTTGGGCATCAGCACGCAATAGCGCCCGGCCAGCGACAGGTACGTGGTCAATGCGGCCCCCTTGGTGCCGCGCTCTTCCTTGACCACCTGGACCAGCAGAACCTGGCGGCGCTTGATCACTTCCTGGATCTTGTAGCGGCGCTCGATACGCGGCGCGGCGCGAACCTCTTCCTCGATTTCGTCATTGGTGCCCAGCGATTCGACCTGGGCATCATTGCCGTTGGCGTCCGCGTTTCCGGAATCCGCCTCATCGGCGGCAGCGTCGGCGGATTCGCGGGCCGCGGCGACTTCCGCCTCCTGCTCGATCAGTTTCTGCCGGTCGGCGACCGGGATCCGGTAATAATCGGGATGGATTTCGCTGAACGCCAGAAATCCGTGACGATTGCCGCCGAATTCGACGAACGCCGCCTGGAGCGACGGCTCCACGCGGGTTACGCGACCGAGATAGATGTTCCCTTTGAGCTGTTTCTTGGCCGTCGATTCAAAATCAAATTCCTCGATCTGGTTCCCTTTGGCGACCACCACCCGGGTTTCTTCCGGATGGGCCGCATCGATAAGCATACGCATGGACATTCAGTTGTACTCCGTCCGGCGCGCCTTGCATCGCCTGTGAACAGGCGGGGCGCCGGTTTCTCTGTTGGGGGGAAACCGCTTGCGCCATAGCCGCTCCGGGCCCGGCGCCAAGGTGAGGCGCCATGGGCGCACTTCGGCCTGGGCTGGTAAGCTTCGCGCTTGGGTTTCGCATCCCGGTTGATCCGATAAATCCTTGTCAGACCTGCACCGCGGGAGGCCGCTTCAAAGACCATAAGACGCGTCACCGGTCGGCACTCGGACCGGGATCGCGAAAATGGGCCCCGGTCCCTGGCCGGAGCCTGCGGGCCGTGACCCTCGCGGGCAGTAGCGCCCCTAAAATAGTCGGAGGCGGTGCGCGCTTACAAACGGTTTTATGCAAATAACCTGATTTTTAAGCCGAATCACCGATCAATTGGTCGTTGCCAGGACCGGAAAAGAGTTTTTATATATGGGCCCGAAGCGTTGAATGGCACAGGATGACCGGTCTGAAAACGACGTTCAGGGGTCTGCTGCTGGCGGTTTTCGGCCTCATCGGGGCGATGCAGGCGGCATTGTCCCAACCCGAGGCAACGGCGGTTCGTCTTGGCCAGCATCCCCAATCGACGCGCTTCGTGATTGATCTGAGCGCGCCGGTCAAGTTCGAGATTTTCACCCTTGCCGACCCCTATCGGGTGGTCATCGACCTGCCCGAGATCAACTGGTCGATCAATGGCAGCCAGCGTGGCCGGGGTGCCGGCCTCATCGCCCAGTATCGTTACGGCCTGTTCCGGCCCGGCAATTCGCGGGTCGTTCTCGATGCCAAGGGCCCGGTGGCGGTCAAGCGCGCCTTCCTCATTCCGCCGCGCGGCAAGGTCCGCCATTACCGTCTTGTTCTCGATCTCAAAGCCACCGATGCCGCCAGCTTCCGTGCCAGTGCCGGGCCGCGACGCCGCGCCAGACCACGCCAGGTCGAGGCGCCGCCAGTGCGCAAGGCCAACGATTTTCGCCGCGTCATCGCCATCGATGCCGGCCATGGCGGGATTGACCCGGGGGCGGCCGGCGTCAACGGCCTGCCGGAAAAGAGGATCACCCTTCAGGTGGCGCTGGAGCTCAAGCGGATACTCGATGCCAGCGGGCGTTATCAGCCGATGCTTACCCGGAATCGCGACATATTCGTTCCCTTGCGCGAACGCGTTCAGCGGGCACGCCGGGCCGGGGCCGATCTGCTGATCTCGATCCATGCGGACTCGCTGAACAATCGCAAGGTCCGCGGTGCCACCGTCTATACGCTTTCGGAACAGGCCTCTGACCAGGAGGCGGCGGCGCTGGCGGCCAAGGAAAACAAGTCCGATGTCATCGCCGGGGTCGACCTCGACGGTGCCTCTGACGATGTCACCAATATTCTGATCGATCTGGCGCAGCGCGAGACGATGAATTATTCGGCCCAGTTGGCGACGCTGATGGTGCCGGAGCTCGGGCGTCGTGTGAAGTTGCGCTCGAACAGCCATCGGTTCGCCGGCTTCGTCGTGCTCAAGGCGCCGGACGTGCCGTCGGTGCTGGTCGAGATGGGCTATCTGTCGAATCCCGAGGATGCCCGGATCATGTCGTCGCCGTCCGGGCGCCGCGGCATTGCCGAAGCGATTTTCCGCGCTATCGAGCAGTTTTTCCGGGAGCGCCGGACCTGACCGCAGGCCCGCCATGCCACATGCCGGAACACAGCTTCGCCATATCTCCGACACATTTCTGGATTATGAAATGGATCAGTGCCAAAGGGCGGCAAACGGGCCTTTCAGCCGGAATGTGACAACCGGGATGTAATGGAAAAGCCCTAGGGAACAAAAGAGGACTCATGTCGCAAACCAGAGTCAAACGACTCGCGACCGGGCTGCGCCGGGTGGTACGCGGCACGCTTTACGCCGTGCTGATTACGGCGGTCGTGGGCATCGGCGCGGTGGGCGGCGGGGCATACGCGCTTTATCGGTTCGGACGCGATCTTCCCGACTACAAGCAATTGGCCGATTACGAGCCGCCGGTGATGACCCGGGTGCATGCGGCCGACGGCAGTCTGCTGACCGAATACGCCCGCCAGAAACGCCTGTTCGTGCCGATCTCGGCGATCCCGAAGCCCCTGATCAATGCCATCCTGGCCGCCGAGGACAAGAATTTCTATCACCATCAGGGGCTTGATTATCTCGGCATCGTTCGTGCCATTCTGATCAATCTGCGCAATATCGGCACGGACCGCCGGCCGGTCGGCGCCTCGACGATCACCCAGCAGGTGGCCAAGAATTTTCTGCTCAGTGGCGAAGTCAGCTACCGCCGCAAGATCCGCGAAGCGATCCTCGCCTTTCGCATCGAACACGCCTTTTCCAAGGATCAGATTCTCGAGCTTTATCTCAACGAGATTTATCTCGGCATGGGCTCCTACGGGGTCGCGGCGGCGGCGCTCAACTATTTCAACAAGGCGCTGGATGAACTGACGCTGGCGGAAATGGCGTACCTCGCGGCGCTGCCGAAGGCACCCAACAACTATCACCCCCTGCGCCACCCCAAGGCGGCCGTGGCGCGGCGCAACTGGGTGCTCTCGCGCCTCGTCGAGGACGGCTTCATCACGCCGCAAGAGGCCGAAGCGGCCAAGGCCGAGCCGCTGGAGATTCGGCCGCGCGCCGATCTCCATTATGTCAACGCCGCCTATTTCAACGAGGAGGTGCGCCGTCAGCTTTATGATCTTTACGGCGAGCGTCAGCTTTACGAGGGCGGGTTGTCGGTGCGCACGACGCTGTCGCCGCAATTGCAGGCGATTGCCGACCGAACCCTGCGGGCCGGGATCATCGCCTACGATCGCCGCCATGGCTGGCGTGGCCCGCTGGCCCGCCTGTCACTCAGCGACAACTGGCTGGAGGGCTTGACCGCCCTCGATATTCACCTCGGCCCCAAGACCTGGCGCCCGGCGGTGGTGCTTGATCTCGACGACGAGGGCGCGTTCATCGGGCTGGAAGACGGCAGCAGCGGCTATATTCCGCTTGACCAGATGACCTGGGCGCGCAAGTTCATCGACGTCAACCGGCGCGGCCCGAAAATCACCCGGCCATCGGACGTGCTGGCCCCGGGCGATGTGATCGCCGTCGAGCCGTTGAGCGAGCAGGCAGCGCTCGATGTTGCGCGCTACGCCCTGCGCCAGGTGCCCAGGCTGGATGGCGCGCTGATCGCCATGGACCCGCATACGGGCCGGGTTCTGGCGCTGGTCGGCGGTTTCGATTACCGCGCCAGCCAGTTCAACCGGGCGACCCAGGCCCTGCGCCAGCCGGGCTCGGCGTTCAAGCCGATCGTCTATGCCGCGGCGCTCGATCAGGGATTTACGCCGTCGAGCCTGATCCTCGATGCACCCTTCGTGATCGATCAGGGCTACGGGCTGGGCAAGTGGAAGCCGGCCAATTCCAGCAACAAGTTCTATGGCCCCAGCACGCTGCGCCTGGGCATCGAAAAATCGCGCAACCTGATGACTGTGCGTCTTGCCCAGTACATCGGCATTGACAAGGTGATCACCTATGCCAAGCGCTTCGGCGTCGTTGACAACATGCCGCCGATCCTGTCGATGGCCCTGGGCGCCGGCGAGACCACCTTGATGCGGCTCACGGCGGCTTACGCCATTTTCGTCAACGGCGGCAAGCGCATTCACCCCACCCTGATTGACCGCATTCAGGATCGCCACGGGCGGACCATCTATCGCCACGATGCCCGTGAATGCCCGAACTGTCGTCTGGCCGCCTGGGATGGCACACCACCGCCGCAGCTTCCCGACACCCGCGATCAGGTACTCGATCCGCGCACGGCGTATCAGATTGTCTCGCTACTGGAAGGCGTGGTGCAGCGCGGCACCGGCATCCGCATCCGTTCCGTGGGCAAGCCGCTGGCCGGCAAGACCGGGACCAGCAACGACAGCGTCGATACCTGGTTTATCGGTTTTTCGCCGGATCTGGTGGTCGGCGTGTTCATGGGGTTCGATACGCCGATGTCGCTGGGCAAGCACGAATTCGGCAACACCACGGCAGTGCCCGTGTTCCGCGATTTCATGGCCGCCGCGCTCAAGGGCAAACCAGCTGTTCCGTTCCGGATTCCGCCGGGGATCCGGCTGGTCCGCGTCAATGCCCGAACCGGCCTGCCGGCGGCGCCGGGTGACAAGAACGTGATTTTCGAGGCCTTCATTCCCGGCACCGAGCCTCGTGGCAGCCGCCCGGTTCTTGACGGATCGGACAAAGTGCTGCAAGTCAATGCCAACACGCGCGACGGCACCGGCGGAATCTATTAGACCATCCATCCGATGCCGGTTCCGGCCGGGCAGGGGCGGTGGGCGCGCCTGTCGGGGCCGGCGCGTGGGTGATGAGGCAGAGTTATCGAAGGACAGGATCATGCGCGCCGAAGTTCAGGCACAGATCGACAACATCAAGCAGTCGCTGGAACTGCTGAGGAGGCATCTTTGACTGGGATCGCGCCCAGGCCCGGCTGGCCGAGCTGAACGCGCGGGCCGAAGACCCGAGTTTGTGGAACGATCCGGCGCTGGCACGCCGACTGATGCGCGAGCGCACCCGCCTGGCCGACGCGATTGCGGCCTGCGAGGCGCTCGAGCGCGAGCTGGCCGACAATATCGAGTTGATCGAGCTGGCGGAAGCGGACGACGACGCCGACCTGATCGCCGACGCCGAATCGGCGATCGCGCGCCTAGCGGTGGAAGCCGAAAAAAGGCGCATCGAAACGCTGCTTTCGGGCGAGGCCGACGCCAATGATGCCTATGTCGAAATTCATGCCGGGGCGGGCGGCACCGAAAGCCAGGACTGGGCTCAGATGCTGGCCCGCATGTACATGCGCTGGGCGGAATCGCACGGCTATTCGGTTCAGGTGATCGAGGAAAGCCCCGGCGAGGAGGCAGGGATCAAGTCCGCCACCCTGCTGATCAAGGGCGAAAACGCCTTCGGCTGGCTGAAGACGGAAAGCGGCGTTCATCGCCTGGTGCGCATTTCGCCGTTCGACGCCAGCGCGCGGCGCCACACCAGTTTTGCCAGCGTCTGGGTCTATCCGGCGATCGATGACACCATCGAGATCGAAATTGCCGACAAGGACCTGCGCGTCGATACCTATCGGGCCTCAGGGGCCGGCGGCCAGCATGTGAACACCACCGACAGCGCCGTGCGCATCACCCATCTGCCGACCGGCATTGTCGTCCAGTGTCAGAACGAACGCTCGCAGCACAAGAACCGGGCGACCGCGATGAAGATGCTGAAAGCCCGCCTCTATGAGGCGGAATTGCGCCGGCGCGAGGAACAGGCGCAGGCCGAAAGCGCCGCCAAGACCGAAATCGGCTGGGGCCATCAGATCCGCTCTTACGTGTTGCAGCCCTACCAGATGGTCAAGGATCTGCGCACCGGCGTCGAATCGCCGACGCCGAAGACGGTTCTTGACGGCGATCTGGATGCATTTCTGGCCGCCGCTCTGGCCGCCCGGGTCGGCGGCAGCGACAGCGTAGACAAACAGGGGAACGCCGCCGAAGCGGCGCGCTGACGGCTTTGCATGCAGCCGGCGACGGCGCGCCGGCCGATCAAGACCTGCTAGGCGTCGGCTTCGGGCTCGACCGCCGCATCCTCGACGGTCTCGTCGACGTCCGTCTCATCAAGGCTGGTCGAACGTGCCTCGATGTACTTGCGGTGCGGCTGGCCCTCGGTGTCGGTGCCTTCGAGCGGGTTGTCGACATGGGCGCAGCGGCCTTCGATGAAGGCGCCGGATTCGACCACCAGGTCTTCGTGCCAGATGTCGCCGACGACCTTGGCGGTGTGGCTGAGGTGGACCGAGCGGGCGCGGATGGTGCCGATGACCGAGCCGTGAACCAGAACCGTGTCGGCAACAACGCCGCCGGTCACCGCCGCCTGTTCGCCGATGGTCAAGGAGCCGCAATGGACGTCGCCTTCGATGGTGCCATCGAACTGCAACTCGCCGGGCGTGGCGATATCGCCGGTGACGCGTACGTCGGACCCGACGATGGACGGGGCGACGAGGCTCGGCTTTTCTGGTCTCTTGCGATCGCTATTCTGTAACATATTGTGCTGCCTTGAAAAATTTCATGGGGTCCTGCGGAACGCCCTCGAACCAGACTTCGTAATGAACATGTGTGCTGGTGGCGCGCCCCGACTTGCCCATGAGTCCGATCTTCTGTCTTGCCCCAATTTCCTCGCCTTTGGTTACTAAAATCTTATCAAGGTGGCCGAAACGGGTTTTGAACCCGTGTCCATGGTCGATTTCGACAAAACGACCGTAGGGTCCGTTCCAGCCGGCCTTGGTGACGACGCCGGGTGCCGTCGAATAAACCGGCGAGCGCCAGGGGCCGGCCATGTCGAGCGCCGCGTGCATGGCCAGGCGGCCGTTGAAGGGATCGCGCCGGCGCCCGAAGCCACTGGAAATATAGTACTGATCGACGGGTTTTAATACCGGCAAGCTGGTCAGAATCGATTTCAGGTCCTGCAGCTTCTGCACTTCGTTGAGCAGCTTGAAGAATACATCCCCGGGCTTGGCCGCTCCGAACGAGACAGGGTCGCCGGTATCGAGCACGAACGGACCGCCTTGGCCGCGGTGGGGCTCGTCCATGGCCGCCAGCAGCTTTTCGCCGGTGAGACCGGTGACTTCGATCTTGCGTTCAAGCTCGTTGAAGGTGGCACGGGCGTCGGCCAGAAACAGGGCGGCGACCGTTTGCTGGGCCTCATCCACCCAGGCCAGCCGGCGGGCGACATCGGCCAGCGGATCGTTTTCAGATCTTTCGCCGGGGGTGCCCGGCCGCGTCGTTGCACTCGCCAGAAGGGTCTCGGAGAGCGGGGGCGTATGCAATTGGCCGACGGTGTCGGATTTCGGCTTGGCAGCTGGTTTCTGCGGCTCCGGCGTTGCTTCGGCGCCGGGGCTCGTGGCGTTGAGACGCTCGAGCTTGAGCGCCCCGGCCGGTTCGATCTTCGGGGCGCCGGACCGGGCAATCAGGCTGTTGAGGTAGCGCTGGCGCGCTTCCAGCTCCTTGGCGGTGGCGACGACGTTCTTCTGAAGGTTGCTGAGCTCGGTGTCCAGCGCCTTGTATTGGCTGGACAGCTTGGCGATCTCGCGTTCCTTGGCGGCGATGATCTGATCTTCAAGGATGAGGTTGGCGCTGGCAATCCCGACCCAGACCGCGAACAAAGCCAGTCCGACTGCGCCAATCGCCTGAACCCGGGTGCTCAGGACGAAATAACGCACCGATCCGCGCGTGCGGAAATAGATTTGCCGCTCGGGGAAATACTGGTGCAAAAGACGCACAGCCTTCCCCCAGACGCTTTCAGTCATAACACCCCGACCCAACGTCTAAAGACACGATCGATATGTGAATGTGGCCGCCATTGCAAACCATAAACGGACATTTTTCAACCGATTAACGCTATTCGACAGCCATTAACAAACCATTAGGCTAACCATTCCGCGCACCACCGGCATGATCTTCTACCGTCTGGCTATTGGCCGCTGTCGGCACCAGGGAGCGATAATATTCGGCGCCGAAACCGGCACGATCACGTGCTGCCGTATTGAACGGCGGCTTGATGCGCCCTCGGAAATGGCGCCGCACCAGCGCCTGATAGGTGGCGATCGGGTCCTGTCCGCGTGATCGGCAAAGATGCTCGAACCAGTGCCGGCCGGCGCCGACATGGGCGATTTCGTCATTCATGATTTCCCTTATGATTCCGGAGGTTAAGGAATCGCCGGCGCGCGCGAGCCGGTCCGCCATGGCAGGTGTCACGTCAAGTCCACGGGCTTCCAGCACCAGTGGCACCACGGCGAGACGGGCCAGCAGGTCATGGCGGGTCTCAGAGGCGGCCTGCCACAGGCCGTCATGGGCCGGCAGGTCGCCGTAGCCGGCGCCGAGCTCACCAAGCCTGCCGCTCAACATCAGGAAATGGCGAGCCTCGTCGGCGGCGACCGTCACCCAGTCGTCGAAGAAGGCCCGCGGCAGCGACGATTCGGCGAATCGCACGATCAGATCCCAGGCGAGATCGATGGCATTGAGCTCAATATGGGACAGGGCGTGGATGAGAGCGATTCGCCCGCGTGTCCCCGAGCCGGCCCGGCGCCGCGCCATGGCCCGGGGCGCCATCAGCCGGGGCCGCGCCGGGCGTGCCGGGTGCTCGGGCGGCGCCGGGCGGTCCTCCCCGCGTTCGATGCCGACAGACAGTTTGCGACTGCGCCACAAACGGGCCACATCCGCCGTGCGCCGTGCCTTGGCCCATGGGTCGGCCTCGTGAAGCACGGCAAGGCCATGGGCGATCAGGGTGCCGCCAGCAGTGTTTTCAGGCGCCGGGGCGGTCATCTGCGACGGCCGGTCAGGCGCCGAGAGCTTCGACCGCGGCCAGGACCTCTTCGGCATGGCCCTTGACCCTGACCTTGCGCCAGATGCGCCGGATGGTACCGGTGCCGTCGATCAGGAAGGTCGCGCGCTCGATCCCCATGTAGGTGCGGCCGTAAAGCTTCTTTTCGACCCAGACGCCGTAAGCCTCGATGGTTTTGGCGTCCTCGTCGGAAGCAAGGATGACCTTGAGGCCGTGCTTGTCGCGGAATTTGTCGTGGCGGGCAACGCTGTCCTTGGAGACGCCGACGATTGCCGCTCCGGCCTTGGCAAAACGCTCGGCCAGTTCGCTAAAGGCGATCGCTTCGCGGGTGCAGCCGGGCGTATCGTCCTTGGGATAGAAATAGAGAACCAGCGGCCGACCGGCGAAATCGGCCAGTGACACGGTGCCGCCGCCGTCGCGCGGCAGGGTGAAATCAGGCGCTGAATCGCCCTCGGAAAGCTCTTTCGGCATGTCATGTTCCTCCCGTTATTACAGATCGTTAATTTATGACGCTAAGGTCATATATCAAGAAAATCAGGGCGTCTCCAGATACTTGGCGTAGCGGCTACGGACCCAATCCTGGGTTTCCAGCAAGCGGCGTTTGAGGGCGTCAAAGCCGGAACATCCGGCGGCGGCGGCCAATGCCCGCTTGAGGCCCGCCGGGGCCGAATCTTCGGTGAACGGGCCTTCGAAACACAGCCTCAGGAACTGCTGGATGTTCTGCTGAAATTCGGTCGCTGCGCGGAACTCTCTGGCCTCCATCTCGGGCATCAGCCCGGCTGCGGCCAGCCGCGAAAATACTTCCGCCGTCGTCGGACACAGCACCCGCCGGGCGTCTGCCGCGTGGCGCAGCACCAGATACTGGGCGATGAACTCGAGATCGAGAAGACCGCCGCGGACATGCTTGATGTCCCAGGGGTTGGTGGTCGGAAATTCGGCTTCCAGACGGGTGCGCATCTCGGCAACATCGGCGCGCAGCTCATCCGGGTCACGGGGGCGGGTCAGCACCGCGCGCGTGATACGGTCGATGCGCGTGCACAGCGCCGGCGGTCCGGCCACCGGGCGGGCGCGTGTCAGCGCCATATGTTCCCAGGTCCAGGCATGGTCGCGGTGGTAGGTTTCGAACCGGTCGAGCGACACGGCGATCGGCCCGGCCCGGCCGGACGGGCGCAGCCGCATGTCGACCTGATAAAGCCGGCCTTCTGCGGTCAGCGCGGTGAGCGCCGCGATGAGCCGCTGGCTGAGCCGGGCGAAATACTGGCTCACCGGCAACGGCCTGGCGCCGCCCGAGACCGCGTCATCGTCCCTGGCCTCGTAGATGAACACCAGATCGAGATCCGAGGTCGGCGTCAATTCCCGCCCACCCAGCTTGCCCAGCGCCACGACCGCCAGGCCGGCACCTTCGATGCGCCCGTGCTGGCGGGCGAATTCATCTGCCACGCGGGGCAGAAGTGCACGGATCAGGGCGTCCGCGATGTCACTCTGGGCGCGCCCGGCGGCCAGGCCGTCGATCACGTTGCGAAGGACGAGAACGCCGATGCGGAACTTGAGCTCATTGCACCAGCGCCGCGCCAGGTCGAGCAGATCCTGATAATCGCGGGCCGGCGCCAGGGCTTCGTCCAGCGATTGCTCGAGGGTCTCCGGACCCGGCGGCGGCGCGAAGAAATCCGGCCCCAGAACCGCGTCGAGCAGCCCCGGGGCGCGGCTCAACGCGTCGGCCAGACGCGGTGCCCCGCCGAGGATTTCGGACAACAGCTCGAGCAGCCACGGGTGGGCATGGAACAGCGAGAAAAGCTGCACGCCTGAAGGCAGGCGCGAGAGAAACTCGTCGAAGCGGGCAAGCGCCCCGTCGGCATCCGCGGACGCACCCAGCGCCTTGAGAATTGCCGGTGTCAAATCGCCGAGAAGCCGGCGCGCGCGGTCGCTGCGACAGGCCCGATAACGCCCATGCTGCCAGGCCTTCACGGTAGCCAGCGCGCGCTCTGCATCCGCATAGCCGAGATCGCCAAGCGCCCGGATCTGCTCGGCCGTGTCCGGTCCCGAGGTGATCGTCAGCGCCGGTCCGGCGGCGCGCACGGCGCTGTCCTCGAACAGGTCTTGGTAGCGCCGGTGAACGCGGCGCAAATGCCCCAGCAGCTCGACCTCGAGCGCCGCCGCCGACGGCGCACCGGCAAAGGCGGCCAGTCGGGCGATATCGTCAGGCCGGGTGGGGATGGTGTGGGTCTGCTCGTCGTTGATCATCTGCAGCCGGTGCTCGAGGCGCCGCAGGTAGCGATAGGCCGCGCTCAACTCATCGCGGACATCCGTATCGATCCAGCCGGCGGCGCACAGGGCCGCCAATGCGCCCAGGGTGGTGGGCTCGCGCACCGAGGGATCGCGCCCACCAACGATCAGTTGCTGGGTCTGAGCGAAAAATTCGATCTCGCGGATGCCGCCACGCCCGAGCTTGAGGTCGTGGCCGGGCAGCGCGATATCACGCTGGTGATGGAAACTCTCGATCTGCAGGCGGATGGCGTGGATGTCCTCGAGCGCCGCGTAATCGAGATGGCGGCGCCAGACGAAAGGCGCGATGCGCTCGAGAAAGTCGGTGCCGGCAGCGATATCGCCGGCCACCGGCCGCGCCTTGATCATCGCCGCGCGTTCCCAGTTGAGGCCGACGCTCTGGTAATAGATCTCGGCGGCATCGGTCGACAGTGCCACCGGCGTTGCGCCGGGGTCGGGGCGCAGGCGCAAGTCCACCCGAAAGACATAGCCGTCGCCGGTGCGCTCCTGCAGAATGCGCACCAGGTCGCGGGCGAGCCGGATGAACGCGGCCTGCGAGGCGCGCCTCGTGCCGTGGCGTGCGACCTCGGGGTCATAGAGCACGATCAGGTCGATGTCGCTGGAGTAGTTGAGCTCGCCCGCCCCCAGCTTGCCCATGCCAAGGACGATGAGGCCGCTTCCCGCCATGATCGCCTCGGGCGTCGGTGCGGGCGCATCCGCCGCCGGTCCCAGGGTGATGTCGCCGGCTTCGGCGCGCTGGCGCAACAGATGGGCACATGCATAACCCAATGCGGCCTCGGCAAAGCGGCTCAAGGCTCCGGTGACGGCTTCCAGGTCCCAGACGCCCATGACATCGGCCAGTGCCGTGGTCAGGGCGATGCGCTGGCGGGCAATGCGCAGAACCCGCATCAAGGCGGGCGTCGCCTGCAGATGCGGCGCGGTCTGCGCCAGATTCTCGAAAATCCGCTCCAGCACGACATCCGGAGGGCTGCCGAGCAGGTCGGCGGCAAACGTCGGATCGCGCAGGATACAGCCGGTCAGAAACGGGCTGTTGCCGAAAATCGCCGCCAGTGTCGCCTCCGTCTCGGGGTCGCTGTCGGTCTCGAGGCCGGCGTCGCAAGCGGCCGCCCGCCACGCGTCGAGTGCGTCGCGCACGCGGCGACGATCATGGGGTGCCGGCGGCGGATGTTGGCGGTAGCAGTGTGAAAGCTGGTGCATGGGGCCCCGTTGTGGTAACCGGAGGACAATGAGGAACGGCGAAAAACGCGTCAAGACGCTGCGATCGCCGAACGAGACGATTCAGTGATTCGCCCGACCGGCAGATTTCTACTCAAGGCCGCCCTGGTGGTGGCGATCATCGTCATCGGTGCCAGCGCTGCGATTCTGTTGCGGCTGGCGTCGGCGCCGCTGTCTCTGGCGTCGTTCGCGCCGCTCGCGCGCCAGGCCTTGACCTTCGGCGAGGCCGGGTACCAGGCTGATTTCGATGATCTGGTGCTGACCTGGGGCGGCTGGGGCCGGGGACTGGATATCCGCGCCGTCGGCTTTCGCCTGTATGAGCGCAGTGGTGCCCAGGTCGGCGCAATTCCCGAAGTTTCCGTGGAACTGAGCGCGGCGGCGCTTTTTGACGGCCGTCTGGCGCCGCGCGAATTGACGGTCCGCGGCCCGACGGCGCGGCTGCTGCGGACCGAAGAAGGCCGCGTCATGCTGGGCGCCACGGTGCCCGGAGAACCGGCCCAGCCGCCGGGCTCGACTCGGCTGCTGGCGGCACTGTTGTCGATTCTTTCGCAGCATCCGGCACCGGGCTCGACCGGCGCGTATCTCGAGCGAATCCGCGTCGCCGACGGCGATTTCCTGCTCTACGATCAACAGTCGGACACCTTGTGGCGGCTGCCCGACGCGGCCGTCGAGTTGCGGCGCGATGCCGCCGGCCTCAGCGGCACGGTCTCCGGGCACCTCGGCGTTCTCGGGCAGTTGTGGCGGATCGAGGCCGAGATCGGCTATCAGGCGCGGACCGAAAACACCCGCATCCGGATCGGCTTTTTCGATGTGGTTCCGGCCGCCTTTGCCGGGGTCAAGGGCCTGCTTGGCCAGCTGGCGCCACTGGACGCACCGCTGACCGGCACCCTCGGCCTGACGCTGTCACCCGATGGCGTGGTGGAAAATATCGACATCGATGTTTCGGTGGCCGAGGGGCGCCTCAACCTGCCCGCGGTGTACCCGGAGCCGGTGCCGGTCGATGGCGCCAGCCTGCGCGCCCGCTTTGACAAGGCCGCGGTCGAGCTGGCGGTCGACGCCCTTTACGTCCGTTTCGGCCGCGGCGCGGTGGAGGGCGAGGGGCGCGTCACTTTCGGGGCCGACGGCACAGGGATTCGTTTTTACGGCCAGTTTCAGGACCTGACGGTCGCCGACGTGCACCGATACTGGCCGCTGCCGCTGGCGCCCAATGCCCGGCGTTGGGTCGCCGCCAACATCCGCTCCGGGCGCTTCCCGGAGGGCAGCGTGCAGGTCGACATCAAGCCCGGCATGCTGAAGGTTCGCCCGCTGCCGGCCGATACCATCGACGTTCGCTTTCGCGGCACCGATCTGGTCGCCCGATTCGTCAAGGCTTTTCCGCTGCTCGAAGATGCCCACGGGTTCGGCCGGCTGACCAACGGCTTTCTCGATGTCGAAGTCGAACGCGGCCACGTCGCTGGCCTGACGATTGAAGGCGGCCGGATTTTCCTCGACAAGATCAACCGTCGCGGCAAGGCGACCGCCGATATTTCCCTCACCGTGTCGGGGTCGCTGGCGGAATCGCTGCGGATGCTCGACTATCCGCCACTGGAATTTATGACGCGCGTGGGCATTGATCCGGCGGATGCCGGCGGCCATGCCGAGACCCGGGCGCGGTTCCGCTTCCCGCTGGTGCCCAGGCTGACCTTCGAGCAGGTGTGGTTCGAGGCGGATGCCCGGGTGAGCGACGCCTCCATCGCCAATTTGCTCAAGTCCTTCCGTATCGACGGCGGGGACTTAAGAGTGCGGGCGACTCACCGCAGGCTCGCCGCCAGCGGCGAGATCCGCCTCAACGACGTGCCCTTTGCCTTGTCCTGGGACGAGGACTTCACCAACCGGCAAGGCTCAAGCAGCCGCTATCGGCTGGCCGCGACGCTGGGAGAGGGGGATCTGGACCGTCTCGGTCTGCCCGGTGCCGGCTATGTGCGGGGCCCGATCGACGCGGTGCTCACGGTGACCGGCCGTGGCCGGCGGGTCGATGAGGGCTTGATGCGCTTCGATCTTTCGGGCGCCGATGTGACGGTGCACGAGCTCGGCTGGATGAAACCGGTGGGCGCACCGGCGCGCCTCGAGGTGCCGTTGCGCTCGGACGGAGATCGATTGCGGGCCGACCATTTCCGCCTCATCGCTCCGGATCTGGAGGCGGACGGACAGTTCGTTCTCGGCCCGGACGAAGGACTCGAATCCTTTGCCATCGATCACTTGAAGCATGGCCGCACCGAATTGTCGGCCCGGGCCGAGCGCGGCGCCGACGGGGTGCTGGCGATCACGCTCGACGGCCCCTCATTCGATATCCGGCCGCTGATACGCTCGCTGCTCGTGCCCTCGGCCCTGCGGGCGAGCCCGCCGGATTTCGATGCCCAGGTCAGTTTCGAAACCGTGATCGCCGAAGGCGATGTGGAAATCGGCAATTTTTCCGCCCAGGCGAGCTATCACCAGGACCGCTGGCGCGCGGCCCGGGCCGAGGCCGAATTCGAGGACGGCGCACCGCTCAGCTTTGTCATGACCAGCGAGGGCGATACCCGCAGTCTGGAGATTCGCTCGACCGATGCCGGGCGTGTCGCCCGGGCGCTGGGCATCTATGACAACGGTATCGGTGGCGAGCTGACGCTGACCGCCAGGATCGACGATACGGTGGCCGGCAGTCCGATGGAAGGCGAATTGCTGGTCAAGGGGTTCCGGGTGGTGAATGCGCCGGTCCTCGCCCGCATCCTGACACTCGGTTCGCTCACCGGTATCGGCGAGCTGCTCAATGGCGAGGGGATCACCTTCAGGAAGTTGAAGATACCGTTTACCCTCAAGGACGGCCTGCTGCGCACCAGAAAGGCGCGGGCCCACGGGCCGGCCTTGGGCATCACCGTCGAGGGCTGGGTCGACAACCGCCGCTCGACCATCGAGATGCGCGGCACCGTCATCCCGGCCTATACGCTGAACACGATTCTGCGCAGCCTGCCGATCGTCGGTACCATCCTGACCGGACCCAAGGGCGAGGGCCTGTTCGCCTTTACCTACAAGGTCAGCGGTGCTCGCGACGCGCCCGAGATTTCGGTCAATCCGCTCTCAGGCCTGGCGCCGGGGATTCTGCGCAGCCTGTTCGGCGGCTCGGTGCCCGAACCCGAACGCCCGGCCGAGGGCGAAACCGCCGACGACAAGATCGACGGTGCCGTACCAAGCGAACCGGACGCCGTCGCACCGGCCGAAGACGCGCCGGACAGCGTTGTCCCGGCTGATCCGGCGCCGCCGCCACCCCCGGATGAAACGGAGCCCGCGAGCGAACCGGAAACGCCGGCACCAGCGGCTCCTGACGACGGCTGAGGTTCGAACGTACCTATTGCGGCTGAATGCGCACCAGGGCGTGGCGCTTGCGGCCGGCCGACAGCTTGAGCAGTCCGTCGGGGCCAAGATCACGGGTTGAAATCGGGGTGTCTTCAGCCGTGATCTTCTCGCCGTTCAATCGCGCGCCACCGCCGCGGATCAGGCGCCGGGCCTCGCCGTTCGACGCACACAGCCCGGCCTCGCGCAACAGTACGTAGGCGGGGATGCCAGCTTCAAGGCGGGCGGGCGCAACCTCCAGGGTCGGCAGGTCGGCACCGATCGCGCCTTCCTCGAAGGTGCGCCGCGCCGTCTCTTCGGCGGCGCGTGCCGCCGCCTCGCCATGGCACAGCCGGGTCGCCTCGTTGGCCAGCACCTTTTTGGCGGCATTGATCTCTTCGCCTTCGAGGCGCTCCAGCCGGGCGATCTCGTCGAGCGGCAGCTCGGTGAACAGGCGCAGGAAACGCCCGACATCGGCATCATCGGTATTGCGCCAGAACTGCCAGTAGTCGTAGGGCGAGAGCAGCTCGGGGCTGAGCCAGACGGCGCCTTCCGCCGTCTTGCCCATCTTGATGCCGGCGCTGGTGGTGATCAGCGGCGCGGTCAGGCCGAAGAGAGTTGCCTGCTCGACCCGGCGCGCCAGATCGATGCCGGCGACGATGTTGCCCCACTGGTCCGAGCCGCCCATCTGCAACCGGCAGTCGTAGCGCCGGTAGAGCTCGAGAAAATCATAGGCCTGGAGCACCATGTAATTGAACTCGAGAAAGGAGAGCGGCTGCTCACGCTCGAGGCGCAGGCGCACGCTGTCCATGGTCAGCATCCGGTTGATCGAGAAATGGCGCCCGTAGTCGCGCAGGAAGGGGATCAAGGCGAGGCCGTCCAGCCATTCGGCGTTGTCGACCAGAATGGCGTCCTGCGGGCCATCGCCAAAGCTGAGAAACCGGCCGATGACGGCGCGGATGGCGGCAGTGTTGGCGGCGATTTCCTCTTCGCTCAGCAGCCGGCGCGATTCATCCCGGCCCGACGGGTCACCGATCTTGGTGGTGCCGCCGCCGAGCAGCACGATCGGCCGGTGACCGCTGCGCTGCAGATGGCGCAGCAACATGATCTGCACCAGGCTGCCGACGTGCAGGCTTGGCGCCGTGCAGTCGAAGCCGATGTAGCCGGCGATGGCCTGGCTGCACGCCAGCTCATCGAGCCCTTCGGGGTCGGTACACTGATGCAGATAGGCGCGCGCCTCGATGGTGCGCAGGAAGTCCGAGCGAAAACGTGTCATCGGAGGTCTGATCTGGTCTGTTTCAGGCGTGCCGCCGGCCGGCGCCGGCGGTCGATCATGTAACACAATTGCCGGCCCCCCACAACGCCGCCTAGACTGGCGGCGCAGGGGAACGAGAAGCCATGAACCAGGCGTCACGCATCAGAACCGCGATCGGCTTGATGAGCGGTACCTCGATGGACGGCATCGACGCCGCCATTGTGCGCACCTGTGGCACCACGATCCACGGGTTCGGGCCTTGGACGACCCGACCATACGAGCCGGCCGACCGCGACCTGCTGGATGCGGCGGTGCGGGCAGCGGCGCCCGAGGTTCGGGACACGCCGCCCGATGTGCTGATCGAAGCCCAGGAGATGATCACCCGGGTACACGCCGACGTGATTCATGAATTGCTCAAGGAAAGCGACCTAACACCCGAAAATATCGATGTAATCGGATTTCACGGTCATACGGTTCTGCACTGCCCAGAGGGCGGCTGGACATGGCAGATCGGCGACCCGGCGCTGCTGGCCGAGCTGACCGCGATCGATGTGGTCAGTGATTTTCGCGGTGCCGACATGGCGGCCGGCGGCCAGGGCGCGCCCCTGGCCCCGGTCTATCATCTGGCGCTGGCCCGGGCCGATTTGCCCGGGCTTCGGCCCAATGAAGTGTGGCCCCTGGCGGTGCTGAACATCGGCGGGGTTGCCAATGTCACCTGGATTCCGGATCCCGACGCCGTTGGCGATTGCCCGCAAGAGGCGCTGATGGCCTTCGATACCGGCCCCGGCAACGCCCCCATCGACGACTGGCTGCGGGCCCATGGGGCGGGCGAGATGGACGTAGACGGCCGGCTGGCCGCCGGCGGCCGCATCGATGACCGGGTGCTCGGGCGGCTGATGGATCAGCCCTATTTTGCCCGGGCGCTGCCGAAGTCTCTGGATCGCAACGACCTTTCGATTGACGCCGCGGCGTCCCTGTCGCTGGCCGACGGTGCCGCGACGCTCACCGCCTGGGTGGCGCGTGCGGTGGCGGCCGGGGCCGCCCTGTTTCCCGAGCCGGCGCGGCGCTGGCTGGTCACCGGCGGCGGGCGCCATAACGCCACACTGATGGCGGCGCTGGCGGCCGAACTGGGTGTGGCGGTCGAGCCGGTCGAGAGCCAGGGCTGGCGCGGCGATGCGCTGGAGGCCGAAGCCTTCGCCTATCTCGCGGTGCGCAGTCTTGAGGGCCTGGCGCTCAGCTTTCCCGGCACCACCGGCGTGCCCCGGCCGATCACCGGCGGGCGCCTGACCCGGGCACCGGTGCGCTAGGCCGGGGGGCCGAGACGGCTGGTCAGATAGTCGTCGATCACCTGCATCATTTCATCGAGCTTGTCGCTGAAGAAATGGTTGGCGCCCTCGATCTTGGCGTATTTGACGGTGATCGACTTCTGGCTGCTGACCTTGGCCGCAAGCTTGGCGACCGAGCTTTCGGAGACCACCTCGTCGGCGGTGCCCTGAACGATCAGGCCGGAGGACGGGCATGGCGCCAGAAAGCCAAAATCATACATGTTGGCCGGCGGCGCCACCGAAATGAAGCTGGCGATTTCGGGGCGGCGCATCAGAAGCTGCATCGAAATCCATGCCCCGAAAGAAAAGCCTGCGATCCAGCAATGCGGCGCATCCGGGTTGAAGGTCTGCAGCCAGTCGAGTGCGGCGGCCGCATCGCTCAATTCGCCAACACCGTTGTCAAAGGTGCCCTGGCTGCGCCCGACGCCGCGGAAGTTGAACCGCAGGGTGGCAAATCCACGCCGGGCAAAGGCATGGAAAATACGGTAAACCACCTTGTTGTTCATGGTGCCGCCGAACTGCGGGTGCGGGTGCAGCACGATGGCAATCGGCGCGGCCGGGCCGGCGCCCGGGGTGTAGCGCCCTTCCAGCCGACCGGCGGGACCGTTGAAAATCACGTCTGGCATTCGGTAATCCGTCTCGTTCTCTAGAGCGTATCAGGCCGCGCGACCCGCTGTCACAGTCGCGCTAAACTGCATCGAATATGTGGAAAAAACTGGCCTGTCGATCTGGTTTTTTATAATAACTCCAAGCCGCTTACAGCATACACCTCGACAAAACTTGACTTGTCCAGTCGGGATATCTATAACCGGTTATATCCGGATCTCAGGCGTTCATTCCGTTGCGCACAGGGTGGCTGCGGGGCCTGTCACCGGGCCGCGCAAGGTTATATCATATTCCCGATCCGAAAGCGCAAGGGTCTGATGAGACTTTTCGAGGAACTGCGAAGCGACATTGACGCCGCCCTGACGCGCGATCCGGCGGCACGCTCGCGTCTCGAGGTGGTCCTGGCCTATCCCGGCTTTCATGCGGTGCTTTTCTACCGCCTGGCGCATGGGCTGTGGCGGCGCGGCTTCAAGCTGCTGGGCCGCGTGATTTCCCATCTCGGGCGCTGGCTGACCGGGATCGAGATTCACCCGGCGGCCGAAATCGGCCGTGGCTTTTTCATCGATCACGGGATGGGCGTGGTGATCGGCGAGACCACCGAGATCGGCAACGACGTGACCTTGTATCAGGGCGTGACCCTGGGCGGTACCTCGCTGGAAAAGGGCAAGCGCCATCCGACCCTGCGGGACGGGGTCATCGTCGGCGCCGGTGCCAAGGTGCTGGGCCCGATCACCATTGGCGAAGGGGCGCGGATCGGCTCCAACGCGGTCGTTGTCAAGGATGTCGCCGATCATGCCACCGTCGTCGGCGTGCCGGCCAAGGCGGTGCGGCGCGCCCCCAAGGATGACGAGGAATTCTGTGCCTACGGCACCCCGGCCGGCGAGTTGCCGGACCCGGTCAGCCGCTCATTGAACGCGCTCCTCAATACCGTGCAAAGCCTGAGTGCCCGGGTCGAGCAGCTCGAGGGCGAGCTCACCGAACATCGGGGCGAAGGCCTCTATGCGGCGCACCCGTCGGACGATGTGACTGATGAAGATGTGGCCGGCGAAGGCGGTGCGAGCCCGGGATGAGCCTGTCAATGTGACTTGAGGCCGGCGGGCGGCTTTCGTTCCGACCGGCGCAAGGGGGAGAAATCTTGTGAAACTGAGCACGCGAGGACGCTATTCGGTGATGGCGATCGTCGATCTGGCCCTGCATCAGAAGGGCCGACCGGTCACCCTGGCCGAGATCGCCGAGCGTCAGGAAATTTCGCTGTCCTATCTGGAACAGCTGTTCGGGCGGTTGCGACGCGCCGGCCTGGTGAAGGGGGTGCGTGGACCGGGCGGCGGCTACATGCTGGGCCGCGCGCCCGAGGATTGCCGCATTTCCGACATCATCATGGCGGTTGACGAGCCGTTGAGCGCGACACGGTGCAAGCCCGGTTCGCCACGCGGCTGCCGCAGTGACGCCAGCCGCTGCATCACCCACGATCTGTGGGAGGAGCTGGGCAACCAGATCTATCTGTTCCTCAGTTCGATCACCGTGGCCGACGTGCTGGACAAGCGGATTCTCGGGCGCTCGACGCTGTTTGACGGGCCGCTGCCGCGGGCCCGGGGCAATGGCAACGATCTTCCCGTTGGGGCTGCCGGGCGGACCGGCCGGCTTGGTTGATCCGCCAATTCATTCAGGCTGTGCCATGACCGGCACATCGGTTTATCTGGATCACAATGCGACGACGTGCGTGCGCCCGGAAGTCGCCGAGGCGGTGGCGCGGGCACTGGAGTGCGTCGGCAATCCCTCGTCGGTGCATGGCCCGGGGCGGCGCGCGCGGCGGATGATCGAAGATGCGCGCGCAGAAGTCGCCGGCCTGGTCGGGGTTGAGCCGCGCCAGATCGTCTTTACCAGTGGCGGCACCGAGGCCAACAATATGGCGGTGCTGGAATCCGGGGCGCGGCGCCTGTTCATCTCGGCGATCGAGCACCCGTCGGTGCAGGCGGCGGCCGAGCACAGCGGCCGTGAGGTTCGTATCCTTCCGGTCACACGGGATGGCCGTATCGACATCGATCGGTGCGCCACCGAATTCGAGAGTCTGAGTGAGGGCGATCTGGTCTCGGTGATGCTGGCCAACAATGAAACCGGCGTCATTCAGCCGGTCGCCGAAATTGCCGCCCTGGCCCGCGCCCGCGGTGCCCGCGTCCATTGCGACGCGGTGCAGGCGGCCGGCAAGATCGCCATCGATTTTGCCGCCCTGGGCGTCGATTATCTGAGCCTGTCGGCCCACAAGATCGCCGGGCCGATGGGTGTCGGCGCGCTGGTTATGCGCGAGGGCACGCAGGTCGCTGCCCGCATCATTGGCGGCGGCCAGGAATCCGGGCGACGCTCGGGCACCGAGAATTTGCCGGGCATTGTCGGCTTCGGTGTGGCGGCGCGGCTCGCAGGCGACAATCTCGAGCGTTTCGCGGCGCTGGCCGACCTGCGCGACCGGCTCGAGGCGCGGCTGCGCCACGCGGTCCCGGAGGTGCAGGTGTTCGGTGCCGAAGCGCCACGGCTGGCCAACACCTCGTGCCTGGCGATGCCCGGCGTGGCGGCCGAGACCCAGGTGATCGCCTTCGATCTCGACGGCTTCGCGGTCAGCGCCGGCTCGGCCTGTTCGTCCGGCAAGGTTCGGGCCTCGTCGGTGCTCGTCGCGATGGGCGTCGCGCCGGAGCTGGCTGGCCAGGCGATTCGCATCAGCCTCGGCTGGACAACGCAGGCCCAGGATGTCGAAGCCTTTGCAAGCTGCTGGCTGGCGCTTTATGAAAGGCTGGTGGGTACGGCGCCGGCCGACCCGGACTCCGGCAAGCAGCGGGCACTGGGACGTTAGGTCATGCCTTCATCCGAAAGCCAGGAAAAAGGCCTTAAGTTACCGGTCTATATGGATTATCAGGCGACCACGCCACTCGATCGGCGGGTGCTGGACGCGATGATGCCGTACTTGACCGACACCTTCGGCAACCCCCATTCGACCTCCCACGTTTTTGGCTGGGAGGCGGCCGAGGCGGTCGAGCGGGCGCGTGAGCAGGTGGCCGCCCTGATCGGCGCCGAGCCCCGCGACATCGTCTTTACCTCGGGCGCCACCGAGTCCAACAATCTGGCGCTCAAGGGCGTGGCGCGGGCCTATGGCGCGCGGCGCAATCACCTCATCACCGTGTCCACCGAGCATAAATGCGTTCTAGAGTCGGCGCGGTCCCTGGAGCGCGAGGGCTTTGCGGTCACCTATCTGCCGGTCGATGCGGACGGGCTCATTGATCTCGACGCGCTTGCGGCGGCGATCACCGAGCGCACGGTTCTGATCTCGGTCATGGCGGTGAACAACGAAATCGGCGTAATTCAGCCGTTGGCGGAAATCGGCGCGCTGGCGCACGCCCATGGGGTTCTGTTTCACACCGACGCGGCGCAAGGGGTCGGCAAGATCCCGCTGGACGTGAAGGCCATGAACATTGACCTGATGAGCATCTCGGGCCACAAGATTTACGGTCCCAAGGGCGTGGGCGCGCTCTATCGCCGCCGCCGCATCCGGCTGGAGCCGCTGTTTTCCGGCGGTGGCCAGGAAATGGGGGTGCGCTCCGGCACGCTGGCCCCGGCCCAATGCGTCGGGCTGGGCACGGCCTGTGCGCTGGCAGCCCAGGAGATGGAGGCCGATCGTGCCCGCATCCAAACTTTGTCGAAGCGCCTGCTCGATGGCTTGCGGGAACGCTTGTCGGGCGTGCGTCTCAACGGCCATGCGACCCGGCGCTGGCCCGGAAACCTCAACCTGAGCTTTGCAGGCGTGCGCTCCGATCTGCTGATCGCCGGCCTTCGCGACCTAGCGGTGTCCTGGGGGGCGGCCTGCGCCTCGGCCGAGCGCGAGCCCTCGCATGTGCTGGCCGCGCTGGGGCTGGCGGATGACGAGGTGGCAGCGGCCGTTCGCTTCGGCCTCGGCCGGTTCACCAGCGAGCAGGAAATCGATTTTGCCATCGAGACAGTAAGCGCCCAGGTCGAGCGCCTGCGCAGCCAGGCGGCCTGAAGTCGGAGTTGGTCCCAAACACATGCCGGAAATCATCTTTCAAGCTGCGGATGGCAGCATTCTCGCCCGAGTCAACGCCCCGGCAGGCGAAAGCGTGCTGGACATCGCCCAGGCCAATGGCATCGACATGGAAGGCGCGTGCGAAGCCTCGATGGCGTGCTCCACCTGCCATGTGATCGTCGATCCCCGTTTCTATGACCGGCTGCCGCCGCCGTCGGAGGAAGAGCGCGACATGCTGGACCTCACCGCCCATATCGCCCCGACCTCGCGGCTGTCGTGCCAGCTTGTGCTGACCGACGATCTTGACGGTCTGGTGGTGCGCCTGCCACCGGAAACCCGCAACCTGCTGGGGCTTTAGGCCTTGTCCGGCCCACCCGAGTTCGTCGCTTACGTGGTCGAACTCATGGGGCCTGAGCTGGCGCCCGACCCACGCCGCATGTTCGGCGGCTGGGGGCTGTTCGTTGGCGACGTGATGTTTGCGCTGATTTTCTCCGAGCGCCTGTATCTTCGGGTCGACGATGACACCCGGCCGCTGTTCGAGGAACAGGGCCTTGCCCCGTTCACCTACAACAGGCGGGAAGGCATACGTGAAATGCGCTCGTATTTCGAGGCGCCGGACACGGTGTTCGACGACCCCGACGAGATGGCCGAATGGGGGCGCCGGGCATTGGACTCGGCGTTCAGGGCGCGGGCGGCAAAGAGTCGGGGAAGATAAGTCAGTCGCCGGTGTAGATGCACCCGGCGGTACAGGTCTCGCGGATGACGATCCTGGAAAGACCGGGGAGGACGGGGGCGAGGCGCGTCCAGATCCAGCGGGCGATGTTTTCCGACGTCGGGTTTTCCAGCCCCTCGACCTCGTTGAGGTAGGTGTGGTCGAGCTGGCGCAGCAAGGGCGCAAAGGCATCGCGGATATCGGCGAAATCGGCGACCCAGCCGCGATGCTCGTCGATCGCACCGGCGACATGGACCACCACCTGGAATGAATGCCCGTGCAGCCGCGCGCATTTATGCCCCTCCGGCACATTCGGCAGGCGGTGGGCGGCCTCGAACGAGAATTCCTTGTAGATTTCCATGGACCCGGTCTTTCAGGCGATGCCGAGATATTTGTGGGTCTGCAGGCTGAGCCGCCACTTCGGGTGGGCCAGGCAGTAGGCGAGGGCGGCCCGGGTGTTATCGTCCCGATCCGGCCCGTCCATCGGCTGCAGGAAGAAATGCCGGAAATCGAGCCCTTCGTAAAGTGTCGGTTCGGCCCCGGCCTGCGGGTAGACCAGTTTCAGCTCGTCGCCACGGCGCACCACCAGGTCCGTTCCGGCCTTGGGGCTGACGCAGATCCAGTCGACGCCGGCGGGGATCGGCCGGGTGCCGTTGGTCTCGATCGCCACCTCGAAGCCGGCGTCGTGAAAGGCGCGGGTCGCCGCCGCGTCCAGTTGCAGGGCCGGCTCGCCGCCGGTGCAGACCAGCAAGGCTCGGTCAGAGTCTCCATCCGTGGGCCAGGCGGCGCGGACCGCCCGGGCCAGCGCCTGCGGCGTCTCGAACCGGCCGCCGCCGGGGCCATCGGTGCCGACGAAATCGGTATCGCAAAAGGAACAGATGGCGCTTGCCCGGTCCTCTTCACGGCCCGACCACAGATTGCAGCCCGCAAAGCGGCAGAAGACGGCGGCGCGCCCGACATTCGCGCCCTCGCCCTGAAGGGTGAAATAGATTTCCTTGACCGCGTAGGTCACGGCGTCACCTCTGCCCTTGGGCGATAGGGGCGGGGGTCCTGGCGCCCCAGTTCGGCAAAGCCCTTGAGGCGCAACCGGCAGGAATCGCAGGCGCCGCAGGCGGCGCCACGCTCGTCCGGGTCGTAGCAGCTTGTGGTCAAACCGTAATCGACGCCGAGCGCGAGGCCGCGGGCGATGATCTCGGCCTTGGTCAGCTCGATCAGCGGCGCGTGAATGCGAATCGCCCGGCGGCCTTCCACCCCCGCCCTGGTGCCGAGGTTGGCGACGCGCTCGAAGGCGGCGATGAATTCGGGCCGGCAGTCGGGATAACCGGAGTAATCCAGCGCGTTGACTCCGATGAAAATGTCGCCGCATCCCAGAACTTCGGCCCAGGCCAGCGCATAGCTCAAAAAGATCGTGTTGCGGGCCGGCACATAGGTGATCGGGATGCCGTCAGCGATCTCGGCATCCGAGCGGTGCTTGGGTACGGCAATGGCATCGGTCAGCGCCGAGCCACCGAAGCGGCGCAGGTCGATGTCGACAATCGTATGGGCGGCAACACCGGTGCGGGCGGCGATCTGGCGCGCCGCCTCGATCTCGACGGCGTGACGCTGGCCATAGCGAAAGGTCAGGGCATGCAGCGCATAGCCTTGATCGGCGGCAATTGCCAGAACGGTCGCCGAGTCGAGCCCGCCGCTCAGCAGCACAACCGCCTTGTTTTGCTCGGCTTCGGTCATGGTCCGCTCGTGTTGGGAGTTACGCCGTCTACTTAGTTCATGACGCGCATGGCGGCAAGCGTGCGTTGCCCTCTTGGCAGGGGCCATGCGGTATCCTAAGGTCGGGGCGCCGAAACCCAGGAGAGCGCATGATGCAGACAATCGAAGCCGCCGGTCCCAACGCCGATCAGATCGAATACTGGAATGCCGAAGCCGGCGCCAAATGGGTCGCCTTTCAGGAGCTGCTGGATCAGCAGATCGAGGGATTCGGCCTCGAGGTCATGGATCGCCTTGCCCCGGCGCCGGGCGAGCGGCTGCTCGATGTCGGCTGCGGCTGCGGCCAGACGGCGCTGCAACTGGCGGCACGCGTCGGCGAGAGTGGCCATGTGACGGCGGTGGACATCTCGGCGCCGATGCTGGCCCGGGCCCGTGAGCGCGTCGCCGAGGCGGGGCTTGCCAATGTCGAGATCATCAATGCCGACGCCGCCACCTATGCCTTCGCCGACGCCGTCTTCGATGCCATCTTTTCGCGCTTTGGCGTGATGTTCTTTACCGATCCGGTGGCGGCATTCGCCAATCTGCGCCGCGCGCTCAAGCCCGGCGGCCGGATTGCGTTTGCCTGCTGGCGGGCGCTCTCGGACAACCCGTGGGCGGCCTTGCCGATCCAGGCAGTGGCCGAATTCATCGAAGTGCCGGAACCGGAACCCGGTGCGCCGGGCCCGTTTTCGATGGCCGAGCGGGCCCGCATCGAAGCCATCCTCGAGGGCGCCGGCTTTGCCCAGATTTCGATCGAGCCGATGGACCGGCAGATGATCATCGGCGGCACCGGCACGCTTGAGGACGTCACCCGGCTGATCCTTCGGTTGGGCCCGGTGGCGCGGCTGCTGGCGGAGGCCGACGAAGAAACGATCAGGCGGGCCGAGACGGTGGTGGCGAAAGTCCTCGCGCCTTATCACGACGGCACGCGAGCCTCGCTTCCCGGCGCCGCCTGGGCGTGTTCGGCACGGGCTTAGGCCGGCGCATGGGCGCGATTGCAGGCCGCCGGCCGGTCTGGATTTCGCCACAATCATCTTCTAGCTTGATAGGCGACGGTGGAAAGCCGTTCGCATGGGGAGGGGAGTGAGCGTGATACCACGAGCAGGAACCGGCCTTCGGGCCCTGGCCGTGCTGGCGGGCATGGTCCTGCTGGCCGGCGTGTTTGCGCCCGGCGTGGCGGCGGAGACCGTCTTGCGCCGTGGCAACGGCGCCGAGCCGGAGACCCTGGATGTGCATACCTCGCAAGGGGTGGGGGCATCGAACATTCAGCGCGATCTGTTCGAAGGCCTGGTGACCGAAGCGATGGACGCGACGCTCATTCCCGGCGCGGCAGAGCGCTGGGAAATCAGCGACGATGGCACCGTCTACACCTTCCATCTGCGCAAGGACGGGCGCTGGTCGAACGGTGATCCGGTCACCGCACAGGATTTCGTCTATGCCATGCGCCGGCTGGTCAATCCAGCGACCGCGGCGCCCTATGCCTTCATCGCCTATCCGATTCTGAACGCCAAGGCGATTGCCTCGGGCGCCGAGACGGATTTGTCCAAAATGGGCGTCGAGGCGGTTGACGACCTGACGCTCAGGATCACGCTTGAGCGCCCGACCCCTTATTTCCTGGGCATGCTGACGCACTCCAGCATGTATCCGGTGCACCGCAAGAGCGTCGAGGCGCTGGGCACCAAATGGATCAAGCCCGGCAACATGATCTCGAACGGCGCCTACAAGCTCACCGAATGGGCGCCGCAGTCACATATCACGCTGGTCAAGAACCCCTACTTCCACGATGCCGAGAATGTCCGCATCGACAAGGTGATCTACTACCCGACCGAAGACACGGCGGCCGAGATGAAACAGTACCGGGCTGGCGAGCTCGATTTCACCTATGTCATCTCGCTCACCGATTACCGCTGGGTGATGAAGAATCTGAAGGCTGAGGCCAGCATCACGCCGTATCTCGGCGCCTATTACTACGACATCAATCTGGAAAACGACAAGTTCAAGGACCCGCGGGTGCGCAAGGCGCTGAATATGGCGATCGACCGCGAGGTGATCGCCAACAAGATCACCCGGCAGGGACAGATTCCGGCCTATTCCTTCGTGCCGCCGGCCACCGCCCACCACCGCCCGGTCACACCCGAGTGGGCCAAGTGGACGCAAGCCCAGCGTACGAAGAAAGCCAGGGAGCTGATGGCAGAGGCCGGCTATTCGCGGGAGCAACCGCTGAAAGTCGAAATCCTCTACAACACCATGGAGGATCACAAGCGCATCGCCATTGCCATTGCCTCCATGTGGAAGCGCATCGGGGTGGTCACTTCGATGCGTAACGAGGAATGGAAGGCGCTGATCAACAGCCGCAACCTGAAGCAGTTCGAGGTCGCGCGCGACGGCTGGATCGGCGATTACAACGATCCTTACACATTTCTTGAGATTTTGCGCTCGGATGCCGGGCCGATGAACAATCCGGGCTATGCCAATCCCGAATTCGACGCGCTGCTGGATGCCGCCAATCGCGAGCTTGATCCGGAGCGCCGGGCCGACCTGCTGGCCAAGGCGGAAGCGGTGATGCTCGAGGATCTCCCCATCATCCCGATCTATTTCTATGTCGACCGGCACATGGTCAAGCCCTACCTCAAGGGCTTTCAGGGCAATATCATGGGCCGTTATCTGACCCGCTGGATGTGGATCGACAAGACCGGCCCGGGCCAGAACATCGCCCGCTGACCGGCGCCTCCGGCCCGGGCCTGAACACCAAGGAGGGCCGCGATGATTCTGGCCCGCGATTCGCTGGGATTCACGGTCGGCGCCGGCACTTCCGAGATGATGCGCAAAATCATTGCCCGGACGAACGATCTGGTGCCGGAGCGAATCTGAGGGCCGTTTGCCGCCGTTCTCCTTGTACCGATTATTCGCGACAGACTAGCGCGGATAGACTACTCTCGGTTGGTCTGCATCATTCCGGTGCGGATGAGGGATACGCTATCCGAAAAACGGGGGGAGCAACCAATGATCGCATCCACGATCGCAACACCCATGCGTGCGCTGTGCGCAACCGTCATCGCCGTCGGCATTGTGCTGGCTGCCCTGCCGGCCTCGGCCGCCGATCTGCCGAAGGCGGAAAAGCGCGAAAATGTCATCTATTACAGCGTGCTCTATATCGCCTTCAAACCGGGCAAGAGCGACGAGGGCTACAAGCTCATTTACGACCATCTTGTGCCGGCCGGCAAAAAGGCCGGCAATCCGGCGACGATCATCGATTTTCAGACCGGTCCCTGGGACAGTGCCGCCTACTTTCGTCTGACGGAAGGGCCGGCGGCATTCAACTGGATCACCAGCCCGCGCACCGAGGCTTTCTGGGCCGCTTTGGCCGAACAGGAAGGCGGGGCGGAGAAAGCCCAGGCCCTGTTCGCACGCTATACAGCGACCCTGGCCCGCACCAAGACCGAATTGGCGCATCGCCATATCGAGGCGAAAGACAGCAAGTAGCGTCGGTGGCCAAGTCCCGGCGGTTTGCCGCCGGGCTCAGGCGCTTTGTTGCACCCGGGTCCGCCAGTCGTCGATGATATCGATGAAACGCGGCAGGCCTTCGGTGATAAGCGCCGGGCCGGGCTGCAGGCAATAAGCCGATTTGATCTCGTGGATCGCGCCCGTTTGCACCGCCGGGATTGTTTCCCAGCCCGGGCGTGCCCGGATGCGCGCCAGGTTCGCCTTGCGCCCGCACCATGAGGCGATGACGATATCGGGCGCGGCCGTCACCACGGCATCGGGTGAGACGATGCGATCACCGGCGGCACGGGCACTGGCGAGTTCGGGAAAGACCGGCTCGCCACCGGCCGCCCGGATCAGGTCGTCGATCCAGCCGATGCCGGAAATCAGCGGCTCGTCCCACTCCTCGAAAAACACCCGCGGGCGTCGACCGCCGGCCTCGGCGGCGCCGGCCCGTGCGGACTCCAGACGCTGTGTCAGATCGGCGATCAGGGCGTCCGCCTCGCAGGCGCACCCGACGATGCGGCCGATGAGCGCGAAGGTCTCGAAACATTCGTCGAGATTGCGCTGGTTGGTGAGCACCACCGGATAGCCCTTCTTGCCGAGCTCGGCGGCCGCCTCGGCCTGAAGGTCGGAATAGGCCAGAATGAGGTCGGGGTTGAGCTCGTCGATCACCTCGTAACGGATCGAAGTGAAGGCGGACACGAACGGCTTTTTGCGGGCTTGCGGCGGAAACACTGTATAGCCGGACACTCCGACCACCTGATCGCCGACGCCCAGCCGGTAGAGCAGATCCACCGTCTCGGCGCTCAAACAGACGATGCGTTCGGGCACGCCGGTCACGGCGCTGCATCCTCCACCATCAGGTCGGCGTAAAACCGCCCGTCCCGGGCCTCGATCTGGCCAACACGCAGATGCACGGGAGCGGTAAAGCCGGGGCCGTTGAAGACGAAAGAATGGTATTCGCCGTTCTCGCCGCACGGATCGACGCCGTCGGGCAGATCGTCAAGCAGGGCGCGGTCCAGCAGCCGGCCGGCGAAATCGCGGCCCAGTTTTTTCGCATCCACGCAGACCAGGCGGGCGCGAAAGCCGGTGGTGAGGAATTCATCCATCAGTTCGACACTGTCGCGCCCCCAGATCGGAAAGATCGGGTGCATATCGATCTCGGCCATCCGCTCCTCGCGCCAGCGGCGCAGGTCTTCGAGAAAGATGTCGCCGAAGGCGATGGTGTCGATCCCGGCCTCGCGCAGGCGTGCGGCGCTTTCACCGAAGGCGCGGATGTATTCTGTGTTGGGGGCGTGCTCGGCCGTCAGCACCATCTTGTAAAGCGGCAGATCGAGCGCCGCCGCCTGGCGATCGAGCAGGTCGACGCGCACCCGGTGATAGCTGATTCGCGCATCCGGCCCGGTCACGGTGGTCAGCAGGGCGGCCGGACGATACCGGGGATCGCGCCTCAGCGCCTGCAGCATCAGCGCGCTGTCCTTGCCGCCGCTCCACGAGACGGCAACCGGACAGGGCGCATCTTCAGGCTTGGATTCGGGTGTCGTCACGGACATCGCAATCCTTGTTCCGGCTTCGGCTGGGGCGGAAGAGTTCCATGCGGCGGGCCCGGCGGTCAAGCGGCGCCGGTTGACAAGCTCTGTGCGGTGGCCTTTTCTGAACCGCGAGGTCTGGCTTTCGACAGGCGGGACAAGGATATCATGAGACCGCCGAACACCGGCAGCCATGGCGTCGCGGCGACCGTCATCGGCGTGGTTCTGGTAGCCTCGGCCATAGCCTGGGCGGCGGCCGCGCCGGATGCCGGCGCCAGGAAAATCGAGATCATGACGCGCCCGGTACCATTGAACCGGGCGGCGCCGGAGCAGATGCGCGTTGGCCGGCGCCTGGCCTGGCGCGGCGGCATCGAGATCACCTTCCCGAACACCCGCATGGGTGGGCTGTCCGGCCTGCTGGTCTCTGCCGACGGGCGGGAGCTGATCGCGGTGGCCGATGAAGGATCCTGGCTCGCGGCGGCCATCTCCTATGATGCCGATGGTTTTCTGACCGGCCTCTCCGATGGCTGGACGGGTCCCCTGCGTGATACCGCCGGCAGACCACTGAAAGGCAAGAGCGAACAGGACGCCGAGGCGATGGCCCGCATGGCGGACGGATCGATTCTGGTCGCTTTCGAGCGCCAACACCGTCTCTGGCGGTATGCCGCGGGCGAGGCGCCGTTGCGTGGCCCGGCGGTACCCGTGCCGGCGCCGGCCGGTTTCGTCAAGCTGCCCAAAAACAACGGTATCGAGGCGCTCGTGACCTTGACCGACAACAGCCTCCTGGCAGTCGCCGAAGGCAAGGGGGAAGCCCGGGGCCAGGTCTTTCTCCGGCGCGACGGAGCGTGGGCGCAACTGCGCTACCGGCGCCTCGGCAGCTACCGCCCGACCGGGGCGGCGCGCCTGCCGGATGGCGATCTGCTGATCCTCGAACGCCGTTTTTCCTGGTCGGAGGGCCTGGGGCTTCGCCTGGTCCGGCTGCCGGCGGCGGCGGTGGTTGCCGGCGCCGAGCTGCACCCGCTCGAGGTCGCCCGCCTGGCGCCGCCGCTTTCCATCGACAACATGGAGGCGATCGATATCCGCCGGAGCGAAGACGGCGAGATCCTTGTCTATCTGCTCTCGGACGACAATTTCAACCCGGCACAACGTACCCTGCTGCTGATGTTCGCGTACCAGGAGCGCCCGTGAAAACAATGCCCCGGACGCCGGCGTCCCGACCTGACGCCGACCGGCCGATCATGCATGCCACCGGTTGACAAGCCCGTCCCGGTGGCCTTTCCTGAGCCTCAACGACCGTCTTTCAACACATGGGTGTTTGCAATCATGAACACATTCAGGGGCCGCCGGTGCGGAGCCGCGGCCATGGCCTTCGTTTTCCTGTTTGTCTTGCTTGCCGCTTCCTGGCCGGCGATGGCGGAGATGGTACTGCGGCGCGGCAACGGCACCGAGCCCCAGACGCTCGACGTGCATCTGGCCCAGGGCACGCCGTCGTCGCACATTCAGCGCGATCTGTTCGAAGGGCTGATCACCGAAAAGGCGGACGGGACATTGATCCCGGGTGCCGCCGAGCGCTGGGAGGTGAGCGACGACGGCCTCGTCTACACCTTCCACTTGCGCGCCGACGGCCGCTGGTCGAACGGCGATCCGGTGACTGCGCAGGATTTTGAATTCGCGCTCAAACGCCTGGTCAATCCAGCCACGGCCGCGCCCTATGCCTTCATCGTCAATCCGATCCTGAACGCCCCGGAGATCTCGTCGGGGCGCCTCAAGGACGTCGATGCCCTGGGCGTCAAGGCGCTCGATGACCGCACGTTGCAGATCACATTGTCGAAGCCGACGCCCTATTTCCTCGGGCTGCTCACCCATTCGACGACCTTTCCGGTCCATCGCAGGACGCTGCTGGAAAAGGGCAGCCAATGGATCAAGCCCGGCAATCTGGTTTCCAACGGCGCTTACAAGCTGGTCGAATGGGAGCCGCAGTCGCACATCAAGCTGGTCAAAAACCCCTACTTCCACGATGCCGCGAATGTGCGGATCGACACCGTCTATTTCGTCAATACCGAGGATGTGGCGACCGAGGTGAAGCGCTACCGGGCCGGCGAGCTGGACTATACCTCGACGGTGGCGCTGAGCGCGCTCAAGTGGATCAAGGAGAACATTCCCGACGAGCTGCATGCAGCGCCGGGGCTGGTCATCCAGTATTACGACATCAACATGCGGCGCGAAAAGTTCAAGGACCCGCGGGTGCGCAAGGCCCTGATGCTGGCCATCGACCGCCGTATTCTGGTCGACAAGATTTTGCGCCAGGGCCAGATCCCGGCCTTTACCATGGTGCCCCCCATCGTCGCCAACCATCAGCAGTGGGAGCCGGAATGGGCAGGGATGAGCCAGGCTGAGCGCCTGGCGCTGGCGCAAAAGCTGATAGCAGAGGCGGGTTATACGCGGGATAATCCGCTCAAGGTCGAAATCCTCTACAACACCAGTGAATCGATCAAGAAGCTGGCGGTAGCAATCGCTGCCATGTGGAAGCGCCTCGGCGTGAAGACTACCTTGCGCAACGAGGAATGGAAGGCGCTGATCAACAGCCGCAATCTGAAACAGTACGAGATCGCCCGCGATGCCTGGGTCGGTGATTACAACGATCCCTACACCTTTCTCGAAATCTTCCGCTCGGATGCCGGGCCGATGAACACGCCCGATTATCGCAATCCCGAGTACGACGCCCTGCTGGACGCCGCCAACCGCGAACTGGATCTGAACAAGCGGGCCGGCATCCTGCGCCGCGCGGAGGAGGTCCTGATATCGGACTTGCCGGTCATTCCGCTGTACTTCGGGGTTAACACCCACCTGGTGAAACCCTATGTGAAGGGATATGCGGACAATGCCGGGAACTGGCATCCGACCCGCTGGATGTGGATCGAAAAGGCCGGTCCCGGCCAGAACATTGCCCAGTAGACGCGGCCGACAGCCACGGGACAGATGAGGAGAAGATCGATGATCAAACACAGATGTACCGGTATGGTCACGTTGATCGCTGGCGCTGCGCTTCTTGCCTCGGCGACTGCCATGGCGGGCGAGGCCGATGCGGCCAAGGCCCCGAAGAAGGACAAGGCCCGGATCGAGGCCGCCGGCCCACCCTACTGCCTGCAGGTCGACCGCATTCGCGAGACCGAGATTGTCGATGATTCGACGATCCTGTTTCACATGCGCTCCGGCAAGACCTATCGCAACAAGCTGCCCTATGAATGCAACGGGCTGCGGTTCGAGGACGGCTTCGCCTATGCGACCTCGATCAACCGTCTGTGCTCGGTCGATACCATCACCGTGCTCCGGCGCGGCACCACCTGCGGCCTGGGCAAGTTCGAACTCATCCAGCCGACGGACAACGATAATGGCGATGACGAGTTCGAGGAAAACGGCGACGGCTGATCGCCGCAGACTAGCGATCCCGTGAGTCCATCCAGATGGTCACCGGCCCGTCGTTGGTGAGGCGAACCTTCATGTCGGCACCAAAGACGCCGGTGACCACCGGTACGCCGTGCCCGGACAGCCGGGCGCAGAAGTCGTCATAAAGGCGTTTGGCCAGCTCCGGCGCGGCGGCGCGTGCATAGCCCGGGCGATTGCCCTTGCGCCAGTCGGCCGCAAGGGTGAACTGGCTGATTACCAGGGCGGCGCCGCCGACATCGCGGACCGAGAGGTTCGATTTACCGGCCGCATCGGCGAAGATGCGCATATGCGCGATCTTGCGGGCGAACCAGGCGGCGCGCTCGGCATCATCATCCGGTTCCACACACAGCAGGATGACCAGCCCCGGCCCGATCTTCGCGTGTTCGGCGCCGTCGATCGTCACCGCCGCCTCGCTGACCCGCTGCAACACCGCTTTCATGGCGCAAGATTAGCGGCCCTGACCGGCCTTGCGAAGGGGCGGATCCGCATGGTCACAGCGGCGCAAGCGCAAATGTGCTAGGCTAGGCTCGCGGGCTGATCTTCAATGGGGGGGAAATCATGAAGGCAATCAAGGCATTGCGCGGGGTCTGGCTGCTCGGCATCATCGCCGTCAGCATCGTCCTGGCCGGGCAGGCGGCGACCGCCGGCGAGCTCTGGCGGCTGGAGTTCAAGAAACCGCCGGCCTGGCACCGGGTCATGGCGAATGGCGATCTGTTGCTGATGGCCGAGGCCGGGCTGGCACGCCATGAGGCCGAGACCGGCGCCGTTCTCTGGACCCGGAATGACCTGAAAGGAATCGCCCGCGCCCAGGTCCACGCCCTGGACGGCGAAGATCTGGTGCTGATCCCGGTGACCACCGGCAAGCGCCGCAAGCGCACGACGACCCTGTATGCCGTCGATCTGAAAAATGGTGAAACGGCGTGGCAGATCGACGGTTACACCGCCCGCCTCGGCGGCGTCGTGCCGGCGCCAAGCCATCACATGGCGATCCTGTTTGCCGACGTCAAAGCCAAAAAGCGCAAGGACAGCGGTATCTACATGCAGGCCTACGACCTGTCCGACGGCGCGCCCTTGTGGCAGGTCAAATATACGGGTACGAAGGCGCGGCTGCTGGGCAACGGAAAAACCCGCGGCCGTGGCGGGAAGGGCACGGGGCCTGGCCTGGCGCGCTTTCCCGAAGCGGTCGTCGATGGCGATACCCTGTACATCCCCTACCTCGGGCTGCACGCCTATGACCTTGGCAGCGGCCGCCTCAAGTGGGGCACGACGTTCAGGACCGGCGACGGAACCTTGCGCCACGCCCGGGCGGTACCTTTGGTTGACGGCGATACCGTCTATGCCGCCGGCGCCGGCCTGGTCATGGCCTTTGACCGGGTCAGCGGCAAGACGCTGTGGCAGGCCAAGCTGCGCGGCACCCCCCTTGTCTCGGAGCTGCGGGTGGCGGGCGACGTGGTGCTGGCCCGGCTCGGCGGCGTGTTTACCACGGGGGCCAGGCTGGAGGCGCGAAAACCCTTTGGCGTCGCCGCCATCAACCGCGAGGGCGGCAAGGTCCGCTGGCGCTACATGGATGCCGAGGGCGGGATCACCAATCTGGTGATCGACCGGACACGCGGGCTGGTGATCTTTGCCGATGCCGCCCATGTCGTCGGCCTGAGCCTGAACAGTGGGATTGCGCGGATCGAATCGCCGCTGCGCTGGGATCGCCTGTTCGGCATTTTCAAGGAAAAATCGGGTGGCTTTTCCATTGGCGGCGGCTTTTCCAAGACCAGCAGCCTGGGCGGCACCAAGGGCGGCGGCGGCATGCTGGGCATGGGCTCGCGCGGCATCGAATACGGGGATTTGCCACTGTCGGCCGAGCTTGTGGGGCGCGATGTCATCATCCGCGGCCGGCACCACATCATGATTTTCGACCCCGACATGCGGCTCATTCAGTGGTCGACGCTGTTCTCCGACCCCGAGATCGCCGACCGGGCGGTGATCGAGACCGGCGCCATGCCGGCAATCTCGCCCAAGAGCCGGAGCTACTACATGGTCTATCTGCAGGTCGGCAAGAAGAAGCGAAAACGCCTGGTGCTGAGCGTCCTGGGTGTCAACTGGCGCAACGCCAAGGTGGTCTCGCGGCTCGATCTGGCCGGCGGCAAGAACTGGTATTTCCGCATCGATCATGCGCATGATCGGCTCTATCGCTTCGATATCGGCCGCAAGATCACGCAGGTCAGCGCCCACGCGATGTGATCGTGGTACCGATGCGCATATTGCCGCATTGATGGGCAAAGGCGCCGCCCGCTAATGTGGCGGCCTGGATTCATGGTATCGACAGGCAGGGAATATCCGACATGAGCGAGAGCGACAATCATCCGGGAGGTGCCGCCCGGCGCCCGGTTCCGGGACCGGTGTTTTTCAGTTACGGCTTTCGGCCATTCTTTCTCGGGGCCGCGGTCTGGGCGGCGGTGGCGGTGCCGATCTGGCTCGCCATGTTCGAGGGCGCGGTCGATCTGCCCTCGCGGCTGGTGTTTTCGACCTGGCACAGCCACGAAATGGTGTTCGGCTTTGCCGGCGCTGCCATGGCCGGCTTTCTGCTCACCGCGGTGCCCAACTGGACCGGGCGACTGCCGGTGCGCGGGGCGCCGCTGATCGCCCTGTTTGCCCTGTGGCTGCTGGCGCGTCTCGGCAATCTGGTTTCCGACGACTGGGGCGCCGGACTTGCCGGTATTTTCGATGGCAGCCTGTTTCTTGCCCTGTTCGCCTATGTGCTGCGCGAGGTGCGGGCGGGCAAGAACTACCGCAACCTGCCGGTGGCGGTGGCGGTGGTGACATTTGCGCTTGCCAACGCCATGAACCATCTTGAGGCCATGGACCTGATTCCCGGCACCGGCGCCGGCCTGCGCCTGGGGATTTCGGTGGTGCTGATGATGATCGGCCTGATCGGCGGGCGCATTGTGCCGAGCTTCACGCTCAACTGGATGATGCGGCGCGGCGAGACCGTGCGCCCGGTGCCCTTTGGCCGCTATGACGCGATCACGCTGCTGATTACCTTGATCACCTTGCTCACCTGGACCTTCGTGGCCGGCGGCGTGGTGACCGGCGGTCTGTTTGCGCTCACCGCCCTGTTGCACGCCGTCCGCCTGGCCCGCTGGGCCGGCCATCGCACCGCCGAGGAGCCCCTGCTGTTCATCCTTCATGTCGGCTATGCCTGGCTGCCGCTGGGTTACGGGTTGCTGGCGGCGGCCATGTTCGGCGAACTTCTGCCCGAGACCACGGCCCTGCATGCGCTCACTGCCGGGGCCATAGGCACGATGATCGCGGCGGTCATGAGCCGGGCGACGCTGGGCCACACCGGCCGCCCGCTTCATGCCGGACCGGGGACCGTTGCTGCTTATAGCCTGATCGTCATCGGTGCTTTCGTGCGGGTGCTGGCCTCCGCCTTTCCCGACCAGTACGGCGCCTGGGTGCTGGCGGCCGGCGGCCTGTGGGCCGGCGGCTATGTGCTGTTTGCGCTGATTTACGGGCCGATGCTGCTGCGCCCGCCGGCAACCGCCTGAGAGTACGGACAAGATTTCGATAGCCGGGGAAGCTGCCGCCAACCGTTCATGGTGATTTGTCGACACTGGTGATAGACTGAATCATACGGACCCGAAAGGAGGTGAGCCATGAAACGGCTCCTGATGGCGGGTGCGATGATCCTGGCCCTGTCGACGCCGGCGCTCTCGGACTGGAAGACCGGGCAACAGGCCTATGACCGTGGTGACGTGGAGGCGGCGCTCGCCGAGTGGCAGGCGTCGGCTGCCAGTGGCGATGCCCGGGCCCAGTACAGCCTCGGCTATCTGTATCAGACCGGCGAAGGCGTGGCGCGCGATTTCGAGCAGGCGATCCGCTTCTATCGCCTTGCCGCCAACCAGGGCAACGCGGACGCCCAGCTGGCGCTCGGCAATCTCTGTCGGCTGGGGTTGGGCATGAAGACCGATCTCGTGCAGGCCTACATGTGGTACACGCTGGCCATGCAGGCAGGCGAGCCGATGGCCCGGCGCAGCCTCGAGCGCGCCGTCGCCAAGATGACCCCGGAACAGATCGGGGCCGCCAAGCGCATGGTCGCACAGTGGAAGGCCGAGCACCCCAACCACTGAGCAATCGTCGCCACCCGCAGTTTGACAACAGACATGAAGAAGGGCCTGGTGCTCTGGCGGGCCCTGCTCGACACCGTTTTGGGTGCACGGGCTGATCGAGCGGGTGGAGAGCGCATATTCCTGCACCATCCCGGTCTGTTCAGGCTTGGTCCTGCGCCCGCAAGATGAGGCGAAACCCCCACCAGCCCGCCACGCTTCCCCATGCTTCTATGATCGCCAGCAAAAGGGCGGTCAGGCGAAAAAGCCCACCTGAGCCATGGGTCGGCACTGCCGAGATATTGTCGATGCCGGGCTCGAGAAAGTGATGATAGCCCCCGAAAACCAGCGCTCCGAACATGGATGCGACAAGGATGAGCGCACCGATGCGGCGGTACGATGTCCACACCAGCACCGCGGCAACGATCGGGGCGGCGATGATGACCAGTCCGATAAAGGCATTTTGAAGTCCGGACATATTGATCGTCAGTGTCTGGTGCGCCCGGGCGTGCAAAAGCACCACGACGGCATGAACCACCACCGTCGCGGTTAACACTGCCGCCACCCTCGATACTGTCATTTTGAATTGCCCTCTTCTTGCCGGACAAGTCCCTCGGCCGCCCAGCGCGCCACGATCTGGTCGATCCCGTCCCGGTATGTCGGGACACCGGGCGCCCATCCGAAATCGCGACGGAACCGGGCGTTCGAAGTTGGCGAAGAGGTGGTGAAGAAGTCGACCGCATAGGATCCTGCCACCAGACGGGCCAGCCACGCCGGAACGTGGATCGGCGAAGGTGCTCCCAGACGCTTCGCGAAATAACGCACGAAATCGCCGGCGCTCACCGGCTGGTCGTCGACAATGTGCCAGAGGCCGCTGCGCGTGGCCGAAGTCGCCGTCACGAAGGCGCTGGCAGCGTCGTCCAGATGCACACATGACCAGATGGCGTCGCCTTTGCCGATGATCGGCAGACGGCGCTTCCTCAATCCCTCCGCGAAAACCCTTGTGTGCGCGGCATCCGGGCCGTAGAACCAGCCACAGCGCAACACCGCGACACTGAAGCCGTGTTTCTCGCCGGCTTCGCGCGCCATGGTCTCGCCATCCAATGCCGAGCGAGAGAGCCGATCCGGTTGCGCCGGCGTGTTTTCGTCGAAAAACGAGCCGTCGGCAGGGCGGGCGACCCAGATCACGCTTTGCTGCACATAAAGTCTTGCCCCGATCCTTGCCGCGCAGGCGGTCAGCGCCTCCGTGCCGTCGCGGCGAATCCGGTCATTCATATCCCAGTCTCTGGCGTCGGGTTTTGGCTTGACGGGAATGGAGGTGGCGGCATGGATGACGACGTCACATCCCTCTGCGCCGCGCGCCAGCGCGTCGGCATCGAATAAATCGGCACGCAAAGGTTCACCGCCCAAGGCGATAACGGTGCGCTCGCTGGCCGAACTGCGAACCAGGCCGACCACCGAATCCCCTCGGGCACGAAACCGTTTCACAAGGCGTCGGCCAAGAACGCCGGTCGCGCCGGCAATGAAAACTCTCATGTCTTTCTTCCCGTTTTCCTGCTGTTCTCCCAAGCCTGCCTGTCTCGCGGATGACCTGCTGTGCCATGACCGGAGCTTCCGAACTCCCCGCGAGAGGGCGCATGTGAGCACAAAGGATCGGCCGGGCAAAGCAAAGGGGACCGGTCCTTTCGGACCGATCCCCTTATCGAACTGGCTCCCCAGGC
>CAZZKF010000001.1:133548-172985 GCA_964654995.1 uncultured Alphaproteobacteria bacterium | reverse complement strand
GGTCCTTCCTGGTCATGACGAAAAATGCCTCCGGCAGAATGGTTCCATATGACCCTGATACGCTCTTAGAGCGCTGTCCGCTTGTCAACGGGCCAATTGTCGCGTTCAGGACGAACCGTCGTATGGGCGCACGGTGTGGGCATGGTTGAGCGGCCCGGCCCCTGCGCCGAGGCGGGGTGCGGTGCGGATCGCCTCACGCACATAGTGCCGCGCGCGGTTGACCGCGGCCTCGACCGTCAGACCCGTTGCCAGGCCGACGGCGATCGCACTGGCCAGGGTACAGCCGGTCCCATGGGTCTGCGCGCTGTCGATCCGCGGCGCCGTGAACCGGGTCACCGCATTGCCCTCGACCAGGACATCGGTAACCTGATCGCCCGACAGATGGCCGCCGGTCACCACCACGGCACGCGCGCCGGCGGCGACAAGGGCGCGGGCCGCCACGATCATGTCATCGATGCTGTGAACCGGCTTGCCGGTCAGAGCCTCCGACTCGGCGAGATTGGGGGTTGCCACCGTGGCACGCGGCAACAGCCGGGAGACCAGGATCTCGCGCGCCGCGTCGCTGAGCAGCGGCGTGCCGTCGCTGGCCGCCAATACCGGATCGACGACCAGGGGCACGCCCTTCCCCTGTTCATCCAAGACGTCGGCCACTGCGGCCACCGTATCGGCGCCCACCAGCATGCCGGTCTTGATGCAGTCGGCGCCGATATCAGCCAATACCGCCTGCATCTGGCGTTTGACGAAATCGGCCGGAATATCCAGCGTCGCCTCGATCCCGCGGGTGTTCTGGGCGGTGAGCGCGGTGATCGCTGTTGCCGCATAGCCGCCCAGCGTGGTCACTGTCTTGATGTCTGCCTGAATGCCGGCGCCGCCGCCGGAATCGGAGCCGGCAACGATCAGGACCCGGGGCGTCATCGGGCGCCGGCGTGATCGAGCACCGTGACGATATCGTTGACGACCGCCGCCACCAGGCCTTCGTCGTCACCCTCGGCCATGACCCGGATCACCGGCTCGGTCCCCGACTTGCGAATCAGCAAACGCCCGTGAGCGGACAGCCGGTGCTCGCCCTCGCGGATGGCTTCGCGCACCTGCGGGTCGTCAAGCGGTGGCTTCCCCTCGAACCGCACGTTTCTGAGGAGCTGCGGCAGCGGCTCGAACAGCCGGCAAACCCTGGAGGCCGGCTCGCCGCGCCCGACGATCGCGGAGAGAATCTGCAGGGCGGCAATGATGCCGTCGCCGGTGGTTGAAAAATCGCGCAGGATGATGTGCCCCGACTGCTCACCGCCGACGTTGAGGTCGTGAGCGCGCATGTGCTCGACGACATAGCGGTCACCGACGGCGGTACGATCGAGGCCGATGCCGATGCCGCTGAGGTAGCGTTCCAGCCCCAGGTTGGACATCACCGTTGCCACCACACGATCGCCCTTGAGGCGGCCTTCCTTGCGGCAGCAGCAGGCGGTCAGCGCCAGAAGCTGATCGCCGTCGATCAGGGCGCCGGTCTCATCCGAAATCAGCACCCGGTCGGCATCGCCATCCAAGGCAATGCCGAGATCGGCGCCGTGGCGTACGACCTCCTTGCGCATGAGCTCGGTGGCCGTCGAGCCGCAACCGTCATTGATGTTGAAGCCGTCGGGCGACACCCCGATCGGGATCACCTCGGCGCCAAGCTCCCAGAGGATGGTCGGTGCCACCTTGTAAGCCGCGCCGTTGGCGCAATCGACGACGATCTTGAGCCCTTCGAGGGTGCGCCGGCCGGGAAAGGTGTTCTTGGCAAATTCGATATAGCGGCCTTCGGCATCATCCAGTCTTTGCGCCCGGCCCAAGGCATCGGATGGCGCCAGATCGGCGGCATAGCCGTTGTCCATGCGGGCCTCGATCTCGGCCTCGACCTCGTCCGAGAGCTTGTAGCCGTCGGGACCGAACAGCTTGATGCCGTTGTCCTGATAGGGGTTGTGGGAGGCCGAGATCATCACCCCCATGTCGGCACGCAAGGAGCGGGTCAGCATCGCCACCGCCGGGGTCGGCATCGGCCCGACCAGGATGACGTCCATGCCGACGGACACGAATCCGGCAACGAGCGCAGGTTCCAGCATGTAGCCGGAGAGCCGCGTGTCCTTGCCGATCACCACCCGGTGGCGATGTTCGCCGCGGGTGAAATGGCGCCCGGCAGCCATGCCGACACGCAGCGCGATCTCGGCGGTCATCGGGTCCTTATTGGCGGTCCCGCGAATGCCGTCGGTGCCGAAATACCGTCGTCCCATGGTTCTCAAATCGCCCCTGTACGCAAACGACCGAATGGACCGGGTTCTGTGTGCCGCCCGGCGGGGGCCATCATCTCGTGCTAATGGTTAACAGATCGTAACTTAATCGATCCCGCCGGCGGTTGCGAGCCTTCCTCGCCGGCAAATCTGGTTGCCCGCCAGATGGTCAGGGCCTGTACCGTTTCGGCAACATCGTGGACCCGAAGAACCGCGACCCCACGCTCGGCGCCCGACAGGGCGGCCGCCAGCGAGCCGGCAACGCGCGCGCCAGGGTCGCCTTCGCCGGTCAGCGCGCCGATGAAGCTCTTGCGCGAAACGCCAAGCAGAACCGGGCAGCCGAGACCGTGAAACAGGGCGAGCCCCTCGATCAGAGCAAGATTATGGGCGACCGTCTTGCCGAAGCCGATGCCGGGGTCGATGATGATCCGCGCCCGCGCAATCCCGGCCTGTTCGCAGGCTTCGATGCGGCGCTCGAGATAATCATACACATCGAGCAATACGTCGTCGTAGACGGGGTTCTTCTGCATGGTCTGCGGCTCGCCGCGCGCATGCATCAGCACCACCGGCACCTGCGCCTCGGCGACCACCGCCATGGCGTCCGCGTCATGTTCCAGGGCCGAGACGTCGTTGACGATGGCGGCGCCGGCGTCGAGCGCCGCCCGCATAACCGCCGCGTGACGGGTATCGATCGAGATCGGTACGCCGGCACTGCGCAGGCCTTCGATCACCGGCAACACCCGGTCGAGCTCCTGCTCAGTCGTGACCGGGCGGGCGCCGGGCCGGGTCGACTCACCGCCGATATCGAGCACACGCGCCCCGTCTTCGATCAGCCGTTCGCCGTAAGCCACGGCGGCCGCCACGTCATCGCCGAGGCCATCGCCGGAAAAGCTGTCAGGCGTGACATTGACAATGCCCATGACGCACGGCCCGCGATTCCCCGTTTCCGGGGGCAGCGGTGCCGGCAAGGCGCGCGGCATGGCAAGGGCCTCGAGCGTTCGCACCAAGCCTTCGCCATGAGGGGCCGGGAGCATGTCAATCCAGTCATCGAGCGCGCCGGCCGCCACCCAAAAGCGCCGCGCCCGGCCGCCGGCGCCGGCGCGTACATAGACCACTGCGGCGCAGAAGCCGCCGACCCCGGCCAGGGGCAACGCCTGACCGGCGGCCAGCGCCGCCTCGGCCTCGGCACCGGTCACCAGGGCGACGGGGCGCAGGTAGACACGGGCGTCCGCGGCGATAGTGCGAGGCGGTTGAGGGTGAGCGCGCATCGGCTGAACGGACTGCAAGCGTTGTCCCGGCGGCGCGGCGCAGCCGGCCGCGGCGTTACGACCCGGGCTGCGGTTCGGGCTCGATCGGTCCGGTCGCCGAGCCACGGCCCTTGTTCTTGGCCTTGCGGGCATCCGTCGTCGGCACCGACGAGACCTTGCCTTCACCCACCGGCGGCTCGTCCGGGCCCTGCCCATGGGGGTGAATTTCCTCGCCCCGCAGCAGCGCCTTGATTTCCTCGCCGGTCAGCGTTTCGTATTCCAGAAGCGCCTGTGCGATGCGTTCGAGGTCGTCGCGGTGCTTGGTTACAATGTCGCGGGCGCGGGCATAACAGGAATCGACGATCTTGCGGATCTCGGCATCGATCTTGCGCGCGGTTTCCTCCGAGACATGCTGCTGGCGGGCCACGGAATGGCCGAGGAAGACTTCTTCCTCGTTTTCCGCATAGGCGAGCGGACCAAGCTCGTCGCTCATGCCGAGCCGGGTGACCATGATCCGGGCCTTGCGCGTCGCGACCTCGATGTCGTTGGCCGCCCCCGAGGTCACCTTGTCGTGACCGAAGATGAGCTCCTCGGCGACCCGGCCGCCCATCAGGATGGTGATGTCGGTAAGGATCTTCTCGCGGGTCAGCGACAACTGGTCATGCTCGGGCAGCTGCATGACCATGCCGAGCGCCCGGCCACGCGGAATGATCGTCGCCTTGTGGATCGGATCGGCGGCCGGGCAATTGACGGTGACCAGGGCATGCCCGCCCTCGTGATAGGCGGTGAGGCGCTTTTCCTCCTCGGTCATCACCATCGAGCGGCGCTCGGAACCCATCATCACCTTGTCCTTGGCCTCTTCGAAATCGGCCATGCCAACCAGCCGCTTGCCCTTGCGGGCCGCCAGCAGGGCTGCTTCGTTGACCAGATTGGCAAGGTCGGCGCCGGAAAATCCGGGGGTGCCGCGGGCGATGATCTTGGCCTCGACATCGGGCGCCAGCGGCACCTTTTTCATGTGCACCTTGAGGATCTTCTCGCGGCCCAGAATGTCGGGGTTGGGGACCACGATCTGGCGATCGAAACGGCCCGGACGCAGCAGCGCCGGATCGAGCACGTCGGGGCGGTTGGTGGCCGCCAGAATGATCACCGAATCGTTTTCCTCGAAGCCGTCCATTTCGACGAGGAGCTGGTTGAGGGTCTGTTCGCGCTCGTCGTTGCCGCCGCCCAGGCCGGCGCCGCGATGGCGCCCGACCGCGTCGATCTCGTCGATGAAGACGATGCAGGGCGCATTCTTCTTGGCCTGATCGAACATGTCGCGCACCCGGCTGGCGCCGACGCCGACGAACATTTCGACGAAATCGGAGCCCGAGATGGTGAAGAACGGCACGTTCGCTTCGCCGGCGACGGCGCGCGCCAGCAGGGTCTTGCCGGTGCCCGGCGGGCCGACCAGCAGGGCGCCGGTGGGAATCTTGCCGCCCAGGCGCTGAAACTTTCCGGGGTCTTTCAGGAAATCGACGATTTCCTCCAACTCTTCCTTGGCTTCGTCGATGCCGGCGACATCCTCGAATGTCACCCGGCCCTGGCGTTCGTTCAACAACCGCGCCTTGGACTTGCCGAAGCCCATCGCCTTGCCGCTGCCGGACTGCATCTGGCGCATGAAGAAAATCCAGAAGCCGATGATCAGCAGCATCGGGAACCAGGAAATCAGGGCGCCGATCAGAAGGTTCCCTTCCTCCGGTTTCGAGGCGATGCCGACTCCCTTGGTATAGAGACGCTCGACCAGCTTGGGATCGTCAGGGGCATAGGTACGAAAGGCACGCCCGTCTTCGAAAAAGCCTTTGATGTTCCGGCCTTCGACAATGACGTTGCGGACATTGCCGTTGTCCACCTCGCTGAGAAATTCCGAGTACGGCACCTCGATGCTGCTGCTGCGCGTCGCCGGGCCCTGGAACAGGTTGAAGAGAGCCAGCAGCAACAGCGCAATGATCACCCACAGCGCGAGGTTTCTTCCAAATCCATTCACGAAAGTGCCTTTCCTTGATGCAGTGTGTGACGCGGGGTGGCAAACCGGGCGCCTTTATACGGTCAGGGCTCGCCGAAAACCAGAACAAGCGTAGTTTACCGGAAAAAACGCCGCGTTAATATGCCCTAGGAAGCCCAAACAACATATGCCCACATCCTAGAGATAGGACGTGGCAGCAAGGTTACAAGCGCGACTATTCGGTCGAACCGGTCGCGGCCGACGCCGCCGGCGGCCACGGGACGGCGGGGAAATCGGCCCGGAACCGGCCATAGCAGCGCTCAGAGCCGGGGCGAAGGTATCCCAGATGCGGCACCGCCAGGATGGTGCCGCGGGCCGAGCACAGCGCCGGCAGCACCGCGCGCGCCGGCGCCGGGATGGCTGCCGGTTGCTCGGAATCACAGGCCCTGGCAATCTGGCGCCAGCCGGTATGCCCCAGCGCCCGGACCCAGGCTTTTGGTGCCGTGCCGGGTGCGGACGACCGGCTGCGGCGCACCCGGAACCGCCCATCCCAGATCAGCGAGCGCCCCGGGCCAAGGGCCAGCGGGGCAGCCACGGCCGCCGCCTCGCGCACCACCAGCAGCTCGCCACTGCTGCGGGCAAGCCGGCGCGGCATGGGCACAATCCGACAGCCCGAAAGCGTCCGGCCACGCCGCACATCGCCGTCGGCGATCGCCCGGTAAAGCCGCTCGAGCCGCACCAGACGCGGGCGATAGTCGCCGCCGCCAACCGCGCCCAGCACCGCCGCCAGAGCCCGCAAGCCAATCTCTTCGGGGGCCGCCACCAGCGGCGCCGGATCGAGCCGGACGAACCCGGCCGAACCGGCGCTGGCACAGGCCGCCAGCAGCTCTTCGGCATAATGCTCGAGAGCCGCCCGCGCCCGGGCCATGTGTCGGGCGGTGGCGGCGAGACGGACTGCACTCAACCCTTCGCGGGCGAGATGCGGCATCAACCGGCGCATGCGCACCCGGGCGAATGCCGTGTCCTCATTGGAGGGATCGCGAATCCAGTCCTGGTCCCAGGCCCGCAGGGTCGCTGCCAACCGAGCACGGGGCACATCGAGCAGCGGGCGGGCGATCATCGGACGACCAGCCCGCAGCCGCGCCATGGCGGCCAGACCATCGATGCCGCTGCCCCGCGCCAGGCGCAGCAGAAAGGTTTCGGCCTGATCCTCGAGATGGTGGGCGAGCAGCAGATGATCGATGCGGTGGCGCCGGCACCAGCCTTCGAGCAGACGGTAGCGGGCGCGCCGCGCCGCTGCCTGTACGTCCGACGTCGGCTTGCTCCCGCGCCATGTAAGCACATGGTGCTCGATGTCGCGGGCGGCCAGCCAGGCCCCGACCTGAAGGGCTTCGACCGCCGACTCGGCCCGCAGGCCATGATCGACGGTGAGGGCGACAAAGCGGCCCGACCGGCTCTCGCCGACCTGGTCGCGGAACCAGCGCTGCGCCAGCAGCACCAGCGCCAGGCTGTCGGTCCCGCCGGAAACCGCAACTGCCAGACGCGGCGCCGGCGGCCATGGCCCGCACGCCGCCATCAGCGCCGCGAATTCCGGCGCTTCGAGCGGCGCGGCACGCTCCGGCCTGCCCGAATGCCCTGACATGACCGTCCCCGGTTACGAACAGCCGGCCCGCTTCTGCTCGGCCTCGATGCGATTCATCAGTGTCGGCGCCGCATCCGGATAGCGGCTCAGGAACTGCCGATAGACGGCGCAGGCGTCATCCTTCTGGCCGAGGCCATACAGGCTGACACCCAGTTTGAGCAGGCTGGCCGGTCCTTTTTCGCTATCGCCATAATTCTGATAGCCCTTCAAGAAGGCGCGGGCGGCATTTTCATAGTCGCCGCGCACATAATAGCTTTCGCCCAGCCAATACTGGGCGTTGGGGACCAGGGTGCTGTCGGGAAATCGCTCCAGCAAGGCCTTGAAGCCGCGCTCCGCCCCGGCGTAATCCTCGCGGCGCAATTTGGCCCGGGCATCATCGTAGAGTTCCTGATCCGACATCGCCGGCGGCGGTTCGGATGGCGGTGGCGCCTCTGCAGCCGGCGGGGATTGTGAAGCCGTCGGCGCACCCTCGGCGCCGCCTTCCGCCCCGGTTTCGCTCCCGGCCTCGGGTGCCGGCGGCGCTCCCGCTTGCGCTGCCGCAACCGCTCCTGCCGCGCGTTCCAGCTCGCCAAGACGGAATTCGACGTCCTTGATGACCGCCTCGAGCCGGCGGCTCAGCAGATCGATCCGGTGCGAGGCCTCTTCCATCTGACCGGTGAGGGTTCGCAACTGCTGTTCCAGCTCACCCAATCGAACTTCGATCTGCGCCCGATAGTCGGCATCGCCAACCGCCGCACCGCCCTCGCCCTGGGCCGGCGCGCCCTGTCGCTCGGGCAAATCGACCCGCGCCAGATAGCGCTTGATCGCCTGCAGGTCCTTCTCAAGCTCCGCCACCCGTGCCGACAGGGACCCGCGCCGCTCGGCCGCCGCCGGAACCGGGGAAAAGGCAGCGAGCGCAAGGCTTGCAGCCATCAGCACCGTCAGGAAAAGATGTCGCCTGGCCATGATCCTGCTGCCGTCATAGCGCCGGCCGCCGCCACCTGTCCCGGCTGCGGCGAAGGCCGCCCCGGGGCCCCCAAAAGGGGAGCTCCGGGGCGCCGGCATTCCTCATGTGATCGATCGACGAAAACCCGTCGGGACGCCTAGTTGACGACCATCACCGCACGACGGTTCTTGGCCCAGGCCTCTTCGTTGGAGCCCAGCACCGCCGGCCGTTCCTTGCCATAGCTGATGGTGGTTATGCGCGAGGCATCGACCCCAAGAGCCACCAGGAAATTCTTTACCGCCGTCGCCCGCCGATCACCCAGCGCCAGGTTGTATTCGCGGGTTCCGCGTTCATCGGCGTGGCCTTCGATGGTCACCGTCACGTTCGGGTGATCCAGCAGCCACTGTGCCTGGCGCCGCAAGGTCGTGCGCGCTTCCGGCGACAGATCGTAACGGTCGAAGGCAAAGAACACGCGATCCCCGATCGTCGCGTTCAATTCCTCCTGGGTCCCGGGTGCCGGTCCCTGCTCGATCGGTTCGGCGGTCACCTCGGGCCGCGGCTGTGCCGGCATTTCAGGTGCGGCCTGTTCCGGCTCCGGTGCGGGAGGAGCCGTCACCTCCGGTTTGGGTGCTGCGCAGGCAGCCAGCAAAAGAAGCACAGCTGCCGCAGTCAAGTATTTAACCCCGAATGACTTACCTAGCATTAAGGCGACTCCCCTCTATTAGGCGCATAGAGCTTCAGAACCGGCGCGGTGGACAGGAGGATCGGTGGGCTGTCTTCAAAATGGAATTTCGCGTGTCGCGCCCCCAGCCAACCCAAACCGTATTGTGTTGGAACTATAAGGGGCTAATCCTATTGGATCAAGGGCGACCACGCAGGGTCCGACGCATCGACCGGCGTCAGAATCTCGCGTTCGTTGTATCCGGTCAGATCGATCGACCAAAGCCGGGTTTTGCCGCCTCGCCCCTGCCGGTCGTAGGGGGTCTGACGGAAGAACATCAGCACCCGGCCGTTGGGCGCCCAGGTCGGCCCCTCATCGAGAAAGCTTTCGGTCAAAAGCCGCTCGCCGCTGCCGTCGGGGCGCATGACGCCGATATGAAAGCGGCCGCGATAGATCTTGGTGAAAGCGATCAGGTCGCCGCGTGGCGACCATACGGGCGTGGCATAACGGCCGCGGCCGAAACTGATCCGGTGGACGTCGCGCCCGTCGGCCGACATGACATAGAGCTGCTGGCTGCCGCCGCGGTCGGAATTGAACACGATCTGGCGGTCGTCCGGCGAGAACGACGGCGAGGTGTCGATCGCCGGATGGGTGGTCAGTCGGCGTGTCTTCCGGGTTCGCAAATCCATGATGTAGAGATCGGAATTGCCGTTCTTGGCCATGCTCATGACCACCTTGTTGCCGTCGAACGAAAACCGCGGGGCAAACGTCATGCCCGGAAAATCGCCAAGCACCTCCTGCTTGCCGGTGTCGATGTTGTAGATGTAGACCCGCGGCTTGCCGCCGTAATAGGAAAGATAGGTGATCTCCTGAGCGGTCGGCGAAAATCGCGGGGTGAGCACCAGATGCTCACCGTTGGTCAGGAACCGCATGGCCTCGCCGTCCTGATCCATGATCGCCAGCCGCTTGATCCGGCGTCTGCCGGGGCCGCTTTCGGCGATATAGACGATGCGGGTATCAAAGTAGCCGCTTTCGCCGGTCAGGCGCTCATAAACCGCGTCGGCGATGATATGGGCAATGCGGCGCCAGTTGTCGGCCCGCGAGGTGTAGGCCAGCCCGGTCATCTGCTGCTCGGCGAACACGTCCCACAGCCGGAACTCCACCCGCAACCGGCCATCGCGGCGCAGCGCCGCCTTGCCGGTGACCAGCGCCTGGGCATTGATCGCCCGCCAGTCGCCGAAACGCGGCCGGATACGGCTGTAGCTCAACTGGTCGATAAAGGCCGCCGGATCGATAGCGCGGAACAGACCGGAACGCTCGAGATCGGCGGTGACCACCTGGGCGATATCTTGGCCGATACGCTGGGCCCGATCCTGTTCGGGCGGCCCCAGCAAGGGCGTGATCGCGATCGGCAGCGGGTCGATGTTGCCGCGAGTGATATCGACCTTGAGCACCGCCTGGGCGGACTGGATGCCTGCGAACATCAGCATCACGGCCCCGGCAATCGCTGCCGCAATCGACGATCTGATTGGTTTTGGGTTCATGCTTGCGCCTGTCATCCTGAGCGGCTGTTCCATGTCGGGTTCATCCCAGCATCTTGCTGGGATCGAAGGTGAGTTCCGATTCGCGCCAGATATCATAATGCTCGCGGGGCAATTTCAAGGGGGCGCATTTCTGCACCGCGCGGCGCGCACTTTCGGCGGCCACCCGGAAGTATTCCTGGCCGGGCCGATACATGCGCGCCTGATCGACGATTTCGGGCGGCCGCGCCAGCGATCCGTCGGGATTGAGGAAGATGCGGATCTTGATGGTCAGCCGCTCGGCATCGCGGGCGCCGGCGGGAATGATCCAGCAGCGCTCGATCTGGCTGCGCATGGCGTCGCGCAGGCTGGCGGTCAGGCGGGCACGATCCAGTTCGGCAACGCGGCTGCGGATTTTCGGCAGCTTGGTCTCCTTGCGTTCCTCCGGCGCCGCCTCGGGCTCGGGCTTGTCCTCCTCCTCGTCCGGTATCTTGTTGAGCAGCGCGGCGATGCGTTCGGGATCGAAGCGGGTCGGCGGTTTCGGCTTGGCCCGCGGCGTGATATGCGCGGTCATGCGCTGACGCTTCAGAGCCGCCTTGGGCTTCGGTTTGGGCTTGGGCTTGCGGGCCTCGGCGAGCGTCGGCACCGCATCCTTGGGCACCGGCGGCGACGCCGCACGGCGCGCCGGCTCGGCCTTGCGCTTGCGCGCCTTGCGGGGTGGCACCGGCTTGGGTCGCGGCGCTGCCGAGAGCTCTTTCACGTTGACAATCTCCACCGGAATCGCCGTCGGCACGTCCGGCGGCTCGATCTCGAGCCAGGGCAGCCCGGTAATGGCCAGCGTGATCGCCGCCAGATGAAGGGCCGCCGATATGAGGATTCCCTCGCGCACCGGACGTTACCTGCTTGACCTATTTGCGCCGCTTCAGCGTATCCGTCACCAGCGCCACTTTGGAAAAGCCCGCCGCATTGAGCATCGCCATCACCTCGATCACCGTGCCGTAGGCAATGTCGCGATCGCCGCGGATATAAATGCGGACATTCGGGTTCGACTCGGTCACCGCATGCAGGCGGGCCAGCAATTCCTTCGGCTTGACCTCGGTATCCTGAAGGAAGAGCTTGCCGTCGCGGGTAATGCTGATCGCCAGCGGCTGGCTGTCCTCGGGCAGGGGCCGGGCGCCGGTCTTGGGCAGGTTGACCGGCACGCCGACCGCCAGCAAGGGCGCCGTGACCATGAAGATGATCAGCAGCACCAGCATCACGTCGACAAACGGGGTGACGTTGATCTCGCTCATCGGCCGGTAACGGCTGGCCGCCGGGCGCCGCCAGGCGCTGCTGTCGAGACCTGCGACCATTATGCTCTCCTCTGGTCGAGCCGGCGAGAGAGAATCGCCGTGAATTCGTCGACGAAACCCTCGAGGCGATTGGTGTAGCGGCCCATGTCGTTGGCGAACTTGTTATACGCAATCACCGCCGGGATCGCCGCCGCCAGCCCCATCGCGGTGGCGAACAGGGCTTCGGCGATCCCCGGTGCCACCACCGCGAGGCTGGTGTTGTGGCTGAGCGCGATCGACTGAAAGCTGTTCATGATGCCCCACACCGTGCCGAACAGGCCGACGAAGGGGGCGGTCGAGCCGACGGTGGCAAGAAAGCCGAGATAGCGCTCGAGGCGCTCGATTTCCCGGTTCATGGTCACCCGCATCACCTTGTGGATGCGCTCCTGCAAGGCGGCACTGGGCCCGCCCTGGACCGATCCGGCCTCGTATGAGCGCTGCCATTCGCGCATCGCGGCAATGAACAGCAGCGCCATCGGATGGTCGGCGCCGCGTTGCAGGCGCTTGTACAGCTCATCGAGGGAATTGCCCGACCAGAAGGCCTCTTCGAAGGCATCCGCCTGTTCGTCGATACGCCGGTAGCGGATGATTTTCTCGACAATGATCGCCCAGCACCAGAACGAGGCGAGCAGCAGGAGCACAATCACCAGCTGGACGACGATATCGGCTTGGCTGAACATCCCCCACAGGGAAAAATCGGGCACCTTGCCGCCCAGATCGACTGCCTGAATGGTTTGTTCTGGCATGGTTTACAATTCCGTCTGCTGGCGCGGCAACTTGTGCCGAAGAAAGGCGTCTCGCATGGCCGGCGGCAGCCGGCGCGGCCGGCCGCCATCATCAATCAGGGCAACCCGCACGGCACCCTGCATGACATCGTGATCGGCACAGCGGATGGTCTGCTCGACATCCACCGCCGCCGCCCGCACGTCGACGACGCGGCTGACGATCTCCAGCACATCATCCACCCGGGCCGGGCGCAGAAACCGCAGCCGGCAGGAGTGAAGGGCGAAGACGGTGTATTGGTCATCGGCCATCATCATCGACTGCTCGATGCCGAGAAGCCGGCAGAACTCGGTGCGCCCGCGTTCCATGAAGCGCAGATAATTGGCGTGATAAACCAGGCCGCTGGCATCCGTATCCTCGAAATAGACGCGCACGCTCAACACATGCTCGCCGTCGACGATGCGGCCGGCATCGGCCGTCGGCGCTGCCTGGTCGCCCGCCATGATCGGTGCCGCGTCAGACATCGTCCGTCCCCAGAAGATCGAGCTGGGCACGCCGGCGCTCGGCCTCCTTGTCGAGCGGCGGCTCGAGGCCGAGATGGCCAAAGGCAGCGTCGGTCAGCACCCGGCCGCGGGTGGTGCGCTGCAACAGGCCCTGCTGGATGAGATAGGGCTCGATGATGTCCTCGATCGCATCGCGCGCTTCCGAGAGCGCCGCGGCGATGGTTTCCACCCCCACCGGGCCGCCGGCGAACTCCTCGGCGATGAAGCGCAAGTAGCGGCGGTCCATGGCATCGAGCCCGCGGACATCGACATCGAGCCGGGCCAGCGCCTGATCCGCCACCCGGGCATCGATCGGGTGGGTACCGGCGACGGCCGCGAAGTCGCGCAGGCGGCGCAGCAGGCGCCCGGCCACCCGCGGCGTGCCGCGCGCCCGCTTGGCAATCTCGCGGGCGCCGTCCGGGGTGATGTCGAGATCGAGCACCCGGGCCCCGCGCAGCACGATCCGCTCCATGTCCTCGCCGTCATAGAACTCGAGCCGGATGGGAATGCCGAAGCGCTCGCGCAGGGGTGTGGTGATCAGGCCCGAGCGCGTGGTCGCCCCGACCAGGGTAAAGGGCGACAGGTCGATGCGCACCGAGCGCGCCGCCGGCCCCTCGCCGATGATCAGATCGAGCTCGAAATCCTCCATCGCCGGGTAGAGGATTTCCTCGACCGCCGGACTGAGGCGATGAATTTCGTCGATGAACAGGACATCGTGTTCCTGCAGATTGGTGAGCAGGGCGGCCAGGTCCCCGGCCTTGGAAATCACCGGCCCCGAGGTCGCCCGGAAATTGACGCCCAGCTCGCGGGCGATGATCTGGGCCAGCGTCGTCTTGCCGAGCCCCGGCGGGCCGTAGAGCAGCACATGGTCAAGCGCCTCACGGCGCGATCGCGCCGCCTCGATGAACACCCGCAAATTTTCGCAGGACTGGCGCTGGCCGATGAAATCGTCGAGGCGCTGGGGGCGCAGGCCGGCATCGAGAGCGTCGCCCGCCCCGGCCCGGCCATCGACCAGACGATCCACCTCGGACGCCGTCATCGGGCGAGCTCCTTCAGGCTGTCGCGAATGATCTCGGCGACTTCGGCATCACCGCCGTGACGCCGCGCCGCGGCGGCCACCGCGCTCATCGCTTCGCTCGGCCGGTAGCCGAGATGCACCAGCGCCGAGACCGCATCCGAGGTCACCGGATCGCTGCCCGTCGGTGGCGCGCCGCCGGCAACCGCCCCCGGGAAGGCGGCAATATTCGTCACCTTGTCCTTCAACTCATTGACGATGCGGGCCGCCAGCTTGGCACCGACTCCGTTGGCCCGGGTCAGCGCCGTCGCCTCGCCAGCGGCAATCGCCTGGGCCAGATCGGCCGGCGCCAGCGCCGAGAGAATGCCGAGCGCAACGCGCGCGCCGACCCCCTGCACTGATTGCAACAAGGTGAACCAATCCTGTTCCATGGCGTCGACAAAGCCATAAAGGTGAATGTGATCTTCGCGCACGTGGGTCTCGATCAGCAGGCTCGCGGCCTCGCCGGCGGCCGGCAGGGCGGCCAGGGTGCGGGTCGAGCAGAACACCACATAGCCGACGCCGCCGACATCGATCAGGACCCGGTCGTCGGCAATCGAATCGACGCGGCCCGACAGCTTGCCGATCATGACGCACCAGCGTGTTGCAGGGCGCCGGCCTCGATCCGGGCGGCGGTCTGACAGTGGTGGGCGTGGCAAATCGCCACCGCCAGCGCATCGGCCGCATCCTCGCCGGCGATCTCGACACCGGGCAGCAGCCGGCGCACCATGTCGTGGATCTGGCATTTGGCGGCATGGCCGGTGCCGACCACCGATTTCTTCACCGCATTCGGCGCATATTCGCCGACCGGCAGGCCGGCCAGGGCCGGGACCAGCAGCACGACGCCGCGGACCTGCCCGAGCTTCAGGGTCGAGGCCGGATTGCGGTTGACGAAGGTTTCCTCGACGGCCGCCGATTCCGGCTGCCAGTCGATGATGACCTGATGCAGGCCATCGTGGATTTGCATCAGGCGACGGGCCAGGGAGGCCTGCGCATCCGAACATACGACGCCGTTGGCCAGATGGCGCAAGCGGTTGCCCGCCACCTCGATCACCCCCCAGCCGGTGCGGCGCAGCCCGGGATCAAGTCCAAGCAGTCGCTGGCCGGAAAGTCGCTGGCTGGGAGTCATCCGTCCGTTCCTCGAGCCGTCAGCCGCCGAGCTTGCGCATGACGTCTTCGGCGACCTCGAAATTGGAAAAGACCTTCTGAACGTCGTCGTTGTCGTCAAGCGCCTCGAGCAGCCGGAACAGGGTGGCGGCCTGATCCTCGCTGATCGACACCGTGGTCTGGGGCCGCCAGACCAGACCCGATTCCTCGGCCTCGCCAAGCCGGGCCTCCAGCGCCTCGCGCACCGTGTTGAGGGCGTCCGCCGCACAATAGATCTCGTGGCCGTCGGCACCGCTGACGCAATCGTCGGCCCCGGCTTCCAGCGCCGCCTCGAAAATGTCGTCGGCGGATCCGGCGTCGGCCGGATAGCGAATCAGCCCGACCCGGTCGAAGAGGTAGGAGACGCTCCCCGTTGCCCCGAGGCTGCCACCATGCTTCTGAAAGGCCGAGCGCACCTCGGCGGCGGTGCGGTTGCGGTTATCCGTCAGGCCATCGACGATAATCGCCGTGCCGCCGGGGCCGAAGCCTTCGTAACGCACCTCCTCGAAGGTGTCCGCCTCATTTCCCAGGGCCCGCTTGATGGCGCGTTCGATGTTGTCCTTGGGCATGCTCATCTTGCGGGCATTCTGGATGGCGGCGCGAAGCCGCGGATTCTTGTCCGGCTCGGGCAGGCCGCTGCGCGCCGCCACCGTGATTTCGCGCGACAGCTTGCTGAAGATCTTCGAGCGCTTCGCATCCTGAGCGCCCTTGCGATACATGATGTTCTTGAACTGGGAATGTCCCGCCATGACAGGAGGTTCCGGCTTTCACTGACAAGGGGGCTGGCAGCCCCTACAACAGGGATTTCAGCCCCAAACTTATACCAGATATGGTGTTATGCGAGGCATTTAATACGTGTAGCAAACCAATATGGCAACATTGGGGCTTGGCGCACGGTGTTGCCCGCACCAAGTCGGCCCGATCGGCCATCGACATTCCGGCCCGTTGCGTCTTTCCTTGCCCGTCCCGTCCATCGGATCCGGGAAGCCGGCGCCTTGGCCTCGAGGTCTTGCAGCCTTTGCTCGAACCGACGCTCGCATGACGGCAGATTACTGTACGGCATCCGAAGACCGTAGAATAATTCTAATTACCATAAGTGTTTTACGGTTTTTAAATGGTTCTCCAATAGAGATCGGGGTGTGAACCAGGGGAAAGAGCTCGATGAGCTCGGGGTGCTTGCGAGACCATGTCTCAACTCGATTCGATATTTCAGGACCGACACGCACGGCGTCCGCGCCGCTGACCGTCGACAGAAAATCTCGAACGACCTGAGCCCCGATCAGGCCGGCCCGGCCTTTCGATCGCTTGCCTTTCCCGCCCGCCGGCTGGTGAAGACGGCATTCGATATGGAGTTACGGGGTGATGAACAATCTCAACTGGACCAAAGTGCTGACACCGCTTACGTGGGTGCAGAATCTGAACATCCGCAACCGGATGATCCTCGGGTTTGCCGCTGTCTGCCTGATTCTGGTCGTCGTCAGTGCGACGACCATCGTCAACGTCGGGGACCTGTCGCAGCGCACCGCGCGCATTGTCGACCTGCGGGTCCCGACGGCGATCGCCAGCGCCAATCTGGTCAACAACATCAATGCCTCACTGGCAGCGCTGCGGGGCTGGATGCTGACCGGCAACGAGACCTTCAAGGCCCGGCGGGCGGCGGTCTGGCGCGATATCGACAAGGTCTCGTCCGACCTTGACAAGCTGTCGAAGAACTGGACCAATCCGGCCAATGTTCAGCGCTGGACCGACGTCAAGGCCACCATCGCCGAGTTCAGACAGGCGCAGGCCAAGGTCGAAGCCATCGCCCACAGTCCCGATGAACAGCCGGCCCTGAAAATACTCCTGACCGAGGCGGCGCCGCGCGCCGACGTCATGTTCCGCGAAATCACCAACATGATTAACGCCGAATTCAAGCAGGGCGCCAGCGCGACGCGCAAGAATCTGCTCGGCATCATGGCCGACGTGCGCGGCTCGACCGCCATCAGTCTGGCCAATATTCGCGCCTATCTCCTGTCCGGCGATGTCAAATACTGGGACGCCTTCCGGAAATCCTGGGCCAAGAATGAGCGCCGGTTCGGCGATCTCGGCACCAAGACGGCGCTGTTCACCCGCGCCCAGAGACGCGCGTTCGACGCCTATGCGGCGGCCCGCGCCGAGTTTGCGCCGCTGCCGGCAAAGATGTTCGAAATCCGCTCGTCCGACCGGTGGAACATGGCCAACTACATTCTGGTCACCGAAGCGGCACCGCGGGCCGGCAAAATCCTCGATGTCCTGGCCGGCGTCAAGGGCGAGGATGGCGCCCGGCACGGCGGCATGTCGGGGAACCAGAGGAACCTGCTGGTCGAGGACGGCAAGGCCAGCGCCGAGGAGACCAGTTCCCTGCTGACCATCATCTGGGTTCTGCTGATCAGCGGCCTGGCGATCGCCGCAGCGATCGTCATCTTCACGGCCCGTTCCATCGTCGTCCCCATCACCGCCATGACGACGGCCATGCGCAAGCTGGCCGACGGCGACACGACGGTGGTCGTGCCGGCCCGGGAACGGACCGACGAGATCGGCGAAATGGCCAAGGCCGTGCAGGTGTTCAAGGACAACGCCATCGAACGCGAGCGGCTCGAGGAGGAAGCGCGCATCGCCGCGGCCGAACGCGAGGAGCACGAAAAGCAGGAACGCGAGCGCGAGCGCCAGCAGATGGAACGCGAACGCGCCGAGGCCGAGGCGCGCGAGGCCCGGGCTCAACGCATCGCCCAGTTCATCGCCGAATTCGAATCGGAAATGAACGAAGCGCTCAACACCCTGGCAGCAGCGGCAACGGAAATGCAAAATACCGCCGGCAGCATGACCGCAACCGCCTCGCAGACCAGCGAACAGGCGGGCACCGTCGCCTCGGCGGCCGAGCAGACCTCGACCAACGTCAACTCGGTGGCCTCGGCGGCGGAGGAGCTGAATTCGTCGATCAACGAGATATCGCGCCAGGTTCAGCAGGCCGCCGACGTCGTCAGAAGCGCCGTCGAAATGACTGAAAAAACCGACCGCTCGGTCAATGATCTGAAGGAATCGGCGCAGAGGATCGGCGACGTGCTCGACCTGATCAACGACATTTCCTCACAGACCAACCTCTTGGCGCTGAATGCCACCATCGAGGCGGCACGGGCCGGCGAAGCCGGCAAGGGCTTTGCCGTGGTCGCTTCCGAGGTCAAGAACCTCGCCAATCAGACAGCCAAGGCGACCGAGGAAATCGGCAGTCAGATCACCGGCATGCAGGCGGTGATCGACGAGTCCGTCGAGGCCATCCAGGGCATCGGCCAGGTGATCGCGCAGGTCAGCGACATCTCGGGCTCGATCGCGGCCGCCGTCGAGGAGCAGAGCACGACCACCTCCGACATTTCCAGAAACGTCCACGAGGTCGCCTCGGCGAGCACCGAAATCACCTCGCAGATCACCTATATGTCGAGTGGAGCGGCGGAAACCGGATCGTCGGCAGAGCAGGTCTCGGCGGCAGCCTCGGACCTGGAAAAGCTGTCGGAATCGGTCAAGCACAATGTCGAGACCTTCCTCGAGCGGGTGAAATCGGCGTAACGCCCGAGCCCGGGCGGCTGTCGTCTGCTCAATCCGGGCGGGTTTCGCTCAGCCGCCCGCCGAGGCGCACCGGCGCGATGCGCCGGGCGAGGCCCGTGGCATCGTCGGTTTCGACAAAGACGGCGCAAAAGGTGGCTTCGCCGAGCGCCGGGGTCATGCGGCCGCCGGAGATCTTGCGGGTGAACCGGCGCAAGGGTTCGTCCTTGTCCATGCCGATCACCGAATCGTAATCCCCGCACATGCCGGCGTCCGTCTGATAGGCAGTGCCACGCGGCAGGATCTGCGCATCCGCCGTCGGCACATGGGAATGGGTGCCGACCACCAGCGAGGCGCGGCCATCGGCGAACTGGCCCATCGCCATTTTCTCGCTGGTCGCTTCGGCATGAACGTCGATGAGCACGAAATCGACATTGTGGCCGAGCCGACAGGTGTTCAGCTCCGCCTCGACCGCAGCAAAGGGATCGTCGAGCGCGTCCATGAACACGCGTCCCATCGGATTGATCACCGCCACCCTGGCGCCCGAAGCCGTCTCGAAGACGCCGGCGCCGCGCCCCGGCGTGCCGCGGGGATAGTTGAGGGGCCGCAACAGCCTGGGATCGCCGTCGATATAGCCGATGATGTCGCGCTGATCCCAGCTGTGATTGCCGCCCGTAATCACGTCGATGCCGGCGGCATAGAACTGGGCACAGATCTTGGCGGTGATGCCAAAGCCGGCGGCCGCGTTCTCGCCGTTGGCGACGACGAAATCGAGCTTCCACGCGTCGCGCAGGCCGGGCAGGAACCGTTCCACCGCCTCGCGGCCCGAACGGCCGACGATATCGCCGATGAACAGGACCCTCACGATGCGTCCTGCCCGCTGCAATCGATGATTCCGGCCTCGGTCACCACCCAGTCGAGGCGCTGATCGCCGTCGTGATGGGGCACCGCATCGACCTTCTGGACGGCAAACGCCAGGCCGACGGCGCGCACCGGCCCGCCCTCGCCGCGGAGCAGCCGCAGGGTGCGATCGTAATAGCCGGCGCCGTAGCCGAGCCGGTATCCGGCCTCATCGAACGCCAGCAGCGGCACCAGAAGAAAACGCGGCACCACTTCCGGTGCCGAGGCGGGCGGCACCGGGATGCCGTAATTGCCGGGCGCCAGGGCGTCATCCTCATGCCAGGCGCGAAAGATCAGCGGCTGGCCGCGCTCGACGATGACCGGCAGCGCCGGCTCCGCCCCCTTCTCCGCCAGGGCATGCAGGGTCGGGCGCGGATCCAGTTCCTCGCGGACCGGGAAATAGCCGGCCACCACCTCGCCGGGCTCGACCTCGAAATGACCCGCCACCAGACCGGCGACCCGGTTGGCGGCCTCGTGGCCGGCGGCCTCGAAGGCTTCCGCCCGGCGCAGCCGTGCCGCCGCGCGCATCTGCTCCTTGGCTTCGATGATGTCCACGTCGTCTCGCTGTCCCCACCCTGCAGGCCAGATTGGCATTCAGCCTGCCGCTCACAGATCTTCCATACAAAATTTGCGCGCACAAGCCCAGCCTGTCCGCGCCGCAACGTCCATGTCGATTGGCCCGTGGGGCTGCGGGGCCGCCTCGGCCGTGGGGATTAGCAGTCCTCTGTGGCCTGTTGACACAGGTGGGCGCCGTAATACCGGGACCACGGCCCCGGCAGGGACAGCTCCCTCGAGGAAAGTATTGGCCCCAGGGAAAGTAATGCCGCACGCACCGCGCAGCACCCGCACCCGTGAATCTAAGCCTGTTCGAGCCGGGCGACAATGGTTTCGATCTGCTCGGCAGCGGCATTGAGCCGCTCGGCCAGTGCCGCATCGCGGGCCGAGCGTGCCTTGCCCTCGCCGCCGGAGCGGAGATCGAAAATCTCGTCGGCCAGCAGCAGACTGGCGAGCAAAAACATGCGAGAATCGGCCATTCTGCCGACAGTTTGTGCCAATTCCTGCATTTTTGAGTCGACGTAGGCGCCGAGCTCGCGCAGGCGATCCTCTTCGCCATCCTCGCAGGCGATCTGGTAGGTTTGCCCGTGAATCGTCAGTGTCACCTGCGCCAAGAATGCCTCCCGGCCGAGTCGCGGAGATCAGTCCGCAACCTCCGCAATCAGTGATTCGAGACGGCCGATCGCGCCGTCCAGCTTGTCCGCAGCCAACAGCTTCTGGGCCCGCAACCGTTCACTTTCGGCCAGCGCCCGGGCCAACTCGTCGGCCAGGCGGTCGCGCTCAGCGGCCAGGCGTTGGAGCTCCGAATCGCGTTCGGCCTGGCTGGCGCTGCGCGCCGCTTGGGTTTTCTGCACCGCCGCGTCAAGCCGCTCCAACGCCTCGCCAATCCGCTCGGCCGCACGTTCCAGGCTGTCCATGTCGCTCGTTCTTCAGCCCCGAGGCCAGGACTTAAGGGCCCCCTTTAAGAATGAAGCATAAGCATCCCGAATAAGAGGCGTCAACCGGCCTTCGAAATCGCCGATCCAAACGCCTCACCGGATTCTCCGGCCGGCCTTCGCCAGGGTCCCCGCATGCCGTCAGGCAGGTTGCCCGGACCGCCCGCTCGGGTCACGGCAAGGGGTTGAAAAGCGGCGGGGAAATCGCGGTTGACGGAGGCCCGCACTGCAGTCATTGTGACGCCGGTCGGTGCGCCACCACACACGCTCGTCAAGGCACCGGGGCAGCGGATGGGGCCGTGATCCCGGGCACCGGAGAGGCCGGAGACGGCGCTCGCCAGCCGGCGAAAAAAGGACCGAATCGCGGGCCAGCCCGGCATCACCGGTTCAGCGCCACATGTGGGGTATCCGTCCGCCGACAGGGCCGATCGAGCTTGACGCGGGGCATCATATGGACCTTACCAATCCACAGCCGGACACCACCACCACAGCGCACAAGGACATGGCCAACAGCCTGAGGGTGCTGGCCATGGACGCGGTGCAGGCCGCCAATTCCGGGCATCCCGGCATGCCCATGGGTATGGCCGATGTCGCCACCGTATTGTTCACAAAAGTGCTCAAGTACGATCCCGACTGGCCCGACTGGCCGGATCGCGACCGCTTCGTGCTCTCCGCCGGTCACGGCTCGATGCTGCTCTACGCGCTCCTGCATCTCACCGGCTATCCGGACATCGGCATCGACGACATCCGCAACTTCCGCCAGCTCGCCAGTCCCTGCGCCGGCCATCCCGAATATGGCCTCGCGGCCGGCATCGAGACGACGACCGGACCCCTGGGTCAGGGGCTTGCCAACGGTGTCGGCATGGCGCTGGCCGAGCGCCTGCTGGCGGCCCGATTTGGCGCCGACCTGGTCGATCACTACACCTATGTGCTGGCCGGCGACGGCTGCCTGATGGAAGGCATCAGCCAGGAGGCGATCTCGCTGGCCGGGCATCTGCGCCTCGCCAGGCTCATCGTCCTGTTCGATGACAATCACATCTCGATCGACGGCCCCACCGACTTGGCCACTTCGGACGATCAAATCGCCCGCTTTGCCGCCAGCGGCTGGGATAGCTGGCGCATCGACGGTCATGACCCCGAACAGATCGCCGCCGCGCTGGCCGAGGCGCGGGCCAGCGACCGGCCGTCCCTGATCGCGTGCCGCACCACCATCGGCTTCGGCGCCCCGCACAAGCAGGGCACCGCAGCCACCCACGGCGCGCCCCTGGGCGAGGACGAGGTGGCGGCGGCCCGTGAATCGCTGGGCTGGCCCTATCCGCCGTTCGAGGTGCCGGATCCGGTCCTCGCCGCCTGGCGGGCGGCGGGCCGGCGCAGCAAGGCCGAAGCGGAGGCCTGGCGCCGGCGTCATCAGGCGCTGGCGCCTGAAACCCGCACCGCCTTCGACCGTCAGATCGCCGGCGAGGTGCCGCCCGAGGTGGACGCGGCGATTGCCGGGCTCAAGCGCCGGCTCATCGCCGAGCCGCCCAAGGTGGCGACGCGCAAGGCCTCGCAGATGGCGCTGGAAGCGATCAACCCGGTACTGCCCGAAACCATTGGCGGATCGGCCGACCTGACCGGCTCCAACAACACCCGCACCGCCGGCATGGCGGCGATCACCCGCGACGATTTCTCCGGCCGCTTCATTCATTACGGGGTCCGCGAACACGCCATGGCGGCAGTGATGAACGGCATTGCCCTGCATCGCGGATTCATCCCGTACTCCGGCACCTTCCTGGTGTTCAGCGACTACTGCCGGCCGGCGATTCGCTTGTCCGCGCTGATGCGCCAGCGGGTGATCTACGTGATGACCCATGATTCCATCGGGCTGGGCGAAGACGGGCCGACGCACCAGCCGGTCGAACATCTGGCAAGCCTGCGGGCGATCCCCAACTTGAACGTCTTCCGCCCGGCCGATGCCATCGAGACCGCCGAATGCTGGCAACTGGCGCTGACCAGCGCCACGCGGCCCTCGGTCATTGCGCTGTCGCGCCAGGGCACGCCGGCGGTCCGCCGCGAGCCGGATGATGAAAACCGCTGCGCGCGCGGTGCCTATGAGCTGCGGCCGGCCAGCGGTACAGCATGCGTTACCCTGCTGGCCACCGGCACCGAGGTGGCACTGGCCCTGGCGGCACGCGAACAGCTTGAAGCCGACGGCGTGCCGACCCGCGTCGTCTCGATGCCGTGTCTGGAGCTGTTCGAGGAACAGGATGCGGACTGGCGCGACGCGATGCTGGGCAAAGACACCCTGCGCATCGCCATCGAGGCTGGCGTGCGCCAGGGCTGGGATCGTTACATCGGCGAGGCAGGCATTTTCATCGGCATGTCGAGCTTTGGCGCGTCGGCACCGGCCGGCGATCTTTACCGCCATTTCGGGATCACCGCGGACGCCGTTATCGATGCGGCAAAGCGCCGCCTGCAAGACGCCGGCGCGCAAGTGTAGACCAGAGATCAAGTCAGGGCAGAGCCAGAAAAAACGGAGTGAGAACAATGACGGTCAGAGTGGCAATCAACGGTTTCGGGCGCATCGGCAGACTGGTGCTCCGGGCCATTCACGAATCCGGGCGCAACGACCTCGAGGTGGTCGGGCTCAACGACCTCGGCCCCGTGGAAACCAATGCCTATCTGCTCAAGCGCGATTCGGTTCACGGCCCCTTCCCCGGCGAGATCCGGGTGAACGGCGATACCATCGATATCGGCCGCGGGCCGATCAAGGTGACCGCCGAGCGCGACCCCGCCAACTTGCCGTGGCGCGAGCTCGGTGTCGACATCGCGCTCGAGTGCACCGGCCTGTTCACGGCCCGCGACAAGGCCGCCGCCCATCTCGATGCCGGGGCACGCAAGGTGCTGATTTCGGCGCCGGCCAAGGAGGTCGACCTCACCGTCGTCTACGGCGTCAATCACGACAAGCTGGAGCCCGGCCACACGGTGGTCTCGAACGCATCCTGCACCACCAACTGCCTGGCGCCGGTAGCCAAGGTGCTGAACGATGCCATCGGCATCGAACAGGGCTTCATGACCACGGTGCACGCGTATACCGGCGACCAGCGGATCCTCGATACGCTGCACAAGGATCCGCGCCGGGCGCGAGCGGCCGGGCTGTCGATGATCCCGACCTCGACCGGGGCGGCGCGCGCCGTCGGCCTGGTGCTGCCGGAACTGGCCGGCAAGCTGGACGGCACTGCGGTGCGCGTGCCGACGCCGAACGTGTCGATGATCGATCTCACCTTCAACGCGGCGCGCGAAACCACCGTCGATGAGGTGAACGAAGCCGTGCGTGCCGCCGCCGCCGGGCCGATGAAGGGCGTTCTGGATGTCGTCGACGAACCGGTGGTGTCGGTCGACTTCAATCACACGGCAGCCAGCTCCACCTTCGATCTGAGCCAGACCCAGGTGGTCGGCGGGCGCCTGGTGCGGGTGCTGAGCTGGTACGACAACGAATGGGGCTTTTCCAACCGCATGGGCGATACCGCCGCGATCATGGGCAACCTTGCCGAATAGAAGGGCGTGCCATGGCGGGACTGCCGAGCCTCGATGACCTCGACCTTGCCGGGCGGCGGGTGCTGGTCCGGGCCGATCTGAACGTGCCGCTCGACGCCGAGGGCCGGGTCGCCGATGACACCCGGCTCAAGAGCCTGGCGCCAACCATTGACGCGATCATCAGGCGCGGCGGCCGGCCGATCGTGCTCTCCCACTTCGGCCGCCCCAAGGGCAGGCCCGACCCGGCCTTTTCGCTGCGCGCCGTGGTGCCGGCCCTGGAGAGCGTGCTGGGCCGCCCGGTGGTCTTTGCCGAGGACTGCATCGGGGCACCGGCCAGACAGGTGGTCGAGGCGCTTGGCGAAGGCGCCGTTGCGGTGCTGGAAAACACCCGCTTCCATGCCGGTGAACAGGCCAATGATCCGGCTTTTGCCGCCGCCCTCGCCGAGCTTGGCGATGTTTTCGTGATGGACGCCTTTTCGGTCGCCCACCGGGCGAATGCGTCTACGGAAGCGCTCGTCCGTCTGCTGCCCAGTGCTGCCGGCCCGGCCTTGATGCGCGAGATCGAGGCCCTGGAACGCGCGCTGGCCACGCCCGAGCATCCGGTGGCGGCGATCGTCGGCGGCGCCAAGATCTCGACCAAGCTCGGCGTGCTCGGCCATCTTGCCGGCAAGGTCGATCAACTGATCATCGGCGGCGGCATGGCGAATACGTTCCTGAATGCCCAGGGCAAGCCGGTCGGCAAATCCTTGTGCGAGCACGATCTGGCCGAAACCGCCCGGACGATCCTGGACGAGGCCGCGGCCAGGGGCTGCAAGATCGTTTTGCCGGTCGATGCGACGGTGGCCCCTGAACTGGCTTCGGACGCGCCAACCCGCACGGTCGCGGTGGATGCGGTGGCGGATGACGACAGGATCCTCGATATCGGGCCGCGCACCGTCGAAGAGCTCACCCACCGGCTGGAGGGCTGCCGCACGCTGCTGTGGAACGGCCCGCTGGGCGCTTTCGAGACGCCACCGTTTGACGCTGGCACTGTCGCCGTGGCCAAGGCCGCGGCGAAGCTGACCGAAGCCGGCAAGCTGCTTTCGGTGGCCGGCGGCGGCGATACGGTCGCGGCCCTCAATCATGCCGGTGTCGCCGATCGGTTCAGCCATGTCTCGACCGCCGGCGGCGCCTTTCTCGAATGGCTGGAGGGCAAGGAATTGCCCGCAATCAAGGCCCTCAAACAGGGAAATTAGGCTATCATACGGAAGAGCAGCGAATCGATTTGAGCGGAGGATGGAATGAGCGAGAGCCTGCATGACATCGCCCAGGCGATGGTGGCGCCGGGCAAGGGGATTCTGGCCGCCGATGAAAGCAGCGGTACGATCAAGAAGCGGTTTGATTCGATCGGTGTCGAATCGACCGAGACCAACCGCCGCGACTACCGCGAGATGCTGTTCCGCACCGACGCCATGAAGGACTACATCTCCGGCGTCATCCTGTTCGACGAGACCATCCGCCAGAAGGCGGAAGACGGCACGCCGCTGGTCGAGATCATCAAGGGGCATGGCTCGATCCCCGGCATCAAGGTCGACAAGGGCGCCAAGCCTTTGGCCGGCTTCGACGGCGAAAAGGTGACCGAGGGACTCGACGGCCTGCGCGAACGGCTTGCCGAATACTATGAACTCGGCGCGCGCTTCGCCAAATGGCGGGCGGTAATCGCCATCGGCGAGGACATGCCGAGCGCCGCCTGCATCAATGCCAATGCGCATGCCTTGGCCCGCTATGCCGCCCTGTGCCAGGAAGCCGGGCTGGTGCCGATCGTCGAGCCCGAGGTGCTGATGGACGGCGATCACACCATCGACGACTGCTTCGAGGTGACCGAGGCGACGCTCCGCACCGTCTATGCCGAGCTGTACGACCAGGGGGTGGAGCTGGAAGGCTCGATCCTGAAGCCCAACATGGTGGTCTCGGGCAGCGAGTGCCCCGAACAGGCGGGCGTCGAGGAAGTGGCCGAAAAGACCGTCGCCTGCTTGCGACGCACGGTGCCGGCAGCGGTGCCGGGCATCGTGTTCCTGTCCGGCGGCCAGTCGGATATCGATGCCACCGCCCACTTGAACGCCATGAACCAGGGCTATGAGGTGCCGTGGCGGCTCAGCTTCTCCTACGGCCGGGCGCTGCAGGCGGCGCCGCTCAAGACCTGGGGCGGCGATAACGCCAACCGGGCGGCGGCACAGGCGGCCTTTGCCCACCGGGCGCGGATGAACGGGCTGGCCACCGCCGGCCAATGGGAGCCGGCCCTGGAACGCCAGGCGGCGGAATAGGCGCTGACGGGCGGCATTGGAAAAGCACGTCTCGTGACCGACTCCGGGCGCTGCCGGCTCTACCTGATCACGCCGCCGCGGCTCCAGCCGGCGGCTTTTGCCGAAAGTCTGGCGGCGGCGCTCGATGCGGGCGATGTCGCCTGTTTGCAGTTACGCCTCAAAGAGGCGGACGACGATGCCATCCGCCGGGCAACCGAGACGTTGATGCCGGTCTGCCATGCCCGTGATGTCGCCTTTCTGGTCAACGACCGCCCGGACCTGGCCGCCGAGCTCGGCGCTGATGGCGTACATATCGGCCAAAGGGATGCCGATTACGCCACCGCCCGGGCGCTGGTCGGCGCCGATGGCATCGTCGGGGTGACCTGCCATGGCTCGCGCCACCTGGCCATGGTGGCTGGCGAGGCGGGCGCGGATTATGTCGCCTTCGGCGCCTTTTTCGAGACCCGGACCAAGGCGCCCGAGGCCCGCGCCACCCCCGACATCCTGACCTGGTGGCAGGAGCTGATGGAAATCCCTTGTGTCGCCATCGGCGGCATTACGGTCGAGAACTGCCCCGAGCTGGTCGTTGCGGGCGCCGATTTCCTGGCCGTCTGTGCCGGCATCTGGGATTACCAACGCGGCCCGGCGCAGGCGGTGCGCGATTTCAACAGGGCGATTGCGCGCAGCAAGTCGACCTGATAGCTTCCGCCGCGCGCAATCGGCGCAGCGGACAATGACCGGATCGACGTGAATGAAAATCAACGGCAATGCAATTCGCCCGGGCATGGTGATTCAGCACCGGGGCGGCCTGTGGCAGGCAGTCAGGATTCAGCACACCCAGCCGGGCAAGGGCGGGGCCTATCTGCAGGTCGAGCTCAAGAATTTGAAGGACGGCACCAAGCTCAACGAGCGATTCCGCTCCTCGGAGCAGGTGGAACGCGTGCGTCTCGAGCAGAAACCGCATCAGTTCCTCTATGGCGACGACGACATGTACACCTTCATGGATACCGAGACCTATGAACAGGTCTCCCTGTCCAAGGAGATCGTCGGCGACGATGCGATGTTTTTGAAAGACGGCATGGAGGTGGTGGTCGAGTTCTTCGAGAACACGCCGCTGGCCCTGCACCTGCCGGACACGGTGGTGCTCGAGGTGGTGGAAACGGAAGCCGTGGTCAAGGGCCAGACGGCGGCATCGTCCAACAAGCCGGCGGTTCTGGAAAACGGCGTGCGGATCATGGTGCCGCCCTTTGTCGGGGTCGGCGACCGGGTGGTTGTGAACACCGCCGAGCGGACCTATCAGAAGCGCGCCGACTAGGCGCCCACACGAAGGACAGGCGAGGATGGCCCTGCGTTCGGCCGATATCAACGTCATGGCCGGCGCCGCCTATCGTGCGGCGCGCCGGCTGACCCGTGATTTCGGCGAGGTCGAGCAGCTTCAGGTGTCGCGCAAGGGGCCGGCCGATTTCGTCAGCACCGCCGATACCACGGCCGAGAAGACCATACTCGCCGAGCTGTCACGGGCCCGGCCCGATTACGGCTTTCTGCTCGAGGAGCGCGGCGCCATCGCCGGGAAAAGCCCGGATTGCCGGTGGATCGTCGATCCCCTGGACGGCACCACCAATTTCCTCCACGGCATCCCCCATTTCGCCATTTCCATTGCTCTCGAGCGCAAAGGCGAGGTCGTTGCCGGCATCGTTCATCAGCCGCTCACCGACGAGCTGTTCTGGGCGGAAAAGGGCCGCGGCGCCTATCTGAACGACCGCCGCCTGCGGGTCTCGGCCCGCGAAAAGCTGGCCGATGCGGTGATCGCCACCGGCATTCCGCATCTGGGCCGCGGCGATGCCGACGAGTTTCTGCCGCGCCTGCGCGCGGTGTTGCAGCAGGTCTCCGGCGTGCGCCGGTTCGGGGCGGCGGCCCTCGATCTCGTTTATGTCGCGGCCGGGCGCTGCGACGGTTTCTGGGAAACCGGCCTCTCGCCGTGGGATATCGCGGCGGGCGCGCTGATCGTGCGCGAGGCCGGCGGGTTTGTGAGCGATATCGACGGCTCGGACCGTTTTCTGGCAAGCGGCAATGTCGTTGCCGCCAACGACAAGCTGCACGCGCCGCTGCGCCGCCTGCTGGCCAGACCGCCGGCCGCCTGACATCCGACATCCGAAAAAGAAAAAGCCCCCCGCACCAATCGGTGCAGGGGGCCTTTCACTCCTCGTAGTCAGACCTGCGATCAGAATCTCGCCGAAAGATCGAGACCCCACCGGCGCTGGACATTGGTGGTCACCTGGTCGATACCGATGACCTCGAGCGGCAGCACGTCTTCCAGAACCAGCTTGTCGTTCAGGTTCTTGACCCAGACCGACATCGTCCAGCGCTCGCCGTACTGGAAGGTGATCCGGGCATTGAGCACGTTGTACGGATTCTTGGTGCTGACCCGGTCGCGGTTCTCGTTCTCGAAGAACATCTTGGAATTGTGATAGCCGTCGAGCCGGAACACCACGATGCTGTCGTTGCCCACCGGCACGCCGTATTCGACGAACCAGTTGAAGTTGAGCTTGGGCGCCGACTGCAGGCGGTTGCCCGACAGATCCACCGGATTGCCCTGGGCATCCAAGGTCAGGAAATTGACGAACTTGGCAGTCGGCAGCCAGGTCGAGCCGAAGTGCACGGTGAGCCCGGTCACCGGCACCGCCGTGAAGTCGATATCGACCCCGTAGATTTCGGCGTTCGAGGCATTCTGGGTGAAGTTGCCGATGGTGTTGGTTTCCGGGTTGTTGAAGAAGGCGAACACCTGCAGGTTGTTGTAGTCGTAGTAGTAGGTGCTGGCGTTCAGACGTACCCGGTTGTTCGCCCAGTTCGACTTGATGCCGCCCTCATAGGCGATCAGGGTCTCCGGACCGAACGGCGAGAACTCGCTGGCATCGAACAGGCCGCCGCCGGAAAATCCGCCCGACTTGAAGCCCTTGGAGACGCTGACGTACAGCATCACGTCTTCGGTCGGCCGGTAATCGGTGACGAACCGCCAGGTCGGACGGGTGGTCGAGATGCGCTCCTTGGCGCGCGTGACAAACGGGAAGATCACCAGGCTCGGATCGGTCAGCGCCTGCCGGTTGACATCGAGCGGCAGGCTCGGATCAACCGCCAGCGAGGCGCGGTCGAAGGTGCGCTTCTCGTAGGTCAGGCGCACGCCGGCCGTCACCCGCCACTGATCGGTGATCGCGTAGGTGGTATCGAAAAAGCCGGCCAGGCTGGTCACCTTCTGCTTGTAGGTCTGATCGAGAAACACGCCGGGGCCGCCGAAATCTTCGGTGAGGAAGAAGAAATCGAAGATGTTGGCGACATCCAGGTCCTCGAACTGGAAGTGACCGCCGAGAATCCAGGTCAGCGGCCCGGCGCCGTCCGAGAACACCTGCAGCTCCTGGCTGATTTGATTGAACTTCGAGTACCAGTTGATGTTGAGGACATCGTTGGGATCGGTGTTCACGTCCTCCAGCCCGATATGCTTGTGGTAGTTGTAGCCGGTGATCGACTTGACGCCGATCTCGCTGCCGAAGGCCTCGATGCCGGTCTTGGTGACGTGCAGATTGGCGCCCCAGACGTTGATGTCCTGAATCGTATCGATATTGGAATTGATCGTCCGCGGGCCGTTGGTATCGACATAGCCGAGCACGTCGGCGCAGGCATTGGGCCCGCCGAGCGTCGGGTTGGGACAGAACGTGTTGATCGGGTTGCCGTCTTCGTCGAAATTCACCGGCACGCCGTTTTCGTCGAAATCGGACCGGTTGAACAGGCCTTGCGGTTTTTTCTGGCTCTCGTCCGAGCGGCCGCGCCGGTAAAACAGCGTCACATAGGTATCCAGCGTCTCGTCCGGCTGATAGCGCAGAATGGCACGCCCGGCAACATCGTCGATCCGCCCGTCGTCACGCTGATCGAAGATGTTGAACTGAAAGCCGTCGCGGTTCTTCACCCGGACCGCGAACCGGGCCGACAGCTTGTCCTCGACGATCGGCACCGAAAACGCCGCATCGACGTTGAAGATGTCCAGGTTCTTGGAATTCTTGATGTCGCCGATGGTGACCTGGGCATAGCCTTCGTACCGGCCGTCCGGCAGACGCGGCACCAGGCTGACCAGACCACCCGTGGTGTTGCGCCCGAACAGCGTGCCCTGCGGGCCTTTCAGCACCTCGACGCGCTCGAAGTCGAACATCTGGCTGACCTGAGTGATGGTCGAGGCCATGAAGATGTCGTCGAAATAGATCGCCACCGGTCCCTGGAAGTTCTGATTGACGTCGTTGATCCCGACGCCGCGCATGTAGATCACCGGGTTACGCCCGAAATAGCTGGATTTGATCTGCAGGCCGGCGGTGAAATTGGCGACCTCGAACAGGTTGACCGGATCCTGTTTTTCAAGTTCCTCGTAATCGAAGGCATCGACGGTGATCGGCACATCCTGCAGCCGCTCGGCGCGACGCTGCGAGGTAACGACAATTTCCTCGATCGCGACCTCCTCGTCACTGGCGCCCTGGGTGTCCTGGGCCCCGGCCGGGCCGGTTGACGCCCACGCCAGCACCAGACCGAGCGCCGCGCCGGCAAGCATCGCCCGAAACGGCGATCCCGCGCCCGGCAGCGGGCCTCGGTACGTCAACGATCCTTGTCCTCCCGTAATCGTGATCATACCCAAGTTCTCCCTGGTTCGGAGCCCCGGCAACCGGGACTCAATGATTGTCCTTGTTGATTACGCCGACCCAGCCCGATACGGCACGCCTGCGTGCCGAGCGCCGGCCTGACGGTCCTAGATCGCCATGATGACCGACTTGGTCTGGGTATACAGGTTGAGCACCTCCTCTCCCATCTCGCGGCCCAGCCCCGACTGCTTGTAGCCGCCGAAGGGAACCGCATTGTCCAGTAAATTGTGGCAGTTGACCCAAACGGTCCCGGCCTTGATCTTGGGGATCAGGCGATGAATCTTGCTGACATCCCGGCTCCAGATGCTGGCCGCCAGGCCGTAGATGGTGTCGTTGGCCTTGGCGGCAACCTCGTCAAGGTCCTCGAACGCCATGGCCACCAGGACGGGGCCGAAGATTTCTTCCTGGACGATGCGCATGTCCTCGCTGGCGTCAACGAAGACCGTCGGCTCGACATAGTAGCCGGGCTCATCCAGGGCATGGCCGCCCGCCAGAGCCCGGGCACCCTGGGCCAGCCCCGAATTGATATAGTTGCACACCCGCTCCTTCTGCTTTTCCGAGACCAGCGGCCCCATCTGGGTCTCCGGGCTCAATCCCGGGCCCAGCTTGATGCTCTTGGCGATCTCGGCGACGCCCTGGGTAACCTCATCGAAGAGGCGCTTGTGGACATACAGCCGCGAGCCGGCCGTGCACACCTGCCCGTGATTGAAGAAGATGGCGTTGGCCGCTCCCTCGACCGCCGCCCCAATGTCGGCGTCATCGAGCACGATCACCGGCGACTTGCCGCCGCACTCCAGCGAGATCAGCTTCATCGTGTCCATCGCCGACTTGCCGATCAGCTTGCCGACTTCGGTCGAGCCGGTGAACGCGATCTTGTCGACATCCGGATGCGCCACCAGGGCGGCACCGGCGGTCTCGCCATAGCCGGTGACGATGTTGACGACGCCGTCCGGGTATCCGGCTTCCTGCACCAGCTCGCCCAGCCGCAGCGCGGTCAGCGGCGTTTCCTCGGCCGGCTTGAGCACGATCGTGCAGCCGGTCGCCAGCGCCGGCCCGAGCTTCCAGACCGCCATCACCAGCGGAAAATTCCACGGCACGATGGCGCCGACCACGCCGACCGGTTCGCGTGCCGCATAGCTGAAAAACTTGCCGTCGGGCACGAAGGGAATCGTTGCCTCGATGGTCTTGCCGTGAATCTTGGTTGCCCAGCCGGCGATATAGCGGACGTAGGAGACCGCCAGGCTGACGTCGCCCATGCGGGCAAACATCACCGACTTGCCGTTATCGACGCTTTCCAGCTCGGCCAGCTCGTCGGCGTTTTCCTCGATCAGCTCGGCGAGCCGCCACAACAGGCGCTCGCGCTCCGCCGGTTTCACATCCGCCCACGGGCCGGATTCGAAGGCGGCGCGGGCCGCCTTGACGGCGCGGTCGATATCTTCCGCTTCGCCTTCCGGAACCCGAGCGATTTCCTCGCCCGACGATGGGTCGATGACCGGAAAGCTCTTGCCCGAGGCGGCATCCACCCAGGCATCGCCAATCAGCATTTTGCGGGGCTCCGACAGGAACTCCCGGCTGGCCTCGTGCAAAGACCCAAGATCGTTGCGCAGTGCAGTCATCCTCACCCTCCCCGCGTTGGCTGTCCGGCAGTCGCCGAGTCATCCCTATAACAGGGAATAAGGTACCACGCGGGCGAGCGCCCTCATATTAGACCAAAGCGTAGGAGGGGGGATCGGTGGCGCGTTCGCCTATTCGGTGTCCAGCTGCACCAGTTCGATGGCATAACCGTCGGGATCGCGGATGAAGGCCATCACCGGCCCGCCGTGCTTCATCGGTCCCGGCGGCCGGGTGATGTCCACATCCTGGCTCGCCAGCCATTCGCAGAAACCGTAGACATCGGGAACCGCCAGCGCCAGATGGCCGAAGGCATCGCCCAGCTCATAGGGCTCGGCATGGTCCCAGTTGTGGGTGAACTCGATGTGATTGCCGCGCTCGAAATCCTGATAGCCGACAAAGGCAAGGGTGAAACGGGCCTCTTCGAAATCGATGCGGCGCAGCAGGCGCATGCCCAGGACGCGGGTATAGAAGTCCAGCGTCTTGTCGAGATCGCGCACCCGCAGCATGGTGTGCAGAATGTTGAGCCCTGAGAAATTCGGTGTCTGATCGGTCATGGCCTTCTCTTTCGCTGGTTATTCGCTCCGCCCTGCCGGCTCGGATTCGCGGGCGGCAATTCGATATCGCTCCGGGATAAAGAACAGGCAGTCCTGATCGCTGACGGCGCCATGGCATTCGGCACAAAAGGCGACCCTGGCCCGGGTGTCCGGATCGAGTTGGTCGTGGATCCTGCCATCCGCGAAGATTACCGTATAACGCCAGTCGCCGGTCTCCAAACTGGAACCCGCCGGCATCTTTTCCATGAGCACCAGTGGCCCCGGCCGGACTTCCCCGTCGGCCGTCACTTCGAAACCGTCCTTGGCAATGATCGCGCCCACCGGCATCGGCCCGGCCCGCTCGAACCGGCCATAGCGCCTGGCGATCGCATTGGCATAGACATTGACGTAAAGGCCGCCATGGGTGGCCGAAACGAAGGGCACCCGGTTGTAGCGCTGCCACTTGAAGTAAATGCCCGCCGTAGCATTTCCCGACTTTCGGTAGCCGTCGTACATCCGGGCGGAAATTTCCCGATAAAGCGCCGCCGCTGTCTCGTCGCTCAACTCGGCCTCGGTCATCGCGGCCGGGGATGCACCGGCCTGCGCCGGCATCACGCCGGCTCCGGTCACTGCCGCACCAATCAGCAAGACCATCGCCGCACCAATGCACTGGCGGAGCGAGGAACACCACCGCAAAAACTCCCACGATGCTGTCACTTTCGACAGATTCGCGTGCAAATCAGACATTTAATTGCGCTATGACACCCCGCATCAGATCAATTAAAGCTCGCGACTGACAATATCGCAAGTTCATTTCGCGATCGGAAACCGCGGCCAATCGAGCGCCAGCCGACAAGGCGAACGGCCGAAGTTTCGGCTTCGAGCGTGATCGCACCGGCTCGTCCCTGCGGCCGGCGGCCGGCCCGGACCCCTTATTCTTTGGTATCGGGATCGCGGTTTTCTGTGGCGTGGCCGCGCCACAAGTCGTTACAATGGTGCCCGGGGATTGTGACCTCGTCGTTCAGACACCAGGGTCGGGGCCGCCTTGCGGGAAATTTCATGACAGCGAACTTGCGCCGATTTCTGATCGCGATATTGGCCACGGCGGTTCCGTTCGCCCTGGCCTGGGTGGCCGGCGTGTTTCCGGAATCCGAGACGCCGGCTGAAATGGCCGCTGCGGCACCGTCAAGCGGCCCGGAGGTGATTGTCGAGCGCTGCGCATCGTGCCACCGGCCGCTCGAAGGCGGCGGGTTCGAGCGCATCTCCAACATGCGCAAGACACCCGAAGGCTGGAACATGACGCTGACCCGCATGACCATCTGGCATGGCGTCGAATTCAGCGATGACGAGCGCCGGGCGATGGTCAAATATCTCTCGGATGCCCAGGGCCTGGCGCCGTCGGAGACGGCACCGTGGCGCTATGCGCTGGAACAGGACTACAACCGCATCGAGGAGCCCGAGGACGAGGACATCAACCTCATGTGCGGGCGCTGCCACACCTATGCACGGGTCGCCCTGCAGCGCCGCGACGAGGATGAATGGCGCAAGCTGTCGCATACCCACCTGGGCCAGTACCCGACCATGGAGTACCAGGAAAAGGCCCGCAGCGAGGAGAATTACTGGGACATCATTCGAGACAAGATTCCGATCCGCCTCGACGTGCTCTATCCCTTCGAGACCAAGGCCTGGACGAGCTGGAAAGCGCATCCCAAGGCCGACCTCTCGGGCACCTGGCGGATCGCCGGCGAACGCTTCGGCAAGAGCCGCTATACCGGAACCGCCATCATCCAGGCGCAGGGCGGCGATCGCTATGCGGTCAGCTATCAGCTCGCCTATGCCGACGGCACGACCGTCACCGGCAGCGGCAGTGGCATTGTTTACACCGGCTATGAATGGCGCGGCAGCACGACGCTCGGGGACGAACGGATCAACGAGGTCTTCGCGCTCTCGGAAGACGGCAACAGGCTTGAAGGGCGCTGGTTCCCGGCAGACGCAGACGAGCGCGGGGCCCGCCTGCGGGCGGTGCGTGAGACCCCGGGTGCAACGGCAATCGTCGCCGTCGAGCCCCCCTATGTGCGGGCCGGCACCGAAACGACCTTGACCGTCCATGGCTTCGGCCTCGAGGGTGAAGCCGATCTCGGGCCCGGCATCGACGTGCTCGAAACGGTTGCCACAACGCCCGAGGCGGTCACCGTCCGGGTGCGCGTGGACGCCGGCGCCAAGCCGGGCCGGCGCAGCGTCGTCATCGGCGCGGCACGCGCCGATGATCTGTTTGCCGTCTATCGCCAGATCGATGCCATCCGCGTCGAGCCGGCGGAAGCCATCGCCCGGCTGGGTGGCGGTGGCGGCCTGACCCGCAAGATCGGCGCCCAGTTCACTGCGGTCGGCTATCTCAACGGCGCCGACGGCAAGGCCGGGACAGATGATGATATCCGGCTGGGGAGCTTCCCGGCCCGCTGGTCGGTTGCCCCGTTCAATCAGGCGGCGGCGGCCAATCACGACGTCGAATTCGCCGGCAAGATCACCGAGAGCGGGTATTTCGTTCCCGCCGATCCAGGGCCCAACGAGGCCCGGGCCAAATACAATCGGGCGACGAACAATGTCGGCAATCTGAAGGTCGAGGCGGCGGTCGAAGATGGCGAGCGGACGGTTTCCGGCAGCGCCCATCTGATCGTCACCGTCCAGCGCTGGGTGCGGCCGGCGATCCGTTAAGCACCCCCGAGGCAGACCGGGAAAGGCCGGGAGGTAATTGCCATGAAGAAACTCAAGCCCCTGAACCGCAAGGCAAAGCTGCTTCAAAAGGCGGCCGAGGAAGGCCGCGCGGAAGAGGTTCTGGCGATGCAGACGGTGGCCGGGTGCAGCACCACCTTCGACCCCGGATGGGAGGTCGACCCGTTCGGCGGCGTCGCCTCGCTGTGTCAGCCGATGGAAGCCGATCTTTACGGCTGTTCCGATCCCTGCTGGTGGCCGGCGCAGGTGCCGGATACGGTCAACACCTACCCCGATTGGCACGAGGGTGCGGATTCGGCCCAGGGCGACTGGCGGCTTCTGCAATCGGTGTTCCCCAAGCGCTGAGCGCGGGGCGGCAGGAAAGGAGACGGGAATGGGCAGACTGGCAGTCCACCGGACGCTTCGGGTCCTCGGCATCGGGCTGGCGATCGCCGCCTGGCAGGTGCCGGCCCTGGCCCGGGACTATCTGGTGGCGGTGACCAATCCCAACACCATTCATCTGATCGATCCCAAGGCGCGCGAGGTGGTGCGCTCGATCCCGATCCCCGGTGACGGCGCGCCGATCACCGTCACCGTTCCGCCCAACGGCAAGATCGCTTATGTGCTGACCAACCACCTCGGCAGCATCGCCGGCATCGACCTGACCACCGGCGAGCAGGTGTTCCGCGCCGACATGGACGAAGGCAACGTGCGGGTGCGCACCAACTCGGCCCTGGCGGTCAGCGACGACGGAAAAGAGGTGTTCGTGCATCAGTCGCGGGTGCGTTTGCTGCCGGCCGAATATCAGGTGCTGGACACCCGCATCGCCGTTTACGACACCGGCGCCGGGCTCGATGCCAAGCCAATTCGCAGCTTTCCGGCGCCGCGCGGGATTTTCCAGATGATGACCTCGCCGGACGGCAAGCGGCTGTACGCCTATGGCTACGACTATTACACCCTCGATCCCAAGACCGGCGCCCGGCTCGACACCTTCAAGCTGCGAAGCTGGGAACGCCCGAACATGGGCAAGCCGGATGCCCTCAACATGTGGCTGGCCTATGAGACCACCGGCATCTATGTCGCCGGCTATGTGGCGCCGCGCACCGACATGGATCTGAGCGATCCCCAGGCCTGGGTGTCGGGGCTGGTCATCCAGGATCTCGCCAGCGGCAAGATCAGGCTGCTGGATTACGAGCGCGGTGGCCCGATCACCTTTACCTTCGCCCTCAATCCGGCGCGCCGCAACGAGGTGTTCGGGGTCTATCTCCAGCTCACCAAGATCGACATCGACAAGGCCGAGGTCATTCAGCGGGTGCCGGTGGAGCACACCTACTACAACCTGAACATGGCGTCCGACGGCAGCGAGGTCTATCTCGGCGGGGCGATGAACGACATTGCCATCTACGGGACGGACGAACTCGATCACCGCGGCAATATCCTGCTTCCCGGCGGCGGCGATCAGGGCCTCGGGTTCCTGCGGCTGGTGCAGTGGGACGACGAGTAGGCGGCGCCTGCCGGGTCCATGCCGCTCGATCCCCAGACCGCCGCCTTTCTCGACGCCTTTAACCAGACGGACCCCGACGCCCGCTATCAGCTGACACCGCCCGAATCACGGGCCCTGCTCAAGGAGGCGCTGGCCCGCGTCGCGCCGCCGCGCCTCGAGCTGCCGCGCGTCGAGGACCAGGCCATCCCCGGCCCGCGCGGGCCGATCCCGATCCGCATCTACTGGCCCGATGCCGAGCCCGGCCGGAGCCGTGCCGTGCTGGTCTATTTCCATGGCGGCGGCTGGGTGCACGGGGATCTGGACACCCATGATCCGATCTGCCGCTACCTCGCCGCCGGCGCGGACCTGATCGTCGTTGCCGTCGATTATCGCCTGGCGCCCGAGCACAAGTTTCCGGCCGGGCTCGAGGATGCGATGGCTGCCACCCATTGGGTCGCCGATCATGCCGGCGAGCTTGGCGCCGACCCGGCGCGCCTGGCAGTGGGCGGCGATTCGGCGGGCGGGAATTTTACCGCCGTGATCACCCAGGAGGCGCGCACCTCAAACCCCAAGATCGCCGCCCAGGTGCTGCTTTACCCGGCGGTGGCCTGGGCCCGGGTCGACGACTATCCGTCCTGGACCGAATTCGCCAGCGGCTATTTTTTCGGCCGCACCGGGCTCGACTGGATGCAGGGCCACTATCTCTCGGATGAGCGCGAGCTGTGGGATGCGCGGGTCTCGCCGATTCTCACCGACGATCTCACCGGGCTGCCGCCGGCCCTCATCGTCACCGCCGGCCACGACCCCTTGCGCGACGAAGGCCACGCCTACGCCGAGCGGCTCGCCGATGCCGGCGTTCCGGTCGACTACAAATGTTATGAGTCCACGATCCACGCCTTCCTGTCCTTGGCCGGCGTGCTCGACGTCGGCATGGAAGGCCTGGCGTTCATCGGCCAGTGGCTGCGCCACCGGCTGTGGCGCTAATCTGAGGTCTCTCCGCCCGGCGCCGGCATGAGCTTCAGGTGCTCGAGCAGGCGCACGAAGTTGGCGAGCTTGTCGCGCCGGTAGGCTTGCGCATCGAGCCCGCGAAAATCGTAAAAGCCCTCGCCCGTCGCCAGCCCCAGCTTGCCCTCTTCCATGTTGCGCCTGACGATCTCGGGCATCTCATAGCGCTCGCTGCCCAGGGCTTCCTTCAGGTGCCTGGAGGCGTAATAGAGAATGTCGCCGCCGCCGAAATCGACGAATTCCAGCAAGCCCAGCACGGCATAGCGAATGCCGAAGCCGACGCGGATGGCGGTATCGATGTCTTCGGCCGAAGCCACGCCCTCCTCGACCATGCGCGCCGCCTCGTTCATCGCCACGGCCTGAAGCCGCGGCACGATATAGCCGGGCCGGGCGGCGCAGACCACCGGCACCTTGCCGACCGCCTTGAGCAGCGCAGTCAAGGCACTCACCGTTTCGTCCGCCGTCTCGGGCCCGGGGCTGACCTCGACCAGCGGGATCAGAAAGGCGGGATTGAGCCAGTGTGCATTGACAAACCGCCCCGGTCCCGCAATCAGCTCGGCGAGACGCGCCACCGGCAGGGTCGAGGTGGTCGAGGCGACGATCGCGGTTTCAGGCGCAGCGCCGGCGATCAGGGCAAAGGCGTC
>CAZZKF010000001.1:106607-133448 GCA_964654995.1 uncultured Alphaproteobacteria bacterium | reverse complement strand
AGTCTCGAGCGTGCGCCCGGTGGTCATGAAATCCTCGCCGACCACGGCCGAGCCCAGCGCCACCAGACCATGGGCCAAGGGCGCATGGACCCCCAGCCAGTCGGCCAGCGAAGCAAGGAAACTGAGGCCGAGTTTGGTGTCCTCCAGCATGTAGCGATGGCGGGTGAGCTCGATCTTTTCCCGCCAGTCACCGGAATCGACCAGTTTTTCATGCGCTGCCCGGCCGTACATCCATTCGTCGCCCTCCGGATTGTAATGATCGGCGAGGGGAAAATGCGGCGCCGCATAGCCGGCCGCCTCGCGAATGGCGATGCGCTCCAGATCCAGCGCATCGGTCACCCGGCGGATCGCCGGCTGGGTGCCCTCGTTGTGGATGTCCCAGGCGTCGAAATGCTCAAGCGGCCCGGCGTTCATCAGGATGAGCGGCGGGTGGATGATCGGCCCGGCGTTCATCAGCGCCCCGTCAAGCGCGTCTTTGAGCGGCTCGATGGCCGGATAGGCGCGGGCCAGGACCTCGAAGGCGTGGGCCGAGCGTGCCGCCGGGAAGACGCCGGTGGGCAGCCGCGTCGCCCGCACCGAAATGGTCACCTGCGCCGGTCCATGCTTGCGCGCCAGGTACGGCAAGGTGCCGGTCTCGGCAAAGGCGACGCGGGCCGGATTGCCGCTCTCCGCCAGCGCCTTGGCAAAGACATAGCTGCCAAAGGTGCCGGGCGGCAGAAACACCACCTGGCTGTCCTCCAGAACCGGGGCCAAGACCGGCGCCAATGCGTCCTGCGCCGTCGCCGGCAGCGGGATGACGATCAACTCGGCGCCCGCCACCGCCTCGCCGAGATCGGTGGTCGCGAGGCTCAGCGCCACCTCGCGTTCACCGTTGGTGTCGATCAGCATCAGCTTGCCGGTTTCCAGCACCGGCGCGAAGGCCGCCGCATTGCGCCGCCACAGGCGTAACGAATGCCCCTGCTCGGCCAGATCCGCGGCCGCCGCATAGGCCCCGTGGCCGCCGCCGATGACTGCAATCTCCATATCTCCTCCCGCTGACTGTTTGTAAGCAATTATAACCGATCGCCAACCGTTCCCGTCAGCCCATCAGGCGCGGCAGCAGAAGCGCGATGTCGGGAAACAGGGCGAGGAGCGCGAGCAGCACGAACACCGCGCCGATATAGGGGAGCGCCGCCTTGGCGACCTGGGGCAGCGTCGTGCCCTCGGGGCTCACCCCCATCATCACGAACAGCAGCAGCCCGAAGGGCGGCGTCGCCAGGCTGACCTCCAGGCCCAAAAGCACGACAATGCCGAACCACACCGGATCGAAGCCGTAGGACTGGGCCAGCGGCATGAAGATCGGCAGCGTGATCAGCATCATCGAGACCTGATCCATGAACATGCCGAAGAACAGCAGCACCGCGAGCATGAGCACCAGCGCCAGAGCCGGTGAGAGATCGAGCCCGAGCGCCCAGGAAATCAGCCCCGAGGTGGCGCCCGAAAAGGCGAGGATCTGCCCGAAGGTCGACGAGCCGATGATGATGAGAAGCACCATGCCGGTCACCCGCATGGCGCCGGCCAGCGACTTGCGCAAGGCCTCCCAGCTCAGGCAGCGATAAAAGGCGGCAAGCGCGACCACCGAAACCACCCCGAAGGCGGACGCCTCGGTCGGCGTCGCCAGCCCGAGGATGATCAGCCCGACGACGCAGAAGACCACCAGTCCCATCGGCAGGATGTTGACGACGAGGGCACGCAGCTTTTCACGCCGGCTCGCCGGCTCCACCGCATAGCGCGGCGCGGCATCCGGATCGCGGTGGATCTGGAAGGCGATCAGGCCGGCGTACATGGCGGCGAGGATGAGCCCCGGAATGATGCCGGCGATCAGCAGGGCGCCGATGTCGATGCGCGCAATACTGCCCAGCAGCACCGCCAGCGTCGAGGGCGGGATGATCATCGCCAGCCCGCCGATGCCGAGAATGGGACCGATGGCCATATGCGGCTTGTAGCCGCGGCGCATCATCTCCGGCACCATGAGAGAGCCCAGCATGGCGGTATTGGCAATGCTGGAGCCGGACAACGTGGCAAACAGGGTGCCGCCGCCGATCGTCAGGTAGGAGAGCCGCCCGGGCAGCCGGCCGATGCATTTGTCGAGCGCATCGAAGACGCGCAGCGCCAGGCCGGTGTGAAAAAACAGCTCGCCCATGATCAGGAACAAGGGCACGGGCACCAGCGTAAAGGTTGTCACCGAGGTGGTGGCATTGGCGACAAGTTGACTGAGCCCGGCTGCCCCGCCCATGAAAATCACTACGCCGAGGGCATTGGTGGCGAGAAAGGCGAAGGCCACCGGCACGCCGAGCGCCATCAGCGCAACCACGCCGCCGATCATCAGCGTTGCTGCCCAGTACCAGTCGAGCAGCATCACAGGCCGTCGCTGATTTCGCCGCGCCGCCCGGTATAGAGGCTGCCGTGGCCGAGCGTGAGACGCAGGAACTCGATGGCCATCAGGGCGAAGCCGGCGGAAAGCGCCGCAAACAGCGCCCAGCGCGGCATGTCGACGGCACGGATGTCGATGTCGCCGCGCACGAAGCTGGCCACCGCCTCGACGCCGGCAAACCAGGCGAGCAGGCAGCACAGCCCCAGCGACAGCACGTAGACGCCGCGGGCCAGTGCCCGGCGCGGACCATCAGGCAGGACGAGGATCAGGCTTTCTACCACGATGTGGCCGCGGCTGCGCACCAGCCAGGGTGCGGCCGCCATGGTCGCGAACAACAGGCTGTATTCGCTGAATGCGGCGGTGAACGCGGGCGGCTGGACCCCGAGCCCGCGCAGCACCACATCGGCGACCACGACAACGACGATCGCCGCCAGAAGCACGCCGGCCAGACCGGCCAAACCGGAAATCAAAGCGCCATACAGTCGGGTCAGCCGGTTCATGGTGACCAGAAGACTAGTCTAGAAAGAATTTCGAGTGCAACTCCTGCCAGCGATCGGGAGCCCGCGCCCTGAGCCGCGACCAGGGTGCCGCATAGGCCTTGTCCAGAAAGCGGGCGCGCCCCGCCCCCGTCAAGGTGATAACGGCGATGCCGGCAGCGCGCTCGCGGGCGTCCTCTTCGGCGATCAGCTCCCGGAAGCGGGCATAGGATTCGCGCTCATGGCGTATGGCGACGCGGGTCAGCACGGCGCGGGCTTCATCGCTCAAGCCTTGCCAGCGTTTCAGATTGATGAGTGCCAGAAGCTCGGACTGGAAGAACGGCGGGTCGATGCGGTAGCGCAGGAACTTCTGCCAGCCCCAGGCGGTGAGATCGGTCTGGACCCAGCCGGTGCCGTCGACCAGCCCGCGCGAAAAGGCACTGTGGGCCTCGCTCACCGGCACAGAAATCGTCTGCGCCCCGAGGCCGGCGAAGAATTCCCGATAGATCGGCTGCGAGCGCAGGCGCACGCCCTTGAGATCGACGCCGCCGTCCGGGGTCCGCCGCGGCGGCTTGCGCAGGTAAATGTGAAAGCCGACGCCGCCGTCGAAATGGCCGAGAACATGGACCGCGAGGCGGCGGCGGAAAATCTCCTGCAACAGCTTGAGGCCGCCGTTTGCGCGGGTCTCCATGGGCGTGCGGTTGCTGCCAACCAGGGCGTCGCCCTCGGGCACCAGCCCGAGGTAGTAGGAGGCCGGGCCGTATTGCATGTCGACGACGCCGCGGCGCACGGCGCCGGGCTGCTCGCTTTGCGGCACCACCTCGGGCCCGCCGAGATAGCGGATGCGCACGACGCCGCGCCCGGCCGCATTCACCTTCTCGACAAAGCGCAGAAAGCTGGCGGTAAAGGCGATGGCGCGGGGAAAGGCGGTGACCGCGCGCAACTCGACTTCCGCCGCGGCGCCCGTCCGGGCAGCGAGTGTGACGAGAACGGCCAGCGCCAGGACTGACACGCCCCGGCGCCGACCGTTCATCATCACGTCACCCGATCCAGCATGCCCGCGCCTAGCGATAGGCAAACGGCATGCGCTGGTCCTTGAGGTTCAGATAGCGATCCCGCAGCCGGGTCTGGCGCGACACCAGCGGAATGTCCTCGCCGCGAATGAAAACATGTTTGGGCCGCGTCGACAGCTCGAACGGATCGCCGGTCCACACCACCACGTCCGCCTGCTTGCCCGGTGCGATGGTACCAACTTCATCGGCCACCCCCCAGATGCCCGCCGGATTGCTGGTCAGCGCCGCCAGCGCCGCCTCCCAGGGCAAGCCGTTGGCGACCGCGATACCGGCCATCTGGGTGAGCAACCGGGCGTTATGGGTGCCGAAACCCGAGACGTCGTTCACTTCCGAGCCAAAGGCAATGGTCACCCCGGCGGCCTGCAGACGCGCCGCATTGTCGAGCCGGGCGAACAGGCCATCGAAGCTGGCCGGCAGATCGTCGGCCGGATTTATGATGACGGGCACACCGGCGGCGGCAATGTCATCGGCCAGCTTCCAGGCCTCGCTGCCGCCGATGATGACCAGACGAACATTCGCCTTCGCGGCGATCTTCAGAAGGTTGCGGATGTCGCTGGCCCGGTTGGCAATCACCGCCAGCGGCTTTTTCCCCTTGATCACCGGCACCAGTGCTTCCAGATCCGCCCGGCCGTAGAGGAAGTCGCGGGTCGCCCCCTTGTCATAGGCGGCGCGGTGGGCGTCGTAATAGCGGGCCTCGTCGAGCGCCCGGGCAAGCCGGCCCAAAGCGGCGGCCCGCGAGCCGCCGGTGACTTCGCCGCCCGACAGGCCGACGCCGGCAAAAACCGCCAGCGAGGCGCGCACGATGTTGTCGCCATTGCCGAGGTGAACGAGTGCCCCCTGCCCGGCGAACAGGTTTTCGCCGATCTGCGGGGCAATGACGCTGCCGGTCACGCCCTCGATGCGGGTGATCGGGATCACCGTGGAATCCGGGTTGAATCCGTAAAACACCTGAAACCCGGCCCCCAGCTTGTTGTCCTTGAGCCGGTAATCGACGGTCGAGGCCTCAAGCCCGATCTCCACCAGGCCGGCAACCGAATACGAATCGATTACCCCCGGGGTGACCACCAGCCCGGCGCCGTCGATGACGGTGGCACCGTCGGGCACATCAACATCCGCGCCGACGGCTGCAATCTTGCCGTCGGTGATCACCACGGTGGCTTGCTCAAGGCTGCCGGCCGGACCGGCGGTATGAACGGTGGCGCCGACAATCGCGGTGGTGCCGGCAACGGCAGGAACGATCATCGACAATGCCAAGATCAGTGCCGCCAGCGTCCGCATGAGAGAACTGCGTGCATTCATGATCGCCCCCTTACCGGCTCTGGCCGAGTTCGAAATCGGTCACCGGCTGCAAGGCCGGGTTGTCCCGGTCATAGAGCAGCGCCCCGTCGATGAAGACTTTTTCCGCATGGGTGTAGACGCTGAACGGATCACCGTCCCACAGCACCACATCGGCCATCTTTCCGGGCTCGAGCGAGCCGGTCTGATCGGCGATGCCCAGGGCCTTGGCGGGGTTGAGCGTGATCCACTGAATGGCGCGGGCCTTGGAAATGTTGAGCCCGACGGCGTTGCCGTCAGCCAGCGCCTTGGCCGCCTCCTGATTGAGCCGCTGAATGCCGATCGCCGAATCCGAGTGCACGATGGCGCAGGCCCCGGCCGCATCGACCAGCGGGATGTTCTCCTTCACGCCGTCGTAGGCTTCCAGCTTGAAGCCCCACCAGTCGGCCCACATCGTCGCGCAGACGTCGTTCTCGGCCAGCAGGTCGGCCACCTTGTAGGCCTCGACCGCGTGGTGGAAGGCGGTGACCTTGTAGCCGAACTCCTTGGCGACATCGAGCATGATCGCCATCTCATCGCCGCGGTAGCAGTGATTGTGGACCAGGATCTCGCCCTTGAGCACGCCGACCAGGGTGTCCATCTGCAAGTCCCGCTTGGGTGGCTTGGCCTTCTTGTCCTTTTTCTTCTTCTCGCGGTAACGATCCCATTCGCGCTGGTATTCCACCGCCTTGGCCCAGGCGGCGCGATAGCCGGCAACATTGCCCATGCGCGAGTAAGGTGCCCGGCCCTTGCTGCCGTAGACCCGCTTCGGGTTCTCCCCGCAGGCCATCTTGAGGCCTTGCGGCGCGCCCGGAAACTTCATCGCCTGAACGGTGCGGGCCGGAACGTTCTTCAGGGTCACCGAGCGCCCGCCGAACAGGTTGGCGGAGCCCGGCAGGATCTGCAGGGACGTGACCCCGCCGGCCAGTGCCCGCGGGAACTGCGGGTCCTGGGTCCAGACCCCGTGTTCGGACCACACCTGGGCGGTGTTGGGGCCCGAGACCTCGTTGCCGTCGGCAGTGGCGCGCACCCGCGGCGAGGCATAGACGCCGAGATGCGAGTGCACGTCGATGATGCCGGGTGTTACCCATTTGCCGGCACCGTCGATCACCACCGCACCATCGGGCGCCGCCAGTTCGCGCCCGACAGCGACGATCCTGCCATCCGCCATCAACACTGCGCCATCCTCGATCTGCTCGCCGGTGCCGGTGAGTACGGTGACGTTCTTGACGAGTGTGGGCTTTGACGGCAGCGGCTTGTAGGTCGATGGAAACGGCTTGGCCGCACCCGCGTCTGCTTGTGCCGGCGCGGTTGCCGCCACCTTGTCTGCAGACGGGCCGCCAGTGGCGGCGCAGCCCGAAAGGGCCAGCGCCAGCACGATGACCGGCCCCATCCGGGCCGATAGAGAACCAAAATCCATGGGCTGTCCTCCCCAAACATTCGCTCGGCTTCCAGGGCCGAACATCTTGACTTGTCGGCGCCTGCGATGCGCCTGTTTGAACACGTTCCTAGCACATTGCGGGCGTCCGGCAAAAACACAAAAAGCGGAGGGCCGGGTCCGCCGGCGCCACGTTGCGGACCGGCTGTCTGCCCACCACCGTTTCGACAGGCGGAACGGGAATTTCAGGCGTGCGGATTCGCTTGTCAGATGCTCAACGATCCCGATATGTATAACGAAGCAGATGCCAGGACAAACAAGACGCCGGGTGCAACAAGATGAACGAAACAGCCCACCCGCCTGCCGATTCCAATACCGGGCCTGCCAACAAACGGGTGATCCGGGCGCCGCGCGGCACTGCGCTGTCGGCCAGGAGCTGGCTCACGGAAGCGCCCTTGCGGATGTTGATGAACAACCTCGATCCCGAGGTGGCCGAAAACCCGGATGCCCTGGTGGTCTACGGCGGCATCGGCCGGGCGGCCCGCAACTGGGCGTGCTTCGACAAGATCATCGAGACTCTCAAAACGCTGGAGCCGGACGAGACGCTGCTGGTGCAGTCCGGCAAACCGGTCGGCGTGTTCCGCACCCATGCGGATGCCCCGCGGGTGCTGATCGCCAATTCCAACCTCGTGCCCCACTGGGCGACCTGGGAGCATTTCCACGAACTCGATCGCAAGGGGCTGATGATGTACGGCCAGATGACCGCCGGGTCGTGGATCTACATCGGCAGCCAGGGCATCGTTCAGGGCACCTACGAGACCTTTGCCGAGATGGGCCGCCAGCATTACGGCGGCGATCTGTCCGGCAAGTGGATTCTCACCGGCGGTCTCGGCGGCATGGGCGGCGCGCAGCCACTGGCGGCGACCATGGCCGGGGCCTCGATGCTGGCCGTCGAGTGCCGCCCGGGGCGCATCGAAAAGCGCCTCGCCACCGGCTATCTGGATACCAGCACCGATGATCTCGACGAGGCCCTGCGTCTGATCGACGACTCGATCCGCCAGGGCAAGCCGTTGTCGGTCGGGCTGCTCGGCAATACCGCCGAGGTCCTGCCGGAACTGGTGAAGCGCGGTGTGCGTCCCGATGCGGTGACCGACCAGACGGCGGCCCATGATCCCCTGAACGGCTATCTGCCGGCCGGCTGGACGCTCGATGAATGGGAGACGCGCCAGCAGAGCGATCCCGAGGGTGTGCAGAAGGCGGCGAAAGAGTCGATGGCGGTGCATGTGCAGGCGATGCTGGCGTTTCACCGCGATGGCATTCCGACCTTCGATTACGGCAACAACATCCGGCAAATGGCGCTGGAGGCAGGGGTTGCCGACGCCTTCGACTTCCCCGGCTTCGTTCCCGCCTATATCCGGCCGATGTTCTGTCGCGGCATCGGCCCGTTCCGCTGGGCGGCGCTTTCGGGCGATCCGGACGACATCTACCGCACCGACGCCAAGGTCAAGGAGCTGATCCTGGATAATCCGCACCTGCACAACTGGCTGAACATGGCGCGTGAGCGCATCCGGTTCCAGGGGCTGCCGGCGCGGATCTGCTGGGTGGGTCTGGGCGAGCGGGCGCGGCTCGGCCTGGCATTCAACGAGATGGTGGCCAGCGGCGAGCTCAAGGCGCCGGTGGTGATCGGCCGCGATCATCTCGATTCCGGCTCGGTCGCCAGCCCCAACCGCGAGACCGAGAGCATGAAGGACGGCTCCGATGCGGTCTCCGACTGGCCGGTGCTCAACGCCTTGTTGAACACGGCAAGCGGCGCCACCTGGGTGAGCTTCCATCACGGTGGCGGCGTCGGCATGGGCTTTTCCCAGCATGCCGGCCTGGTGATCGTCGCCGACGGCACGCCCGAAGCCGCCCGCCGGCTGGAACGGGTGCTCACCAACGATCCGGCCACCGGGGTCATGCGCCATGCCGATGCCGGCTATGACGAGGCCGTGGCCTGTGCCCGCGAGCACGGTCTCAAGCTTCCGATGATCGACGTCTGAGACGGCCATGGCTGGCACCGGCGAGATCACCCTGACCCCGGGCGAGATGACGCTGGGCGCGGCCCGGGCCATGGTGCGCGACGGCACCCGGTTGGCGCTCGCCGGCGACTGGCGCGAGCAGGTCGCGCGCGGCGCCGAGGCGGTGGCCCGGGTGGTGGCCAAGGGCGCGCCGGTCTACGGCATCAACACCGGCTTCGGCAAGCTCGCCAAAACCCGCATCGCCGATGATGCGCTGGGTGAGTTGCAGCGCCGCCTCGTGCTCTCGCACTGCGCCGGCACCGGGCCGCTTTTGGACGACGAAATCGTCGACCTTATCCTGGCGCTCAAGATCAACGGTCTGGCGCAAGGCGCATCCGGCGTCCGGCCGGAGCTGATCGACGCGCTTTGCGCTCTTCTGGAACATGGCGTGCGCCCCTGCATTCCCGCCAAGGGCTCGGTCGGGGCGTCCGGCGATCTGGCGCCGCTGGCACATCTGGCCGCGGCGCTGATCGGCGAAGGCGAGGTCCGGCTGGACGGGACACGCCTGCCGGCGGCCGAAGGGCTCGCCAGGGCCGGGCTTGCGCCCTTTGTGCTGGGCCCCAAGGAGGGCCTGGCCATTCTCAATGGCACCCAGGTCTCCACGGCGCTGGCGCTGACCGCCCTGTTCGCCGCCGAAGACGCCTTTGCCGCCGCGGTGGTCGCCGGGGCGATGTCGGTCGATGCGGCGCGCGGCAGCGACACACCCTTCGATCCGCGCATTGCCGCCTGGAAACGCCAGCCCGGAACCGAGGCGCTGGCCGAGACCTACCGCACGCTGCTGGAGGGCTCGAACATCCGGCGCTCGCACGTCGATTGCGACCGCGTGCAAGACCCCTACTCGCTGCGCTGCCAGCCGCAGGTCATGGGCGCGTGCCTGGATACCATGGCCTTTGCCGCCCGGGTGTTCGCGCGCGAGGTCAATGCGGTCTCCGACAATCCGCTGGTGATGACGGACACCGGCGAGGTGCTCTCTGGCGGCAATTTCCATGCCGAGCCGGTGGCCATGGCCGCCGATACCCTGGCGCTGGCGATTGCCGAGACCGGCGCCTTGTCGGAACGGCGTATCGCGCTGTTGACCGATGCCGCCCTGAGCGGCCTGCCGCCCTTCCTGGTCGAGAACGCCGGGCTCAATTCCGGCTTCATGGTCGCCCAGGTGACAGCCGCCGCGCTGGCCAGCGAAAACAAGTCGCTGGCGCATCCGGCCAGTGTCGACAGTCTGCCGACCTCGGCCAATCAGGAAGATCACGTCAGCATGGCGACCTTTGCCGCACGCCGCCTGTCCGAGATGGCGGAGAATGTCGCCACCATCGTCGCCATCGAACTGCTGGCCGCCGCCCAGGGGCTCGATTTTCACAAGCCGCTCACCACATCACCGCAGCTGACCGAGGCCTACGCGGAGATCCGCGCGCGCGTGCCGACGTATGGCGAGGACCGCTATTTCGCCGGCGATATCGCCGCCATTCGCGACCTGGTGCGCAGCGGCTGGTTCCGCCGCTTCGTGCCCCATCTTTTACCATCGGCGGATGCGGCCTGATGAGCGCGCCGGCCCAACCATCGGGCGATTACGACGTCTTCACCTTCCGCCCCGGAACGACCCCGCTGCTGCTCTCGATCCCGCACGCCGGAACCCTGGTGCCTGACGACATCGCCGCCCGTTTTTCAGACGCCGCGCGGGTGCTGCCAGATACCGACTGGCATGTCGACCGGCTTTACGATTTCGCCCACGGGCTGGGCGCCGGGGTCCTGATCGCGCGGTACTCGCGCTATGTCATCGACCTCAACCGCGATCCCGAGGGCGCCGACCTCTATGCCGGGGCGGACAATACCGAGCTGGTGCCGCTCACCACCTTCGACCACGCTCCGATCTACCTGAACGGTACCGCGCCGGATGCGACCGAGATTGCGGCACGTTTGAGCCGGTTCTGGCAACCCTATCACCGCGCCCTGCGAACCGAGCTTGCGGCCCTCAAGAAGCGCTTCGGCTATGCCCTGCTGTACGACGCCCATTCGATCCGCTCGCGGGTACCGCGGTTTTTTGCCGGTGAGCTGCCGGCGTTCAACATCGGCACCGCCGGTGGCGCTTCGGCCGCCGACGATCTGGCCCGCCGGCTGCTCGCCATCTGCCGCGAGGCCCCGCAGGCGGGCGCGGTCTTGAATGGCCGCTTTACCGGCGGCTACATCACCCGCACTTACGGTGCGCCGGGCGATCATGTCCACGCCGTGCAGATGGAACTGGCCCAGAAAAGCTATATGAACGAGGCGCCGCCCTACACCTTCGATGAGCCGGCGGCGGCCACCCTGCGCCCGGTACTGAACCACGTGCTGGAGGCGATGCTGGACTGGGGCCGCAGCCGCTATCGAGCTTGAGCGACGGGAGCACCGGCGATGACGATGCCGGCGCAGGGGTTGTAACCGAGCCGGTAGCACAGCTCCACCGGATCATCGATGTCCCATATGACGAAATCGGCCGCCTTGCCGACCTCGAGCGTGCCGCAGACCTCGCTCAGGCCCAGCGCCCGGGCGGCGTGGCGGGTAACACCCGCAAGCGCCTCTTCCGCCGTCAGGCCGAACAGCACGCAAGCCATGTTCAGCATCAGCAGCAGCGAGGTCACCGGCGCACTGCCCGGGTTGCAGTCGGTGGCCACTGCGATCGCCAGACCATGCCGGCGCATGGCGTCCACCGGCGGCTTGCGGGTCTCGCCGAGCATGTAGAAGGCGCCAGGCAACAGCACGGCAACGGTTCCCGCCGCCGCCATCGCCGCAATTCCTTCTTCGCTGGCATATTCGAGATGATCGGCGGACAGGGCGCCGAAACGTGCCGCCAGCGCCGCGCCACCCGAATCCGAGAGCTGATCGGCGTGCAGCTTGACCGCAAGGCCGTGCGATCGGGCCGCCTCGAACACCCGCGCCACCTGGTCTGGTGAAAAGGCAATGGTCTCGCAAAAGGCATCGACCGCCTCCGCCAGACCGGCCTCGGCCATTGCCGGCAGCATTTCCTCGCATACCAGGTCGATATAGTCGTCCGCAGTGCCGTCGAAGCCGGGCGGGATAGCGTGGGCGCCGAGAAAGGTGCGCTGGATGCGCACGCCGGCATCCGCCCCGAGCCGGGTTGCGACGTCGAGCATGCGCGCCTCCGTCGCGGTCTCGAGGCCATAGCCGGATTTGATCTCGATGGTGGTCACGCCTTCGGCGCGCAGCGCATCGAGCCGCCTGCGCGACGCCCGGTAAAGGGCGTCTGCATCCGCTCCGCGCGTCGCCGCGACCGTGGCGGCAATGCCGCCGCCGGCGCGGGCGATCTCTTCGTAGCTCGCCCCTTCGAGGCGCAAAGCGAATTCGCGCGCCCGATTGCCGGCATGGACCAGATGGGTATGGCAGTCGATCAGCCCCGGCGTGATCCAGCGCCCGCCGGCATCATGCACTTCGCGGGCCAACGCATCCGCCCGCCCGGGCAGCTTGCTCATCGGCCCGAGCCAGGCGATGCGCCCATCCTTAACACCGATCGCCGCCGCACCCTCGATCGCCCCGAAGGGCGCCGCGCCGGCACATGTGGCAATGCGCGCGTTCAGCCACAACCGATCCCACATGTGCCCTCTCCTCGACCGCCCGTCCGCACCTGCCCGCTCGCCGGCTTGAGACTTGGCGCCGGCGCGCGTATAGACTACGGGTCTTTTCCGCGTCCCCGCAAGACGCCGCAGCCACGTGGATCTCATGACGACATCCTATTTCGCCGAGCGTGCCTGGCTGCCCGAGGGCTGGCGCCGCAACGTCCGCATCGAGGTGGATGAGAGCGGCACGATTTCCGGCACCCGCATCGACGCCTCGCCCAAGGGAACCACGCGCCTTGCGGGGCCGGTCATTCCCGGCCTTGCCAATGTCCACAGTCACGCCTTCCAGCGCGCCATGGCCGGGCTCGCCGAGCGCGCGACCAGCCAGGCGGGCAGCTTCTGGACCTGGCGCGAGGTGATGTACAGGCTGGCCCGGCTAATCACGCCCGAGGGGCTGGAGGTCATCGCCCGCCAGGCCTTCATCGAGATGCTCAAGGCCGGCTTTACGGCGGTCGGCGAGTTTCATTACCTCCACAACGAGGCCGACGGCACGCCCTATGTCGATCCCGCCGAGCTGTCGCGCCGGGTGATCCTGGCGGCGCGTGAGGTCGGACTGGCGATCACGCATCTGCCGGTGCTCTATACCCGCGCCGGGTTCGAGGGCGGCGAGCTTGATCCCGCACAGCGCCGCTTTACCGCCGGGCCGGAGCGGATTCTCGAAATCGCCGGCGATCTGCAATGCGGGTTTGCCGCCGATCCGGACGTGACCATCGGATTGGCCGCGCATTCCCTGCGGGCGGTTACGCCCGAGGAGCTTCTGGCGACACTGGAGACCGTCCGCGCCGACACCGGGGAGGCGCCAGACGGACCGATTCATATCCATGCCGCCGAGCAGCCCCGCGAGGTGGACGAGGCCCGCGCGGCGCTGGGGGCGCGGCCTGTCGCCTGGCTGCTGGACCACGCGCAGATCGATGCCCGCTGGTGTCTCGTCCATGCCACCCATGTCACCGCCGACGAGCGCGACGGGCTGGCCCAGTCGGGCGCGGTTGCCGGCCTGTGCCCGATCACCGAGGCCAATCTGGGCGACGGACTGTTTCCGCTGACCACCTACTTGCAAGCCGGCGGGCGCATCGGCATCGGGTCCGACAGCAATGTCTGCATCAGCGCCATCGAAGAATTGCGGCTGCTCGAGTACGGCCAGCGCATCTTCAGCGGTCAGCGCCCGGCGATCCCGCTGTCGGGCGGCGCCAGCCCGGGGGCCGCCCTGTACAATCGCGCCGCCCTGGGCGGGGCACTGGCGCTGGCACGCAACATGGGCGCCCTGATCGCCGGTGCACGGGCCGATCTGGTGATCCTCGATGAGGCCCATCCGGCACTCGCCGCCGCACCCGATGCGGCGCGCTTCGACGCCCTGATCTTCGCCGCGACTCAGAGCCCGGTGCGCGACGTTTACGTGGGCGGGCGCCAGGTCATAGGCGATGGACAGCACCCGCTGGAGGCCGAGACGCTGGCCGCGTTCAGGCGGCTGGTCGGCGAGCTGGCGGACGAAATCTAGCGGTTAACCTTTCAGCGAATTCACCAGCACCACGAACACGGCCACCGGGGCGATGTATCGGGCGAGAAACCGCCAGGCGCGGAAGAACGGCCCGTCCTTGATGCCGAGTTCGTCGAGCACCGTTTCCTTCGACATCACCCAGCCGGCGAACAGGGCCGCCAGCATGCCGCCTACGGGCAGGAAGATGTTGGAGACGATGTAATCGAAGGAATCGAGGATGTCCTTCTCCGCCAGCGCCGAGACGAAGGCCAGGGGGTGAACGTCGCTCAGGATATTGTAGCCGAACACGGAGAGCAGGCCGACCGCCCAGCTCAGGATCCCGGCGGTCACCGCCACCCTGGCGCGCCGGAAGCCCTTGTGCTCCTCCAGCCACGAGACCAGCGGCTCGAGGATCGAAATCGACGAGGTGATCGCCGCAAACACCAGCAGCGCGAAGAACAGGGTGCCGATCACCGTGCCTGCCGGCATGCCGGCAAAGGCAATGGGCAGGGTGATGAACACCAGGCCCGGACCCGAGCCGGGCTCCAGCCCGCTGGCAAAAACGATCGGGAAGATGGCAATGCCGGCCAGCGTTGCGACCAGCGTATCGGCCACCACGATGATGCCGCTGGCCTTCGGGATCGACACCTCGCGCGAGAGGTAGGCGCCATAGGTGATCATCGTCCCCATGCCCAGGCTGAGGGTGAAAAAGGCCTGGCCCATGGCGGTCAGCACGACCTTGCCGGTGATCTTGGAAAAATCGGTCGAGAACAGAAACGCCATGCCGCGCGCGAAATCCCCGGCCACCGCCGCATAGCCGACGATGATCAGCAGGAACACGAACAGCGACGGCATCAGCCAGGTGGCGGCCTTTTCCAGCCCCGCCTTGACGCCGCGGGCAACCACCCAGACGGTGGCCCCCATGAACACCAGATGCCAGATGCCGAGACGCAGGGGATCGCCCAAAAGACCTTTGAAATTGCCCGCCGCCGTCGCCGAATCGACACCCGCCAGGGCGCCGGTGGCAGTGCCGAACAGATAGGCGACCGCCCAGCCGCCGATGACGCTGTAGAAGCTGAGCAGAAGAATCGCCGCCACCACGCCAAGCATGCCGGCACCTTTCCACAAGCCGCTTTTTCCGTGCGCCCGGGCAACCTGGTGATAGCTGTTGGGCGGGCTCATCTGGCCGCGCCGTCCGATCATCAGTTCGGCTATCAGGATCGGGCCGCCGACGATGACGATGCAGGCAATGTAGATCAGGAAAAAGGCGCCACCGCCGGATTCCCCGGCGATGTAGGGAAAGCGCCAGATATTGCCCAGGCCAACGGCACTGCCGACCGCCGCCAGAATGAACGCGATGCGCGAGGACCAGTGCTCGTGAACCCCTGCCGTCTGCATGTCGTCTCCTCCCCCAAGGTGCGGCCCCCGGCATGATCGGTTGCACGTTCGGGCCGCGACCGACACTGCCAAATCATCGCCGTCAGGACAAGTGCAAGTCTCGCTCTTGGCCGCGATTGCCGCTTGGTGTAAGGCTAGGGCACGTTCCGCCACAGCCCCCGCGATCGAGTACCAATCATGGCCCGGAAATCCTATGACTGCGATGTCGTCATCATCGGCGCCGGGCACAACGGCCTGGTCTGTGCCGCCTATCTGGCAGCGGCCGGGCTGTCGGTGCGCCTGATCGAGCGGCGTGCGGTGGTCGGCGGGGCGGCGATCACCGAGGAATTCCACCCCGGGTTCCGCAATTCGGTGGCGGCTTATGCGGTCAGCCTGTTGCACCCCAGGATCATCCGCGACCTGACGCTCGAACAATATGGCCTCAAGGTCGTCTCACGCCGCATCAACAACCTCTGGCCGATGCCGGACGGCCGCTTTCTGGCGCTCGGTGGAGCGGCGGATTCGATCTCGGAAATCGCCAAGTTCTCGGTCTCAGACGGGCGCGCGGCGCCTGACTATTTCCAGGCCCTGGAACGCGCCGCCGATGTACTGCGTGACCTGGTGCTGCAAGCGCCGCCCAATGTCGGCGGCGGCCTTGGCGAGTGGCTGAAGGCGTTTCAGCTGGGCAGCCGGTTTCGCCGTCTCTCCATCAACGACCAGCGGCTCATGGTCGACCTGTTCACCAAGAGCGTCGCCGACTTTCTCGGGCACTGGTTCGAGGACGAGCGGATCATCGGCGCGCTGGCCTTCGATTCGATCGTCGGCACCTATGCCAGTCCCTATGCCCCGGGTGGAGCCTATGTCCTGCTCCATCACGCCTTCGGCGAGGTCAACGGCCAGAAAGGCGTGTGGGGGCATGCACTGGGCGGCATGGGCGCAGTGACCGCGGCGATGGCCCGCTGCGCTGAGGCGCGCGGTGCCTCGATCACCCTCGGCACCGGTGTGCGCGAGGTCCTGGTCGAGGACAGGCGTGCCGCCGGCGTGGTGCTGGATTCAGGCGAAGTGATCCATGCCCGAGCCGTCGTATCAAACGTCAATCCGCGCCTGCTGCTGCTCGAGCTGATGGACGCGAGTCTCCTCGACGCCGATGTCCGGCACCGGATCGAGCGCTGGAAATGCGCCTCGGCCACCTTCCGGATGAATGTCGCGCTCTCCGAGCTGCCGCGCTTTACCTGCCTCGAGGGACGCGACCCAGGCGACTACCTGACCGCCGGCATCATCATCGGCCCCGATCTCGAATATCTCGATCACGCCTATCGCGACGCCCGGCGCGAAGGCTTTTCGCGCCGTCCGGTGATCGAGATGCTGATCCCGTCAACCCTCGATGACAGCCTGGCGCCGGCGGGCGCCCATGTCGCCAGCCTGTTCTGTCAGCATTTCGCGCCCGAGCTGCCGGAAAACGCCTCGTGGGACGCCAACCGCGAGGTCGCCGCCGAGCTGATCCTCGATACGGTCAACGAATACGCGCCCAATTTCCGGGCCAGCGTGCTCGGCGTGCAGATGCTCAGCCCCCTGGATCTGGAACGCGATTTCGGGCTGGTCGGCGGCGACATCTTTCATGGCGCGCTCAGCCTCGACCAGTTGTTCGCGGCGCGCCCGATCCTCGGCCATGCCGATTATCGGATGCCGCTGCCAAGGCTGTACCTGTGCGGCTCCGGCGCCCATCCCGGGGGCGGCGTGACCGGCGCCCCCGGGCATAATGCGGCGCGCGAAATCATCAAGGACCTGCGCCGCTTGTCCCGCTAGGCGCGCCAGGCGTCATTCACTGGCGAAGCTGTCGACCAGCTTGTTGTAGATCCAGGCGAAGATGGCACCGCCGATGAGGCCGTCAACGAAGCCCCAGACCAACCCGATGAAGCTGCCGACCAGCGAGAACTCGTAGCCGACGTAAACGCGCTCCAGCAGGCTCGAGCCATCACCCGTCTGGCCGAGAAGCATCAGCCACCAGGCGATCACCAGCAGCGACAGACCCCAGATGATACCGCAGGCCAGCGCCAGTGCCTTGATATTGAGTTTCATGGTTCATCCTCCGTTTCCAGATCAGTTTCATGGATACCAGATGAAACCAAACACTTAATCATACACCGATTTTCGCTGGCCTGCCTTAACCGGGATCAGACGGGCTTGAAATCCGGACGCCGGCATGCCCGGCCCGCGCGGCGGATGTGGTGGGGGCTTTCCTTAACCGGACCGGTTGGCTATTTAGAACAGGGGGGCCGAGGAAGGACGGGTCTCGATCATGCGCAGACTGAAACTCCAGCGCCGTCACGAGCGGGCGACCTCGCCAAAGGGCCGACAGCGGGTGACCGAAATCCTGCATGCGGCCCGCGACATCTTCATCGAAGAGGGTTATCACAGCCTGACCATGCGCAAGATCGCCGCTCGCTGCGGCATGACGGTCGGCAATCTGTCCTACTACTATTCCAACAAGCAGGCACTGCTTCACGACCTCATGGACGCGGTCATTCAGGGCTATATCGAGGATTTCGATGCCATCATGGCGGACCCCTCGCTGTCGCCCGAAGAGCAGTTCGAGGCCATCGTCCGGTTCATCATGGAGGACCTGACAACGAAGGAAACGACCTACTTCTTCCCCGAGCTGTGGGTGCTGGCCAATCACGATCCGGTAGCCGCCGAGGGCATGGAATATGTCTATGCCAAGGAACGCGCGGTCTTCGTCGACCTGATCGGCCGCATCAATCCGGCCCTGTCATCCGAGGCCTGCGAAGTCATTGCGCTCTTCGTCTCGGCCTCGATCGAAGGCATGACCGTCTTCGTCGGCTATGAACGGGTCTGGCGCAACCGCGCCGCCGCCACCTTCAATATCGCCGCCAAGGCCTTTCTGGATCTGGTCCGAAGCGCCCGCACCGAAGACCTCGATGCCCTCCCGGACCCGGCATCCTTTCTCGCCCGCGCCCTGAGCTGATCGCCCCACCGGCGTCCGCTCGTTGACCCAAAGCCGCCACAGGCCGTCCCAGACGCACGCTTTCCCGCATGCTCCCACATCATCCTGGCGCTGGCGCCGGCCCTGCCGGCGCCCTTGGTTGACAGACCGCCATCCGGAGTGATACCGAATTGGACGATAGTCCTATTTAGGACGGACGAAAGTCCTATTTTAGACGAAAGTCCTATTTCCAGGCGTGGACGCGTGTCCTATACCGGATGCAAGCTCCGAAAAAAGGGGCGAATTCCTCGCGGGGAGGGAGTGGAAGATTGACCATCATCCGTATTGCCTTGATTGCGCTGATCGGCAGCCTGTCGCTCGGTGCCCGGGCTGAACTGGCGCCGGAACCAACGCCCAACGTCAAGACGCTCACCGCCAGCTACCCGGATCGCTGGATGTTCGTTCATGACATGAACTTCCCGTCGCTGGTGGCCGGGCGTGTCGTGATCATCGATCCCGGGGCCGAGACCCACCATTACAAAGGGGCGATTGGCGCCGGTCAGATGGCCACCTTTCGGGCCGCCCGCACGCGGCCCGAGCTTTATGTGGCCGAGAGCTTCTATGCCCGCGGTATTGACGGGGCACGCACCGACGTTCTGACGATCTATGACAAGGCGACGCTGAAAAAGACCGGCGAGGTGATCCTGCCGGGCGGCAAGCGCGGTCAGTTCGTGACACAAAAGGCTTCTTTCGCGCTCACCAATGACGAGCGTTTCGGCCTGGTTTTCAATTTCACGCCGGCAGCCTCGGTGACCGTCGTCGATCTTGTTGGCCGCAAGGTGCTGGGCGAGATTCCGATGCCGGGGTGTGCCCTGCTCTACCCCACCGGCGCGCATGGCTTCTCAAGCCTGTGCGGCAACGGCACGCTGGTCAGCTTCGCGCTCGATGGTGCCGGCAAGGTGGCAGACCGCAAGGTCAGCGCGCCGTTCAACGATATCGACAATGACGCCCTGTTCATGAAGACGGCGGTGATCGACGGCATCGCCTATTTTCCGACCTTTACCGGCAATGTCCGGCCCATCGACCTGTCGGGAAAATTCGCCGAGGTTCAAGACGCCTGGCCACTGGTCAGCGCGGCCGAGCGCCAGAGCAACTGGCGCCCCGGCGGCTGGCAGGTGGTGACCGGCGACAAGGCCGGCCGGCTCTATGTGCTGATGCACGAAAACGGCCACGAGGGCAGCCACAAGGACGGCGGCAGCGAGGTCTGGGTGTTCGATCCCAAGACCCGTGCCCGTGTGGCGCGCATTCCGCTCAAGACCTGGGGCATTTCGATCGAGGCGACGAGCAGCACACCCGCTTACCTGGTGGTGGTCAATGCCGAGATGGATCTGGACGTCTATGACGCCGCCTCCGGCGCCTGGCTGCGCGGCATCGGCGGTGGCCTTGCCGACTCGCCCTACGCGCTCTACTCGGTGAAATAGAGCTGTGCCCGATGGTGCAAATAAGTATCGATCCACTTCTAAACGAGGCTGCCCGGTTGTTCCTGGCCGGCCTGTTGCTGGCCAGCGCCGCACACAAGGCCCGCATGCGCATTGCGTTCACCGGCACGGTGGCCGCCTACCGCCTGCTGCCGGCGCGCCTGGCCAGGCCCTTCGCAACGATACTGCCACTGGCCGAGGCGAGTGTGGCTTTCGCCCTGCTTCTGCCCGGCGCTGCCGCCGCCGGAGGAATGTCCGCGGCCGGGCTGTTCGCCCTCTACTTCCTCGCCATCGCCATCAATCTGGCGCGCGGGCGCACGACCATCGACTGCGGCTGCTCGCTGGCCCGGCGCGGGTCCGGCATCAGTTTCTGGCATCTGGTGCGGCTCGCCCTGCTGATCGGGCTGGCGGGTGCGGCCGGCATGACACCCGATGGGCGGACTTTGAGTCTGTTCGATCATATCAACGGGCTGGCGGCAGTGGCAGCGCTGGCGGTGCTTTACGTGGCCATCGAGCTCGTGCTCGCCAATCACACGGCGATGCGGCCCGCACCCCGGGACAGGGAGGCGCCAGCCGATGCCTGATTATCTGATCGCTTCGCAAATCGTGTTGTGGCTGGTGGTTCTGGTGCTGACCGTGGTCTGTGTCGCGCTGGCCCGCCAGATCGGCGTTCTTTACGAGCGTGTGGCACCGGCCGGTGCGCTCAGCATCAACAAGCGGCTCAAGGTTGGCGAGACGGCGCCGGAATTGGCTCTGGAGACCCTGTCGGGGCGTCGGTTGACGCTTGGCGGCACCCGCGAAGACGGGCGCAGCACGCTGATCTTCTTTCTCAGTCCCCTGTGCCCGGTATGCAAGACACTGCTCCCCGTGCTGCGCTCGATCGAGCGGGCCGAGGCCGGCTGGCTGGATGTGCTCTACGCCAGCGACGGCGAGGTGCAGGAACACGCGCGTTTTGTCGCCCGCGCGAGCCTGCCCCGCGACCGTTATGTGCTTTCGGAAAGTCTGGGCCGCGGCCTCGGCATCGCCCAGCTTCCCTATGCGGTGTTGATCGGTGCCGATGGCGCGATTGCCGCGCTTGGCCTGGTCAATACCCGCGAACAGATCGAAAGCCTGTTCGAGGCACAGGCCCGCGGTGTCACCTCGCTGCAGGATTATTTGCGCGACGCGACGCGCCCGTCCGGAACCGGGCCGAACCGGCGCGCGGCAGCCAAGATCAAGGATGGAGCAGCCCATGGCACGGTTTGACCGGTTGAGCGAAAAATGGATGCGGGGGCTGGCCCGCGGCACCTCGCGGCGCAGCCTGCTGGCCACCCTCGGCGGGGCGCTGGTGGGCAGCACCCTGCCAGCCCTTCCCATCGCCCGGGCCAGCAGCAATCGCAGCGCCTATCCTGGCGTGGCGCCGCAAACCACCGGCAACCCCGAAGACCCCGGCGATCCGACGAGCTGCGACTACTGGCGCTACTGCGCCATGGACGGATACCTGTGCTCATGCTGCGGCGGCGCCCACAACGCCTGCCCGCCGGGGACCGAGATGTCGCCGATCACCTGGATCGGCACCTGTCAGAACCCGGCCGACGGCAAGGCCTACATCATTTCGTACAACGACTGCTGTGGCCGCACCAGTTGCGGGCGCTGCCTGTGCAATCGCAACGAGGGCGAACGCCCGATGGTGCGCCCGCAGTCGAACAATGACATCAACTGGTGCCTGGGCACCAAGAGCAATGTCTATACCTGCTCCAGCGCCGTGCTCCTCGGCGTCGCCATGAAAGACGGTTAAGCGGTGATGCCCGGCTGTCTGCGCACAGGACTGGTGTTTTTGGCCTTGGCTGCGACCGTGGCGATCCCCGCGCTCGCCGGCGAGGATGCCGGTGCCACCCTTTATCAACGCTGCGCCGCCTGCCATCTGGCGGACGGCGCCGGCGTGCCCGGTGTCTTTCCGCCGCTGGCCGGGCGCCTGGGCCCGCTGGCCACAACCGAGGTCGGACGCCGCTACCTGATCACCGTCGTCGCCCATGGTCTCGCCGGCACCATCGACGTGCAGGGCCAGACCTATCGCAATGTCATGCCGGCCCAGGGCGCGGCCCTGGACGCGGGCGGAATCGCCAGCGTTCTCAATCATGTCCTGGCAACGCTCAATGCCACGAGCCTGCCTGCGGACTGGCAACGGTTCACAACTGAGGAAGTGAAACAGACACTGGCCCGGCACCCGAAAGCGGACGGGCGCACAGCGCTGCACATGCGCGCGGCCGTCTTTGCCGCGCCGGGAGACGGCCAATGAGCGGGCGGGCCGCAGCAGTTCTGGGCACAATCTTGGTGACGGTGGCCTTCGCCAGCACCACGCTGGCCGGGCCTGAACGCGCCCGCACCAACTGGATTCTCAATTGTCAGGGCTGTCACAGGGCCGATGCCCGGGGCACGCCTGACGGCGCTCCCAATATGGCCGGCGAGGTCGCCAGGTTTCTCTCAGTCGAAGGTGGCCGGGCGTTTCTGGTCCGGGTTCCGGGTGTCGCCAACGCACCGCTGCCCGATGACCAGCTGGCGGAACTGGTGAACTGGCTTCTAAAGACCTTTGATGGCGCCCATCTTCCGCCGGGGTTTACGCCCTATACGGCCGAAGAGGTGGGGCGTCTTCGCGCCCATGCGCTGATCGAGGATGCAGCAACCATGCGCGCCCGACTGATCGAAGCAATGAACAACAAGAGGTTCGGCAGCAACGAACCGGGGGAAAGCAAATGACGCGAAACAGGCAAAGGGGCGGCGCCGTTCGGTTGCCGTCGCCCAAGTGATAAACAGGGAGGAAAAAATGACCCATCAAACGAGGAGTTATCTGTTACGGCTGGCACTCGGCGCAGCCGCCGTGCTTGTCATGGCGGCGGGCCTGCCGACGATGCCGAACGCCCAGGAAGGGCAGACCGAGGACGCGCAGACCGAGAACGCACGGGCCCAGGAATCGACGATCATGGAAGAGATCACGGTGACCGCCCAGAAGCGCGAACAGCGGCTCCAGGACGTCGGCATCGCGATTACCGCCATGTCCGGCGATCAGCTCGAAGCGCTCGGCTTCACCAGCGCCCAGGAGATCATGGCGATGGCGCCGGGTGTCAGTACCATCCAGCCGAACGGCGAGGCCAACTACTCGATCGGCATTCGCGGCGTTGCCAACAACGACTTCATCACCAATGTCGAAAGCCCGGTGGCGCTCTACGTCGATGAAGTCTACGTCAGTCAGATGTCAGCAGCCGGGTTCCTGCTGTTCGACATGGACCGGGTTGAAATCCTGCGCGGACCCCAGGGCACGCTGTTCGGCCGCAACGCCACCGGCGGCCTGGTCCATTACATCACCCGCAAACCGACCGAGGATTTCAACGGCTACGGCAGTGTCAGCTATGGCCGCTTCAACCGCCTCAAGTTCCAGGGCGCGGTTGGCGTACCACTCAGCGACAAGGTCTCGGCGCGTGTCTCAATCGCCACTCATCAGGGCGGCGGCTATATCGAGAACCGGGTGCGCCCGCAGCTCAGTCTCAACAATGCCAATGATTTCGCCGGGCGCCTGCAGCTTCTGTTCGAGCCCTCGGATACGGTCAGCCTGCTGATCAAGGGACGTTATTCGTCGCAGGACATCCGCACCGGTTTCTTCGAATATGTCTCGGCGGTATTTCCCGACAGCACGCCGACGCCGGGGGTGCCGAACTCCAATCTCGGCGGCTATGTCGAGCCGGACGGCAATCGCGACGTGTTCGCCGGCGATTACGACTTCCCGGGCCACAACCGCAACCGCATCCGCGGGATCAGCGGTACGCTCAATTGGGAGCTTGGCGGTGCGACGCTCACCAGCATCACCGACTTTCAGTCGGTACGGCGCGACTACATGGAGGATTCAGATGCCTCGCCGGTCAATTACTTCAACTTCTTCCTGACCACGCATGCCGACCAGTTCTCGCAGGAACTGCGGATGTCGGGGCAGACCGATCGCCTCGACTGGGTGGTCGGCTTTTACTACATGAGCCTGGCGGTCAACGATTCCAACGGTGCGTTTGCCCCGGGCTGGCTGGCCGACCTGCTGGGTGCACCTGTGGACGTGCTGGGCTTCAACGGCATCCGCAACCCCTACCGCACCAAGACCAAGACCTGGTCGATCTTCAGCCAGGTGGAATACAGCCTGACCAGCACGGTTTCGGTGATCGGCGGTTTTCGCTGGATTCAGGAAAAGAAAAGCCACAATTACCGCAACTTCCTGTCGCTGTTCCCGGATACCGTGATCAGCGGCCTGGATGCCGGAACGGTTGATGTTCTGGATGCAGTGACCCCGTTCTCGGGACGGCGCAACGACGGCAACTGGTCGGCCCGGGCGGCACTCAACTACAAGCCCGACGACGACCTGCTGGTCTATGTGAGCTGGAACCGCGGCGTCAAATCAGGTGGCTTCAACGCGCCGTTGCTGCCGACCGACGTGTTTGTCACCGATACGCTGATGAATTACGGTCCCGAAAAGCTCGATGCCTTTGAAGGCGGCCTCAAGTGGACGCTGGCCGGCGGGCGGGCGCGGATCAACGTGTCCGGCTATTACTACGATTACCGGAACTATCAGGCATTCTCGATCATCGGGCTCGATACCTTCACCCTGAATGCCCAGTCCAAGAACAAGGGCTTCGAGGCGGAATTCACCGCCAATCCGGTTGCCGGCCTGGAATTCAGCTTCGGCGCCGGCTTCATCAGCGCCAAGGTGACCGATGTGCCGGGCGTGAGCATCGACGCCCAGACGCCGGTGGGGACGGTGCCGGCCATCGTGCCGGGGGCCACCCTGCGGCCGGTGCAGACACCGAAGTGGAATCTCAACGGTCTGCTGCGCTACGAATTTGCCGTGGGCTCGGGCAGTCTGGCGCTCCAGACCGATTTCCAGTACCGCTCCAAGCATTTCTTCGCGCTGGTCCAGACTCCGGCGTCAACCGGCCCCGGTTATGCGGTGTTCAATGCCGCCGCCACCTGGACACCGGCCGATGGCCGGTGGAGCCTGAGAGCCTTCATCCGCAACCTGGCCAACAAGAAGTACATCGTTCAGACCTTCGACCTGTCGGGCAACATCGACAACGGTGGCGCCTTCTTCGGGATGATCGAGCGGTACTATGGCCGGCCGCGGATGTTCGGCGTGAACTTCAGCTACGCCTTCGAGGAGTAAGCGGATCGGGGAGGATGCGGGGCGCTTCCATGCAGCCGCATCTTCCCCGACCTCTGGCGACCGGGACACGGGGTCCCGGCCAGCCATCGCCGGCCCAATCGTTTTGTCCTCCCGAACCCTGGCGGGCCGTCCGGAAAGCGGCAGCCCGCCATTTTTCTCCGGAATGGCGGTTCGGGTCGGCAATGCAGGACAACCATCATGACGGAGACGGCCGACAGCTATGCGTGCGGAACCAGTGCGGTCCCGCTCGCCTGCCGGACCATCGGCCGGGCTTTTGACGAAACAGTTGCCCGCCATGGCGAGCGCCCGGGGCTGGTGGTCCGCCACCAGAACATCCGCTGGACCTATGCCGAGCTGGGTGCGGCGGTGAACCGGGTTGCCGCCGGGCTGGTTGCCATGGGGCTGGAACCCGGCGACCGGGTCGGCATCTGGGCGCCCAATTGCGCCGAATGGGTCATCACCCAGTTCGCCACCGCCAAGGCCGGGCTCATTCTGGTCAACATCAATCCCGCCTACCGCGTCGCCGAGCTCGAATACGCCCTGAACACCGCCGGCTGCCGGGCGCTGATCCTGGCCGACGCGTTCAAGGACTCGTCCTATGTCGAGATGCTGCGCGAACTGGCGCCTGAGATCGATGAATGCACCCCCGGAGCGCTCATGGCGGCGCGGCTCCCTACCCTTGACGCGGCAATTGTCATTGGCGCCGAGACACCGGCCGGGTTTCTGAATTTCGCCGACATCGGCCCTCTGGCCACACCCGAATCGACCGCCCGGCTCGAGGAATTGAGCGCTGTGCTCCAGCCCGACGATCCCATCAACATCCAGTTCACCTCGGGCACCACCGGCTTTCCCAAGGGCGCGACGCTCAGCCATCACAATATCCTGAACAACGGCTTTTTCGTCGCCGAGCGGATGCGGTTTAGCGAGGCCGACATATTGTGCATCCCGGTGCCGCTCTATCACTGCTTCGGCATGGTCATGGGCGTGCTGGGATGCCTGACCCACGGCGCCTGCATGGTCTTCCCGGGCGATGCCTTCGAGCCGCTCGCGGTGCTTCAGGCGGTGGCCGAGGAGCGTTGCACCGCCCTTTACGGGGTACCCACCATGTTCATTGCCGAGCTCGAACACCCCGACTTCGCGCAGTTTGACTTATCGTCGCTGCGCACCGGCGTGATGGCCGGCTCGCCGTGCCCGGTAGCGGTGATGCAGCGGGTGATCGACGACATGCACATGACGGACGTGACCATCTGCTATGGCATGACCGAGACCAGCCCGGTGAGCCTGCAATCGCTGCCCGACGATCCTATCGACAAGCGGGTCGCCACCGTCGGCACCGTCCATCCCTATGTCGAGATCAAGATCGTCGATGATGCCGGGCGCATCGTTCCGCGCGGCACCCAGGGCGAGCTGCTGACCCGGGGCTACTCGGTCATGCGCGGCTATTGGGGCGACGAGGCGCGCACCCATGAAGCCATCGACGAGAGCGGCTGGATGCATACCGGCGACCTCGCCACCATGGACGCGGACGGCTATGTGACCATTACCGGGCGCGTCAAGGACATGGTGATCCGCGGCGGCGAGAACATCTACCCGCGCGAGATCGAGGAATTTCTCTACCGTCACCCGGCGGTCCTCGACGTTCAGGTGTTCGGCGTGCCCGACCCCAAATACGGCGAGGAGCTGGCCGCCTGGATCATCCTCAAGGAGGGCGAAACGCCAAGCGAAGACGACATACGCGCCTTCTGCAAGGGCCAGATCGCCCACTTCAAGATTCCTCGTTATATCCGTTTCGTCTCCGAATTCCCGATGACCGTGACCGGCAAGGTCCGAAAATTCGTGATGCGCGAGGCCATGGTCGAGGAACTGGGCCTGACCGACAGTCCTGCAAGGTGAAATTTCAAGCCACACAGCAGCAAGGAGAGGGATAATGGAAACCACCAAACTCTTGATCGATGGCGCACTGGTTGACGGCGATCGTACACTCGACGTCGTCAATCCGGCGACCGGCAAGCCGTTCATGCAGGTGGCCTGCGCATCCGCCGCGCAGATGGAGGCGGCGATCGAGGCCGCCCATGC
>CAZZKF010000001.1:65340-106507 GCA_964654995.1 uncultured Alphaproteobacteria bacterium | reverse complement strand
GTTCAGGTGCGCCGCCGGCCGCTGGGCGTGGTCGCCGCCATCATCCCCTGGAACTTCCCGGTCCTGATCATTTCCTTCAAGCTGCCGCTGGCGCTCCTCGCCGGCAACACGGTGGTGGTCAAGCCGGCGGCAACGACGCCGGTCACCGCGCTGATGATGGGGGCCTTGATGCGCGACATCTTCCCCGCCGGGGTGGTCAATGTGGTGACCGACGACAATGATCTGGGGCCGGTGCTGACCAGCCACCCCAGGGTCGCGAAGGTGTCCTTCACCGGCTCGATCGAGACCGGCAAGAATGTCATGGCCAGTGCCGCCTCGACGCTCAAACGCATCACCCTGGAACTTGGCGGCAATGATCCGGCAATCGTCCTCGATGATGTCGATGTCGAGGAAACCGCCGCCAAGGTGTTCGGCGCCGCCTTCATGAACTGCGGCCAGGTTTGCCTGGCGATCAAGCGCGCCTATGTGCATGAGAGCATCTATGACCGGATGTGCGAAGCCCTGGGCCGGCTGGCGCGCGAGGCGATTGTCGATGACGGCCTCAAGCAAGGCACCCAGATCGGCCCGATCCAGAACCGCAACCAGTTCGAAAAGGTGAAATCCTTCCTGGAGGACGCCAAGAGCCACGGCACCATCGTCGCCGGCGGCAATGTGATCGAGCGCGACGGCTTCTTCATCGAGCCGACCATCGTTCGCGATGTTACGGACGGCGACCGCATCGTCGATGAGGAACAGTTCGGTCCGATCCTGCCGGTGATCAGGTTCACGGACATCGACGAGGTAATCGCCCGCGCCAACAACACGTCTTACGGGCTTGGCGGATCGGTGTGGTCGGCCGATGTCGAGCGCGCCGCTGAACTTGCCACACGCGTGGAAAGTGGTACCGTCTGGGTCAATCAGCATCTTGATTTCGGCCCTCACATCCCGTTCGGCGGCGCCAAGCAGTCGGGAATCGGCCTCGAGTTTGCCGAAGAGGGCTTGAACGAGTTCACCCAGGTTCAGGTGATCAACATCGCCAAGTAGGGATATGCCCCGGCACCGTCCCGGGCCGATGGCGGAAAGTGGCGGGTTCCCGATCTGGGGCATATCCGGGAATACGGGCAAGGGGCCTGACGCCGCCGACGTGAAAACGGCCCCCCAAAACGGCGCGTGGTGCGGCGGGCAGGCGCGGCGTTGCCGTCCCTGCCCGATGTCCCTGCATCGCCCTGCAGAGGGCGCTTGGCGGGCTGGCTCGCCAAACCCGCAACAGAATTGATTTCAGATCACCCTGATACGCTCTAGAACTGCGGCTGCAGCCGCGGCGGCGCGGCGCGCCGGCCTGATCCGCGCTGCGGCAGGCGCGGCAACGCAAAGCCCTGCTGATAGCAGGCCCGGGTGATCACCGTGAACTTCCACCAGACACCGCCGAACACTGCGCCGGCACCGGCAATCGCCACCGTGATCAGGGCTTCCTGACTGCGCCACGCCAGCCCCAGAGCGACGACGTAAAGCGCCACCGGCAGCAGGTGACCGACCAGGTGCAGAACCGGCGTCGCCCGCTTCAGCACCCGGCGCGCCAGCGGCCCGATGTCCCAGCCCGGCGCCATCGCCCGATAGACCTGCCACAGGCCGGCATTGAGCACCGCCAGAAGAACCCCGAGCGCCGAAATCCCGGAGCCGAGATCGATGCGCCCGGGCGCAATCAACTGCGCGATCGACAAAAGCCCGACACCTTCGAACAGTCCGGTGGCGATCAGCATGTAGGGCATCAGCGGCACCCGCCAGGCGGGGATGCCCTTGCCGGCGTGCAAGATGCGCGCCTGGCAATAGAGGAAGGCAGCCGCCGACACCGCGATCAGCGCGTGTAGGGCCGGATGCGGCCAGAAATAGTCGGCCGCCAGCGCCGGATAGAGCACGGCCACGACGTAGGTTTCCCGCGTCATCCAGGAACTTTGCGGGCGCAGCAGAACGTTGAGGAAGCGCAACTTGCGGCCGATCTCGAGAAATACGAAGAACAGCCCGATGCCCATCATCACGGCAGCGACGATGAACAGATAGACCAGCGTTTCTTCCCCTATGCCGCCGAGCAGATAGGTCAGCCAGGCGACGATCGCGAGGCCCGAGCTCATGCCGCCCATGGTGAAGTTCATCGCCGCCCGGAAGTCCCAGAAGGTCTGGCGCTGGCCGACCAGCGGATTGGCCGGATCGGCCATGCGGTCGTCATCGAACTCGTCCTCATCCGGGTCCCGGCCCGGCACCGCCGGGGTCTCGTAGAGATAGCGAATCTGGGGATCGGTGCCCAGATGGGCGTGCATCTGAAAGCCGTCGCGCTCATCCAGCAGCTTCGTGACATTGCTGTCGGGATCGTTGAAATCGCCAAAGGTGATGGCCTGGGCAATGCAGGCCGCCGAGCACGCCGGCGTCACATCGAGATCGACCCCCGGGGTCAGGCCCAGTTCTTTCGCCTGATCGATCTTTTCGATGCAGAAGGTGCATTTCTGGGCAACCCGAATGCGATCTTCATGGACCACCGCCTTCTCCTGAACGGTTTCGGTGCCGTAGTACCATTCCTTGTCGTGGACGATGGTGCGGGCCTGATAGGGGCAGGCGACAGCGCAGTAGCCGCAACCGATGCAGACGTCGTAATCCATGGTCACCAGCCCGTCTTCGCGCTGGCGGGTGGCGCCGCTGGGACAGACCGGCACGCATGGCGGCTCGGCACAATGCTGGCAGCCGACCACCAGAAACAGCCGCTCGACATCCGGGAACGTCCCGGTTTCGACATCCAGCACCCGGCGCCACTGGACACCGGGCGGGGTGTCGTTGGTGTGCTTGCAGGCAATCGTGCAGGTCTGGCAGCCGACACAGCGGTTGAGATCGATGACCATCCCCCAGCGCGGGGTCGCGGTGGCGCCGGGTGCCGTCGATGTCATTGGCGTGCTCATGCCATGACCCCCTCGCGCGCGTCCTTGTAAACGCGCACCCGCATGATGTCGGCGCTGCTGCCCGTGGCATCGGTCAGCGACAGCGCCAGGGTGGTCACCGAATTGAGGCTGGGGCGATGCAGGTCCTTGGCGTACGGCGTCGCCCAGTGATCGAACTGGCCGATCATCAGCACGGTGTCCGGGCGGATGCCTTCGCGCAGAACCGCCTGGCCGCGGGTCAGCCCGGTGGCCGATTCGATGACCACTTCATCGCCTTCGGCAATGCCCATCTTGCGCGCCGTCGAGCGGTTGATGATGACGCCCTTGTGGCCCGAGATGTTCTGGGCCACCTCGTTGATCAGCGGAATGCCGACATTGGCGCCCCAGGAATACTGCATGGAACGCGCGGTCAGCGCCCACAACGGAAAGTCATCCGGATCGCGCCCCACTTCGCGGGCGAAATCGACCCAGATATCGGGAAACGGCTTGTAGGGTGGCAAGGGCTGATATTCCTCGAGCTGGCGGTCCCACCATTCGATGCCGATCTCATGCAGGCGCCGGGCAAGCTGGCGGCCATGGCGCAGGATCCGCTCCTGATAGGGCAGCTCGAAGCGCAGGCCCTGGTCCTTCATCGCCGGATAGAGGTACCAGTCGAGCTGCGGGAAGGGGCGCAGCATAAAGCCGTTTTCCTTGAACCAGTCGATGTCGTGAACTTCCTCACCGTCCGACAGCTCGTGGCTGGCCGCCTTGGCGACCGCGTTCCAGATCTCGTCACGGCTGTGGGGCACCTCGGGGTCGAGGCTGTAATCGAACTTCTCGGTCACCAGCTTCATGCCGGCGGCACCGCGGTTGATCGCCGCGTTGTACTCTTTAAGAAGGCCGGTGCGCCGCGCGAGCTCGGTGGAAATGTCGGTCATGTCCATGCAGTCGGTGACCTTGTCGGCCACCGGCTGGCGCACCGCCCAGCCCTGATGCTTCCAGAACTGTTCGGTGAATTTGGTCGAGCCGATGCGGATGAGCTGCAGGCTTTCAAGGTCGGTGGCCTCGGGCAGCAGCACGTCGGCCATGTAGTTGGTCTCATCGAGCGTATAGGCGAAAGCCACCACGAAGGGGAATTCGGCGACCCGCTCGGCAATCTCCGGCGCCGCCCAGGACGAGATCGCCGGATTGGTGCGATAGCAGATCCACATGTCGGGCTTGGTCTGCTTCGGCCAGTGATCGGGCGGCGTCTTCTGGAACAGCCAGGGAAGCTGCGCCGGCCCGAGCGCCGCCGACCACGGCGAATTGGCGGCCAGCGGCACCAGCGTGCGATAGGCATTGCGGATATGCGGCTTGCTCTGCCATTCCTGGCGCGAGGTCTCGTTGAACGGGTAATCCATGAAGCCGTCGCCACCCGGGCGCACGGTCTTCTTGCGATTGTCCGCCGGCCGGTTGAGCTTGACCGCGGTGCCCAGGGTCCCGCCGGGCACTTCCAGCGCGCCGACGAGGGTGGCGAGAACCGTGCGCGCCCAGCAGGTCTCATAGCCGCCCCAGCCGTTGTTGACGCTCTTGCCCAGCATCACCGCGACCGGGCGGAAGGGCAGCGTGCGCCCCTCGATCTCGATGGTCTCGCCGATCATCGCGTGGGCCAGATATTCGTCGGCCACCCGGCGGATGCGATCGGCCGGCACGTCGCAGACCTCTTCCGCCCAGTCCGGCGAGTACGGGGTCACGTGATCGATCAGGAGCTGGAACGCCGGGCTGACCTCGATGCCCTCGTGATCCCAGCGGTCCTCGTCGGGGCCGTCCTCGAAGCCCGAGGCGGTATAGCGCCCGGTCAGGGCCGGGTCCTTGATCTCGGCGTCATAGGGTTTGGCGCGCCCGTCGGCCAGGTCCCAGATCAGCGGCTTGGCGGTCTCGGGATCGCGCAGGAAATAGCCGTTCGGCCCCACCAGGTAGGGCGAATTGGTCATTTCCTTGAGATAGGGAACGTCGCAGACTTCGCGCCAGTCGCGCTCGACGATGATGCGGTGGATGAGCGCGTAAAGAAAGGCGGCGTCGGTCTTGGGCTTGATCGGCACCCATTCGGCCGAGAGCGCGCCGGTGATCGACAGGTGGGGTTCCACCTGAACCCGCTTGCAGCCGCGCACCCGGGCGTCGGATTCGCGCCAGATGCCGGCCACCCCGCCGGACGCCTCGACGTTGTTGCCGCAGTTGATGATGAAATTGCAGTACGGCGTGTCGGGCGAGACGATGAAGGCGCGGTGCCACAGCTCGCCGTAAAGGTGCTCGGAGTGATAGCACTTCACCCCCTGGCCCGATCCATAGCCCTGATCGAACGGCCCCCAGGCCGACAGAAAGGCCGGGAAGCTGCCCATGTACTGGGTCGGTGTGCCGCCGCCGCCGAAGGTGACGGCGAGACGCGGATAGCCGGATTCATCACGCAAGCCCTTGGCGCGGATCTCGTTGAGCTTGTTGGCAACAATGTCGAGGGCCTCGTCCCAGGAGATCGGCACGAAGCCGGGATCGTGCTCACGCCCCTTCTTGGGGTTGGTGCGCTTCATCGGCTGACGGATACGGTTGGGATTATAGGTCTTCTGGATCAGCCCGTAGGCTTTGACACAGACCCGCCCGCCCCAGGGGTGATAGTCCTTGGCGGTGTAATTCGATTCGATGCGGGTGGCGACGCCGTTCTCGACCTCGACCCGCAACAGGTCCGGCCCGGCCACGCACTGATAGCAATAGACCGGGAGCTTCTTCTTTTCCGATGTCGCCATCGTTTCAGGCCCCGCCGGCCCGCGCCGCCTTGGCGGCCAGGCGCTCCTTGGTCTTTTCGACATCGACCACGAACCGGTTGTGGACACAGCGGCAGATCTGGTCGACCGGGTCATGGGCGATGACGTCAAAGCCGACAAGGCGGCCCTCGACGGACGCGATGGTCGCCTGAATGGTCACGGCAAGCCCCTCGGGCGTCGCCGCCATGTGATCGATCTCGACCCGGGTGCCGACCGAGTCCTCGTTCTCGTCGAGATGTTCCTTGAGGAGATCACGACACGTCTGCTCGATATCGGCGACCAGCGCCGGTGTCGCGTAGACCCGCGCCCCTTCGCCCATGAAACCGATGGTGCGGGCCGCATCGATAGTGAATTCGCGGGTGGTGGTCAGTCCAGTCGTAAGCGATTCTTTCATCTGCCTATCCTTTGCCGCTGCTCGATACCCGGTTGTGCGACGCGCCGGCCTCCCCACCGTAGATGCGACGCAATTCGGTCTTCAAAATCTTGCCCATGGCGCTTTTCGGCAATTCCTCGAGAAACGCCATGCGGCGCGGAATCTTGTAGCCGCCGATACGCCCCCGGCAGTGCTCGATCACTTCGTCTTCGCTCAAGGTGACGCCGGGCGCGGGAACGATCGCCGCGAACAGGGCTTCACCGTATTTTTCATCCGGCACACCGATCACCGCGCACTCGAAAATGCCGGGGTGCTGATAGAGAACCGCCTCAACCTCCGACGAGTAGACGTTCTCGCCGCCGGTGATGATCATGTCCTTCTTGCGGTCCATCAAATACATATAGCCCTGGGCGTCCATGCGGCCCACGTCGCCGGTATGGAACCAGCCGTTACGAAACGCCTTTTCGTTGTCCTCGGGACGGTTCAGATAGCCCTTGGTGACATTCGGACCGCGCACCACCACCTCGCCAATCTCGCCGACGGGAAGTTCGTTGCCGTCATCATCGACGATGCGCATGTCGATGCCGATCAGGGGACGGCCGGCGGCCTTCAGCAGACCGTAATCACCGCTCTCGAGCGCCCGGACATGATCTTCCGGCGACAATGTAGTCAGGATCGGCGAGGTTTCGGTCAGTCCATAGCCCTGACGAATCTCGACGCCCTCGAACGCCTCCATCGTCCGCTTGACCCACTCCACCGCCATCGGCGACGAGCCGTAGAACAGATTGCGAAAGCTCGAGAGGTCGTAATCCGAGAGATTCTCCACCTGCAGGGTCATGATCACCATGGTCGGCGCCAGCATGGCGATGGTGACGCGGTAATCCTCGATCGCCTTGAGGAAGGCCTCGCCGGAGAACTGCGGCAGATAGGCGTGTGCGCCGCCGATCAGCGTGAAGGCGGTTCCCAGAAGGTCGGCGGAATGAAACATCGGAGGGACATGCAAATAGATGTCGTCGGAGCGCACCCGCCAATGGTGCGCCATCTGCATGCCGTTGGAAATCACGTTCTTGTGGCTGAGCCGCACGCCCTTCGAGCGCCCGGTGGTGCCGCCGGTATAGAGCAGGATGGCATCGTCCTCTTCGCCCGAATCATAAAGCGGCGCCGGTTCGGCGGTCGCCAGCAAGGTCTCGTACTGGGGCACGTCCTGGTTTATCGGATCGCGTGAGACATGAAGGAAGTGCCCCCGCCAGGCGGCCATCTCGTCCGCTTCCGCGAGGTGCCACAGAGCGTCCTCGATGGCAACGATCCTGCAATCGGCATCGCTCAAAATGAAGGCGATTTCGGGCGGGGCGAGGCGAATGTTCACCGGCACCGGCACCGCCCCCATCCAGTAGCCGGCGGTGATCAGCTCGGCATGGCGAAAGGTATTGCGCGAGAGAATCCCGAAGCGGTCACCGCGCTTTACCCCGAGGCTTTGCAACACACCGGCGGCGCGCGCCACGCGATCGGCGAATTCGCGCCAGGACAGGCGGCATTCCTCATCGACAATCGCCGGCCGCTCGCCATAGAGCCGAAGCGTGCGATCCAGAGCCGAAGGCAGGGTCAGCACATCGCCCTCCTCATTTTTCCCCCTGGCAGCAACAATCGCAGGCGTCAACGCGGACGCCTGTCGAGGCCTACTCCATTACAATGAAATTCTGGCCCAAAGCGGCCACCGCGCCAAGCCCCCCAAAGGTTTAATCCCCCCACACTTCTGAGGCGGTCTCGACAATCAGCGCCAGCTTGCGAATTTCGTCCTCCTGCGTCACCGGATTGCCGGCCACGGTGCTGGCGAAGCCGCATTGCGGGCTGAGCGCCAGTTGCTCGAGCGCCAGGTGCCGGCTGGCCTCGTCAATGCGGCGCTTCAGATGATCCTTCGATTCCAGCACCGGCGTCTTGGATGACACCAGCCCGAGCACCACGGTGCGGCCCTTGGGCACGAACCGCAGGGGTGCGAAGTCGCCGGCCCGCGGGCTGTCGTATTCCAGGAAGAAGGCATCGACATCGATCTCATTGAACAGCTTTTCGGCCACCGCATCATAGCCGCCCTCCGAGAGCCAGCGGCCCTTGAAGTTGCCGCGGCACAGATGCATGGCCATGGTCACGCCTTCGGGGCGGGCGCCGACGCAGGCATTGATCAGGGCGACGTAACGGTCCAGGAGCCTCGCCGCATCGACACCCTGGGCCGCCAGAATCTCGCAAACCTGTGAGTCGCAAAGCATGGCGATCGGCACTTCGTCGATCTGAAGATAGCGCGCCCCGCGTTCGGCCAGATCGGCGATTTCCTGGCGATAAACCTGCGCCAGATCTTCAAAAAAGGTCTCGATATCGGGGTAAGCGTCGCGATCGACCCCGTCGCGCCCGCGCCAGAAATGCAGGGTCGGCGGCGACGGCATGGTGATCTTGGGCAGGGCGTGGGCAACCTCGGCCAGAAACGCGAACTCGTGCCCCGAAATGCTGCGCGGACGCGAGATACGCCCTTCGACATGCGGGGCGAGGAACTCCTGCTCCGAGCCGGCATCGTCATGAAAGCGAAAGATCGCCGGCTTGACCGTAAAGCCCTCGATGGCCTCGACAAAATGCGCCCAATAGGAAGCCCGGCGGAACTCGCCATCGGTCACCGCCTTGAGCCCGACGCCTTCCTGCAAGGCCACGACATCGCGGATCGCCTGGTCCTGAATGTCGCGAAACGCATCTTCCGAAAGCCGGCCATCGGCAAAATCACGGTGAGCCCGGCGCAGTTCGGGCGGGCGCAGCAGGCTGCCGACGTGATCGGCGCGAAACGGTGGACCGGCGCAAGAAACTTCACTCATATCGCCCTCGTCATTGTTTTTCCCATCTGCCCGGACGTACGCAGACCGCCCGTGCACCAGCGTCTCCCCCGTTCCATTTAGACCAGAACCCCGGGCGCCGTGCAAGATACCCGGCCACGTTGCCCGGGCCATCGCATGCTCAGGTCTCGGGATTTGCCTCGCAGCCGCGGCTTCGCCATCATGGCGGTGGCGAATTCTGCTGTGGCGTTGACGAGACACCGGAGGCACATGGCCCACAGACCGATCTTTCGCAAACCCCTGCATCGGTGGCTGGCCATGAGTTATGGCGCGGTCTGGCTGTGGGCGGCGGTGGCGCCGGCGGTGCGCTTCGACTGGTTTCTCGAAAACCTGCTGATCTGGACGATGGTGGCCCTGATGATCGCCATTTATCGCCGTTTCCCGCTCAGCGACGTCTCTTACGTGCTGATCACCCTGTTTCTGGCGCTCCACACCGTCGGCGCCCATTACACCTATGCCGGCACGCCTGTGGGCTACTGGCTTCAGGACATGCTCGGCTTGGAGCGCAATCACTATGACCGGGTGATCCATTTCCTGTTCGGGCTGTTGATGTTCTTTCCGTTGTGGGAGGTGGTGGCCCGGGCGGCACAGGCACGCGGCCGCTGGGCGGCCTGGCTGACCCTTGCCATCGTCGTCTCCCTGAGCGCCCTCTACGAGATCATCGAATGGCTGGTGGCGATCATCGTTCAGCCCGACGCGGCGATCGCCTTTCTGGGCACCCAGGGCGACGTGTTCGACGCCCAGAAGGACTCCGGCCTGGCCATTCTCGGCGCCGGGATCGCCTTTGCCCTGCACCCCCGTCTGGCGCGATATCTGACTCCCTCCAGGCAATCGCCGGACCCAAACCACAAGAGCCCGGATCAAGATCAAACTTGACGATCGGCGCACAACAGCGAACCATCACGGTTGCAACCGCCGTCCGATGACAAGACACGAGGAGCGAGAGATGACGCAGGACCTTGCGCCCGAGCTGCGGGCGATGCTCGATGACATGGCCGCCAGTGGCGCGCCGCCGCTCCCGTCGCTGTCGCCCGAAGAGGCGCGGGCCGCCTTCGTCGGTCTCGCCGAGGCGATCAATGCCGAGCCGGACCCGGTTGCGGAAACCCGGGACATCACCATCGACGGCCCGGGCGGGCCGCTGACCATGCGCATCTATACGCCCGGGCGCGACGGCGACGGGCCGCTTCCGGTCCTGGTGTTCTTTCACGGCGGCGGCTTCATCGTCGGCACGCTCGACGGCTATGACACCGTATGCCAGCGCCTCGCCACCCGGGGCCGGTGCATGGTCATATCGGTCGACTACCGGCTGGCGCCCGAGCACAAGTTCCCGGCTGCCCTCGAGGATTGCCTGGCAGCCACCTACTGGACGGCCGAGAATGCCGCCGATCTTGGCGGCGATGCCACGCGGCTGGCGATCGGCGGCGATTCCGCCGGCGGCAATCTGGCGGCCGTGGTCGCCCATGTAGCGACCCGCAAGAACGGGCCGAAGCTGGTCTACCAGGTGCTGTTCTTCCCGATGACCGACTGCTCGCGTACCTATCCCTCGCACGAGAGCTTCTCGGAAGGCTATTTCCTGTCCCAGGACATGATCCAGTGGTTCTTCGATGCCTATGCGCGCGGGCCGGCGGACGCCGCCCACCCGCTGCTTTCGCCTCTGCTGTTCGAGGACTTCGAGGGTCTGCCGCCGGCGCTGGTGATTACCGCCGGCTATGATCCCCTGCATGACGAAGGCGAACGCTATGCCGCGCGCCTGCGCGATGCCGGCGTCGACGTCACCTACAGCTGCTATGACGACATGATCCACGGTTTCATATCGATGACCGCGGTGACGCCGCGCGGCTTCGAGGCCCTGGACGAGGCGGCGGCCGCCTTGCACCACGCCTTTTACGACTGAACCGCCTGATCGGAGACTCCGTCGAGAAAGGCGCGCGCCGCGGCCGGCTCGAAAAACCACGGTGAGAATTCGCCCGGCATGTCGAAACCGCGGGCGATGGCGCGGGCGATGCGCTCATCGGTCTGGGCAGCGGCCAGAATGTCGATCATGTGCGGCTCGGGCGGAACCAGCATGACGTTGGACAGGCGGGTCGCCCATTCGGCATAGCGCCAGTACTCGTCAAAGGTATCCTGCATCCAGTCGGCATCGAAGGCGGCACCCTCAGGGTGATCGAGAATGCGCCGCAGATAGATCTCGGCGCCACGCGCGGCATTGTTCGAGCCCTGCCCGGCAATCGGATCGTTCAGACAGACCGTATCCGCCAGCCCCAGAACCGCGGCGCCCGACGGCAGCTTCGCCACCGGCCTGCGCACCACCGGCGCAAAGCGGCCGACCAGGGTGCAATTTGCGTCCGTCGGCACCAGATCGGCACAGCGCCAGGCCTCCCAGGGAAAGAAGTCCTCGACCATGCGGATCGCCATCTCGAGATGATCCTGTGGCGACAATGGCTTCGGCCACTGATCCAGCGGGCCGCCGGGGATCGCCTCGAATGTCATGATGTCACAGCGCCCCGAGGTGGTGAGCGCCGGAAAGGTCACATATTCACCGATGCCCGGCGCGATGTTTATGCTGACCGAATCGAAATCCTTGCGCGGCAGCATGCCTTTCACATAGATCATCGCCAGCGCACGCATCGGCTGATCGAACGGGCTGCGCGCGTCATCGCGGGGAAACAGGCGGCCGATCTCGCCCTTGCCGGAGGCGACGATCACCAGATCATGGTCCCCTGCCAGGGCCTCAAGATCCGGGATATCGGCCTCGCGGATCGCCAGCGTGCCGCCGCGTTTCACATAGGTGTCCAGCCAGCCCGCCATCTTGAGGCGCTGATCGGTGGACTGGGCGTAATGCGCCATGCGCACGGTCCAGTCGATGGCCTCGCCGCCCTCGCCGTCGCCGATGGTCACGCTCATGCCGAGCAGCTTGGGCGTCTCCTCCTCCCAGAAATTGAGGCCGTGATCGCGCTCGTGCTGGAGCGCAGTGTGGAACATGCACTGGCTGGTCAGCACCCGGCCCGAGCGGATCTCGTCGGCCGAGCGGTTGGACACCAAAGTCACCTGCTGGCCGGCCTCAATCAGCCCCAGCGCCAGCTCCAGCCCGGCCTGGCCGGCGCCGATGATCGCGATTTCATGCATGTGTCGTGGTCCCCCCAGTTGGTCTTATGGTTTGCACCGGTATGGCGATTCGATCAGAGCGTTAACGTTCCCCAGTGTTCGATCATATGTTCGGCCGTGCGCAGGGCCAACGCATGGACGGTAAAGGTCGGGTTGACCCCGCCGCTGGTCGGAAACAGCCCGGTCCCGGCAAGGAACAGATTGGCAAGATCATGGGCCCGGCCATAGCTGTCGGTAACCGAGGTTTCGGGGTCTTTCCCCATGATGGTGCCGCCGATGATGTGCATCGGGGCGATCGGCCCGGTCCATACCTGTTTGGCGCCGGCCGCCTTGAATACACGTTTGCCCTCGGCCAAAGTGCGGCGCCACAGCGCCAGCGATTCGGGTGCCGTATTGTGAACGACTTCGGCCAGCGGCAGGCCAAACTCATCCTTTTTCGTACTCAGCCGAACCCGGTTGGCGCGCACCGGCAGGTCCTCGCTGACCGAGGTCATGGAGGCAAAGCCGCGCCGCGCCCGCGTCATCAAGTCGTCCAGCGCCGGGCCGTAGACATCCGGGCGGCCAACGGCAAAGCCCAGCAGATCATTGGGCTTGACGGCCTGAGCGGCGAGCCACTGATAGCTGCCGAAAGCCTCCTTGCCATGGCTGTCCTTGACATAGCCGTCCTGGCAGACCAGTTGCCCCCCGCTCGCGCCGTAGAAACATTCGGTGTCTTCGTCGAACAGGCCGTTGATGCCGCCGGCCGGGTGGGTCATCACATAGGCGCCGACAAGACCGCTGGAATTGGCCAGCCCGCGCGGATGCCGGGGAGAAGCCGAATTGAGCAGAATACGCGGGGTTTGAACCGCAAAGGCGGCAAGAACAACCACGCTTGCCGGCTGGACGCGGCGCACACCGTCGCTATCCACATATTCAACGCCGCGGGCGCGCTCGCCTTTCTTATCGGTGAGCACCCGGGTAACCATTGCCCGGTGGCGGATTTCGGCGCCGGCAGCCAGAGCCTGAGGCAGGTAGATCGCCAGCGGATTGCCGAGCGCCCCGATCGGGCAACCGGCATCGCACCAGCCGTCCCACAGGCAGGCCGGGCGGTCCTTGTAGACTTGCGTGTTCAGCGCCAGGGGCACCGGCGCCACCCGCAGGCCTTCGGCCGCGAAGCCGCGGGCCAGAACCCTGCCCTGCGCAAAGCGCGGCACCGGCCCCATCGGATAGGGGGCGCCGGGCGGGCGCCAGATCTCGGCCTCCGCATCGCCGCTGATCCCGACTTCCGCCTGGATGCGGTCATAATAGGGGCGCAGCTGGTCATAATCGATTGGCCAGTCGAGGCCGCGGTCAAAGCGGCTCCTGACCTCGAAGTCTTCCGGGTGAAGGCGCAGCCACACCCCGTAATGATGAAGCGCCGCGCCGCCGGTGCCCCAGCCGGCATTGAACGCGTGGCCGATCGGCTGGGCGCCTTTTTCGATGACCGGCGGCCCGCCCCATTTGAGGCGACGCGCCCAGATCTGCGAGCTGATCAGATCCTTCATGCGGCGCTCGGGGCCGGCTTCGAGAATGACCACGCGTTTGCCGGCGCCGGCCAGCCTGGCGGCCAGCACGCTGCCTGCGGCGCCCGAGCCGACAATCACGACATCGACCGCTTCACGCTGTTCCCTGTGACCGTCGCCGGCCATGATCACCAGTCGCTGGGCGGCACGATATGGGCCATGTAGGGGATGTCCAGGCGATCGAAGCCGGCCCGTGTGCCGTAGACCACATCAATGCCGTCGCTGCGCAGGACGAAGTGAAAAAGTTGTGGCGCCGGGCCCGACCAGTCATCCACCTTACCCGCGGCAATTGCCGCCACCAGCGCGTTCATCTGCTCGGGCCCAAGCGCCTCGACCGTCCCCCCGAACATGTTGGTCGCGGCGGCGTCTGCGGCGTGGGCCGCATCTTTGTAGAATCGGGCAAACGGCAGGGCCACGCCCAGGTATCTGACAATCAGTGCGCATTTTTCAGCCGGCACCGAGAGCTGATCATCGATGAAGCGGGCAACTCCGGCGTCTCGCGCACCGGGGACCAGGGCCTCGGCCAGTCCCTCGAGTGTTGCCGCCTCGGCCGGGCTCAGGGTCCGGTATTCAGCCTTGGCCGGAGGCGCCACCGCGCTCGCCAGCAGGCCATGTCCGGCGGCGCCGGCCATCGTCGCCAGCCCGGCGCCGGCGCTAATGGCGAAGGCCCTGCGGGTCAGACGCATTACCCGACCCGATTTGCGCTGGCCGTGTTCATGGATCGGCCGATTCGGACACGGCATGGGGCCTGGGTTCGGCCTCATCGTCGACCGGCGGGCGGTGCGTGGCCGCAACCCGGGCCGCCTGATCGTAAATGCCGGACATCAGATCGAGCACCCGGCTGCCGTTTTCCAGATAGGTCTCGACATCCTTGATGGTGCCGGTGAGCTTGCACAACAGCTCGACCCGCAGCCGGGCATAGCGATCGGTCACGTCGCGACCCTCGGCGGTGACCCGGTAGGAGGTACCGCGCCGCCGGCGATGCGAAGCGATCTTTTCCACCAGACCGGCTTTCATCAACTTGCGAATCGTGTACTGGACGTTCGAGATGTCGTCACGATTGGTCAGCCGGGCGATCTCAGTCACGCTCTTGGGGCGATCGTTCATGCGAATGACATGAAGGACGACATTGTCGCCGCCGCTCAGCGCCTTGCCGGAGGCCGCCGCCAGGCACTCGCTTTGCCAGCGGTTGAACGCCTCAACCGTGCGAATCAGGGAATATTCCAGCTCGGTCAAGGCGATCTCGTGGTCGTTCTGGGCCAGATGCCAGTGCCGGTCCAGATCCGGTGTTTCCGGCTTCGACCGGGGACCGGAAGCTCTCAATCGTTCAATCTTACTGCTCGACATCATTTCGACCGTCCTTCCCGCTTGGATCACGCCGCTGTAAGCCCAAGTGTGCCATCATCGGTGCGGCGACGCCAAGCCCGTCGTCACAGGCCCGGGCACCGCGGCCGCACATCCGTGCCCCCGGCATCGCCGGGGCACATGCTTCGATCCAGCAGCGAGCTTAGATACCGCCCGGGCAATTTTCCTGCAAAAAATTTGACAATTCATGCATATTAATTTTTCATATGTGGGATTTTACGGGGTATTTTTACGTTAAAAGTTGCGTAATGCCCGATCCGGGCAAACAATACAAAAACTGGGAGGGCAGACATGTGTTTTGAACGGAGGCCGGGGGCCCGTTACGCGAGCTATCCGCGATATGGGCTGCCACATGGGTGATTTTGGCCAGTGTTTCAGCCGGGCTTTCGGTGCCGGCGATCGCACAGGAGGGCCAAGCCGGGGAGGAGGATGTGCTCGGCATCAAAGAAATCACAGTGACGGCGCGCGAACGCGAAGAAAGTCTTCAGGACGCGCCGACGAGATGTCGCTCGAATGTTCGCGCGGCGTCGAGCAAGCGGTGGACTGCATCACCGTTTCGGAAGTCGATCCGTTGGCCAATATCCCCTACAATTGGGCCAACGACATCATGACCTATTTCGCCTACAGCCAGAGGTTCGAGGCCGGCACCTTTCCGCCGCGGGTGTGCCCGCAGCAGCCCGATCCACTGGCTGAAACGGTCTGGAGCCGGGTCAGCGAACTGCAACAGGAGGGCCGGTCATGAATAAGCCTGAAGCCGTACAGAACTCGATGAAACCGGGGCGGTGGATCCGCTCCACCTGCAAGATGTGCCTGCATTCCTGCGGCACCATCATTCATGTCACCGAAGACGGTGTGGTCAACAAGATCGAAGGCGATCCGACCAACCCGTCGAACCAGGGCAAGCTGTGCCCCAAGGGCAATGTGGCGATCATGCGCCACTACGACCCCAACCGCTTCAAGACGCCCCTGCGCCGCACCAATCCGGAAAAGGGCCCGGGTATCGACCCCAAGTGGGAGCCGATTTCCTGGGACGAGGCGCTGGACACAGTGGCCCGCGAGCTCAAGAAATCGATCGACGAGGACCCGCGCAAGCTGCTGCCCTCGATCGCCGACTTCCAGAAGCTGTACCTGTGGGCCTGGCCGCTGGTTGTCGGCAATTCGAACTATTTCTCCACCGCCGGCAGTTTCTGCGGCGGCGGCTACCATCCGATGAATGGCTTCATCCATTCCACCTTCGCCGCCGCCAACGATGTCAATTACTGCAAGTACTGGATCAACAACGGCTCGGGCGACGGGTTCTCCTCGCATCTGCACACCGCCGCCCAGGCCTATCACGTCGCCAACGCCCGCGTTGAGCGCGGCATGAAGGTGGTGGTGGTGGAGCCGCGCCTGTCCATCGGCGCCGCCAAGGCCGAGGAATGGATCCCGATCAAGCCGGCCACCGACCGCCATTTCGCACTGGGGCTGTGTCATGTGCTGGTCAGCGAAAAGCTCTATGACGAAAAGTTCCTCAAGAAAGACACCAACGCCCCTTATCTGGTCGGCCCCGACGGCTATTTCGTGCGCAATTCGGACGGCAAGGTCTATGTCTGGGACGCCGGCGACGATTGCGCCAAATTGTGGGACGATCCGACCATCAAGGACTTCGCGCTCGAGGGCCGCTACGAGGTCGAGGGTGTTGCCTGCCGGCCGGCCTTCCAAGTGTTCAAGGATATCCTGGAGGATTGCACGCCGGAGCAGATGTCGGAGATCACCACGGTGCCGGCCGAGACCATTCGCCGCATCGCCCGCGAATTTGCCGAGGCCGCCGAGATCGGCGCCACCATCACCATCGAGGGACGCGAGTTGCCGCTCAGGCCGGCGGCCTACAATTATTACCGCGGCGCGCATGCCCACAAATACAGCACCCAGTCCAACCACGCCTTCAAGCTGGTGAATTTCCTGGTCGGCGGCATCGATGCGCCGGGCGGACACGTTGGCGCCACACTGGATGACCAGTCGGTGGATAACGGCCACATTCAGGAAGGCGAGAACGGGCAGATTCTGGGCACGCCGCATCAGCTGGGTCCGCATCCCGGCTTTTCCTTCCCGCCCGACCAGATGCATCTGCAAAGCTATTTCCCGATCGGCGTCGATCCCGGGCATCTGAACGTCGAGGTCTGGAACAACCCCGAGAAATACAATCTCGACTTCAAGCCCGACGTGATGCTGCTGTGCCACTCGAACCCGCTGTGGAGCCTGCCGGGCAACCGCGAAAAATGGTTCGAGATCATGCGCTCGATGCGCTTCATCGTCGCCATCGACATCATTCCCAACGAGACCAACGCCTGGGCCGATATCATCCTGCCCGGCCACGACGCGCTGGAATCGTGGAACATGACGATGATCGAGCCGCCGCATACCGAAGGCATGTGCCTGCGCCAGCCGGTCACCGAGCCGCTCTACGACACCAAGTCGGAAGAGGAGATCTTCAACGAGATCTCGGAACGCCTCGGCGTCCTCGAGATCTGGAACGACGTGCTCAATCTGGTCAACGGGTTTGACACCAATCCGAACCTGAAGCTGGAGCGCTCCGAGAAGCACTCGGACAAGGAGATCGCCCGCAGGAAGGGGCTGCTGTGGAATGGCAAGGATCTCGACTGGTACACCGAACACGGCCATGCGGTGACCCCGCGCCGGCCCGACAAGTGGTACCGACCATGGGAAGGCCTGCGCCTGCACTTCTATATCGAGGACATCGTCCGCGAGCGCGACCGGCTCAGGGAAAACATGGAAAAGGCCCAGGTGCCGATCCGCCACGAATGGCATTGGGACGATTACCAGCCGCTGCCCACCCCGGTGCTCGAGCCGGTTCACACGGAACCTGCGGAATACGACCTCTACGCCATCACGTACAAGGACATTCAGCTCAATTTCGGCGAATCGGTCAGCAACCCGTGGATCAAGGACATCGTCTACCGCGATCCGGTTCATACGGCGATCCAGCTCAATCCCGAGACCGCCGCCAAGAAGGGTCTCGAAGATGGCGATCTGGTGCTGCTCGAATCGCCCTATGGCAAGATCTACGGGCGCCTCGGGCTGACCCAGGGGATTCACCCGGAAACCGTGGGCGTGTCCAATTCGCTCTCACGGATGATGTCGCAGCACAAGGGCGTGCCCTACGGCGGCGGCCATTTCAACGACATGCTGCCGGCCAATCTCGAGCATACGGATGCCTGCTCGGCGCAGTGCGAATCCGTGTGTCGGGTGAAGATCACCAAGCTCGATAAGATTCCCGACGTGCTCAAGGGCGAAGGAACCGTTTACAAGCTGGCAGAAAGGCAGGCATCACAATGACCAGTTGGGGCATGGTGTTCGATTTGCGCCGCTGCATCGGCTGCAATGCGTGCACGGTTGCTTGCAAGCAGGAGAATTCTCTCCCCGACGGGATTTTCTTCACCAAGACGCTGAGTGCCGAGGTGGGCACCTATCCCAACGTCACCCGCGTCTATATCCCGACCATCTGCAACCACTGCGAAGACGCGCCCTGCGAGCGGGTCTGTCCCAGCGGGGCGACGTATACCCGCGACGACGGGATCGTCATGGTCGATGCCGAAAAATGCATCGGCTGTGCGTCCTGCGCGGTGGCGTGCCCCTATGACCAGCGCTCGCTGATGGAGCCCGAGCTCTTGAAAGACGGTCTGTTCCACGACGGATCGCTGACCCCGTTCGAAGAGCAGGGGTATGAGCGGTTCATCGCCGGTACCATGGTCAAATGCGACTTCTGCTCGGAGCGCGTCAGCGCCGGTCTCGATCCTGCCTGCGTGGCGACCTGTCCGACGGATGCCCGCATCTTCGGCGATCTCGACGATCCCGACAGCAAGGCCCGCCGGCTGATCCGCGAGCGTGGCGGACGCCAGCCGCTGCCGCAGAAAAACACCAGACCGAAGGTCTATTACATCGACTGACCAGCCATGTCCGTCGACATGAGGGATAAGGAGTTCAACATCTCATGAAACCGCAACAGATCGGGATCACGGGCGGCACCCTCAAGCTGGGATACCGGTTTCAGCGCTATTGGGACACGCCGATGGCCGCCGCTTTCTTCTGCGGCGAGACCGGCGCCGGCCTGTTTATCGTATCGATGCTCATCGGATTCGTGCCCGGCATGATTCTCGGGCTTCTGGTGACCGGCATCGGCAAGACCTATTTCCATCTCTCGCACATGGGCGTGCCGGCCAAGTCGTGGCGGGCGATTCTGCGGCCCGACCGCTCGTGGGTCAGCCGCGGACTGATCGCCATCGTCCTGTTCATCGGCTTCGGTACCATCCATGTACTCGATCAGGTCTATGGCATCGTTCCAGCCGTTCTTGGCGCGCTGGGCATTGAAAGCGCTGGCTTTGCCGGTGCGATCTCAACCCTGATTGCGGCAATCGCCGGCCTGGCCGCGCTGGTGGTGGTCACCTATCAGGGGCTTGCCATGTCGCATTCTTCCGCCATTGCCTTGTGGAGCAACGGGCTGATGCCGGTTGCCGGGCTGGCGTACGCACCGCTTGCCAGCACGGCTGTGGCCGCCGCCCTGATCGCCAGCGGCTGGGGCGCCGGCGGCGAGGGTGTCATCGCACTCCTCGTCAAGGTCAATCTCGGCCTTCTCGCGCTGGCTTTCGGCGTCGTTGTGGGCGTCCTGCATGGCGCCAACTACAATTCCAAGGGCGGCCATCAGTCGGTCGAGCTGCTGCTCAGGACGCTTTATGCCCGGCCCTTCATCTCGCTGGTGTTCGGGATCGGCATGGTGGTCCCGGTGCTGGCGCTGCTTCTGGTGGCGCCCGGACCGGCGATGCTGTGGACGGTGGCGGTGGCCGAGCTGGTCGGCTATTTCGCCTTCCGGGTGCTGATGTTCAAGGCCGGCGTGTTCGAGCCGATTCTCGACATCAGCGACGGCCTGGTCCGCTGACGCAAACCGGCGGAGGCTCGTAGAGCGCCAAGGCCTGCTATACTGGGTCGCAGAGGCAATGCGGCTCATGGATCGAAAACAGGACAACAGCGACGCCCTTCCCCCCTACGGCGTGCATGCGGTGCGCGCCGTGCATCTGGCCGCGCCGGGTGCGGCGCCGGTGATCGAAGAGACGCGGGTGGTCGAGGAAGATGCCCTGACCCTCGATATCGCCGGCGTCGGCACCTATACGCTGATGTGGACGCCCACCGAAGACCTCGGCGAGGCCACCGGCTTTACCCGTGAAGAGGGCGTGCTCACCGATACGCATGAGCCCGAAGCCCTGGCGCTGGCCGCCGGCTTCGCCTTCACCGAAGGGCTGATTGCCGGCCTCGATGACATCAAGACCATGGCGCTGTGCCCGGACACGCCCGGCGTGGTGCGCATCGAGCTGCATGCGCCCGAGCAGGTGAACGCCCGCCGGCGCAATGTCGTGATGACCAGTTCATGCGGCATCTGCGGCAGCCGCGAGGTGCTGGACAGCAACATCTTCGGGCTCGAGCCGGTGCCCGATACCCTGCGGCTCGACGCCCGCGGGTTTGCCGCCCTCATGGAGGCAATGCGCGAGCGCCAGGCGGTGTTCATGGAAACCGGCGGCGCCCATGCGGCAGCCATCTTCGGGGCCGATGGCGGCATCCTCGCCAGCGCCGAGGACCTGGGCCGCCACAATGCGCTCGACAAGGTGATCGGCAAGGCCCTGCTTTCGGGCCTGCCGCTGGCCGGGCACGGCGTCGTGCTGTCGAGCCGGCTGAGCCTCGAGATGGTGACCAAGGCGGTGCGTGCCGGGCTCGAGATCGTCGCCGCGGTCAGCGCGCCGACCTCGCTGGCCATCGCGGTGGCGGACAAGTTCGGCGTTACCCTGTGCGGCTTCGTGCGCGGCCAGCGGGCGACCGTCTACGCGCACCCGCACCGCATCCGCGAAATCCCGGCCGAGGTCTGCGCCGCGGCGCGCTGAGCCGCCCTATTCGGCTGGCTCCCGCTTCAGCAGTTCGTCGAGTTCCTGAGCCACCGCACCGGGCGCCCGGGTATAGGGGGCCAGCAGGCGGTAGAAGACGGGCACCACGAACAGGGTCAAGAGAGTGGCGAAGGAGACGCCGGCAAACACCACCACACCCACGGTCTGCAGGCTGGCGGCACCGGGGCCGCGGGCCAGCATCAGGGGCACCGCCCCCATCATCGTGGACACTGCCGTCATCAGCACCGGGCGCAGACGGATGCGGGCGGCTTCGAGAATGGCATCGGTGATCGAGCGGCCGGCATCGCGCAGCTGATTGGCGAATTCGACGATCAGAATCCCGTTCTTGGCGGCGATGCCGACCAGCATGATGATGCCGATCTGGCTGTAGACGTTGAGCGTGCCGTCGGTCAGGAACAGCCCGTAAAGGGCACCGGCCACCGCCAGCGGCACGGTCAGCATGATGACGATGGGATGGATGAAACTTTCGAACTGGGCGGCCAGCACCAGAAACACCACGAGAAGCGCCAGCGCGAAAACGAAATAGAGCGAGCGGCTGGAATCCCGGAATTCCCGGGACTGGCCCTTGTAGTCGATGCGCACGTCGTCGGGCAGCTTGGTGCGCACGATGTTTTCGAGGAAATCGAGGGCATCGCCGAGCGCATAGCCGGGCGCCAGATTGGCCTCGATGGTGATCGCCCGCATCCGGTTGAAGCGGTTGAGCGTGCCGGCGTCCGCCAGATTCCTGAAGGTCACCAGATTGGCCAGCGGGATAAGCCGCCCGGTGGTCTCGGAACGGACATAGATGTTGGACAGATCGTCCGGCGTGCGCCGGTCAGCGTCGGCACTCTGCAGGACCACATCATATTCCTCGCCGCGGTCGTTGAAGGTGGTGACCCGGCGCGAATTCATCATGGTCTCGAGCGTGAGCCCGATATTGCGGATCGACACGCCGAGATCGGCGGCCCGATCGCGGTCGATGGTGACCTGCAGCTGCGGCTTGGTTTCCTTGTAATCCGCGCTGACGCCCAGCAGCCCGGGGTTCGTGGCGGCTTCTGCCAGAATGATGTCGCGCCAGCGGGTCAGCTCCTCATAGCTGCTGCCGCCGATAACGAATTCCACCGGTTTCGACATGTGCCGGCCAAATCCCTGGCGCATCACCGGAAACGCGCGCCCGCCCGGCATCACCATGAACTTCTTGAACAGATCGCTCATGATTTCCTGGGTGGATTCCTGGCGCTGGTCCCAGGGCACCATGACGACGATGAAGATGCCGCGATTGACTTCGTCGCTGCTGCCGAAGCCGGGAATGCGGGCCATCACGCGGGTCGCCTTGCCGTCCTCCACCAGCTTCATCAGCGGCGCTTCAAACAGCCGCATCTGACGCTGCGTGGCCTCGAAGCTCGAGCCTTCCGGTGTCTCGACAAAGACGAAGAAAATGCCGCGGTCCTCTTCGGGCACGAATTCGGCCGGCAGCACCCGCATCAACGCCCCGATTGCCACCACAATGCCAACCAGCACCGCCCCCGTCAGCATCGGGTGCGGCAGGGTCTTGCTCAGGGCCTCGCGATAGGCCGCGCTCAAGCGCGAAAACAGCCGGTCGGTCGTGGCGCTGAGCCGGCCGCGCCGGGCGCGCCGGCGCAGCAGCTTCGAGCACATCATCGGTGAGAGCGACAGGGCGAGGATGCTGGAAAACACCACCGCCCCGGCGATCGCTACCGCCAGTTCCGCAAACATCCGGCCGATGTTGCCGCCGAGAAAGGCAATGGGTACGAACACCGCCACCAGCACGGCCGTCGTCGAGATCACCGCAAACGCCACCTGGCGGGCGCCGCGGTAGGATGCCAGCAGCGCCGGCTCGCCCATTTCCACCCGGCGATAGATGTTTTCCAGCACGACAATCGAGTCATCGACGACCAGGCCGATGGCCAGCACCAGCGCCAGAAGGGTCATCAGATTGACGGTATAGCCGAAGGCGGCAAGCACGATGAACGACGCGGTCAGACAGACCGGCACAACGACCGCGGGCACCAGCGTCGCCCGCATATTCCCGAGAAACAGATAGATGATGAGGATCACCAGGCCGAGGGCAATCGCCAGGGTGCGGTAGACCTGACGAATGGCCGCCTCGATGAACACCGAATGATCGCTGCTTTCGTGAATGAACACGTCGTTCGGCAGAAACTCCCGGAGCTTGGCGATCTTGGCCTTGACGCCGCGCGCCACCTCCAGCGTGTTCGCCGTCGACTGCTTGACAATGCCGAGCCCGACCAGGGCCTCGCCGTTGCCGAGGAATTCGGTGCGATCATCTTCGGGCCCCAGTTCGACCCGGGCGACCTCGCCAAGCCGCACGAGATGGCCGTCGGCACCCCGGGCCAGCACCAGATTGGCGAAGTCCTGGGGACGCCGGTAAGAGCGTTCGATCCGCACCGTGAATTCGCGATCGACGGATTCAATACGCCCGGCCGGCAGCTCGACGTTTTCCGAGCGCAGCTTGGCCTCGATGTCCTGAACCGTCAGCCCGCGCGCCGCCATCGCCCGGCGATCGAGCCAGATGCGCATGGCGAAGCGGCGTGCGCCGCCGATCCAGATCCGGGCCACGCCATTGACCGTTGTCAGCTCATCGACCAGGAAGCGCTCGGCGTAGTCGGTCAGCTCCATCTCGTTCATGCGCGGGCTGGACAGGTTGTACCACATGATCGCCGAGGCATCGGCGTCGGCCTTGAAGATCTCCGGCGGATCGGCTTCGTCGGGCAGGTTGGCGGTGATCCTGGACACGCGCTCGCGCACGTCGTTGGCGGCGGCGTCGATGTCGCGGTCGAGATAGAATTCGATGACCACGTTGGAGATGCCCTCGCGGCTCGAGGACTCGACAGTCCGGATCCCTTCGATGCCGCTGATCTGGTCCTCGATCAGTTCGGTGACCTCGGTCTCGATGATATCGGCCGAGGCGCCCGGATAGCGGGTTTGCACGGTCACCACGGGGGCGCTGATATCGGGGTATTCGCGCAACGGAAGCTGGCGGTAGGAGAGAATGCCGAAGGCCAGCAGCAGCAGGCTGATCACCGTCGCAAAGACCGGCCGCTTGACCGAAACATCGGAAAGAACCATGGCGTCCCCCCTGACCCCGTGCCCGCCGCTCAGCCGGCGTCGCCGGGCGCGGTCATGCCGGTGCGCTCGCTGATCGCCGAACTGCGGCGCTCAACGACGTTGACCCGCACGCCGGGTCGCAGCCGCAACATGCCTTCGACCACCACCCACTCGCCTTCGCTCAGACCATCGACGATTTCGACCCCGCCGGGCCGGCGCCGACCGATGGTGACCTGACGGCGCCGGGCCTGACTGGCATCATCGACGACATAGACGTACTGGCGGTTCTGAACCGGCACCAGCGCGCTTTCCGGCACCATCAGGGCCTCGGTCTGGCGGCTGATCAACGTCACATTCATCAGCATGCCGGGCCGCAACAGATTGTCCTGGTTGGGGATCTCGGCCCGCACCGCAATCGCCCGGGTGACCGGATCGACCCGCGAGCCGATCGTCGTCACCTTGCCGGAAAACGCTCGGCCCGGATAGGCGACGCTGGTTGCAGTGACCTCGAGGCCCGGCTTCAGGTCGGTCAGGAAGCGCTCGGGTATGGCAAAATCGAGCTTGATGATGCTGATGTCGTCAAGCGTCGTGATCACCGTCGTCGGGGTTACCAGGGTGCCCGGGCTGACGTTGCGAAAGCCGAGGATGCCGCTGAACGGCGCCCGGATCAGGCGATCGGAAAGCCGCGCCAGGGTCTGGTTGATCCGCGCCTCGGCGGTCTCGACCTCGGCGATCTGCTCGTCCAGAACCGACTGCGCGGCATTGCCCCGCGCCACCAGGCCGACCAGGCGTTCGTACTGCTTCTTGGCTTCCGACAGACCGGCCTGATATTCGGCCAGTTCGGCGCTTTCGGCGGCGTTGGTGAGCTCCACCAGGATGTCGCCTTTTTGCACGAACATGCCGTCCGAGAAATTGATCTTGCGCACGGTTTCGGTCACCTTGGCGGTGATCGCCACTGATTCATTCGCCCGCGCCGTGCCCAGGGCCTCGATCTGATCGGCGAACAGAGCCCGGCGCACTGGCGCCACGACGACCGAGACCGGCGGCATGGCCATCCCCGGGGTCTGGGCCTGACGGTCCCTGATCTTCAAGGCCGTCAGCCCGGCGCCAACGAGCACCAGAACAATCACAATCGTTATGAACGGATGCCGACGCATTGATCTGTCCGTGTCCTGTTGTTCCCTGCCGCCACCGGTGCGCTCGCCCGATATCCGCGCGTTTTGCCAACAGCATAGTGGAAACTTGGTTCCCCGGGAGGCAAATCCGCTAAACTTTACGTGAACAGGCTTCGATAATCCACATTACCTGTTATTGTAGCCATGCGGGATATCGCGGTCATCGACTCGCGACTCGCGGGTGCATTGGTCGGCCCTGCACAGCAGGCCTCCCGGGGAGCGCATCTTGTCCGCAAAGCTGATTGCCAAAGTGATTCAGGTTCATATCAAGGAGGCATCTGGGGTCATGTCATCGAGAAGAACAAGGGATGCGGTCAGGGCTTTGTTGCTGTTTGTCTCGCCGTTGCTGATCGCGGTTTTCGCAGTCGCCCCGGCACAGGCAGCAACTGACGAGATCGACTGGCAGCGCTGGTTCCGCCATGACGAGGCAACCATGCGCACCGTTGATCACACGATCTGGAACCGGCTGTTGATCGGCACGGTTCACGTGACCGACACCACCAAAGAAGGCGGCGTCGGCCAAAGGCGCCTGCCGCAGACCGGATCGCGTCTGAAGGGCAAACGCGGCGGCGGTGAGTCCGTTCAGGCCAATCGTGTCGCCTACAGCCTGCTCCGGGACAAGCACAAGAAGGCCCTGCATTTCTATCTGCGCCGCCTTCAGAAGGTCGAGGTGACCCGCCTGCCGCGTGACGAGCAGCTGGCCTATTGGCTCAACTTTTACAATGCCGGCGTCTACGCGGCGATTGCCGACGCCTATCCGATCAAGCGGATCAAGAGCTTGCGGATGGGAAGCCGGCGCAAACCGGCCGCCTGGGCGGAGAAGAAATTCACCGTCGAGGGTGTGCCGCTGTCGCTCAACGACATTCGCGAGCGTATCCTGTTCAAGGTCTGGCCCGACCCGCTGGTGCTCTATGGCCTGTTCGACGGGACGCTGGGTGCGCCCGACATCCTCAATCGGGCGTTTACCGCCGACAATGTCGCCGGACTTCTGGAATTCAATGCGCGCCGCTTCATCAACAGTCCACGCGCCATTCGCCTTGCCGGGCGAAAAGAAATCAAGGTCTCGCAGATCTATGCGTGGGGGGCATCGGTGTTCTCCAAGGGCGATGCGGCCGTGCTCGACCACCTCAGGGAGTTCGCAAATGCCGGTCTGGAAGCCAAGCTGGACAAGGCCGAACGGATCGGCGGCTATTTCTTCAACTGGCGGGTCAACGACTTCAAGCGGTACGACGCGCTGTTCCGGGACAAGCTCGCCAACATCGGCTTCCTCCAGATGCAGGCCGCAGGCAACAACTAGGCCAAGTTCAAACCATCTTCAAGCGATGCCGTCGGCCTTGCAACCGTGGCGGGCCGCGCAAAACGGCGCATCGGACGCAGCGATGCCCGCAGGCAAGTGCTGTGACGAAGCGGATACCCGAACAGGCGCGTCTGGCCGGTTCCGTCGGCGCCATTCACTGTGGCATGCGTATATGTCGGAAACGATATCCTTGCGAAAATATGAGTCTGCTGAATTATGATAGGGTCCCGGGGCTCGATCGCGGGCCCCCTTGAGCCAGGGAGAGCACGGAATCATGACACGGTGGGCTTACAGTCGCGGACTTCACGATCTTGGCAACGGCATCTACGCCTATCTTCAGCCCGACGGGTCGTGGGGATGGAGCAATGCCGGCCTGATCGTCGACGGCGACGAGACGCTGCTGGTCGATACCCTGTTCGACGAGCACCTCACACGCGACATGCTGGACGAGATGCGGCGCGCGGTGGCGACGGCCGCCAACATCGACGTTCTGGTCAACACCCACGCCAATGGCGATCATACCTTCGGCAACCGGCTGGTCGAGGGCGCCGAGATCATCGCCTCGCGCGAGGGCGCGGCGGAAATGGGCGAGTTCCTGCCCGAGCAGTTCGCCGCCCTGATGCGCCAGGCGCCGCAGATGGGCGAGCTCGGCGACTATCTGATCGCCTGTTTCGGGGCCTTCGACTTCGAGGGCATCCCGCCGACACTACCGACCCGCACGTTCGACGGCCGCCTCGATCTCAAGGTCGGGGACAAGGAGGTGCATCTGATCGAGGTCGGGCCGGCGCATACCCGCGGCGACGTTCTGGTGCATGTGCCCGAGGACCGGGTGGTGTTCACCGGTGACATCCTGTTCATCAACGGCACGCCGATCATGTGGCAGGGCCCGGTCGCCAACTGGATCCGGGCGTGCGATCTGATCATCGACATGGACCTCGAGGCCATCGTCCCCGGTCACGGCCCGATCACCGACAAAAAAGGCGTCGCTGCGGTGCGCGATTACCTGACCTATATCGATGCGGAAGCCCGCAAACGCTTCGACGCCGGGATGAGCGTCGAAGAGGCGGCCCGCGACATTGCGCTTGGCGACTATGCCGCCTGGGGCGATGCCGAACGTATCGCAGTCAATGTCGATACCCTTTATCGCGAATACCGCGGCGAGGAGGGCTCCGGAGATATCGGCGCATTGCTTGCCCTGATGGCCAGGATCGCCCGCTGAGCCCTGCGCCCCAGAAGTATCGGGCGTCGATCGAACACCATGGAAATGTCGACGAGCCTGCGGTGATCAGGCGGATTGGCGGCGGCGCCTCAGCGCCTCTTCGGCGATCGCGAAGAACTGCGGATTATCCACGTCGATGGGCCCGAAGGAATAGGGCAGCATGATGGTGTCCGTAGTCACCCCGAGATTGCGGCCGATGCGCTGCATCAGACCGTCGAGGGTGGCGAGCCTGAGCTTGTAGAGAAGAAACGGCGTCAGCCCGCAGGATTTGAGAATGCGGAAATGGCGCTTGCCGAACTGGCCGCCGCTCTCGAACACCCGCACGGCGTTGAGCGCCCGGGCGCGGCGCAGAAGGTAGAGGTTGCAGGCCGAAAAGCCGCCATCTTTCAGCATGTGGTAGGCCAGGCCGACCTCCGGGAAATCGCGGCGCACGATCTCGGCGTCGGTGAACGCCACCGCCACGTCGCCGTCGCATGCCGCCGCCTGGTCGAGAAAGTCGCGGATCAGCTCGGGCGTGTGCAGGACATTATCGCCGGTGGTGACCAGCAGCGGGTACGGCTCGGGAATTTCGGCCGCCGCCGCCAGCACGCTGTCGGCCAGATTGCCCTTGTTGCGCAGGCCGATGACCACGCCCGCATCCATCCATTCGGCCACCTTGGGGACCGAGCGCAAGAGATCATCGCTTTCGATCGAGACATAGACGCGGGTGATGCCGCCGGCGGCCAGCAGAGCATCGATGACCCGCTCCAGCATCACCACGCCATCGATCTCGACCAGGCACTTGTGCGACTTGTTCTGAAGCCGGGCGACCGAATCCTGGGCGCCCTGGCGGCTGGCGGCCAGAACCAGCGCGGTGGTGCACGCCCCGTCTGCCGGGCTGCCGGTCTCCTGCTCTGTCATTGTTCTATTCCTTTCCCGCCATCACGCCGCATCCGGCAGGTCCCAGGCGAGATGCCGGGTCATCTCGGCCACCGATGAAAGCCGAGGAAACGCCTCGAGCGCTTCACGCAGCTGCTCGGCCTGCTCGGGCGTCAGCACGCCATCGACGCACTGGGCGTATTTCGCCCAGTACTGGGAATCCGGGAACGGCGCCGCCTTGCTGCCCAGCGGCATGGCGACGGTGGTCTCCAGCGCCCGGCCGTCCGAGAGGCGCACCACCACGCGGGTCGGGAACTCGCCCTCCAGCTTGTCCACCGGGTGCAGCACGATGCGCTCATAAAGTGCGCGCACCTCCGGGCGCCGGACCGCCTCCGGCGTGAATGCCGAGAGCGGGCAGTCGTCTTCCAGCAGGGCGACGGCGAGCGCGTATTCCATCGAGAACTTGGCCTGAAGCGGATCCTGCGGGTCATGATACATCAGGTTGTTCAGGTGAACGGCTGGCGCGAACACCTCGATGCGCTCGACCGTATCGGCATCAAAGCCGTGTTCGGCCTTGAGCGCCAGCAACCCGTCGAGTGCCCGGTGGGCACTGCCGCAGTTGGCAAAGCGCTTGACCCGAAAGCCGTGCTCGAGAATCAGCAGCGGCTCGCCGACATGCTCGGTCTCGAAACGCATGGTCTGGCCGTGCTCGGGGTTGGTCAGCGCATCGCGCAAGTGTTCGAAGTCGGGCCCGACCATCAGCCGCGTCATGCCGGTCGGCCCGTCGAGCGTCTCGCGCCCGGCGGTCAGCCCGGCCTCGGCCAGACGGGCGGCCAAAATGCCGGCCTTGGCGGCGAGCCCCGCATGCAGGGGCTTGGTCATGGTCCCGAACTGCGACATGAAGCCGGCGGCCATGCTGGTGGCAATCGACAGCGCCGTGGCGGCGCGGCTCGAATCGAGGCGCAGGAGCCGCGCGCAGGCCGCGGTCGCGCCCATCGCGCCCATGGTGGCGGTGGCATGCCAGCCGCGGTTGCGATGCGGCGGATTGAGCCCCTGGCCGACGCGCCCCATGATCTGCAGCCCGCAGATATAGGCGTCGAGACAGGCCCGCCCGGAGGCGGACAGCTCCTCGCCAAGGGCGAAGATGGCCGGCGCCAGCACCGTCGTCGCATGAGCCTTGGGAGGATCGAAATTGTCGTCGTAATCGAGCACATGGCCGGCGGTGCCGTTGACCAGCGCCGCCCACGGCGGCGCCAGCGTTTGTGTCCGCCCGACCGCCGTGCAGGGGCCGTCACCCCAGTTCCGGACCACCGCGAAGACATGGCGGGTCGCCGCCTCGCCGGCGCCCGGCACCATCACCGCCACCACATCGATGAATTCCCGGTGGGCCGAATGCAGGGCTGCCTCGGGCCAGTCGTCCGGCACTTCGGCCAGCCAGGTCCCGAAGGCGTCGAGCGGATTCTTTGCCATATTCAACAGTCTCTCCCGATGTCATCCGCGCGGGGCGGCGCCGGCCACAGGTTTGCAACAAAGCGGCGCCGCCGACAAGGCCGAAAACAACCCCGTCCGGGCCATATCATCGCATCCCCTTGGATCGCCCTTCAAAGCAGCGGCGCAACAGGTGTTTCTGCACCTTGCCCATGGCGTTGCGGGGCAGTGCGTCGACCATGACGATGCGGCGCGGCCGCTTGTATCCGGCCAGGCGGGTGGCCAGCGCCGCCTCGATGGCACCGGGCGTGAACGCGGACGCGGCTGAGTCGGGCACGACGGCAGCCGCCACCACCTCGCCGTACTCGCGATCGGGCAGGCCGAGCACGGCACTTTCGCGCACCCCGGGGAGCGCGTCCAGCGCCGCCTCGACCTCGCGCGGGTAGACGTTGAAGCCGCCGCTGATGATCAGCTCGCGGGCGCGCCCGAGGATGGTGATGCGCCCCGTCTCGTCCAGGGTCGCCAGATCGCCGGTGCGGAAAAAGCCGTCGCTGCGAAATTCGGCGCGGGTCTTTTCCGGTGCCTGCCAGTAGCCGGCGAACAGATTGGGCCCGCGGATCTCAAGCTGGCCGGGGATCCCCGGGGCTACCGCCTCGCCGGCCTCATCGACCACCCGCGCCTCAACGCCGGGCAGCGGAAAGCCGACGGTGCCGGCGATGCGCGCCCCATGCAACGGGTTGGAGGCGATGATCCCGGCCTCGGTCATGCCATAGCGCTCGAGGATGGCATGGCCGGATCGCGCCGCGAAGGCACGGAAGGTTTCCTCCGCCAGCGGCGCCGAGCCGGAGACGAACAGGCGCATCTGCGCGCACGCCGCGGGCGTGAGTTCGGGCACATCGAGCAGCCGGACATAGAAGGTCGGCACCCCCATCAGCACGGTTGCGCGGGCAAACAGCCGGACCACGCGGGCGGCGTCGAAACGGCGCAGAAACAGGGCCCTGGCGCCGCTCAGCAGCACGCAGTGCAGGGCCACGAACAGCCCGTGGACATGAAAGATCGGCAGCGCGTGGATCAGCACGTCGCCGGCGCCGAACCCCCACAAGGCGTGCAGCGCCCGGGCATTGCTGTCCAGATTGGCATGGGTGATCATCGCCCCCTTGGGCCGGCCGGTGGTGCCCGAGGTATAGAGCAGCGCCGCCACCTGATCGCCGCTCACATCCACCGTGCGATGCGGCGGGTGTGATGCGGAGGCAGCCTCGACCAGGCTGCCGCCGCCGTCGTCATCGAGGGTCAGGACCGCCGCGTCCGTGCCCATCAGGGCCGCGGCTTCAGGCGCGCGCGTCGAGCCGCAGATGAACAGGCGAGGCCCGGCGTCGGCAATCACATGGGCGGTCTCGGCGCCACCGTAGGCCGGATTGAGGGGCAGGTAGATCAGCCCGGCCTTGAGGCAGGCGAGATAAAGCGCCACCGCGAGCGGGGATTTTTCGACCTGCACCGCCACCCGGTCGCCGGGGTAGGCGCCGGCACCTTCGAGGGCCAGAGCCAGACGATGGGCCCAGTCCTCGAGATCGGCGTAGGTCAGCAGTTCGCCGTTTTCCGATTCGATGACCGGGCGGCTGCGCTCGGCCGGAAAGGCCGCTTCAAGCGCCGCATAGAAATTTCCGGTTTGCGATTGGGACTGGTCCGTCGCCGTCATCCGCCGTCGGCATCGTCGTCGAGCAAGGCCGCGAGTTGCGTCTCCTCCTCGGCGCTGAGCGGTGAGATCGTGAGCTGTTCGCGCCGGCGATAGTAAAGCCAGACGCCAATACCACCGGCCAGAATCAGCAGAAACGGCCCGAACCACAACAGATAGGTCTTGGCCTTGAACGGCGGCTTGAGCAGCACCCAGTCACCATAACGGGCGACGATGTAGGCACGAACCTCATCATCGGTATCGCCGGCAGCGACGCGCTCTCGCACGATGCGGCGCAGGTCGGCGGCCAGATCGGCGTTCGAATCCTCGATCGATTGATTCTGACACACCAGACAGCGGAGCGAGCGGGCAATCTTGTGGGCGCGGGCCTCGAGCACCGGATCGTCCAGCCGGTAGCGGTCAACCCCGACGGTATGGCCGGCCGGCGCGACGATCACGAAGGCCAGCGCAATCAGCGCAATGGCCACCAAAGAGCGCAAAATAATCATTGTCCAGACAGCTCCCGGATCATCGGCACGATCTTGGTGTCCAGGGTCTTGAGCGTCATTGGACCGATATGTTTGTGACGGATGCGGCCCTCGCCATCGACGATGAAGGTCTCGGGCACACCGTAAACGCCCCATTCGATGCCGACGCGGCCTTTGAGGTCCATGCCGATCTTGGTGAACGGATCGCCAAGCTCCTCAAGAAATGCCAACGCGTCTTCCCGCTTGTCCTTGTAATCGAGGCCGTAGATCGGCACCAGATTCATGTCCTTGAGCGCCACCAGAACCTTGTGCTCGGCCCGACAGCTTACGCACCACGACGCAAACACATTGACAACGCTGACGCGTCCTTGTGTCAGATCGGCCTTCGAGAACGCGGGTTGGTCCTCATACACCGACGGCAGCGAAAATTCCGGCGCCGGCTTGTCGATCAGCACCGAGGGAATTTCCCGCGGATCCAGTGTCAGCCCGACCCCGAGAGCTACGAAGATGATCGCGGCAAGTATCAGGGGAACCAGATAGCCAAGCTTCATGATCTCGCCTCCAGGTCCAGGGCCGTCAACTCAAGGCTGGAGACGGCTGCTCCGGCCGATCCGGCGGTTTGGATCCGGCCACTTTCCGACGCCGTGGCACTCCGACGCGCAGACGACGATCCGACAGCGAGACAATGCCGCCAAACGCCATCAGCAGGGCCCCGGCCCAAATCCAGGACACCAACGGCTTGTAATACAGGCGTACGCCCCAGCCGCCAGGAGTCGTGGCTTCAGCCGATTTCGCACCCTCGGACTCGTCAGCGTCATCCGGCGCACCGATCACCGCGTAGAGATCGCCGCGTAGCATCGGATAGATGGCGGCTTCGGTGGTATCGACCGGCGGCACCGGATAGCTGCGCGCCTCGGGATACAACTCGGCAATCGTCTTGCCGTCACGGGTGACCGTGAAATGGCCGCGCATGGCCTTGTAATTCGGCCCGGTTGTCGGACCGGTGCCACGGAAGGCGAACTGGTAGGGACCGACGTTGACCGTATCCCCCGGCCCCATGACCCCGAGAAACTCGCTTTGCCAGCCCCCCGCCCCGACCATGCCGAGAATGGTGATGCCGAGACCGGCGTGGGCAAAGGTCATGCCCCAATGGGCACGGCCCAGCCGCATCGCCCGGCGCAGGCTCTGACCCAGAGGCACCGAGAACAGCTTGATCCGCTCACCCACCTGCACCAGCGTCGCCGCCAGCAGCCAACTGGCCACGGTGACGCCGACCAGGACCAGGATCGAGGTCTCGGTGCTGCGAGCCCAGACCCAGATCAGGGCGACAATCGAGACCAGTGCCGCAACCTTGAGGCGCGCCAGCACCCCCATCAGATCGCTGCGCTTCCAGGCGAGAAACGGCCCCACGCCCATGACCACCACCAGCGGCGCCATCAGCGGTACGAAGGTGGCGTTGAAATAGGGCGGGCCGACCGAGACTTTCTCGCCGGTCAGGGCGTCCAGAAACAGCGGGTACAATGTGCCCAGAAGCACCGTGCCCAGGGCCGTCGCCAGAAGGAAATTGTTGAGCAGCAACGCACCTTCACGGCTGATCGGCGCAAACATCCCGGATGCCTGAAGCGCCGAGGCGCGGGCCGCATAAAGGGCCAGCGAGCCACCGATGGCCAGCGCCAGGAAGATCAGAATGAACACGCCGCGCGCCGGATCGGTGGCAAAGGCATGAACCGACGTGAGCACGCCCGAGCGCACCAGGAAGGTCCCCAGAAGGCTCAGCGAAAAGGTCACGATGGCCAGCAAGATCGTCCAGCTTTTGAGCGCATCGCGCTTTTCGACGACAATCGCCGAGTGCAGCAGGGCGGTCCCCGCCAGCCACGGCATGAAGGAGGCGTTCTCGACCGGATCCCAGAACCACCAGCCGCCCCAGCCCAGTTCGTAGTACGCCCACCACGAGCCCAGCGCATTGCCGAGCGTCAGCGCGCTCCAGGCGGCCAGCGTCCAGGGCCGCACCCAGCGCCCCCAGGCCGGGTCGACCCGGCCCTCCAGAAGGGCAGCGATGGCGAAGGAAAAGGCGATCGAAAAGCCGACATAGCCGAGGTAGAGGAATGGCGGATGAAAGGCCAGGCCCGGGTCCTGCAACAGGGGATTGAGACCGTTGCCATCGAGCGGCGGCGGATCGAGGCGGACAAACGGGTTGGAGGTGAGCAACAGGAACAACAGAAAGCCGACCGCGATCAGCGCCTGGATGGACAGCACACGGGCGTGCAGGCTGGCCGGCAGATTACGCCCGAAGATCGCCACCGCCGCCCCGAACAGGGAAAGGATCAGGATCCACAGCAGGATCGAGCCCTCGTGATTGCCCCACACGCCGGTGATCTTGTACAGCATCGGCTTGGCCGAATGGGAATTGGCGGCGACGTTGAAGATCGAGAAGTCCGAAACGACATAGCCATACATCAGGCTGGCGAAGGCGATGCCGACGAACAGGGTCAGGCCCAAGGCTGTCGGTGTTGCCACCGCCATCAGCGACGCATCCCGCCGGCTGGCGCCGTAAAGCGGAACGGTGCCCTGAACCAGGGCCAGACCAAGGGCTAGAATCAAGGCGAAATGTCCGATTTCCGCGATCATGTCTGGGCCTCTCTAGCTAGTCGTTGCCATCGGAGCCCCGCCACTCGCCTGCTTTCTCGAGCGCTTCGGCAACCTGCGGGGGCATGTAGTTTTCGTCGTGCTTGGCCAGAACCTCTGTGGCCACGAACAGACCATTGTCATCGAAGCTGCCTTCGGCGATCACGCCCTGGCCCTCGCGGAACAGGTCCGGCAACAGACCGGCATAGACGACATCGATGCTGTTGACCAGATCGGTCACCCGAAAGCGGTATTTCAGTTCCTTCTCAGAGCGCCGGACGCTGCCCTCTTCCACCAGACCGCCAATGCGGATGCGCTGACCCGGCGGCACGGCCTTGGCCGCCAGCTCGCTGGGGCTCAGAAAAAACACCAGATTGTCGCGAAAGGCGTTCAGAACCAGGGCACTGGCGAGGCCGAGCAGCACCAGGCCGCCGACCACTGCCAAAAGGCGACGTTGCTTGCGAGTCATGGCGTTTCCTCGACCGGTTGCGGGGATCCGTCTTGCGCCGGCGGCTGTGTGGCGGGCCGCACCGTCTCTTCCAGTTCGGCCAGCAGCCGCTCGCTGGCCCGCAGCCGGCGCCGGCTGGAAATCGCCAGCCCGGCCATCACCAGGGCGGCAATCACGAACGGCGGCCAGACAAAGGCCGCATATCCGCCCATGTCGAAAAACGCCGCTACGCGCTCCATGTCGCCTCCGCCGGCTCGGCCGCCCCGGTTCGCGTCAGACGCAGGGCCCGGATCTTGCGCTCGACGATTTCGGCCCGGACTCGCCATAAAAGCACAGTCACGTAATAGGTGGTGAAGCCCACCGCCATGATCAACAGCGGCCACAACATCGACGGGTGAATGGTCGGCCCGCCCGGGCGCAGAACGCTCGACGGCTGATGCAGCGTGTTCCACCAGTCGACCGAAAACTTGATGATCGGAATGTTGACAAATCCGACCAGCGCCAGAATCGCCGCCGCCTTGGCCGCCTTGGCCTTGTCATCGAAGGCCTGCCAGATCGCCATGTAGCCGAGATAGAGAAAGAACAGGATCAGCACCGAGGTGAGCCGCGCATCCCACACCCACCAGGTGCCCCACATCGGCTTGCCCCAGAACGAACCGCTGACCAGGGCAATGAAGGTAAAGCCGGCGCCGATCGGGCCGCTCGACTTGGCGATCAGGTCAGCCACCGCATGTTTCCAGATCAGTCCGGTGGCGCTGGCGCCGGCGATCACCGTGTAGGTGAACATCGCCATCCAGGCGGCCGGCACATGCACGAACATGATCCGCACGCTCTCGCCCTGCTGATAATCGGGCGGTGCCACGAACAGGCCAAGATACAGCCCGAGCGTGAGGAGAACGACGGTCGATCCCCCGGCCCAGGGCAGGATCTGATCTGCGAGGCGCAGAAACCGCGCCGGGTTGGCGAAACGGTGCATGCAAGACATTTAGACCGCCCTGCCCCCCTTTGCAAGGCATGCCGGCAAACCTGCGGCGAATGCTCGCAGGCCCCGGCAAGGGGAACACCATCACGGGCGCGGCCAAAGGAATGGCGCCGGGTCCAAATGGACCCGGCGCCGATTTATGCACAACCCGGAAAGAACGATCGGAGGTGCCGTTCTATTCCGCGTCCTCGATCTCTCCGAGACCTTCGATACGGACGGCCTGTGCCTGCTCCCGGTTCTGGTTGTTCTGGAACAGCCACAACATCCGACCCGGGCCGCCAACGGTCTCGAGCGGAACCCGGCTGTCGGGCAGAAGCCCGAAGCTGGAGAGCTCGGATCCGCCCAGCAGCGGCACGATCTCGTCGGTCAGATCGATCCGGCCGGTCTTGAGGTCGAACAGGCCCGAGCGCAGATCGAAAGCTGCCAGCTGGAAATTGAAGTCGGTGTCTCCCGGCGCCAGGAAATTGGCGAACGGAAAGCCCGGATCATTCAACTGGAACGGCAGAATGATCGAGGAGTCGTTCAGGTCGCCATCGGCAAAGAACAGCAGGAAGGCACCGGCCGCCGGCGAATCCGGCGTCAGCGGGAAGATGGCGGTGGCCACCTGACCCGACGGATCCTGGCCCAGCAGCAGGCCGAGATCGGCCGCCACCAGAACCGATTCGAAGACACCGTCCTCATTGCCATCGATGAAGATGTCGAATTCGAAGGCCGACGGCGTATCCCAGGGCCGGGTCACCGCAACGGCGAATTCCACCGCATCGAACCCGAAGTACGAGTTGCGGAACCCGAAGGCGCGAACGGCATTGCCAGCCACCGGCGGCGGACCGGCATCGTCATCGCCGTCATCGTCATCGTGCTTCTTGCCCTTTTTGCCTTTCTTGCCTTTCTTGCCTTTCCCGTGGTCATCATCATCGCGCATCTTCAGCATCCGGCCGACCAGGGTAAAGCCCTCGGCAAAACCGATGGAGCCCTCTTCATTGCGGACTTCGATGGTACCACCATGCCGGCTCTTGACCTCCATGTCGGAGGCGGGATCGACGGCGGCGAGATAACCGACACGCAATTCATCGGTGCCATCGCTGAGCACGAACCAGCCGTCCACCTCGGTCTGCGTAAAGCCGCCGACATCGAACGGCCCGACAGTCCCGTCCATCTCAAGCTCGAGCTCGAGCTTGGCGGAGCCATGCGGCGGCACGTAGACCTCCGTGTCCTCGGCCCGCACCTCGACGCCCGGGAAGGTCTGGTTGGGCACGTGGGTTACGGTAAACGTACGCCCGGTATCGCCGAGATTGTAGACCACGACCTTGCGTTCACGCTCGGTCTTGCCGGTCGGGTTGACGCGCCCGAAGGACACCCCGCCCGGCGCCGCAAAGCTGGTCAGCTTGGCCGCCGCGTCGACGCTCATGACGCCGACGCCCTGGCGCGCCAACGGATAGGCGATGGACCCGCCCAAACCGTCGACATGGGCGGTTACCGTGGCGTTCTGGATCATCGCCTTGATCGCCGCCGGCTCCAGATAGGGATGGATCTGGTGCAGCAGGGCGGCTTCGCCGGCCACATGCGGGGTGGCGAACGAGGTGCCGCTCGAATTGATGGCGCCGGTGCCGCTGGCAAAACCGGTCGAGACGATGGATACGCCCGGCCCGGTCACATCCGGCTTGAACAGGGTGCCGCCGCCGCCCGGACCACGCGACGAGAAGCCGGCGATGGTATCGGCGGTTGAGGTGTTGGGCACCGCATCCAGGGTCACCTCGACCGTGGCGCCACCACCGATCGCGTTGAGCAGCTTGAAGCCTTCGGTGGCACTGATCATCACGCCCGGAATGGTCACCGCGTTCGAGATGCCGCCCATGACGATCGGGTCGATGCGATCGGGCGTTGCCCCGTCATTGAACACGACGATGGCGATCGCCCCGGCGTTCTGGGCATTCAGATACTTGTCGTTGAAGAAGCAGGCACCGCGGATCACGAATGCGATCTTGCCGGCGATGTCGCCGCCATTGGTCAGCGGCGAACAACCGTCCAGCGGCGCTGCCGGAACCAACTGGCCGGAGAGCGGCGCAACATCCTTGACCCGCACCGGCCCGGCGCCTTCCAGGTTCGGGAAGGTCCCGGCCTCGGATGGCGGTGCCGTCACCGTGAAGGTCGATTCGAAGCGGTTGCCGGGAACCGATGCCGCCACGGCGATCACCGCCGGCGCCACACCGGGAGAATCGTGCACATAGGGTACGTCGCCGGCGTTTCCGGCCGCCACCACGACAATGATGCCGAGCTCGGCCGCGGTCTGGGCGGCGATCGCCGTCGGATCGTTGGGATCGCCGAGGACCGAGCCTAGGCTCATGTTGATGACATCGGCATGATCGTCGATCGAGCCGTCCTGATTGGGATCAAGCGCCAGCTCGATGGCATCCGAGGTGACATTGGTGGAGCCACCGGTGCCAAACACCTTGAGCGCCCACAACTCGGCCCCCTTGGCGACGCCGGGGCCGACGCTGCCGGGCACGCCCATGCCGGCGGCATCACCGGCGACATGGCTGCCGTGGAAATTCTCGTCCAGCGGGTCGGGGTCGGGCACCGGCGTGTTTTTTGCCGGATCGGGTGAGCTGGCATCGAAATTGGTGCCGACAAAATCCCAGCCGAAGGTCACCTTGGCGGTCGGGAATGTGCCCGGCTCGATGATATCGGGATCGTTATTGGCGTAATCATTGGGATCGCCGGACCCACCGAAATTGGCGTGGGTGTAATCGATACCGGTGTCGATCACCGCAATCGTCTGGCCTTCACCGGTAATGCCGAGATCGTTCCACACCGTGGGCGCCCCCACCCACGGCACGCTGTCAACCAGGCGCGGCGTGAAATGGGACACGCGGCCCACCGAGACGACACCCGGAAGGCTCTTGATCTTGGGCAGGTCGCGCATCTTGATCTTGACGCGCAGGCCGTTGGCGCCGACCTGCAAGGACGACAGTTCCTCGACGCCATAATCGGCAAGCATCGCCCGCAGGTCATTCTGCTCGGCCATCACCTTGTGGTAATGCGCTTTCTGCTTGGCCTTGTCGGGATGGCCGCGGCCGGCGTCCTCTTCCTCCTTGACGTATTCACCGACCGACGGCGTGTCGAGGCGGATGAAGACTTCGACCACATCGTCGAGACGCGAGGCCATGGTATTGGCATACTCGACCCCTTGGTCGAGTGCCTTGGCATCGACGCGTTGTGGTGGCGCCTTCGGAATCACTTCGGGCCCAGCCGCAAAGGCAAGGCCCGAGATCATCGCTATTGCCGCAAGTGAGACGATCGACCCGCGCACGGTCGACCCAAACGGATATCTTGTCATCGAAATAACCCCCCTTGAGTTGCCGCCACCGGCGGCTTTATCGATCCATGTTGGCCTTCCCCGGGCCAAGCCAACACGCCAGAATGCGACGCCGCATGCCCGGAATGGTTGATCCGATTTTAACCACCTCTTCGACCAAGATTCCACAAATAAAATTATTATGGTTAACGCGGCCCGGGTGCCCGGAAAACCCATGACAAATCATGGAACTGTCTGAAAATACAGAAGTTATGAGGTTCCTGATCTTCTGTCCGGCAGCGAATGTGGGACGGCCTCCTGTGACCGACAAGGTACCGGAGTCAAGGGCGCGCCCGAGAGGGCGACATAGCATCGCGGGGCCGATTGCGGACGCGACGATATACAAGGATCTTGACCATGTTGTTGATCAGGAACCAGACAAGCGCGTAACCCCAGACAACAAGCGCATAACGCCACCCGATCGGCGTTACATACCAGCCGTAAACAGCGGCCAGGGTGCCGAGAATCTGTGTCAATTCCGTGGCGACAACGAGTTTCCAACTCGGCCACGGACGATCCCAGAAGGCGCCGGTGTTGCGAGTCAGGTAAATTGTGAGATGGCCGGCCACCAGAAGCTTCAGAAAGATCAGCGTCTGGATGAACGGCCGCGACAAATGCAGGTATGTCTCGCTGATCCAGAACAGCCCGAATGATGAGATGACACCGAGAACGCCAAGCACGATGCTGAGCGTGAGCACCCGGTGCATATCCCAGCGCACCGGGCCCTCGGCCACCGGTGCATTGTCGTAGGCGATCATCATGATTGGGAAATCGTTGAGAATGGCCAGCAATACGATCATGACCGCGGTGACCGGGTAGAAGTCGAAAGCCAGAATCGACAGCGTCATGAACAACAGCACCCGGATCGTCTCGGCGATCCGGAAAATCGCGTAACTGGTCATACGCTCGAAAATCTTACGGGCTTCTTCGGTGGCGCGGGTGATCACCGAAAGACCGGCTTCGGTCAGCACCAGGGAGGCCGCGGACCGGGCGGCATCGGTGGCGCCGCTGACCGCAATGCCGATATCGGCCTGCTTGAGCGCCGGCGCATCGTTGACGCCATCGCCGGTCATGCCGACGATATGACCGCGCGCCTGCAGCTCCTTGACAATCCTGAACTTGTGCTCGGGAAAGACCTCGGCAAAACCATCCGCTTGCTCGATACCGGCGCCGTCGTCGCTTTCTCCACGATCGCCAAAAATCGCTCCGGCCGGCACGATGTTAGTGCCGAGATGAAGCTGCCGGGCAATTTCGCGGGCAATGTCGGTGTGATCGCCGGTAACCATCTTGATGCCCAGGCCCATGGCCTTGGCCCGCTCGATGGTTGCCGCTGAATCGTCACGCGGAGGATCGAAAAGCGGCAACAACCCGAGAAACACCCAACGGCCGTCGTCGTCTTCCCGGGCCACGCCGAGCGTGCGGTAGCCCTTGCCGGCCAATCCGGCAACCTTGTCGACAACGGCGCGCCGCGTGGCGTCATCGGGGGCGACAAGATCGAGAATGACTTGTGGTGCGCCTTTGGCGACGCGACAGCGCCGGCCGGCAAATTCGACCTCGGCTTCGGCCCGTTTGCGGACCGGATCGAAGGGCTGAAACCGCACCGTCCGGTAGCCCTTCAATTGATCGCGATCCCGCAGGGCAGTGAATACCGCCTTATCAATCGGATCATCGG
>CAZZKF010000001.1:60525-65240 GCA_964654995.1 uncultured Alphaproteobacteria bacterium | reverse complement strand
ACCACCAGGATCAGAGCGATCAGCCCCAAGGTCATCAGGATCAGGAAATCGCCGATACGGATGACCGCTTTTTGAAAATGCGACGTCGTGCCGGCGGTCTCGACAAGCGACGCAGTTTGCCCGAAATAGGTATTAGCGCCGGTGGCCGTGACCACCGCTCTCATTTCGCCCATCTTGGCAACGGAGCCGGCATAAGCGGTATCGCCGACGGCCTTGTCGACCGGCAGCGACTCGCCGGTCAAGGCCGACTGATCAACGCTCAGATATTCACCCTCGATCAGCTTGACATCCGCCGGAACGATATTTCCGAGACGCAGGAGAACAACATCACCGGGCACCAGCTCGGTCGCCGAAATACTGCGCCAGACCCCGTCGCGCAGGACTCTCGCCTTGAGCGCCAGTTTTTTCTTGAGCGCGGCAATGGCATTGTCGGCCTGGAATTCTTCCCAGAATCCGACGCCGGCATTGATCAGGAGCATGATGGCGATGATCGCGAAATCTTCCCAATGCCGAACCACCGCCGACAGCACCGCGGCAATCTCGATCATCCATGGAATCGGCCCCCAGAAATAGGACAGAAATTTCACGATGGGCTTGGTGCGGCGTTCGGCAAGCTGGTTAGGACCGAAGACATCCAGGCGGCGACGCGCTTCGGCTTCACTGAGGCCGGCCGCCAGATCGGTGGCAAGCGGGTCGTATCGTGCTACCTTCGGAACGGACCGGGCTGGGCTTCCGTGCTCCACCGTCTGGCCCTCCGCCACCAAGTTCCCGCCACCTGTCATTCTCGGACCCGCGTTCTGCGAGCGCCCGACGCCGAAACCGCATCTCTTGGCAAATAGGGCCTGCTCGCAGTACCGTCAACACGGCTGGCGTCAGCTCATGCGCAAGGCCTTTCTGCGGGACTGTCCGCCCCTGGCCGAGCCACATTCACGCGGAGCTTGTCATATGTCCGCAGAACCCCCGGGTCAGGCCGATACCCGGCGCAATTCATTCAGGCCGGGGATCCTTGGATTGATAGCCGCCCTCCGTCTTGGACCTACCCGGTTTAATTTTAAGCTTGTCTGCGCAATCGTTTGCGCATCCTTCGTGATGACCGCGCGCGGGGCCGCAGCGGGCGAAGGTGGCGCCGTCGATGCGACCCGCCTTGGCACCATCGTGTCGCTGCGTATCGCCGCCACCGGACAGCGCTTCGAGCCTTTGCACAACATCACCCCCTATGGTCCGCCGCGCCATGTCTGCGACTACCAATTGACCACCACCTGGGTACCGGCACACGATGACTGGACGCTGTTCACCCTTTACCGGGTTCCCAACAACTGGACCTTTGCCGCCGTCTATCACCGGAACGCCGGCTACTGCAAAGGACGCGACGGCTTCCGCCCGAGCGCCGAAGGCGCGGTTGCGCCGGCTCGCATCGGTGCCGTGTTCAGGGATTTGTGGCTTGCCGGCCCGCTGCGGCTGGCCCACGGCAACGTCCTTTTACCGGAGACAGCCCGCCGTCGAGGCAGGAGCCTCCGGCGCCGGATTGCCACCCTCAACGGCAGCTCTTTCGAGGTGCTCAGCGATCCGCGGACCGGCCTGCCGGCCGAGGTTGCAAGCCGCGAGCGCGACCCCGCTTGACGGCGAAACGGTGAACCTCATGGTCTTTTCCGACTGGCGCGAGGTCGCCGGTATCTCCTTCCCGTTGAAGCTCGAACAGTTCATCGACGGGCGGCCGATCCGGCGCGAGACGCGCCAAAGCATCGCGGTCGATCCACCGGACGCGGACACCGCGCTGGCCCTCCCCTGATTTTCCGGTTTCATCGCCGGCTCCAGACACCGTTTTGGAAATCGGCCGCGCCGGTTTACGATTCCGCCCCAAAGCGGCCGGGATTCGCTGCGGCGGTCCCGAAATTCACCATCAGACGATGGCAAGGAGAAGGCGGTGTTCGAGCCAGCGGAGAAACAAGTCGCCTGTGTGGGCGCCGGCATCATCGGGCGATCCTGGGCTGTGTGCTTTGCCCGCGCCGGCTGGCGCGTGGCGCTGTTCGATGCCGGGCGGGGCGTCGTCGAGGCGGCGCTGGACTGGTGCAAAGGCGCGTTTGCCGACCTCGAAGCCGCCGGCCTGATCGACTCGGCGGATGTCGCATTTGCCCGGCTGGCGCCGGCCGACAGCCTTGGCGCGGCGCTTGATGGTGCCGTCTACGTTCAGGAAAGCATCATCGAAGAGCGCGAGGCCAAGCGGGCGCTGTTTGCCGAAATGGCCGGGCTGGCGGCGCCGGACACGGTATTCGGCAGTTCGACCTCGGCCCTGCCGGGCTCGCAGTTCATGGCCGACCTGCCGATCTCGTCGCGCTGCCTGGTCGCCCATCCGACCAATCCGCCGCATCTCATTCCGCTGGTCGAGCTCTGCCGGATCCCCCAAACAGCGGATGAAAGTTTCGCCTTTTGCCGCGATCTGATGACCGAAATCGGGCAAAAACCGGTCGAAATTGCGCAGGAAATCGACGGTTTTGCGCTGAATCGGCTGCAGGCGGCGGTGCTGCGCGAGGCACTCGCCCTGGTCGAGCGGGGCGTGATCAGCGCCGGCGATCTCGACCAGGTCATGAAGTCCGGCCTGGGTTTGCGCTGGGCTTTCATGGGGCCGTTCGAGACCGGGCATCTGAACGCGCCCGGCGGCTTTCGCGATTACCTGACCAAATATCGCAAAGGCTATCAGAGCCTGATGGACGACCTGCACACGACCTATCGGATTTCACCGGCGATCGTCGATCGGATCGCCGATGAACTGGAGCTTGAAACCCCGCCCGCCCGGGTGGCGGCGCGCCAGCGCTGGCGCGACCGGCGCTTGCTCGCCCTGCGCCGCCATCTCGAAGCCGGTGACGGGGATTTGGACAACAGCGAGGGGAGCTGATGATGGGCAAGGTGATCCTGACCTGTGCGGTCTCCGGCAATGCGCCGATCAACCCGAAATACCCCTACACTTACCCGCAGACGCCGGCGCAGATCTGCGACGCGGTGATCGAGGCGGCCAGGGCCGGAGCATCGGTGTGCCATATTCACGCCCGCGACCCTGAAACCGGCACCGGCACCCGCGATGCGGCCGCCTACCGCGAGATCGTCGATCGCATCCGGAATAGCGGCGTCGATATCGTCATCAACCTCACCTGCGGCGGCGGCGCCCTGTTTCTGCCCGACCCCGAGGATGAAAGCCGGGCCTTGCCGGAAAGCGACATCGCCGGCGTCGACGAGCGCGTCGAATATGTCAAGGACTGCCTGCCCGAGATCGCGTCGCTCGATGTCACCACCGGCAATCAGGTCGAGGGAGAACTGGAGTTCGTCTATCTGAACACCACCCGGACCCTGCGCGGCATGGCGAAGCGCTTTCAGGAATTCGGCGTCAAGCCGGAGCTCGAGACCTTTCAGGCCGGCGACGTGCTGTTCGCCAATGCGCTGGTCGAAGAAGGCCTGATCGATGATCCGCCCTTGTACCAGTTCGTGCTGGGTGTGAAATGGGCGGCGCCGGCCGATACCGAGACCATGGTCTATATGCGCAACCTGCTGCCCCCGAACGCGGTGTGGGGCGCGCTCGGCCTCGGGCGCCAGCAGATGCGCATGGCCGCCCAGTCAGTGCTGCTCGGCGGCAATGTGCGGGTCGGCCTCGAGGACAATCTGTATCTTTCGCGCGGCGTCTTCGCCACCAACGGCCAACTGGTCGAGCGCGCGGTCACCCTGATCGAGCATCTTGGGCAGCAGGTGGCGACGCCCGCCGAGGCCCGCCGGATCCTGGGCCTCAAGACGCCGGGCTGAGCGCCCGTCAGTTTCCGCCCCCGGCCACCACCGGCAGGATCAAGTGCGACGGATAGCGGCCTGAGTGGTGCACGACATTGCGGGCCACCTGCCAGCGGGTCTCGTCATAATTGTTGCCGCCGGTATTCAGATTGCGGTCGAAGCGCGGGAAATTACTGCTCGAGACCTCGAGCCGGATGCGATGGCCGGGCGCGAAATAATTGCTGGTCGCCTGAAGATCGATCTCCAGGCGGTAGACCTCGCCCGGCTCCATCCACACCGTCCTGTCGAACCCGTCGCGATAGCGGGCGCGCAGGATGCCTTCCTGAAGATTGAAGGCCCGGCCATCCGGATAGACATCGATGAGCTTGGCGGTGAAATCGGTATCCCGCGCCGACGAGGAGACATAGAGCACCAGCTTCAATGGCCCGGTGACCTCGATGCCCTCTGTCAGCACCTCGCTGGTATAGACCAGAACATCGTCGCGGGCCTCGACCGGGCGCTGGTCATAGGCGCCCTCGGCTTCGTTCATCTTGGTGCAGCAAACGGGACCGCCGAATGACGGCACCGGATTGCCGGGGTCATAGACGAAGCGATCGGCCGGTTCCTTGCCGGGTTTTTCGGTCGACAAAGTGCCCGATCCATAAAGGCTGTTGGCGCCGCCATCGCTGTGCAGATAAAACCGTGTCGCCCGAGCGTTCGGCAACGGCCAGTCCTTGGCCGATTTCCAGACATTGCGGCCCATCACATAGTACTGAACCTTGGGCATGGCGGTCACCTTGTTGGCTTCGCCCCTGAGCCAGAAGGCAAACCATTTTTCGTAAACCCGGTAATAGTCGAAGCGGGCATCGCCAAGCGGCCGGGCGCCGACCACCGTCTTCTCGCTCACCTCGTGGCTGGCGCAATGGGGCATCGGCGAGATGATGATGAACTGGTTCTCACGCGCC
>CAZZKF010000001.1:25440-60425 GCA_964654995.1 uncultured Alphaproteobacteria bacterium | reverse complement strand
GTGGCTGGCGCAATGGGGCATCGGCGAGATGATGATGAACTGGTTCTCACGCGCCCGTCGGCTTACGCCGTTGCGGCGAAACAGGGTGAATTCCAGCAATGTCTCGGCAATCCCGAAGTCGTACCAGGAATTGATGAACAGGGCCGGCACGTCGATTTTCGAGTCATCGCGCAAGTAAGCGAACTGGTCCCACCACGGGTCGGTGAGCGGGCGCGTCATCACGTCCACCCAGTCGTTGGGCGGGGCGCCGGCGCGCTTCATCATGTCGATCAGCGGCAGACTGTTGCGGATGGCGGCATAATCGAACGCGGGCAGCTTCGGCGCCGGGTCGAAATAGTCGGCGAATTTGCGCCAGACCTCGGGCGCCACATCGGCGGGCGGGCGATAGAACAGCTTGTTGCCGTAGACCGGCATCCAGCCGACCGACATCGCCAGTTCCACCGCGCCGCCGTTGCGCGCCCCGAAATAGCGGTAGCGCCCGCCGGCCGCGCCCACCGAGCTGCCCGAGCTCTGGGCGATCATCGCCCGATGGTGGGGATTGCGGGCCTGGGCCAGATAAATCTGCGCGTCGCCGAGGTCGGAGCAGCCATAGCTGCCGACCTTGCCGTTCGACCACGGCTGGCCGGCCAGCCAGTTGACCGTATCGTTGCCGTCCTCCAGCTCGTGCCCGGCCATGACGTACAGGCCGCCGGATTCGAACTTGCCGCGCTTGTCCTGAACCGCCACCACATAGCCGAGACGGGCGAAGCGAAAAGCCTCCGAGTCGGGGCGGCGAAAGCCCTTCTTGTCATACGGCGTGCGAATCAGGATCGCCGGCAAGGGTTTGGGCGCGCCCTGTGGCATATAGAGATCGGTCGAGAGCTTGACCCCGTCCGACATCGGGATCAGCACGCTTTTCTCGATCCGTACCGGGTACTCGCCAGCCTGTGCCGGGCGCGCCACGGCAGCGATGATCAGGATCGCCAGGGCGACAACGACGGGGTGAAAACGGGCGTGGATCATGGCTCCATGTCCATCAGAACAAGGGCGCGGCGCGCGGTCTGGTCTGTGGCCCGGCGCCGGCGACCGGCGACACGCCAGAAGATCGCGCCGAGCGCCAGCCAGCCGAGCAGCACCGCCCATTCGAGCGGCACCGGCATTTTCGCATGCGCCCAGGCCTGATGGAGCGCGACGATCGCCATGGCGGCGGCGAACAGGCTGGCGAGCACGGGTAGCCATGCCCCGCCCGGCGCCCGGTAGGGGCGCGGACGATCGGGCTCGCGCCGGCGCAACCGCAGCACGCCCAGACAGATCACCCCGAAGATCACCGCCAGCGACGCGCCCGAGGCATTGACGATGGGCACGATCGCGCCGCGCCCCAGAAGGCCGCCCAGGGTGCCGATCACGGCGACGAACAGGATGGCGCCCGATGGCGTGCCATGGGTGGGGTGAACCCGGCCGAGAAAGGCCGGCAGGATATGGGCGCGCCCCAGCGCATAGAGCACCCGCGAGGCGGCAAAGAACACCGCGTTCCACGAGGTGATCAGGCCCAGAAAGCCGGCCAGCAGCACCAGGCGGGCCAGAAACGGCGAGGCAAAGGCGGCCTCGAACGCACCGGCCGCCGGCAGATCGAGGGCCAGCAATTCGGCACGCGGCAGCACCATGGCCGTCGCCAGGATCACCAGAACATAGAAGACGAGTGCCGCCAGAATGGCCATCGCGATCACCCGGCCGGTGAGGTGCAGCGGCGCCGCCGCGCTTTTCTCGCCCATCGCCTGCGGGATGACATCGAAGCCGGAAAACCAGAAAGGCGCCGTGGCCAGCACCACCAGAACCCCGGCCGCCGCCTGCCAGCCGGTCGCACCGGCAAACAGGGGCTCGAGGTTTTCGAGCCTGCCGACCCAGAGCCCGGCCGCCACGAACACCAGCGTTATGGCGATCAGCGCAAACGCCATCAAGTCCTGAAACCGCGACGCCAGCTTGACGCCGCGGTAATTGACGCCCGCAATGATGACCATGAGGATCAGCCCGGCAGCCAGACGGCCGGCATAGACCGGCTCGCCCAGCGCATGGTAGAGCACCGGGCCGTCGAAGCCGTCGAACAGGTTTCCCAGCACCCAGCCGACGGAGATTACCTCGAACGAGGCGACCGAAATATAGGCCAGCGCGATGAACCAGCCGGTCATGAAGGCCGCACCCAGCCCGTACATCTCATAGGCGTAGGCAACCTCGCCGCCGGACACCGGCAGCATCGCCGCGGCTTCCGCGTAACACAGCCCGATGCACAGGATGATCAGCCCGCCGCCGGCGAAGGCGAGCAGCGCCCCCAGGGCCCCGGCCTGCTGCAGCCAGATGCCGACAATGGTGATCCAGCCGACGCCGATGATCGCCCCGAAGGCGAGCGCAAACAGCTCGCGGTGGCCGACCTCTCGTCTCAGTCTCGGCGCTGGCGCCGCCGGCCTTGTCTCATGTGCCTCCCCGCCCATATCGCCCCCGGCGGCCCGTTCAGCGTTCAGTCAGCTTGAACTCGATGCGGCGGTTGCGCCGGCGCGCCTCTTCGCTGTCACCCTTGACGACCGGCTGGAATTCCCCGAAGCCGGTGGCCGCAAGCCGGCGCTCCGGCACGCCCTGGCTGGCCAGGTAATGGACGACGGAGAGCGCGCGGGCTACCGACAGCTCCCAGTTCGAGGCAAAGCGAGCGTTCGAGATCGGCACATTGTCGGTGTGTCCGTCAACCCGCAGCACCCAGTTGATGTCATCAGGAATGCGTTTGGCAATGTCCATCAGGGCAGACGCCAGCTTGCGCAGCTCGGCCTTGCCATCGGGCCCCAGTTCGGCCGAGCCGGAGGGGAACAGCACCTCCGACTGGAAGACGAAGCGATCGCCGGAGATCTTGATATCGGGGCGATCGCCGATCGCCTCGCGCAGGCGCCGGAAGAATTCCGATCGATAACCCGACAATTCCTGCACCTTGGCCGCCAGGGCGACGTTCAATCGCTTGCCGAGCGCTGAAATGATCGCCTGCTGTTCCTTGTCGCGTTTTTCCGAGGCCTCGAGTGCCGCCTGCAGGGACGCCAGCTGCTGGCGCAGGGCGGCCAGCTGCTGGCTGAGCATGGCCTGGGTGCGCGTGGCATCATCGCGGACCCGTTTGGCCTCGCTCCGCGCCGCTTCCAGCGCGCTCTTGAGCCGGCCGACTTCCGCCGACAGCTCGTCGCGGCTGAGATTGGCGCTTTGCAGCGAGGCCGAAAGCTGGGCGACATTGATGCGCAGGTCGGCATTCGCCTGGCGCTCCATGCTCAGGAGCTGGCCCAGTTCCTCGACCTGGCGCTTGAGCTGCGCCAGGGCCTCATCGCGGCCGGAGAGCGCCCGGCCGAGAAAGAACTGGGCGAGGACGAACACGGAGAGCAGAAAGACGAAGACGAGCAGCAGCGACGACAGCGCATCGACAAAGCCCGGCCAGATGTCGGGTCCGCGGTGGCGCCGGCTGCGGGCGTTGGCCATGGTCAGGGGCCGTCCCGGTCCAGGACCGCGGCTATGGTGCGGGCCAGCAGCCTGATCTCGGCCCGGACCTCGTCGAGAAACTGGGTGCGGCCATCGACCACTTCACCGGCCAGCCGGGCGAGATGGACATCTAGGTTGCGCAGGTGCTCGCGGCTGGCCTCATCCAGCAGCGGGCCGCTCTGGCGAGCATCGATATTCTCCAGGGTCTCGCTCAAGCGGCTCAGAACCGGGCGCAGGCTGTCCTGACCCTTGGCGAGCTGACCCATCAATTCCTGTTCGGCCTGCATCTGATCGGCCAGCGCCGCGACCTGTTCGGCGAGGGCGCCCAACGCCTCGTTGGCGGCCGAGCGGGCCTCTTCGGAGCGGCTGAAAACCCGCTCCAGCTTCTGCAGGCTGTCGGCGGTCTGCTCGAGGAGCGCGCTGACATAGGCCGGAACCGAGGCATCGCCCGCCACCGCCGGTCCGGCGGCGCCGATCCGGGTGAGGCCTGAGAGCCATTCCTCGAGATCGTTGAAAAAACGGTTCTGGGCCTGGCCGGCCTGAAGATCGAGGAACCCCAGAATCAGCGAACCGGCGAGCCCGAAGAGCGACGAGCTGAACGCCGTCCCCATGCCCGAGAGCGGACCGCTCAGGCCGCGTTTCAGGTCCTCGAACATGACCCCGAAATCGCTGCCTTCGACCGTGAGGCTGTTGATCGTATCGGCGACCGAGCCCAGCGTGCCGAGAAGGCCCCAGAAGGTGCCCAAAAGCCCGAGGAAGATCAGCAGGCCGATCAGATAGCGGGAGATGTCGCGGGCCTCGTCGAGCCGGGCACTGATGCCGTCGAGCAGCGAGCGCATCGACAGGGTGGAGAGCGAAAAGCGGCCCTGCTGCTCGGCCATCATCGTCGCCATCGGTGCCAGCAGAACAGGATGCGCCGAGATCGGCGCGCCGGCGTCCTCGCGCCGGAAATTTTCGATCCAGTCGAGCTCGGGGCCGAGCATGACGACCTGGCGAAAAGTGTAGATGATGCCGATCAGCAGCACCCCGACGATCAGCCCGTTGAGGGCGGCATTGGCAAGAAAGGCCTGCTGGATGGCCGGCAGCAGGGCGACGACGGTGATCAGCACGAAAGTGAGAAACAGGCTCATCCGGGTCAGATATCGGCGGGGTCGGGTCATTGGGACCTCACAAGGCGGCTCAAGGGACAGCGAAGTCAGGGGACCAGAAAGCGGATATCGACCCGCTCGCTCGGGCCGTCGTCATTCGCGGGCCCGAGAACATGCAGATCGATCCGGGCCGGATCGATGTGCTGCTCGATAAGGTGGTCGCGCACCGCGATCGCCCGCTTGAGCGCCAGCCGGCGGCTGTCGCTGGGCGGTGTCTCGCGGGTGCCGGCATAGGCATAGAGCTCGATGCGCAGATCAACCTCCTTCACCTCGGCGGCCAACTGGTCGAGGGTCTGTGCCGCCTCGAGGGTGAGTGCCGGAATTTCGTCGATGAACAGGATGCGCACCCGCCGGTCCTTCAACTCCTTGGGCGCCGAGCGCATGGCGGCGGTTGCCGGGGAGCTTTCGGTCTCCTCCGGGCTCGATGTCACGTCTTCGGGAACGATGGGTGGCGGCGCGGCCGGGGCCTCGCTGTTCGCCGGCAGGGGCGGGGCCGGCGGTGGCGGTGGCGGCACCGGTGGCTTGGCGACCGGGGTCGGCATATCCTCCGCGGCCGGCTCGCCGGTTGCCGGTGAAGCCGGCTCGGCCTTCGGGGGCGCCGGCGTCTCCGGCGGATTGCGCAGGGTCTTGAGCACGTCGAGGTTCATCTCCACCGCGTTCTCCGGCGGTGGCGAGGCGTCCGGCGGCGTGTCGGTACCCTTTTCCTGGGCGACCGCCACGGCGCCGAGGATCAGCAGCGCCGCGGCCGGCGACACCAGGTATCGCAGGCTGGCGCGGGAATTTACCGGTCTGCGCCCCATGTTCATCCTTCGCGTTCCAGTCCGGGCCGGCGCGGACCGGACGGCTGGCCGCCCTGTCCTTCGCTCTCGCCGCTCGCCCGGCGGATTTGGCGACGATAGCTTAGCCGATAGAGCAGAACAACCGTTCCAGCATAGCCGGCGCTTGTGGCGAAAGAGAGGCGCAGGCTATAACCGCGAGGCAGGGGGGAGCGCGAGGGTTGACGGAAATCTGCCCCGCAGAGTCTGAAACCGGGGCCGGATGAAAGGTTGAAGATGACGGTTATCGACGTTCACACCCACATGCTGAGCGAGGCCTGGCTGGCGGCGCTCGAACAACACGGGCAGCGCCACACGGTGGCGGACATCACCGGCGGCCAGCGTGCCATTCACCTCGACGGCGCGCCGTTCATGACCTTGACCGAGGGTATGTTCGATTATGACATGCGAATCGCCAATATGGACGCCGCCGGCGTCGATATCGCCATCGTCACGCTGACCTGTCCCAACGTCTACTGGGGCGGCGAGGAGATCAGCGCCGAGACGGCGCAGGCGATGAACGACGACATGGCAGCCCACCAGGATCGCTATCCGGAACGCATCCGCTGGATGGCGTCGCTGCCCTGGCAATATCCGCAGGCGGCGATTGCCGAGCTTGAGCGCGCCCGGGCCAATGGTGCGGTCGGCATCATCGTGCTCGCCAATATCGCCGGCCAGCACCTGGCCGACCCGCTGTTCGCCCCCGTCTGGGAGCGCATCAACGAGACCGATCTGCCGGTGTTCGTGCATCCGGCGGTGCCGCCCGGGCTTCAGGAGCTGGACATGCGGCGCTACAACCTGGTGGCCTCGGTGGGCTTCATGTTCGATACCACGCTGGCGGTGGCGCGGCTGATATTCGACGGCTTTTTCGACCGCTACCCGAACATCAAGCTGATTGCGGCCCATGCCGGCGGGGCGCTGCCCTATATCGCCGGGCGGCTCGACATGTGCTTCGAGAACATGCCGCCGTGCCGCGAGAAGATCTCGCAAAAGCCCAGCCATTACCTGCGCCGCATCTATTACGATGCCGTCACCTTCACCCAGGAAGCGCTGGAGACCTGCATTTCGGTGGCGGGCCCCGAGAACGTGCTCTACGGCTCCGACTATCCGCACAACATCGGCGACATGGCCGGCTGCCTGGCCCGCGTCGATGCCCTGCCGGCGGACCAGCGGGACGCCGTGCGGGGCGCCAACGCGGCGCGCATATTCGGGCTCTAGCGTGGCCGCTTCGGAGCCGGCGGGGCCCGCCCCGTCTGCACGGCCCGAGCCGCCCTGGCCGCGCCGCGGCTATGCCTGGTACGTGGTCGGCGTGCTTACCATCGCCTACACCTTTTCCTTTGTCGACCGGCAGATCCTCAGCCTGCTGGTCGGGCCGGTGCGCCGCGACCTGGGCATCAGCGATACCCAGATCAGCCTGCTTCAGGGGCTTGCCTTCGCGCTGTTCTACACCCTCCTCGGGCTGCCCATCGGGAGGTTGGCCGACCGCACCAGCCGGCGCGGCATCATCGCCGTCGGCATCGCCTTGTGGAGCGTCATGACCATGGTCTGCGGCCTGGCGCGCAGCTTCTGGACGCTGTTCTTCGCCCGCATGGGCGTCGGCGTCGGCGAGGCGGCACTGTCACCCGCCGCCTATTCGATCGTCGCCGATTACTTCCCGCCGCGCGATCTGCCGAAGGCGATGAGCGTCTATTCGATGGGCATCTTCGTCGGCGCCGGGCTGGCCTTCATCCTCGGCGGCGCGGTGATCGAGCTGGCATCCGCCAGCGAGGACTGGGTGCTGCCGCTGATCGGCCCGGTGCGGCCCTGGCAGATGACCTTTTTCGCCGTCGGCCTGCCCGGCTTTCTGGTGGTGGCTCTGATGGCCAGCGTGCGCGAGCCGAGGCGCCGCGGCCGCCTGCGGGCGACGACGCAAGACCCCTCCGAAGCCCTGCCCTTTTTCGACGTTCTGCGGTTTCTCATTGCCCGCCGGCACACCTATGGCGCCCATTTCTTCGGCATCGCGCTGATGGCCCTGATGGGCTACGGCGCGGCCGCCTGGATCCCCGAATTCGCAGTGCGCACCTATGGCATGACGCGCGGCGAGATCGGGCTGGCCTACGGGCTCGGCATTCTGGTGCTGTCCACCGGCGGCATCGTGTCCTCCGGCTGGCTGACCGGCCATCTGGTGGCCAAAGGCTATCGCGACGCCAGCTTCCGGGTGATCATCGGCGCCGCGCTGATCCTGTTCGTCACCGGCTCTCTGGCGACCCTGATGCCGACCCGTACCGGCTTTTTCCTGATGATGGTGCCGCTCTTATTCGTCTCCGGCGTCTCCAACGGCATCGGCCCGGCGGCCTTGCAGTTGATCACGCCCAACGAGATGCGGGCCCAGGTTTCGGCCGTCTATCTGTTCGTCATCAACATCATCGGCCTCGGCCTCGGGCCGACGGTGGTGGCGGTGATGACCGACTATCTGTTCGGCTACGACCAGGCGGTCAAATATTCGCTGGCGCTGCTGAATGCCGGCGCCGCACCGCTCGCCGCCTTCATCCTGTGGCGGGGCTTGCGCCACCTGCGGGCCAGCGACGCCGAAGCCGCCGCCTGGCGGGCAAGTGATTGAGCCGGCGGAAAAGCGTCCGCCTTTACTCCTCGTCTTTGGCCCTGGGCTCGAAATCCCTGGTCGGCATCCACATCAGCAGACGCCGGCCATCGGGCGCATAGAGGCGAATACGGCTCATGCCGTTTTTCTCATAGATCGTATCGACCTCCAGTCCAGGGCCGATGCGCAGGCAGCCCAGGCGGCGAAAATCATCATCGGCGGTGATCTTGCGCACCGTGGCGTCGATCACCGCCTCGTAGGACGTGCACGCAATGCCGCCCCTTTTGGTCACATAGTCGGCCGACCAGGCAGCGCCCCCCGCGACCAGAAAAGCGGCCATGCCGGCCGCGGCGATCGCATGAGTCGACCGGTCAGCCATGAGCCTGCGCCTCGATCAGGCTGACGATGTCGTCCATGATGGCGCTCAGCCGATAATCCTTGGGCGTATAGATACGGGCGATGCCGACGTCCTTGAGCGCCGCCGCGTCATTGTCCGGTATGATACCGCCAACCACCACCGGCATCCGCTCAAGCCCGCGTTCGCGCAAGGCCCGCACCACATCGCCGGCCAGCGCCAGATGGCCGCCCGAGAGCACCGACAGTCCGACCAGGTGGACGTCTTCCTCGAGCGCCGCCTCGGCGATCTGCTCGGGCGTCGAACGGATGCCGTCGTAAACCACCTCCATACCGGCTTCGGCCGCCGCCATGGCGATCTGTTCGGCGCCGTTGGAATGGCCGTCGAGGCCGGGCTTGCCGATCAGCAGCTTGAGCCGGCGCCCGAGCTGCCGGGAGACCGCATCGACTCGGGCGCGCACCGCCGCCCAGGCGCCATCGGCCTCGATGACCGCACCGCCAAGCCCGGTGGGCGCCCGATAGTCGCCGAACACCTCGCGCAGCGTTTCCGCCCATTCGCCGGTGGTGACCCCGGCCCGGGCCGCGACGATCGAGGCCGGCATGATGTTGGCGCCGTCGCGCGCTGCCCGGGCGAGATCGGCCAGTGCCGTCTCGACGCCCGCCTCGTCTCGCGCCTGCCGCCAGGCGACAAGCCGGGCGATCTGGTCTTCCTCGGCCTTGGGATCGACGCTCAGGAATCCCGAATCGTCGCCCGAGGTGAGCGGGGACTCGGCCGATTCGGTAAAGCGGTTGACGCCGACGACGATCTGTTCGCCGGATTCGATGGCGGCGACGCGCCGGGCGTTCGATTCGACAAGCTGGCGCTTCATGTAGGCATTCTCAATCGCCGCCACGGCACCGCCCATCTCCTCGATGCGGGCAAGCTCGGCCCGCGCCGCGTCCTTCAGCTCCGCCACCTTGGCGGCAATCACATGCGCGCCCTCGAAGATATCGTCGTATTCCAGAAGATCGGTTTCATAGGCGACGATCTGCTGGAGGCGCAGGCTCCACTGCTGGTCCCAGGGCCGCGGCAGGCCCAGCGCCTCGTTCCAGCAGGGAAGCTGGACGGCCCGGGCGCGGGCCTTCTTGGACAGCACCACCGAGAGCATTTCGAGAAGGATGCGATAGACGTTGTTTTCCGGCTGCTGCTCGGTCAGCCCCAGGGAATTGACCTGCACGCCGTAGCGGAAGCGGCGCAGGCGCGGATCGGTCACGCCGTATCGCTCGGCGGTGATCTCGTCCCACAATTCGGTAAAGGCGCGCATCTTGCACAGCTCGGTGATGAACCGCATGCCGGCATTCACGAAGAAGCTGATGCGCCCCACCACCTGCGGGAATCGCTCGGCATCGACGGCGCCCGACTCCCGCACCGCATCGAGGATCGCGCAGGCGTTGGCCAGTGCAAACGCCAGTTCCTGAACCGGTGTCGCTCCGGCCTCCTGAAGATGATAGGAACACACGTTGACCGGGTTCCATTTCGGCATCTCCCGGCTGGTGAACGTGATGACGTCGGTGGTCAGCTTCAGGCTCGGCCCCGGCGGGAAGATGTAGGTGCCGCGGCTCAAATACTCCTTGATGACATCGTTCTGCACCGTGCCGGCAAGTGCAGCGCGTGCCGCGCCCTGCTCTTCGGCCACCACGACATAAAGGGCGAGCAGCCACGGTGCCGTGGCATTGATGGTCATCGAGGTGTTCATGCGCGCGAGCGGAATGCCCTCGAACAGGGCGCGCATGTCGCCCAGATGGCAGATCGGCACGCCGACCTTGCCGACCTCGCCGCGGGCGCGCGGATCGTCGCTGTCGTAGCCGGTCTGGGTCGGCAGATCGAAGGCCACCGACAGGCCGGTCTGGCCGCGCTCGAGATTGGTCCGGTAGAGCCGATTGGAGGCGGCTGCCGAGGTATGGCCGGAATAGGTGCGGAACAGCCATGGCCGCGGTTTTTCTGAGGACCGGCTGCTGTCGTTCATGGGCGTCTCCGATTTTGCAGGTTCGACATTTTATTATTTCAAAATGTCATGTATAAGACCATATCTTACGAATTTGCGAGTGTAATTGTAATATGAAGCCATGTTTAACGCCGTCGACCGGTATCCACGGAGCCCCACCCCGGTTACAGAAAATTCTACTCGCCGCCGTCGTGAAATGCCATTATTCAAACGACGGGACGTCATCGACGCGGGGGGTGCGTTCTGGCCGCCCGCCGAACCGGGCCAGCGGCTCCCCGGCAGCATAACCATCCGCGGAGGGAACGGACAGACATGACAGCAGCCAAGGCCAAGGCCAAGCCGGCCCCCACACCGGCCGAGCCACAGCGCAAGGACCTTTACGAAGTCGGCGAGGTTCCGCCCCTGGGCCATGTGCCGAAGCAGATGTATGCCTGGGCCATTCGCCGCGAACGCCACGGCCCGCCCGAGGAGGCGATGCAGGTCGAGGTGGTCGACGTGCCCGAGCTCGCCTCCGACGAGGTGCTGATTCTGGTGATGGCGGCGGGCGTCAACTACAACGGCGTGTGGGCCTGTCTGGGCAAGCCGATCTCGCCCTTCGACGTGCATGGCGCCGACTATCATGTCGCCGGCTCGGACGCCGCCGGCATCGTCTGGCAGGTCGGCTCCCGGGTCAAGCGCTTCAAGGTCGGCGACGAGGTGGTGGTCCACTGCAATCAGGACGACGGCGATGACGAGGAATGCAACGGCGGCGATCCGATGCTCTCGCCGTCCCAGCGCATCTGGGGCTATGAGACCCCGGACGGCTCGTTCGCCCAGTTCGCCCGCGTCCAGTCGCGCCAGCTCATGCACCGGCCCAAGCATCTGACCTGGGAGGAAAGTGCGTGCTATACGCTGACGCTGGCCACCGCCTATCGCATGCTGTTTGGGCACCGGCCGCACATCCTGCGGCCCGGCCATAACGTTCTGGTCTGGGGGGCGTCGGGCGGCCTGGGATCGATGGCGGTGCAATTGATCGCTACCGCCGGGGCCAACGCCATCGGCGTCATCTCGGATGAATCCAAGCGCGAGTTCGTGCTGTCGCTGGGTGCCAAAGGGGTGATCAACCGCAAGGATTTCGATTGCTGGGGGCAATTGCCGCCGGTCGGGGACACCAAGGCTTACGGCGAATATCTGAAAAAGGCCCGCGCCTTCGGCAAGGCGATCTGGGCAATCACCGGCAAAGGGGTGGATGTCGACTTCGTCTTCGAGCACCCGGGCGAGCAGACCTTCCCGGTCTCCTGCATGATCGTCAAGCGCGGCGGCATGGTGGTCTTTTGCGCCGGCACCACCGGCTACAATTTCACCTTTGACGCCCGCTTCGTATGGATGCGTCAGAAACGCATCCAGGGCAGCCATTTCGCCAATCTCAAACAGGCCAGCCAGGCCAACCAGCTGGTGATCGAGCGCCGCATCGATCCCTGCATGTCCGAGGTCTTCGCCTGGTCCGACATTCCCCGGGCGCATACCAAGATGTGGAAGAACCAGCACAAGCCCGGCAACATGGCGGTTCTGGTCACTGCGCCGGAGCCCGGCCTGCGCACCCTGGATGACGTGATCGAGGCGGGGGCTGCGGCATGAACCGTACGGTGGATAGCGGCGATTCGGCCGCGCTTCTGGCTGATTGTGTCGCTGCGGCCGCGGCCGCCCGCGGTCTCACCGATGCCGCCCGCGACGCACTGGCCGGCAAGGTCGGCTCGGGAAGCGCCATCGATCGTGGCGCCCTGGAGGCCCACCAGTTCGCGGTCCATGGCCTCGCCTGGCTGGCGACCTACGCACAGGCGCTCACCCAGATGGCCGAGTGGGGCCGCGCACTCGATGCCGAGGGCCGGCTGGGCCCGTTGGAGCGCCTGATCCTGGCCGCCGGCTGCGGCGAATATCTCGCCCAGATCACTGGCGGCATCGCCATGAGCCAGGGCGAGATCGTCCGTCCCGAGCATCTCGGTCTCGCCCACGATGCGGTCGAAGCGTTGCGCACCGATGCCAGCGTCAAGCGCCTGATCGCCGGCGCCCGCGCGCCCGAGCTGGCCCGCCAGATTGCCGAGCTGATCGCCGATTCGGCCAGCACCGGGGCGTTCGGCGACAGCGGGCTGGACGAAATGCTGGAGATGATCCGCGACCAGTTCCGCCGCTTCGCCGAATCGGAAGTGGTGCCGCATGCGCATGACTGGCACCTCAATGACCAGCTGATTCCCTTGGACGTGATCGCCCGGATGAGCGAGATGGGCGTCTTCGGCCTCACCATTCCCGAACGCTACGGCGGCTCGGAAATGGGCAAGATCGCCATGTGCGTGGTCTCGGAGGAACTCAGCCGCGGCTATATCGGCGTCGGCTCGCTGGGCACCCGCTCGGAGATCGCCGCCGAGCTGATCCTCAACGGCGGCACCGAAGCCCAGAGGGAACACTGGTTGCCCAAGATCGCGTCGGGCGAGGTGCTGCCGACCGCCGTGTTCACCGAGCCCAATACCGGCTCCGACCTCGGGTCGCTGACCACCCGGGCGACGCGCACCCGAAACGTCGATGGCCAGGAGGTTTACCGCATCACCGGTGCCAAGACCTGGATCACCCATGCGGCGCGCGCCGATCTGATGACGCTCCTGGTGCGCACCGACCCGGCCGAGAAAGGATATAAGGGCCTGTCCATGCTGCTGGCCGAGAAGCCGCGGGCCACCGACGACGACGACTTCCCGGTCGCCGGGCTCGAAGGCAGCGAGATCGAGGTCCTCGGCTATCGCGGTATGAAGGAATACGAGCTCGCCTTCGATGGCTTCGAGGTGGCGGCCGAGAACCTTCTGGGTGGCGAAGAGGGGCGCGGCTTCAAGCAGCTCATGACCACCTTCGAGGCGGCCCGCATCCAGACCGCGGCGCGGGCCATCGGCGTCGCCCAGGCGGCGCTGGAGCTGGGCCTGACTTACGCCCGCGAGCGCGTCCAGTTCGGCAAGCCGATTTTCGAATTCCCCCGCGTCCACGGCAAGATCGCAGCCATCGCGGTGGAGCTGATGATCGCCCGCCAGCTCACCTATTTCGCCGCCCGGCGCAAGGATGAGGGCAAGCGCTGCGATCTCGAGGCCGGCATGGCCAAGCTGCTGGCCGCCCGGGTCGCCTGGAGCGCTGCCGACAACGCACTCCAGATCCACGGCGGCAACGGGTATGCCACCGAATATGCCATCAGCCGGGTGCTGTGCGATGCCCGCATCCTCAACATTTTCGAGGGCGCGGCGGAGATTCAGGCCCAGGTGATCGCCCGCCGGCTGCTGGAAACCGCATAGATTGCCCTTGGGCTTGAGGCGCGCGACGCGATATATCTAGACCATGACGGTCCTCGATCTTGCCATTCTGGCGGCGCTGGCTCTGGTTGTCGTCGTGCTGGTCGCCGGGCTCGCGGTGATGGCCAAAGGGGGCGCCACCAGCCGCAAATACAGCAACCGGCTGATGCAGCTCCGCGTGCTCACCCAGTTCCTGGCCATCGCGCTGATCGCGCTTGCCGTCTATTTTGCGCGCTGACCGGCGAACCGGGAGGAACCACCGACGATGGTCAAGCTGACCCGCATCTATACCCGTGGCGGCGATACCGGCAAGACATCGCTGGCCGATGGCAGCCGCCGCCCCAAGCATGCGCCGCGCATCGCCGCTTACGGCGACGTCGATGAGGCCAACGCGGTGATCGGTCTTGCCCGTCTGCACACGCACGGCGCGGCCGACGCCATGCTGGCCCGCATCCAGCACGACCTGTTCGATCTCGGCGCCGATCTCGCCCGGCCCGGCGAGGATTTCGACAATCCGGAGGTGCTGCGCCTCACCCAGGCTCAGGTCGACCGGCTGGAAGCCGAAATCGATGCGATGAACGAAAAGCTCGGCTCTCTTGAGTCCTTCGTGCTGCCGGGCGGCACGCCGGCCGGGGCGCACTTGCATCTTGCCCGCACGGTGACGCGGCGGGCCGAACGCAGCATCGCCGCGCTGGCCGAGGCCGAGCCGGTCAACCCGGTGGCCATTCGCTATATCAACCGGCTGTCCGATCATCTGTTCGTGCTCGCCCGCCACCTCAACGACGACGGCGCCGCCGACGTCCTGTGGGTGCCGGGACTGACCCGCGAGGATCGCTAGTTTCCCCATGACATCCGGTCTCGTTGACAGCTTTCGGGCCTTGGGTTAAACGTGGCCTGCCCCCGGCCGCGGCCGGGGAAACTTGCGCCCTGCGCGCAGCACATCGGATGCCGCGCCCCCGGCATCGCCATCGAGGGAATGGAGACGCGCCCCCATGAAAATACTGGTGCCGGTCAAGCGGGTCGTCGACTACAACGTCAAGATCCGGGTCAAGGCGGATCACACCGGTGTCGAGCTCGCCAACGTCAAGATGTCGATGAACCCCTTCGACGAGATTGCCGTCGAAGAGGCCATCCGCAAGAAGGAGGCCGGACAGGCCGAAGAGATCGTCGTGGTCTCGATCGGGCCGACCCAGGCCCAGGAAACCATTCGCACGGCGCTCGCCATGGGTGCCGACCGCGGCATCCTGATCCAGACCGACGCGGTGGTCGAGCCTCTGGCCGTGGCCAAGCTGCTCAAGGCGGTGGTCGATGAAGAAGGCCCCGAGATCGTGCTCTTGGGCAAGCAGGCGATCGATGACGATGCCAACCAGACCGGCCAGATGCTGGCGGCACTGCTTGGCTGGCCGCAGGGGACGTTTGCCTCCAGGCTCGAGATCAAGGACGGCGAGATCGAGGTCACCCGCGAAATCGACGGCGGGCTGGAAACCGTGGCCCTGAAGCTGCCCGCCGTGGTGACCACGGACCTGCGCCTCAACGAACCGCGCTACGCCTCGCTTCCCAACATCATGAAAGCGAAGAAGAAGCCCATCGATATGAAGACGCCCGAGGATTACGGCGTCGACATCGCCCGCCGGCTCGAGGTCCTCAAGGTCGAGGATCCGCCCCAGCGTCAGGCCGGCGTCAAGGTCGAATCGGTGGCCGAACTGGTGGAGAAACTGCACAACGAAGCGGGGGTGATCTGATGACCAGCCTGGTGGTTGCCGAACACGACAACGCGGAACTCAAGGACGCAACCCTGAACACGGTGAGCGCCGCCGCCCGGCTCGGCGGCGAGGTGCATGTCCTGGTCGCCGGCAAGGATTGCGCCGGTGCCGCCGATCAGGCCGCCGCGCTCGAGGGTGTTGCCAAGGTCCTGGTGGCCGACGATGCCACTTACGAACATCCGCTGGCCGAAGCGCTGGCCCCCTTGATCGTGGCGCTGGCCGAGCCTTACGAGCACATCCTGGCGCCGGCCACGACGACCGGCAAGAACATCCTGCCCCGCGTCGCCGCGCTGCTCGACGTAGCCCAGGTCTCGGATGTCACCGGCATCGAAGGCCCGGATACCTTCGTCCACCCGATCTACGCCGGCAATGCCATGGAAACCGTGCGGACGAAGGACGCCAAAAAGGTGCTCACCGTGCGCACCACCGCCTTCCCGGCCGCTGCCGCAGGTGGCGACAAGGCCCCGATCGAGGCTGTTGATCTGGTGCCAGCGCCGGATACGTCACGCTTCATCGGCCAGGAGCTGAGCAAGTCGGAGCGCCCCGAACTGACCAGCGCCCGCATCATCATCTCCGGCGGCCGCGGCATGGGCAGCGCCGAGAATTTCGCGCTGATCGAGCGCGTTGCCGACAAGCTTGGCGCCGCCGTCGGCGCCAGCCGGGCGGCGGTCGATGCCGGCTATGTGCCCAACGACTACCAGGTCGGCCAGACCGGCAAGATCGTGGCGCCCGAGCTGTATATCGCGGTCGGCATCTCCGGCGCCATTCAGCACCTGGCGGGCATGAAGGATTCCAAGGTCATCGTGGCCATCAACAAGGACGAGGAGGCCCCCATCTTCCAGGTCGCCGACTACGGTCTGGTCGCCGACCTTTTCAAGGCATTGCCCGAGTTCGAACAAGAATTGGACAAAGTCCTCGGCTAGGGTTCAATATGGCGCACAGGGACATCGCGGCCGGGATGTAGCCGGCACCAGCGGGTTGGATTGGAACGGCGAATGATTGAAAAGATCGGGGTCATCGGGGCGGGGCAGATGGGCAACGGTATCGCCCACGTCTGTGCGCTCGCCGGCTGCGAGGTGCGCCTCACGGATGCCAGTCCCGAACAGATAGACCGGGCTCTGGAAACGATCACCACCAACATGAATCGCCAGATTCACCGGGGCAAGATCTCGGAAGCCGACCGCGACGCCGCGCTCAAACGCATCCAGACCGTTGATGGACTGGCCGACATGGCCGACTGCGATCTGGTGATCGAGGCGGCGACCGAGAACGAAGAGGTCAAGCGGGCGATTTTTGACGAGCTGTGCAAGACCCTGAAGCCGGACGCGATCATCGCCACCAACACGTCTTCAATCTCGATCACCCGGCTGGCGGCCAGCACCGACCGGCCGGAGCGGTTCATGGGCATGCATTTCATGAACCCGGTGCCGGTAATGAAGCTGGTCGAGCTGATCCGCGGCATCGCCACCGCCGAGGAGGTCTTCCGGGAAGTCCGCGAATTCACCAAGCGGCTCGGCAAGACGACAGTGAATGCCGAGGATTTCCCGGCCTTCATCGTCAATCGCATATTGATGCCGATGATCAACGAGGCAATCTACACGCTCTATGAGGGCGTCGGCACGGTCGAAGGCATCGATATCGCCATGCGGCTCGGCGCCAACCACCCGATGGGGCCGCTGCAACTGGCCGATTTCATCGGCCTCGATGTCTGCCTGTCGATCATGCAGGTGCTCTACGAGGGCCTGGCGGACTCGAAGTACCGGCCGTGTCCCTTGCTGGTCAAATACGTCGAGGCCGGCTGGCTCGGCCAGAAGACCAAGCGCGGCTTTTACGACTACCGCGGCGACGCCCCCATCCCCACCCGCTGATCCCTGGCCTGCCGGCTGCGGCTGGCGCCAGAGCATACCCGCGCCGGGCCGATGCTGTGCCTGGTCCCGGCGGCGCCCTGAAACAGCCGATGACCCCGGCGCCAGCTCTCCGTGCAGGCCCTGACGCAAACGGCCAACCGCCGGCGATCATTGACCTGAGCGTCAGCATCACTCGTCCCATGACCTCGGTCAATCTCGTGACGCCCGACGCACCCGATATCGACTCCGAGCATGCGCCGGGCGGATGGTCATACATGTCGATGCCGTCCCTGACAATGGCGGAGTGTTGACACAGAGGCCCGGAAAACACAGGCACCCGAAGGCGCTCTGGCCCGTGACGTGGACGCCCGAGACAGAGCATCGCCTTGCCCCGGCGAAGCCCCTTGCCTGAGCCGTCCACACGAAGTCACGGGAGGTTCACGCCCCTCTTGGGGCGTGATAGCAACAACCTGCAAGGCCGCCTCCAAGGCGGCGCACGACACCTCCATGTTCACTTGGATCACACCCCCTCAGGCGGGTATCCGATGGCGGCCGGCATTCGGCTATCCGACCATGGCGGCGGACCGGCCGGGTTCTGCCTGGGTCGTTACTGGGTCGACATAAAATTGATCTGCGTCAAGTTCCTGCGAAAGATGCTAAGCTATGAGTACAGGGTACTCATGGTTCACTGTGAGAGCGGGAGCAGGCCAACCTCGATGCCGTTGACGATACGGGTGCTGCTTCCGACCGTTTGTTCGGCTCGGGCAGCATGCATTCTGACGCCGGAACTGCTCCCCGAGAGGCCATCTTCGACGACCACCGGACCCTGCCTGCCAGGGGGATCCGGGAATCGTCGGCGCGGGATCCGCGATCTGTGAAAAGGAAACGCTATGTTGAAAAAGATTTGGAAATGGTTCTGGCGTCCTAGCACCAGATATACGTGGGGTGCGATCTTCATCATTGGCGGGATCGTCGGCGTCGTGGCGACGGGCAGCTTTGTCGGCTATGTCAAATATACGAATACATTGGGGTTCTGCATCTCGTGCCACGAGATGAGGGACAACGTGTATCCCGAATACAAGGAATCAATCCATTACAAGAATCCGAAGGGTGTGCGGGCCGTCTGCTCCGACTGTCACGTCCCCAAGGATTGGGGGCCGAAACTGGCGCGCAAGGTCTCGGCCACCAAGGAACTTTTCCACAAGCTCCGGGGAACCATCAGCACGCGCGAGAAATTTCAGGCCGAGCGGCTGACGTTGGCCAAGAAGGTCTGGGCAACCATGGAGGCCAACGACTCCAAAGAATGCCGAAATTGTCATGCTTTTGACGCCATGGATCTCGAAAATCAGAGACCCGTGGCCAAACAGGCGCATGCTTACGCCAAGGAATCCGGAGGGACCTGCATCGACTGCCACAAGGGCATTGCGCACAAACTTCCCGAGGGATACTGATGATAAGTCCGGCTCCCGGGGTCGCAACGACGGATGAAAACGCTGCGCATCCGGGAGCAGGACGCACGTGATTGGCTTGAGCATTATTGACTTAGGTCAATGCGTTTGAAACGAGAAGCGCCTCCCATAGGAGTTGTGCGATCTGCCGGTGCGGCGGCTCTTAGGATTCGTCGACCGCGTGTAAAGGAGGTAACGATGGATATCCGAAGCCAGATATTGCGCCGATCGCTGACCGTCGGTTCGGTGGCCGCGTTCTTAGTCGGATCGCTCGCGTCGGCCGCCGTTGCGGAAACCAGCTTCAAAGAAGACGTCTATCCCATCATTCAGATCAGATGCCTGTCGTGCCATCAGCCCGGCGGGGCGGGATATGAAGCCAGCGGTCTCGATTTGCGGACCTACGAGAGTCTGATGAAGGGAACGAAATTCGGGCCCGTGGTGGTGCCCGGAAATGTGCTGGAGAGCAATCTGAACGTCATGGTCGAGGGCCGGGCAGCCATCAGAATGCCCCATAACAAGAAGCCCCTGTCCAAGTGCGAGCGCATGATCTTCAGAAGCTGGGTCCAGCAGGGCGCAAGGAACAATTAGTCCCGCGTCCGGGACGCCTTGCGCTGCATATGCGCAACCAACGAATTCAGGAGGATATCTGATGCGCAAGACGACGTGTGTGTCCGTATTTGCCACCCTGCTGGCGATTTCGGTGTCCGGTCCGGCGCTGGCTGCGGGAGATGCCGCGGCGGGCAAAAAGGTATTCGATCAACAGTGCATAGCCTGTCACGGAACCACACCCGGCGCCCACAAGATGGGCCCGTCGCTGGCCGGCATTTTCGGCAAGCGCGCAGGAAGCACCGACTTCAAGCGCTATGTCGGCTTGAAGGGCCTTGATGTGGTCTGGAACGAAGAGACCCTGGACAAGTTCCTCGCCGATCCTGCTGGATTCGTCGGTGGCCAGACGTCGATGTTCTCGAAGATGGCCGATGCTCAACAGCGGGCCGACGTGATCGAGTATCTGAAGACCCTCAAATAGACGCCACCGGCGTCGCATTGTCGAGCAGCATTGCTCCGAAAAGCCGCGACACGAGTCGCGGAAAGGTCGATGACGTGTCTGCGCGCAGGGCTCTGGCAGAGGCCTGGATGATGTCGTCGCAACGCCATACGTGCCGGCAGGCGCGGCAGGACGCAACAGCCATTTGCCGTTGACCGGGCTGCCGGCCGCGTCCGGCGCCCCGAGCCTTGTTCAACGATCGGACTGACCGTTCGTTGTCGGCGGTTTGCCGCCGGCGTGTTGGCCCTGCAGTTGCCCGGTCAGCGGCTGAGTCGCCCCGTATCGAACAGGCGAAACATATCCGCCGCTGTCGCTCTTCCCATCGGATCGAACCTGTCCATACCGGCGTCGCCGGGACATCGTCGACAGGCCACAGGTGTCGGCAGCTTCAATCGCCGGCGGCGTGGCACAGGCGGATTGACGGTTCGCGCCGGCGTGGGGATTCGCTAGAGTGCGTGGGGCGACCGGGCCGGCTGGCGGCAAGGCGCAGGCGATGAGGAGCGAGGGGGGTGAGCAAGACCGAACGGAACAAGCCGGCGGCGGGCCGGGAGGATGAGCCGGACGAGGCGTTTCGGTACCCGACCTCGCAGAGCCTCGGCTTTCTGGTGCGCATGGCCAACCGGGCGTTTCAGCGGGCGCTCGAGGAGCGCATCGTGCCGCATGGGGTGACCCGGGGTCAGTGGTATTTTCTCCGGGCCTTGTGGGAAGAGGACGGGCTGACCCAGCGCGAGCTGAGTGCCCGGGTCGGCATGATGGAGCCGACCACGGTGGTGGCACTCAACAGCCTCGAACAGGCCCGCCTGATTCGCCGGGTGCGTTCCAGAACCGACCGGCGCAAGGTCCATGTGGTGCTCACCGCAAAGGGCCGGCGGCTGCGCGACACCATGCTGCCGCTGGCCCGCGAGGTCAATGCCGAGGCCGCCCGCGGCATCGCCGATAACGACATCGAGACCCTTAAGCGCACCCTCGAACGCCTCACCGAAAATCTCGACAACCGACACCAAAAAAACCACAAACCAGGATGAGGAGGTGCCCGACCATCCGGGCTGATTCCGGCCTGATCGGACGAGGTCCGTGACGGCTTGCCGACAGCAGCGGCACACCCAGCGGCACATGCCGGCGCCGGCAGTCGCAGGACGTGCGGGTCTCGCGCCCCCGCAACCTGCCCGTCAGGCCGCTGTCTCGGCTGTTCCGCGTTCAATCTGCCTCGATCGGCAGTTCGGTCTCCAGCTTGATCTGCTGGAGGGAAAAATTCGAGCGGATTTGCGAGACCCCGTGGGCCTTGAACACGAAATCCTCGAGAAACTGGTTGTAGGCCGAGACGCTGGGGGTGACCACCCGCAACAGCACGTCCGAATCGCCGGCCGTATAAAAACACTCCATGACCTCGGGGCGCGCCCGTACCGCGTCGGCAAATTCCCGGGTCAGCGATTCCGAGTGGCGGGTGAGCGTAATGTGAGCGAACACGCACTCCCCGATCCCGACCTTCTGGGGATCGAGAATGGCGGCATACTTCAGGATCACGCCCTTCTCCTCAAGCGCCTTCACCCGACGCCAGCAGGCCGATGGCGAAAGACCGACCCGTTCGGCCAGTTCCTGGTTGGTCAGCCGCGCATCCGACTGGAGCTCAACCAGGATGCGGCGCTCATGACGGTCGAGGGGGACGGGCTGCGAAACCGTTTTTCCGTCCATATCGAATAATCCTTTCACGTTTTAGTGTCTAATCGGCAGACTATTTCATTAAATAGCAGATCATCACAAAAAATGGCAATTTTTTTCGCTCCAAGAGTCCTAGAATGGGGTCGAGACCGATTTCACTTTCCCCGGTGCCCCCCGGGGGCCCCGGAATTTGAGGAGACGATCATGATTTTGGATGGCGAAAGCCTGTCAATCGAGGCCGTGGCCGAAATGGCCAAGGACCCGGAGAGCAAGGTCGAGATCTCGGAAGAGATCGCCGAGCGGGTCAAGGCCTCGCGCAGCCTGCTCGACGAATTCGTCGAGTCCGGCCGGATCATCTATGGCGTGACCACCGGCGTCGGCGGTTTCGTCAACTGGCTGGTGCCGCCGGCCTATGCGTCTGAGGCCCAGAACAACATCCTGCGCGGCGTGCAGTCGAACGTCGGGCCGTGTCTGGATGACGAATATGTGCGCGCGGCGATGCTGGCGCGCCTCAATTCCCTGGGTCGCGGGGCATCGGCCATCGCTTACGAAAATTTCGAGAAATATGTCCAGATGTACAACGCCGGCATCCTGCCGTGCATCCCGGAGAAGGGCTCGCTGGGTGCCAGCGGCGATCTCGGTCCGCTGGCCTGCATCGCGCTGGTCGGCACCGGCCAGTGGCGGGCCAAGTACCAGGGCGAAATTCTGCCCGGGGCCGAGGCTCTGAAGCGCGCCGGTATCGAGCCGATGGTGCTCAGCTACAAGGAGGGGCTCGCCCTGGTCAACGGCACCTCGGTGATGGCTGGCATGGCCGCCTGCCTGACCTCCGATTCAAAACGCCTGATCAACAGCTATCTGCTGGCCTCCTGCCTGACGCTCGAGGTCTTGAAGGCGAAGATCATGCCGTTCCACCCGGCGCCGCATGAGAACAAGCCGCACCCCGGGCAGTTGCGGGTGGCGGCGGCCATCTATTCCGTCCTGTCGGACAGCAAGATGATCGTTCAGGACGAAGAGGTCGAGCAGTGGCTCAGCAAGCTGCGCAGCAACGAGCCCCAGGGCCTCGAGGAGCAGATCGAGGATGCCTATTCGATCCGCGCCACGCCGCAGGTCATGGGCCCGGTGATCGAGACCACCGCCGGCGTTCAGAAGACGGTCGAGACCGAACTCAATTCGTCGAACGACAATCCGCTGATCATCGTCAACCAGCGCGAGGCCTTCCACAATGCCAATTTCCACGGCCAGTACATGTCGAACGCCATGGATCAGCTGGCCATCGTGCTGACCACCATGTGCAACCTCTCCGACCGGCGCAATGACCGGCTGCTCGACCCGGCCCACAACGGCACCCTGCCCCCCTTCCTGTGCAAGGAAAACCCGGGCATGCGCCTCGGGCTGATGGGTGGACAGTTCGCCGCCACCTCGCTGGTCGCCGAAAACCGCGCCCTGTGCACACCGATGTCAATCCAGACGTTGACCTCGACCGGTGATTTCCAGGACCATGTGTCGATGGGCCTGGTGGCCACGCGGCGCACCCGCGATGTGGTGCGCAACAGTGCCTATGTGGTCGGCTTCGAGCTGATCTGCGCCTGCCAGGCAGCCGAACAAAGGGGCATCGAGAGCTTGAGCTCCGCCACCCGGAAGGTCTATGACTTGGTGCGTGAAAAAGTGCCCTACCTCGATCATGACGAGCCCTTGACCGATCATATCGAGGCGGCCGCCGATCTGATGCTGTCGGGCGAACTGCTCACCGCCTTGCCCGCGGATGCAGACTCGTTCGACTGGTAGGAGAGACGAATCCATGGTCAGCCAGACAGGTGAAGCCGGCGCCGCGCGCCAAGCCGATCAACCGTCAGCGATTGTTGCCCGCTACCGGGCACACACCGGGGCAAGCGCCGAGGCGCACGCCCGGGCGGCGCGTGTCATGCCGGGCGGAAATTCGCGCCAGGCCAGCTTCTGGCAGCCCTATCCGCTGACCCTGGCGCGCGGCCAGGGCCTCCATGTCTGGGATGTCGACAACAACCGCTATATCGACCTGATCAACAATTACACGGCCATGGTTCACGGCCATGCCTATCCGCCGATCGTCGAGGCGGTGGACCGGCAGATCCGCGAAGGCACCGGCTGGGCCGCCGGCTGTATCGCCCAGTCGGACCTGGCCGAGCAACTGGTCGAGCGGGTGGCCTCGGTCGAGCAGGTCCGCTTCACCAATTCGGGCACCGAAGCCGGCAATCTGGCCCTGATGATCGCCCGCGTGGTCACCGGGCGCCACAAGATCCTGATGGCGCGTTACGGCTATCACGGCTCGGTCATGGAGTTCGAGGTCGGTTCGTTCGGCGACGAAGGGCCGATGACCCATATCGCCGCGTATAACGATGCCGCCGATTTCCGCGCCGTTCTCGACGCCCATGGCGACGAGATCGCCGCCGTGTTCCTGGAGCCGGTGCAGGGGCCGGGCGGGGTTGTTCCGGCAACCGCCGATTTCCTGAAAGACGTGCGCGAGGCGGCGCATGCTGTCGGTGCGCTGTTCGTTCTCGACGAGGTGCTGACCTTCCGCTTCGGATTTGGCGGCTGTCAGTCGCTCTTTGACATCGATCCTGACCTCACCATGTTCGGCAAGCTCATCGGCGGCGGTTTTCCGGTCGGCGCGGTGGGCGGCAAGAAGGAGTATCTGGCGATCTTCGATCCGGCGAAGCTGAAGGCCTATCACACCGGAACCTATAACGCCAATCCGGTGACCATGGCGGCAGGCAGTGTCTCGGTCCGCGAGCTGACGGCCGAGAGGATCGAAACCATGAATCGCCTGTGCGCACAACTGAAGGACGGGCTCGAGCAGGCCGCCGCCAAGGCCGGGCTGCCGCTCTCGATCAGCCGTTTCGGCTCGGTCCTCAACCTTTATTTCTCGGCCGAGCTGCCGGTGTCCGCCATGGCGCGTTCGGATGACGACCTGATGGGCAGGTTTCACCTCGCCGCCATGAACCACGGCCTGCTGCTGGCCTCGCGCGGGATGATCGCGCTGTCCACCATCATGACGTCCGAAACGGTGGCCGAGATCATCGAGCGTGCCGATGCCGCCATGGCCGACGTCGCCGGCGATATCGCCTGATCCCGGCGCAGGGCGATGAAACCTCCGGCCGCGTGAGCCCGGCTGACCGCCTGCACCGCCCGCAGCAATCACCGCAGGACAGCCTTGCGTCTTGACAAGCGCCGCCCACACCTCGACTCTTTGCGTATTGAATTGGGGTCAGGCGGGGGAAAAAGTCATGACACTTGGGATACGGTTGGCGCTGCTTCTTGCGGGCACGCTCATGCTGGCGTTTGCGCTTCCAACGGACGCGGATGCGGCCAGAAAAGCGAAAAAATCCGGCGAGACGACGGAGATTCCCCACTGTACGAAATCCTTAGGGACCGTCGCCATCAACGAGCCGGAAAACCAGTGGTGGCGTTACTACAATCTCGGCAATCCCGAGGCCTTGATCAAGCTTCTGGTGGCACGCTCGGAGTGTTTCACGGTCGTCGATCGCGGCCGCGGGCTGCAGATGCGCTCGACCGAGCGGGCGCTGGCCGGCTCGGGCGAGTTGCAGCGGCGCTCCAACGTCGGCCGCGGACAGATCAAGACGGCCGATTATTTCATCATTCCCGATATCGTCGGCTCTGACCGCAACGCCGGCGGCGGCGGTCTCGGTGCCGGCTTGGGCGGCCTGGTCGGCGGCCGGGTCGGCGGGCTGCTGGGCGGCATCAAGACCAAGAAGCTGACGGCGCACACCCTGCTCAGCGTCGTCAATGCCCGGACCAGCGAACAGATGTTCACCTCCGAGGGCAAGGTCACCAAGAAGGACATCAAGTTCGGCGTCGGCGGCTTTCTCGGGTTCGCCGGGGCGATCGGCGGCGGCTATGACGACACCGAGATCGGCCAGGTGATTACGGCGGCCTATATCATCGCCTATCAGGACCTGGTGAAACGCATCAGCGCCCTGCCGCCGCCGTCGCGGGAGGAACCGCAGAAGGCCTACAGGGTGGTCCAGGAAACCTACATGTACAAGGGGCCGAGCCGGGATCAGCAGCTCCGCAAGCTGCGGGCGGATACGGTCGTCTATCCGACCGGCAAGCGCGACGGCATCTTCCTCGAGGTCGAAGACGACTTCGGCATCACCGGCTGGGTTTCGGTCGAGGACCTGAGCGCCTCCTGAGCACTTCTATTCCTCTGACGGCTTCCGCGTCCGTTCTGACCTTTCGGGCAGGCGGTAGTCGTGGAAGCGTTCGCGCAGGCGGTATTTCTGGACCTTGCCGGTGGCGGTCATCGGCATCTTATCGATGAAGACTACGTCGTCGGGCAGCCACCAGGACGCCACCTTGCCCTCAAGGAAGCCGAGAATGTCACCCTTATCGGCCTTCGCCCCCGGCGCGAGTTCGCAGATCAGCAGCGGGCGTTCCTGCCATTTCGGATGGGGCACGGCGATCACCGCCGCCTGCGCGACCGCCGGGTGGGCGAGCACGATGCCCTCGATTTCGGTCGAGCTGATCCATTCACCGCCCGACTTGATGACATCCTTGGAGCGGTCGCGCAGGCCGATGCGGCCTTCCGCATCGATCACCGCAATATCTCCGGTCGGCATCCAGCCGTCAGGCGTCAGCAAGGGCCCGCCCTCGCCCTTGAAGTAGCCGGATGCGATCCAGCCGCCCTTGGCCTGCAGGTGCCCCAGCGTCTTGCCGTCATGGGGCAGCGGCCGGCCGTCATCGTCGACGATGCGCAGCTCGGCCCCGAAGGTGCCGCGCCCGGCCATCATCATGCGATCGAGAATGGCGTCTTCATCCAGTTCGGCATCACCGGGTTTGAGCGTGCCGCGGCTGGCGCCGATCGCCTCGGTCATACCCCAGGTATTGACGAAATCGACGCCGAAGCCATGGCGCAGCTTTTCCACCATCCAGCGCGGCGGGTGGCTGCCCGAGGACAGCGCCAGGCGCAAATGCGGCAGCTCGATGCCCGCGTCCTCGAGATAGGGCAGCAGCAGCAGCCAGAAGGTCGGCACCCCGACCACCACGCTGACCGTTTCGGCAACCAGCAGCTCGGCAAGCGCGGCCGGATCATAAGAGCGCCCGGGCAGCACCAGCCGGGCGCCCAGAATCGGCGCGACATAAGGCATGTTCCAGCCGTTGCCGTGGAACATCGGCGAGAGCAGCAGCACGCTCTCCAACTGGCCGTTGGCGCCGCCGGGCAGTGAGTCCGCCATCGCCAGGGTGATCGAGGAGAGCATCGTCGCGCGGTGGCTGTAGACCACGCCTTTGGGGTTGCCGGTGGTGCCCGAGGTGTAGCAGATCGACGACGCTGCCTGTTCGTCGAACGCCGGCCAGTCGTAATTGCCGTCCTCCGCGGCGATCAGATCCTCAAAGCACAACAGCCCGGGAAGGCGGGAATTTGCCGGCATCTCATCCCGATCAGCCATCAGGCAATAGCCCTTGACGGTCTTGAGATCGGGGACCAGATCCTCGGCCAGTGCCAGCGTATCCGGGTCGCAGAACAGCCAGGAATCCTCGCAGTGATTGGCAATATAGACGAGCTGATCACGGAACAGCCGCGGATTGATGGTATGGAGCACAGCACCGATGCCGGAGACCCCATAGAACATCTCGAAGTGACGATGCGTGTTCCAGGCCAGCGTCGCAACCCGGTCGCCGGGCTGCACGCCCAGCCGGATCAGTGCCTGGGCCAGCTTGCGGGCGCGGGTGTGCGCGTCGGCATAGGTGTAGCGATAGATCCGCCCGTCGATTTCGCGTGAGACGATCTCGGTGTTTGCGTGGTTGCGTGCTGCATGTGCCAGAACATCGGCGATCATCAGCGGCGCGTCCATCATCAGACCGCGCATCATGATCTGGTCTCCGGGTTGACCTTCTGTTCAAGTACAGCCGGCGCACGGTAGCGGTGAAACCCCTGAAAACGGGGAACGTTCCTGGCCGGCGGCAAGGGATAGCTCGCCCGCCACAGCCGGGCACCGCCGTCGATCGGCACGGTGGCGCCGGTGATGAACGCCGCCGCGTCGCAGAGCAGAAAGCAGATGACCGCGCTGATCTCGGCTTCGGTGGCCAGCCGTTTCAGGGGCACACCATCCTTGAGGCGCGGAATCAGGGCCCGCACGGCCGGGTCCTCGTAGGAATCGAGGCCGCTGGAGGCGACCCAGCCGGGGGCGACGGCATTGACCCGCACCCCGTCCCTGGCCCATTCGACGGCGGCCGTCTTGGTGAGGTTGTCCATGCCCGCCCGGGCGGCGCCCGAATGCCCGAGGCCCGGCATGCCGTCCCGGAAATCGGCGGTCACATTGACGATGGCGCCGCCCCGTTCGGCCAGGCATTGAACGTAAAGCGCACGCGCCATCAGGAATCCCCCGGTCAGATTGGTGGCGAGAACCGCCTCGAAACCCTTCTTGCTGATGCCGGCCAGCGGCGACGGGAACTGGCCGCCGGCATTATTCACCAGGCCGTAGACCGGCCCCGCCTCGCGCAGGATGCCGGCGACATTCTCTTCGACTGCGGCCTCGTCGCGGATATCGAAGGAGCGGGTCGAGACGACGCCGCCGTCATCACGGATTTCCCGGGCCACCGCCTCCAGCTTCTCGGGGCTGCGGCCGGTGATCACCACATGGGCGCCCAGGGCGGCCAGCTCGTGGGCGGTGCAGCGCCCGATGCCGCTGCCGCCACCGGTGACGATCACCACCCGGCCGGCGAACAGATTGGAGCGAAAGACCGACTGGTAACGCGCCGGTTCAGTCATGACATGGGCTCCCCTCGGCTGTCAGTGGTCGGCACGCTCGCTGGGCGAAGCTCGATCAGAGGTGCGGTCAGCGCGATCCAGCGCTCGACCATGGCACGCGCATAGTCGCGGTCGCGGAAAAAGCCTTCCGAGACCACCAGTCCCATCATCATCGAGCGGCCCATGAAGAGCAATGCCTCGGCGGTCTCCTGGTGGCCATCGCGGGCCCGGAACAGGCGGGTAATCAGCGCATCGATGGCCGCATTCCAGCGTTGCAGATTGGGCGCAACGCGGGCCCGCAAGGCGTCGTCGGTGCGCGCCGCCATCAGGATCTCGAGCAGCGCACGGTAGGGCTTGGTGTCGATCAGATGGGTCCAGATGCGCATGGTAATCGCCTCGACCGCTCGCGGGTTGCCGCGTTCCTCATCGACAAACCGCAGGGTCTCGGAGATCGATCGCTCGAGCAGGCGGTCGACGACCGCGACGATCAGGTCCTCCTTGGTCGGGAAGTGATGCTGCAAGGCCCCTTGCGAGACCCCGGCGCGGGCAACCACCCGCTTGATCGAGGTGCGCTCGAACCCGGTCTCGGCCAGACAGGCGATCGCCGCTTCCACCAGGCGCTCCCGCATCTGACGGCTTTTTTCCTGCTGGCGCCCGGCCTGGACCGGCCGCTGGCCGTCCGGTTGCCGGCCGCGGGACGGCCGCCGGGCGGGTGCGGTGCGGCCTGTGTGCTCGTTCATGCCGATCCCTTTCGATCGCCGCCCGGGTGGTGACCGTCACGGCGGCGATCCTGCCGGATGGTCGGTTTGCCCGCCGGAGCGCACCAACGGACCGATGCCGTCGCCTTGGGCTTTAACCTTGGCCTTATGCTAGTTGCTTTTCCATAAAAAGCAATACATACTGTTTTTTTATAGAGCGGGGAACAGTTCATCCTGCCCCTTCCCGTCAACAGGCGCGCCGCCACCATGCCCGTTATCGAAAGCCGGATCGATCGCACCGCCGAAGGCTATGCCGCCAATCGCGAAGCGCATCTGGCCCTGATCGAGGAATTCCGCGCCCTCGAAGACAAGATCCGCGCCCATTCCGCCCGGGCCAAGGCGAAGTTCGAGAAACGCGGCCAGATCCTGCCGCGTGAGCGCCTCGCCCTGCTGCTCGACCGCGGCGCCCCGTTCCTCGAGCTCTCGAGCCTGTGCGGCTATCGCATGCATGACGACGATGGCGATCGCAGCATTTCGGGGGGCGGCGTGATCGCCGGCATCGGCATGGTTTCCGGCGTGCGCTGCGCAATTACGGCCAGCGATTCCGGCATCAAGGGCGGCGCCGCCACGCCGATGGGGGTGGAAAAGGCCTTGCGCGCCCAAGAGATCGCCATGGAGAACAAGCTGCCCTTCGTGCAGTTGATCGAAAGCGCCGGCGCCAACCTGTTCCGCCAGGCCGAGATGTTCGTCAAGGGTGGCCGGACGTTCGCCAATCTTGCCCGGCTTTCGGCCATGGGCCTGCCGGTGGTCTCGGTCGTGCACGGCTCATCGACCGCCGGCGGCGCCTATCAGACGGGCCTGAGCGATTACATCATCGTCGTGCGCGGACGCTCGCGGGTGTTCCTCGCCGGCCCGCCGCTCTTGAAGGCCGCGACCGGCGAGATCGCCAGCAACGAAGAGCTGGGCGGCGCCGAGATGCACTATCAGGTCTCGGGGACCGCCGAATACATGGCCGAGGACGATGCGGACGCCGTCCGCCTGGCCCGCGAGGTGCTGGCCCATCTGCACTGGCACGAGGGGCTGGCGCCAATGCCCGCCCGAACGTACGCCGAGCCCCTGTATGACGCGGACGAGCTGCTCGGCATCGTGCCGGTCGATTATCGCAAGCCCTATGAGGTGCGCGAGGTCATCGCCCGCATCGTCGACGGCTCCGACTTCCTCGATTTCAAGCCCGCCTGGGGCGCCAGCACGGTCACGGGGCATGCCGCAATTGCCGGTCATGCGGTCGGCATCATCGCGAATAACGGCCCCATCGATGCCGCCGGCGCCGCCAAGGCGGCCCAGTTCATCCAGCTTTGCGATCAATCCGGCACGGCGCTCATTTTCCTGCAGAACACGACCGGTTATCTGGTCGGCCGCGAGGCCGAGGAAGCCGGCATCGTCAAGCACGGCTCCAAGATGATCCAGGCGGTGACCAATACGCGGGTGCCGCGGATCACCCTTCATATCGGCGCCTCCTTCGGAGCCGGCAACTACGGCATGTGCGGGCGCGCCTTCGATCCCCGCTTCATCTTCGCCTGGCCCAACAACCGGGTTGCGGTGATGGGCGGCGAGCAGGCCGCCCGGACCATGGCCATCGTCGCCGAAGAGGCGGCGCGCCGGCGCGGCGAGACGCTTGACGAGGACGCCGTCGCCGCCGTCTCGCAGAACGTGATCGACACCTATGACGCCGAAAGCCGGGCCCTGTTCGCCACCGCGCGGCTGTGGGACGACGGGCTGATCGATCCGCGCGATTCGCGCCGGGTTCTGGCCTTCTGCCTCGATGTCTGCGACGAGGCCGCACGGCGCCGGCTTCACCCCAACAGCTTCGGCGTCGCCCGCTTCTGAGGCGCCGCCCCCGAAAGGACCAGCCCATGCAACTGACCCACGAGCACGAAGAGCTGAGGCGCTCGCTCAAGCGATTCATCGAGCAGGAAATCAACCCCCATGTCGACGAGTGGGAGGCCGCCGAGATTTTCCCCGCTCATGAGGTGTTCAGGAAGATGGGCGAGTTGGGCTTTCTCGGTGTCACCAAGCCGGAAAAATACGGCGGCATGGGGCTCGATTACTCTTACGGTGCGGTGGTCAACGAAACGCTGGGGCATATCCGCTGCGGCGGTGTGCCCATGGCCATCGGCGTGCAGATCGACATGGCGACGCCGGCGCTTGCCCGGTTCGGCTCGGACGAGCTGTGCGAGCAGTTCCTCAGGCCCTCGATCGCCGGCGATTTCGTCGCCTGCATCGGCGTCTCGGAAGTCGGCGCCGGCTCGGACGTTGCCGCGATCAAGACCCGGGCGGTGCGCGACGGCGACGATTACGTCATCAACGGCGCCAAGATGTGGATCACCAACGGCACCCAGGCCGACTGGATGTGCATGCTGGCCAATACCGGCGACGGCCCGGCCCACAAGAACAAGACGCTGATCTGCGTGCCGCTTCGGGAAGACGGCAAGCGCGCCAAAGGCGTGACCATCGCCCGCAAGCTCAAGAAGCTCGGCATGCATTCCTCCGATACCGCCGAGATTTTGTTCGAGGACGTGCGCGTGCCTCAGCGCTATCGCATCGGCGAGGAAGGCATGGGCTTCGTCTATCAGATGATGCAGTTTCAGGAGGAACGCCTGCACGCCGCCCTGGTCAGCGCCACGGTTCTGGAAAACGCCATCGAGGACACCATCGCATATACCCGTGAGCGTCAGGCGTTTGGCCGCTCGATCCTCGACAATCAGGTGGTCCATTTTCGCCTCGCCGAGCTGATGACCGAGGTCGAGGCCCTGCGGGCGCTCTCCTGGAAGGCGGTGGAGATGCACGTCGGCGGCGAGGACTGCACCAAATACGCCTCGATGGCCAAGCTCAAGGCGGCGCGGCTGATGCGCGAGGTCAACGACAGTTGCCTGCAATACTGGGGCGGCATGGGCTATATGGACGAAACCCTGATCTCGCGCCGCTACCGGGACGGCCGCCTCGCCTCGATCGGCGGCGGAACGGACGAGGTGATGCTCGGCATCATCTGCAAATACATGGGCACGCTGCCGGCGCGGCGCAGGTGAGGCAGGACCGGTGAACCTGACGCTTCCTGGCTGCGAAACGCTCCGCCTTGAGCTGGAAGGCGGCATCCTGACGGCCACCCTCGACCGGCCGGACAGCCGCAATGCCCTCAACGAGACGATGGTCGGTGAGCTTTCGGCGCTCGCCGACGCGCTCATTGCCGCGCCTTTGGGAACGGTGCGTGCCCTGGTGTTGCGGGGCGCTGGTGATGCCTTTTGCGCCGGCGGCGACATCCGCGACTTCCGTGACCTGCTGGCCGCCGATGAAGCAACCATCGCTGCCCGCAACCGCCGCTTCGGGGCGCTTCTCGAACGCCTCGACGCGCTGCCCTTCGTCGTCATCGCGGTCATCGAAGGCCCGGCCTTCGGCGGCGGTCTCGGGCTGATCGCCATTGCCGACGTGGTGCTGGCCACCGCCCACGCCCGCTTTGCGCTTTCGGAAACCGGGCTCGGCCTGCCGCCGGCCCAGATCGCCCCGTTTGTCGCCGGGCGCATCGGCTTGGCCCAGGCCCGCCGACTGGCGCTGACCGGCATCCGCCTCGATGCTGGCGAGGCCCGGCGCATCGGCCTCATCGATCAGCTTGTCGATGACGACAGCAATGTGGACACCGCCCTGGCATCGATTCTCGGCGCTGTTCGGCGCACCGCCCCGGAGGCGACGGCAACCACCAAGGCGCTGCTGCTGGCAACCCGGGAGACGCCCCGCAGGGCCCTGCTCAATGAGGGGGCAGACGCCTTTGCCCGCGCCCTGCGCGGCGCCGAAGTGGGCGAAGGGGTGGCCGCTTTCCTCGCCCGCCGGGCGCCGTCCTGGGCCGATCCAGACGCGCGGGGAGACGAATAAGCCATGGCCGCCGCGCCCCGCCGGATCGAAAAGGTCCTGATCGCCAACCGCGGCGAGATTGCGTGTCGCCTCATCCGCACGGCCCGCGCACTCGGCTATCGCACCGTGGCGGTGGCCAGCACCGCGGACGCCCGCGCCCGCCACGCGCGAATGGCCGATGAGGTGGCGCCCATCGGCGCCGCCGCCCCCGATCAATCCTATCTGTCGATCCCGGCGCTGATCGAGGCGGCGCGGCGCAGCGGCGCCGATGCCGTCCACCCCGGCTACGGCTTTTTGGCCGAGAACGCCGACTTTGCCCAGGCCTGCGCGGAGGCCGGCCTGATCTTCGTCGGCCCCGGCGCCGAGGCCATGCGCCTGATGGGCAACAAGCGCGCCGCCAAGACCTGCATCCGCGCCGCCGGTATCGCTTGCGTGCCGGGGTACGAGGGCGAGGACCAGTCGGACGAGGCCCTGATCGCCGAGGCGAGGCGCATCGGCTTTCCCTTGATGGTCAAGGCCGCGGCCGGTGGCGGCGGGCGCGGCCTGCGCCGCATCGATACGGCGGACGCACTCCCCGCCGCGCTCACGGCGGCGCGCTCGGAAGCGGCGAGCAGTTTCGGCTCGTCCGAGCTGATCCTGGAAAAAGCCCTTGCCGACCCGCGTCACGTGGAGTTTCAGGTCCTTGGCGATCACCACGGCAGCATCGTGCACCTGGGCGAGCGCGACTGTTCGGTCCAGCGCCGCCACCAGAAGATCATCGAGGAAGCCCCCTCGCCGGCGGTGGATGCCGCCCTGCGCCGGGCGATGGGCGAAGCGGCGGTCGCCGTTGCCCAAGCGGTCGGCTACGTCAACGCCGGCACCGTCGAATTTCTGCTCGATGCCGACGGGCAGTTCTATTTCCTCGAGATGAACACGCGCCTGCAGGTCGAACACCCGGTGACCGAGGCGGTGACCGGCCTCGATCTGGTTGCCCTCCAGTTCCGCATCGCCGAGGGCGAACCGCTGCCCTTTGCCCAGGATGAGGTGCAAATCAGCGGCCATGCCGTCGAGGCCCGGCTTTATGCCGAGGATCCGGCGGCCGGCTTTGCCCCGATGAGCGGGCGCATCCTCGCCTGGAGGCCGGCGCAAGGCGAAGGCGTCCGCGTAGACCACGGGCTTACCCCCGGCGGCGAGGTCACCTCTCATTATGATGCACTGCTGGCCAAGATCATCGCCCATGGGCCGGACCGCGAGGCCGCCATTCGCCGGCTTGATCGCGCTCTGTCCGAGACGCTGTGTCTGGGCCCGGTCACCAACCGCGGCTTCCTGCGCGCCATTCTAGGCAGCGACGCCTTCCGGAGCGGCACCGCCACAACCACCTTTGTCGAAAGCGATACTTCCGCACTTCCGGCTGGCGACGAGCGGGCCGAAACTCTGGCCGAAGCGCTGGCCGCGTCCCTTCTGGTGGCGCCGCAAAGGCGCGATCTGCTCGCCGGCTGGTGGTCCACCGGGCCGGCCAGCCACCCCGTCCGGCTCACCGGGCGCAACCAGACAAGCTGGCTGTCGGTCACCATCGCCGGCGAGCGCTTCGATGTCACCAGGGGCGATGAGACCCTCACCCTCACGATTGCCGAGCGCCGGCGCAACCGTCTCCGGTTCCTCGAAGCCGGGCGCGAGCGCACCGCCCGCTTTGCCATCGACGGGACCCGCATCCATCTCGATCTCGATGGCCGGGACTTTACTTTCGAGGACATCACATACGCCCCGGCGACCGCCCACGAGGCGAGCGAATCCAAGCTGCGCGCCCCGATGAGCGGGCGCATCGTGCGCCTTGCCGCCACCCCCGGCATGGCTGTCGCCAAGGGCGAGGTGCTGGTGGTCATCGAGGCGATGAAGATGGAGCACGAGATCGCCGCGCCGATGGCCGGCACCATCGAGGCGGTTCACGTCCGCGAGGGCGATCAGGTCGCCATGCGCGACGTGCTTGTCTCTCTGGCGCCGGCGAGCCCGGCCGACGAGCCGGCGTCATGAGCACGGAGGTGATCCGCATCGGCTGTGCCGCCGGCTTCTGGGGCGACAGTCTGGGCGCCGCGCCGCAGCTCGTCGCCAGGGGCGAGATCGACTATCTGGTGTTCGACTATCTGGCCGAGATCACCATGTCGATCCTGGCCCGCGCCCGGGCCAAGGACCCCGAGCATGGCTATGCCCTCGATTTCGTTTCCGAGACCATGCGCCGCAC
>CAZZKF010000001.1:8069-25340 GCA_964654995.1 uncultured Alphaproteobacteria bacterium | reverse complement strand
AGGACCCCGAGCATGGCTATGCCCTCGATTTCGTTTCCGAGACCATGCGCCGCACCCTGCCCGCCATCGCCGCCAAGGGCATCCGGGTGGTGAGCAACGCCGGCGGCGTCAACCCGACGGCCTGTGCCCGGGCGCTCGAGGCCGTGATTGCCGAGCTCGGCCTGCCGCTCACCGTCGCGGTGGTAGACGGCGATGATCTGATGGACCGGGCCGAGGCGCTCACCGCCGCCGGGGTGCGCGAGATGTACTCGGGCGTCCCCTTCCCCGACGCACCGCTCAGCATCAACGCGTACCTGGGGGCATTCCCGATCGCCCGGGCGCTGGCGAAGGGCGCCGACATCGTAATCACCGGGCGCGTGGTCGACAGTGCGGTTACCCTCGGCCCCTGCCTCCATGCCTTCGGCTGGGACGCAGACGATTACGATCGCCTGGCGGCCGGCAGCCTTGCCGGTCACATCATCGAATGCGGGGCACAGGCGACCGGCGGCCTGTTCACCGACTGGCACGAGGTGCCGGGCTGGGCGGATATCGGCTATCCGATCGCCGAAATCGCCGCCGATGGAAGCTGCGTCATCACCAAGCCGCCCGGCACCGGAGGGCTGGTCAATACGGCAACGGTCGCCGAGCAACTGGTTTATGAGATCGGCGATCCCGCCCGCTACATCCTGCCCGATGTGGTCTGCGACTTCTCAGACGTCCACATCGAACAGCTCGGGCCCGACCGGGTGCGGCTTACGGGCGCCAGGGGCCGGGCGCCGACGCCCACGTGCAAGGTCTCGGCCACCTGGCAGGACGGCTATCGCCTGGGCGCTACCTTGAGCATCATCGGGATAGACGCCGAAGACAAGGCGCGGGCAACGGCGGATGCGGTGCTGGCCCGGGTTCGGGCCATGCTGATGGCCATCGGGGCGGGCGACTTTGGCGCCGTCGATGTCGAAATACTGGGAACCGAAGCCATCTACGGCCCCCACCGGCGCGTCGCATCCCCCCGCGAGGTCGTGCTCAAGATCGCCGCGCGGCATGACCAGCGGGCGCCGCTTAACGTCTTGCTGCGCGAGCTCACCTCGGCCGGCACCTCGATGGCGCCGGGGACCACCGGCATGGGCGGCAACCGGCCGCGGGTGATGCCGCTCATCCGCCTGTTCTCCTTCCTCTGGCCCAAGGACGACATCCACCCGCGAATCACCATCGATGGCGAGACGGAGACCGTGCCGTTTTCTGAAGGCCGGCCGCTCGCCGATGGAGGGCCGCAAGAACCGTGCGAGCCGGCCCCCGAAATCGCCGATGCGATCGAGGTGCCGCTCATCCGCCTCGCCCGGGCGCGCTCCGGCGACAAGGGCGATGACGCCAATATCGGGGTGATTGCGCGCCGCCCCGACTATCTGCCCCATATCCGTGCCGCCCTGAGCCCGCAAGCGGTGGCGGCGTGGTTTTCGCACCTGATCGAGGGACCGGTGGAACGCTTCGAGTGGCCGGGGATCGATGGCCTCAACTTCGTCCTTCACCGGGCCTTGGGAGGCGGCGGCATCGCCAGCCTGCGCAACGACCCTCAGGGCAAGAGCTACGCCCAGATTCTGCTCGAATTCCCCGTTCCGGTGCCTGCGGACCTGGTTCCGCCGGTAACCTGAACGGCCGCGGCGCTGCGGCAAATGTCCCGAAGTCCTATTCGCGGCCTTCCAGATCGTCGATCCTGGCGGTCAGACCGGCGATCTCGTTCCGAAGATGCCTGAACGAGTCGAACACATAGTCCTGCGGACCGTGGTCCAGCGCAGCTTCATAGGTGGCCAGCCAGTCGCGCAGCCGCGCCCACAGGCCCGGGGCTTTCGAGGTCGTGTCAATCTGATGGGTCATGGTCGTTTTTCCTTTCGTGGAGAGGGGGTTGAAATCAACGCAAGCAAACGCACCAGGCCAGATCAGAAGCCGAAGGCGAGCGCCAGCGAAAGGCGGTCCCGGGCGTCGAACTGGCCGAAAAGTCCTTGTGAGGGGCCGTAGAACAAATCAAAGCCGAGTTTGATGTGCACATCGCTGCGCCATTCGTAATCAAGCTTGGCCTGCACCACGCCGTCGCCGACATTGAGGCTGTGGATGATCAGCACCTCGGCCTGCAGCGCATCGTTCAGGAAGTCGCGGCGCACCAGCAGGGTCGCGGTGCTCTCCACCGGATCGCGCACCAGGCCAGGGGAGTTGCCGGTCACGATGCTTTGAAAAATCTGGGCACTGATGAACCAGTCTCGCCAGCCCGCGTAATCGAGCCCGAGGACGTATGAGACCTCGCCCGAACGCTCGACCCCGTCGGCATCGCCCGGATCGTTGGTGAGAAAGAACCGGTCGCTTGAAAAGCCGACCTCGCCGCGCAGGGTGAAATCGCCGACCACCGTCGAGAAAGTGCCGCCCAGGGTGTGCGTGCGCGCATAGCTCTGGCGGACGATGATCGCCGCCGGCGTGATCTCGCGGCGCACCACCGGCCGGTCGAAATAATGGTAGGCGTAATTGAGCGTCAGGTCCCAGCCGCCCCGGAACCCGGAAAGCCGCACGCCGACATCCGAATCGCCAAGAAAGTCATCGGGACGCACTATGGGCCGCACAATGACCGGCACGCCGGCCGGTACCGGGGGCACGATCAGCGGTGAAGTAAAGGCAAAGGTGGCACCCGCGACCGGAATGTCATCATAGGTTCGATCGGGAATCCACACGATCTGCAGGAACGCCGCACCGACCGGGATTTCGGCGTTCACCATCCACAGCGGGATGCGGCTGTCCTCGAAATCGGGCAGGATGAATTCGCGGAACGATTGCGGGTTGAGCACATCGAGAACCTTGAGCCCGTCGGCCTGGCCCCAGACCACCTGCTGCTTGCCGAGACGCAGGAATGTGCCGCCGATCTCGGTATCGACATAGGCCTCGCGCAGCGCAACATCGCCGTGATCGCCAACAAACAGCCGGCGCGAAAGGACGCTGCGACTGGTCTGCGGCGGGCGCCCCGGTTCGAGATCGTCCTCAAGGTCAATGCGCAGCCGGCCGATGACGGTGAGCCGCATGGACGGGGTGAGATCGAAACCGATCTCAGGGGTCACCACCAGCTCCGCCTTCTGAAGATCGCCACTGCTTGTGCCCAAGGCAGTCTCGCTCTCAATCATGGCGGAAAGCTCGAGCCGCTCGAGCACCCCGTCGGCCAGCGCCGGCGTGCCGCCGAGAGCGGCCAGGGTGCCGGCCAGCAGGGCCGGTGTAGCGCGCTTCGACATGCTCCGGCTCTCGGCCCGCGATCCGGATCAGGGGCCGCGGCGCAGGGCGCGCTGCTCGAACAGCGAGTCGGCGACCGGCGTCCGGTAGTCGATGTCGGAGAAGGTGAACACCGTCGCATGGCCGGTCTTGTGGTTGCGGGCCGTGATCCTGAGCGCCGTCCAGATGCCCTGGATGTTTTCGATGACCTCGTTGCGCAGTGTCTTCAAGGGATTGCCATTGACGTCCCACATGTCGGTCCGGCGGCTCATCCAGATGTCCGGGTCGATGCGCCACAGCACCCGGCCATAGCCGAGCTCGCGGGCGGTTTTTTCATTCACCGGGAGTCCCTCGACGACATAGGTCAGATGCCCGTCGACCTGCTCCGTGCCCATCGTGGTAAAGGTGTAATCCTCAAGCGCAACCTTGCTTTCCTTCTTGATGTCCTCATAGGTGAGGTCGGTGCCGAGAAAATAGTCGCCGCGATCCGAGGCCGAAATGCGCCGCACCTTGCGCAGCGCCGGCAGATAAAGCCACTGATCATCGTCGCGGTCGGCCTCCGGGTAGTCGTAGGTGAGAAATCCGGTGCCCTTGACATTGGTCGGCGACAGGTAAAACAGCACCGTGCGTTTCTCAGCGCCAAAGTAGCGGCGAAAGGCGACGGTCTGGCGCACCCGCGTCTTGCCGCGGCGATCGATCAGCTCCATCTTCAGCGACCGCGTTACCTGAACGCCCTCGTCGCGGGCGTTGACCCGGGTCATGATCTCGAGGCCAGGCGGCAGTGCGGCGGGTTCGGCGGCGCGGGCAAAGCTGGCAAACAGAACCGAGACGATCGCCGCCAGCATCAGGCCGGAGACCGTGCTGGCGACCGCCGAGCGCCGCCCGCCCTCGCCTGCCCGCACGCCTGCAGGCCACAGGAACGCCGGCTTCAACAGTTTGCCGAGCACCGGCAGGATCGTCATGCTGGCCACAAAGCTGGTCGAGACGGCGACCGCAACCAGCACGCCGAACTTGATCAGCGGTGGCACCTCGCTGGTGGTCAGCACCAGAAAGCCCAGCACCAGGGCGGCAAAGTTGAAGAACAGCGCCCGGCCGGTCGACGGGAACAGGTCGGCCAGACGGGCATCGAAGCTGCCGGAGCGGCTGGCGAGCAGCTCCTTCATGCGATCCAGGGTGTGGATCGAAAAGTCGATGCCGAGGCCAATGGCAATCGCCGCGAACATCGAGGTGCCGACGCCCAGCCAGATATCGGCAAATCCCATCACCGCATAGACCAGCAGCAGCGCCATCCCCACCGGGATGAGCGACAGCGCGCCGGCGAGCAGCGAGCGGAAGACCACGGCGGCGGCGATCCACACGAAGATCAGCGAGAGCAGCAGGCTGCGCACATGATTGTCGGCGATGGTCTTGAGCCAGGTGTAATTGATCATCACCCGGCCCGACAGATTGGCCCGGATCTCCGGGGTGTTGAAGTCTTCCTCGATATAGCGCTGAACCCCGGGAATGAAATCGGTGAGCAACTGATAGTCGCTGACGTAGAGATTGAAGCGGACATTGGCCTGGCTGTAGTCGTAGTCGATTTCCTCCTCGAAATCGTCGGGGTCGCCGGAGGCCGAATAGAGCAGGAAGAGCTGGGCCACCAGATCGGCATCATCGGGGATGGTGTAGAAGTCGTCGCGGTTTTCGTTGACCGCCTTGTGCATCTGCTTGATGTAGTCGACCACCGAGGTCGAGCCGCGCACCGCCGGATGCTGCTCGACGAAGGCCTGCAGGGCCTCGATCCGGCGCAGATGATCGGGACGGAAAAGGGCTTCCTGCGCATCGGTCTCAATGACCACGTCGAGAAAATAGGTGCCGTCCATGCGCCGGTTGATCTCCTTGTCGGCGATGTAGATGGGTTCGTCGTGCTGGAAGTTCTCGATCTGCGCTTCCTGGACGATGACGCGGGCGGTCCCGACGGCGCCGATCGCGCCAATCGCCAGGGCGACGGCGAGGGTCAGTCCGGGATGCGCCAACGCCGCGCTGCCCAGGCGCTTGAGCGCCGCACCGAAGCGGTCATTGACATTGGCGGCGCGGAACGCCCGGCTGGGCCTGAGCGGAAACAGGGTGAGCGCCGCCGGCAGAAAGAAGATCGAATAGACCCAGGCGGCGGCAACGCCGATGGCCGCGAACAGCCCGAAGAACTTCATCGGCGGCATGGCGGCGCCCAGCCACAGCCCGGCAAACCCGGCCACCGTGGTTATGGAGGTGAGCGTGATCGGCCGCCACATCCGGGTCATGGCGCGTACCGCCAGATCGCGGCGCGCCAGGTCGGGATCGCGCGCACGTTCCTCATAGACCTGGCTCAGGACGTGGATGGAATCGGCGACCGCGATGCCAATCAGGATGGTCGCCAGCCCGTTGGTAATCACATAGAACGAGACCCCGAAGGCGGCCATCGATCCGAACGCCGCAGCCAGCGTGCCGAGCACGATGACGTTGGGCAGCGCCGCGCCGGCAAAGGTGCGAAAGGCAATGAACAGCACCACCGTGATCACCAGCGCCGCCAGCGGATTGAGGCGCCGGGCGTCACGGTCGATATAGGTGGCGAGATAGCCGGAAATCGCGCCTTCGCCGGCGACATGGACGGCATCGCCCGGGTCCTTGGGGGTCGCCTCGACGACCGCCAAAATGTCCTCATAGGTCGCCTGGGCGGCATCCTGATCGAGCAGTTCGGCAACGATCAGCGTTGCCCGGCCGTTGCGCGCCACCAGGGCGCCCTCATAAAGCGGGAAATCCGCGATCGCCGCCCGGATTTCCTCGGCCCGGGCCTGGCTTTTGGGGTAGGGATCGAAGAAGTCCGAGACCTCCATGCCGTCATCGGTGCCGACGATGTTGGATTCGGTGGCCAGGCTGGTCACCCGGTCGGGATCGACATTCGGCAGTCTGGCGATCGCCTGCGTCAACCGGTCGACCAGCGCCAGGCTGCCGGGATTGAAAATCCCGTGGGGGCCATCGTTGATGACGGCGACGACGATCGGATCCTCGAGCCCGAAGACCTCGCGAACATGCTCGCGGTAGATGACAACCGGGTCGTCCTTGGCGATGAACGCGTCCGAGCTGGTATCCTTCACAAGACCGGGCATGAAGGACGCCAGCACGCCGATCGCCACCAGGCTTGCGACGACAACCGTCTTCGGCCAGCCGGTGACCCATTCAAAGAAGGCCCGCGCGGTTTGGCCGGGGGCGGGCCGGCTGGTCGGATCGGTCATGTCGTCCTCCATGTGTAAGCCTCCGTCATGACGTGTATCTACACGTCTCAAGTCAAAAAAATCACAGCCGGTGGCGGGCCTCGTCGAGCCCCGCCTGCATGCGCGCCCAGGCCTCCTCGCCCATACGCGCCTTCAGGACCGACTGCGCCTGGCGCCACAGGGGCAGCGCGCGCTCGAGAGCCGCGGCCCCCTGATCGGTGAGATTGACCTGGCGAGCCCGGCGATAGCCTTCATCCGAGACCTCGACCAGACCAAGACGCTCAAGCGGCTTGAGGTTGCGGGTCAGCGTCGTGCGATCCATGCCCAGCTGCTCGGCCATTTCGGTGAGCGTCGCCTTTTCCATCAGCGCCACCACCACCAGCATGGTGAATTGCGTCACCTTGATGCCGGCGGGCCGCAACGCCTCATCGTAAAGGCGGGTGATCTTGCGTGAGGCCTCGCGCACTTTCTGGCAGGCACAGGCGTCCCGCAATTCCGAAGCCAGTTGCCGTGTGAGCGATTGTCGATCCATGAAACGTGTATATGCACGACAGGGTGAGCTGTCAATCTCTTTTTGTCGCCACCGGCTCTCTGCGGGTGTCGGCACTCAGAAGTATGACAGCAGCCCGATCCTGGGGTGGCAATTCGGATGCCGTCGCCGGGCGCAAGAGATGGCCGAAACGCGGGAAATAACGCCATCGCGTCACCGCCCAACCGCTCCGGCTGCGGTATCAACCGATCCTGACATCCAACCGAGGATGTCAGGCCTTTGACGCGAACATACAATGAACAGAGCGGCCTGGAATCTCCCGGCCTTCAGAGCTTGTTCTGGCTTTGTTCTGATCGGGGTGACAATCTATAATCGCCTAGCCATCGCACGTATCGGTTTGAAAGAGCAGAGGAACCGCCGCCAGCGGAATGGTGCCCACAGAAAGATTTGAACTTTCGACCTCTCCCTTACCAAGGGAGTGCTCTACCCCTGAGCTATGTGGGCATTGGGCACGCGACCAGCTGCGCGGAAACTGCCACAACCGGTCCGGTCTTGCAAGGGGGCAGGCGCTGCGGTTGGTGCCGCCAACTCGGCAATTGACGCCGGGCGCGAGCGCGTTCGATGATGGGGCTGGCCCGACAATCGAACAGCACCCAGGATGGACGACACCAAACCGCCCTCACCGCCGGTTCCCAAGCGCCGCAAGGCCGATGATGCGGCCGCCCGCAAGGCCCGCCTGGCCCGGGCCCTGCGCGAAAACCTGCGCCGCCGCCGGGCCCAGGCCCAGGCCCGCAAGGGCACGCCGGCCAAGCGTTGAGCCGGTGACGCGGCGATCGCATGCAGCTCCGTGACCGGCGGCAAAAGATGGCTTGAGGGGGCCGGCGCGCTTACAGTACAAGAAGGGCGCGCGCCGCCGATACCGCGAACAGGGAGCACACGAGCACCATGGCGATCATGTCCGACAAATGGATCCGCCGCATGGCCCGCGAACACGGCATGATCGAGCCGTTCGTCGACGGCCAGAAGCGCGCCGACACGATCTCCTACGGGCTCTCCTCATACGGCTACGACGCCCGCGTCGCCGACGAGTTCAAGATCTTCACCAATGTCGACTCGGCGGTTGTCGACCCCAAGAATTTTTCGGCCCAGAGCTTTGTCGAACGCACCGGCGAGGTCTGCGTCATCCCGCCCAATTCCTTCGTGCTGGCGCGCACGGTCGAGTATTTCCGGATTCCCCGCGACGTGCTGGTGATCTGCCTCGGCAAATCGACCTATGCCCGCTGCGGCATCATCGTCAATGTCACGCCGCTCGAGCCCGAATGGGAAGGCCACGTGACGCTCGAGTTCTCCAACACCACGCCGCTGCCGGCCCGCATCTACGCCAATGAAGGGGCATGCCAGTTCCTGTTCCTGCACGGCAACGAGCCGTGCGAGACGTCCTATGCGGATCGCGCCGGCAAATATCAGGGCCAGACCGGGGTCACCCTGCCCCGCCTGTAAGGCGGGACAGCGCGCGGGGAAGCGGGCGGCGCCATGGATCGCATCAGACTCACCGGTGGCCGTCCGCTCACCGGCCGGATTCCGATCAGCGGCGCCAAGAATGCCGCCCTGCCGTTGATGGCCGCCGCCCTGCTCACCGACGAAGACCTGATTCTCTCCAACCTGCCCGACCTTGTCGACATCACCACCATGGCCGACCTGCTGGCGGTCCACGGCGTCGAGGTACAAGGCGGCGACGGCCCGGGCGAGCTGACCCTGTCGGCGCGCGACCTTGCCGGCACCACCGCCCCCTATGATCTGGTGCGCCGGATGCGGGCCTCGGTTCTGGTGCTCGGGCCTTTGGTGGCGCGTGCCGGCGAGGCCCGGGTGTCGCTGCCCGGGGGCTGCGCCATCGGCACCCGGCCGATCGACCTGCACTTGAAGGGGCTCGAAGCTCTGGGCGTCGAGGTGACGCTTGAGGACGGCTATGTCCACGCCCATGCGCCCCAAGGTCTGAAAGGGGGCACGGTGCGCTTTCCGATGGTCTCGGTCGGCGCCACCGAGAACCTGTTGATGGCCGCCACCCTGGCCCGCGGCACGACGGTGCTGGAAAATGCCGCCCGTGAGCCCGAAATCGCCGACCTCGCCCACTGCCTGGTCGCCATGGGCGCACGGATTTCCGGCGTGGGCACCGCCCGCCTTGAAATCGAGGGCGTGCCGCGGCTCACCGGCGCCCGCCACCGGGTTCTGCCCGACCGCATCGAGGCCGGCACCTACGCCATCGCCGCGGCGATCACCGGCGGCGCTCTTGAACTCACCGGCGCCCGCTCCGACATCATGGGCGCAACGCTGGCAACGCTGGCCGGCGCCGGCGTGGTCTGCGAGGAAACTGCGGAGGGCATCCGGGTCACGGCGCCGGAGGGGCGGGCCCGCAGCGTCGATGTCGTCACCCAGCCCTATCCCGGGTTCGCGACCGATCTGCAGGCCCAGATCATGGCCCTGATGGCCCTGGCCGATGGCGCATCGATGATCACCGAGACGATTTTCGAAAACCGCTTCATGCATGTTCCCGAACTGGCCCGCATGGGTGCCGATATCACCGTTCACGGCGGCTCGGCCATGGTCAGGGGCGTTGAGCGCCTGCGCGGCGCACCGGTCATGGCCACCGACCTGAGGGCCTCGGTCTGCCTGGTGCTGGCCGGGCTGGCGGCCGAGGGTGAAACCATCATCAATCGCGTTTATCATTTGGACCGCGGCTATCAGGATCTGGTCAGCCGGCTGGCGGCGTGCGGCGCCGACATCGAGCGGATCGACGGAGACACGCGGCAATGACCAAGAAGAAACTGCGCCTGCGGGCCGAGAACGAAGAGGATCTGGCAATCATCTCGGCCTGCCTGCAGGATGCGGTGGTGCGCAATGGAGACCTTGCCTATTTCCCCAAGCGGCGGTCGTTCGTCGGCCTGTTTTCGCGCTTCAAGTGGGAGGACGAGACCTCGGGCAAAGGCTCGAAGCGGGTGCTCGCCGGCCTGCACATCCAGAGCGTACTCGACGTCCGGAGCCAGAATATCCCGCGCGAGGATGACGCCCGCATCCTCGAGCTGCTGACCATCACCTACGAAAAGCGCGACGAGCTCGAAGGCGAGATCACCCTGGTGTTCGCCGACGGCGGCCTGATCCGCATCCATGTCGAATGCCTGGATTGCTACCTGCGCGACTTCGGCTCGCCGTGGATGGCGCGGCGCAGGCCGTGGCATTCGGTCCTCGAAAATGGTAAGTGACGGGCATCGGCTCAACAGCCGGGGACCGAATCGAGAAGGAAGCGGCCGTGCCTGTCAGCGAACCACTTGTGCTGGCCCTGCCCAAGGGGCGAATTCTGGCCCAGGTCATGCCGTTGCTGGCGCGCGCCGGGATCAAGCCGGAGGCGGCGTTCAGCGCCGATGAGACCCGGCGCCTGTGGTTCGATACCGAGGATTCATCTCTTAAACTCATTCGCGTACGCAGCTTCGATGTTGCCACCTTTGTCGCTTTCGGCGCCGCCCACCTCGGCATCGTTGGCAGCGACGTGCTGATGGAGTTCCCCTACTCCGAGCTCTACGCGCCACTGGACCTTGGCATCGGCCGCTGCCGGCTGGTGGTGGCCGAGCCGGCGGAGCTGGTCGAGACCGACGATCCGGCGCGCTGGAGCCACATCCGCATCGCCACCAAGTATCCGCAGCTCACCCGTGCCCATTTCGAGGCCCGCGGCGTACAGGCCGAATGCATCAAGCTCAACGGCTCGATCGAGCTGGCGCCGCGTCTCGGCCTGTGCCGGCGCATCGTCGATCTGGTGGAAACCGGCGCGACCCTGAAGGCCAACGGCCTCGTGGAGGTCGAGCAGATCGCCGAAGTTACCTCCCGGCTGATCGTCAACCGCGCCGCCATGAAAACACGATCGAGCGAGATTCAGGGCTGGATCGACAGACTGGCCGAGGCCGTCGATGCCGCCGGCTAGGCTGTCCACCGCTGCGCCCGGGTTCGAGGCCCGCTTCGCCGCGCTCAGCGAGGGAAGACGCACTATCGGCGCCGACATCACCGCCGAGGTCGCCGCCATCATCGATGATGTGCGCCGGCGCGGTGATGCGGCCTTAATCGAGTACACCCGGCGCTTCGACGGCTTCGATCCGTCCGAACACGGATTTGAGATCGATGCCGAGGCGCGCGCCGGGGCGCGGCGCGCCTGCGAGCCCCAGGCACTCGCAGCCCTCGATCTCGCGGCGCGGCGCATCGCCGCCTTTCACCGCCGCCAGATGCCCGGCGACCTGCGCTTTCGCGACGAGACCGGGCTGGAACTCGGGTTTCGCTGGCAGCCCATGGACAGCGTCGGCATCTATGTCCCGGGTGGACAGGCCAGCTATCCCAGCTCGGTGCTGATGAACGCCCTGCCGGCCCGCGCCGCCGGCGTCAGGCGCATCGTCATGTGCGTACCCACGCCAGACGGCGAGATCAACCCGCTGGTGCTGGCCGCCGCCGATATCGCCGGCGTGGATGCCGTCTATCGCATCGGCGGTGCTCAGGCGATCGCCGCGCTGGCCTGGGGCACCGCAGGCATTCCGGCGGTGGACATGATCGTCGGGCCGGGCAATGCCTGGGTGGCCGAGGCCAAGCGCCAGGTCTTCGGGCGCGTCGGCATCGACATGGTGGCCGGGCCATCCGAAATCGTCATCGTCGCGGATGCAACAACCAGACCGGACTGGCTGGCCGCCGATCTGCTGGCCCAGGCCGAACACGACGCGCAGGCGCAAAGCATCCTGATTACGCCTGATGCAGCGCTCGCCGAGGCCGTCGCGGCCGCCGTCGAGGACCAGCTTGGCGACCTGCCGCGGGAAACCATCGCGCGGGCAAGCTGGGAGGATCATGGCGCCGTCGTTGTCGTCCGCAATCTCGATGAGGCGGCAGACCTGGTCAACCGGCTGGCGCCCGAGCATGTCGAGCTGGCGGTCTCCGATCCCGAGCCGCTGGCGGCGCGCATTCGCCATGCCGGCGCTCTGTTTCTGGGGGTTCATGCACCGGAGGCCCTGGGCGATTATCTGGCCGGACCCAGCCACGTGCTGCCAACCGCCGGCAGCGCCCGCTTTTCCTCAGGCCTCTCGGTGTTCGACTTCCTGACCCGCTCGACCCTGATTCGCGGTGACGCGCAAAGCCTCGAGATACTGGCTCCGGCCGCCGCCCGGCTGGCCCGCGCCGAAGGGCTGGAGGGGCACGCGCGCTCACTCGACGTGCGACTCGGATCGGATGATGACGACTGAGCCGGACAGGAGGGGCAACGGTTCCGACAACGAGCGGATTTCCGCCGTCACCCTCGACGAAGGCTCGATCGTGCGCTGGAACCGCGACATCGAGCACGAGCGCCAAGTGGCGATTTTCGACCTGATCGAGAACAACCGTTTCGCCCCGAAAAGCGGCGCCAACGGACCCTATCATCTGCACCTGAGCCTCGAGGAAGGCCGGCTTCTGCTCGACATCCGCACCGAAGCGGATGAGCCGGTGGAGACCGTGCGCCTGCCCCTGCGCGTTTTCCGGCGCATCATCCGCGACTATTTCACCATCTGCGAAAGCTATTTCAACGCCATCAAGACGGCCAGCCCGTCGCAGATCGAAGCCATCGACATGGGCCGGCGCAGCCTTCACGACGAAGGCTCGCAGCTTCTGCTCGAGCGCCTGTCCGAGCGGGTCGAGGTCGACCTGCCGACCGCCCGGCGGCTGTTTACGCTGATTTGCGTGCTCACCTTGCGGGGTTAGAGCATGGCGCCGCCCCAGCCCGCCACCGCAATTGATCGCGGCGAGCCCCCGCACAGCGTGCTGTTTGCCTGCAACCTCAACGCCATCCGCTCACCGATGGCTGCGGCCATTGCCAATCATCTGTTCGGTCACCGCCTGCACGCCGAATCGGCGGGCGTGCGGGCCGGCGAGCTCAATCCGTTCGCGGTGGCGGCAATGGCCGAGATCGGCATCGATATCGCCGACCACATGCCGCGCAGCTTCGATGATCTCGAAGGCCGGACCTTCGATCTGGTGATCTCGCTCACCCCCGAGGCCCAGCACCGGGCGGTGGAACTGACCCGCAACATGGACTGCCAGATCGAATACTGGCCGACCTTCGATCCGACCGCCGTGCATGGCAGCCGCGAGATCATTCTCGACGCCTACCGGCAGGTCCGCGATACCCTGATGGCCCGCATCGACGCCCGCTTCCGCGACCTGCCGCCGCCGACCGTGTAAGCTTCGCGCTTGAACAGAGAACCTCAGGGCAGGCCCGGCCAGGCGACGCGGTGGTTGCGGCACATGTCGGCGAGATCGGCGGGGGCCAGAACCTCGACCTGATCGCCCCAGGTATAAAGATGCCAGGCCATCTCCAGCCGGCCGCCGGCACGAAACCGCACGATCAGCGAGCCGTCTTCCTGGTCCTCGAGGGTCTGGCGGGGATGGAAGACGAAGTCCCGGGCATCGCTTGCGGCTTCCGGCGTAAATCGCCAGACGACGTCGACCGGGGTTTCCTGAAACACGCCGAAGGAACGTTCGGCAAAATCCTGGAGCGAAAAATCCGGGTCGCGGACGAAGCCGTGCTCGCTGATCTCGACCGCCGCGATGTTGCACAGCGCAAACAGGCGCATGTCGGCCTGTCCGTCGTCGCCGGCATCGGCCACCAGATAATGGCGGTTGCCGAACAGAAAGCCGTAGGGCGCGACATCGCGCCATCTGGTCTCGCCGGTCACCCGGTTGCGGTGATCGATGCGAACCCGGCAACAGGCCTTGATCGCATGCCGCAGACCTTGCAGCACTTGCCCACTGACCCGCGGTTTCGGGCCCGGGCGCATGGCCAGACCTTCGGCTTCGAGCAGCGCTTCAAGGTCGGGCTCGACCCGGCGCGCTGCCTGGCGTTCCATCAAGCCACGCAGCTTCACCGACAGGGCGCTGAGCCTGTCGGCATGGTCGACCATGTTTTCGTGCCGCAGCAGACGGGCTGCTGCATCCAATGCCGCCAGTTCCTCGGCGCTGAGTCCGACCAGCGCATTGAGCACGCCGCCGGGAATGTGCCAGCGGCGAATGCGATCATCCGCGCCCACTTCCCGGGTCTGGGGAAACAGGCGCAGCACCGCATCCCGCATGCGTTGGGCGGTGCGCCGGCTGACCCCGAACCGTTCCTCGATATCGCCTAAGGAAATACCGTACTGGGCGGCCTGCATCAGCAGCGCCAGCTGCATCAGGTTTTCGGCCTTTTCATAGCGCATGGCTGTTGCCCCGTTCGGGCCTGTTCCTCCCGGCCTCCGAACCCTAGCACGCCGGCCTGCCCGCGTAAATTGCATGAGCGACCGTTTTTGACACCCGGTTATGTTTTGCTGAGGGCCGACTCATCGGGGAGAGAACGCATGAAAACATTCTGGGATACCCGCCGGCAACACGGTTTCCGTATCGCGTCGGCTCTGGGTCTGGCGATCATTGTGGCGTTGGGGGTCGCGCCCGTCGGACGGGTTTTGGGCGGCGAGGTGAATTCGGAACTCACCCACGGCAACGTGCAACTTCACCTCAAGGTCGGCCAAACCACACAGGCCGAAATCATCGAGGTCTTCGGCGCTCCGAATATCACCACCATCGACGGCCAGGGCCGCGAAGTCTGGGTCTATCGTCGCCATGCCACCGTCTCCAGCCTCAAGTCCAAATCGGGCGGTTTCCTGATCGGGCTGGGCGGCGGCGGCGGCGGTTTCGGCGCCGGCGGAGGGCTCAGCTACGGCAGCTCGAAGACCGGCTTCGAGCAGGCTTCGCGAGCGATGACCCTGGTCATCAAATTCGACGAGGACAAGGTGGTCAGCGATTTCCGCAGCCGCTCCAGCTCATTCTGAGACAGACAATCATCCGGGAAGGGGGATCGACATGTACCGGACAAGACTTCACGCACGGGCGGTTATCGTCCTTTTGCTGCCGCTGCTGCTTTCGGCCTGCGCCACCCATACTGTTCGGCCCACGAAAATGGACGCTTACGCCCTGCAGGAGCTTCAGACCCGCGATATCGAGGCTCCTTACAAGGTGGTCTATGCGTCGGTCCTTTCAGTCCTGCAGGATGCCGGCTACATCGTTGAGTCGGCGGATGGCGAAAGCGGTCTCATCACAGCCAAGAGCCCCACTGATTCAAAGCTGAAATACAATCTCTTCTGGGGATTCGGCAAGCGCAACACGACCACCAGGGTCACTGCTTTTGTAGAACCCATCAGCAGCGACTTTTCGAAAGTCCGGTTGAACTTCGTGGCCATTCAGAATGACCGTCATCTTTACGGTATCGCGTCACAAGTGGATACGCCGATCGAAAACGCAGACATTTACCGGAATGTTTTTGAAAAGATCGAAGAAGCGGTGTTCGTGCGCATGACCACAAACACCCAGAGTTAATGCCCATCCGAGTCATTATGCGGCTCAGTCGGTGATTCGGACCAAAACTTCGCCGGAACGAACTTTGGCTCATCGTGCGTCAGCAGCTGCCACGCTTCACCGGTGACGGCATGCGCGGTTATCGCTTCTAATCCCCGCGATCTGGCCGTCAGCACATCTCGCCCGCCACTAAAGGTTTCAGTTCCGGACCGCCTCCGGCTCACCAACATAGTCGATACGCCAGATGCGGCCCTTGACCGAATCGGCGATATAGAGCGCCCCATCCGGCGACTGGGCGAGGCCCATCGGCCGGAAGCGGGCATCGCGCGGGCTGATCAACGGCTCGGTGCCGGCAAAGCCGTCGGCGAAGACCTCCCAGTCCCCCGCCGGCTGGCCATCCTTGAAGGGAACAAACACCACTTTGTAGCCCTGCTGCGGCAGCGGCGCCCGGTTCCACGAGCCGTGAAAGGCAACGAACGCGCCGCCGCGGTAACGTTCGGGAAAGGCCGTGCCGGTGTAGAACAGCAGGCCGTTGGGTGCCCAATGGGCGGGAAAGGCGAGCAGCGGGTCCGGGTACTTGCCGGGTTCGGCTTCGGTTTTTCCATCGCCGCCGTATTCCGGCGCCAGCATGCGCTTGCCCTGGATGCCATCGTAATAGGTGTAGGGCCAGCCCAGAACCGCGCCTTCCTCGAAGCGCAGGAATTCCTCGGCCGGCAGTTCGGCGTTTTGCGCCTCGTCGAAATACTCGGGCCAGAGCTGGCCCAACTGGTCGCGCCCGTGCTGGACACCGTAAAGGCCGCCGCCCGCATCGTTCCAGGCCAGCGCCACGACATTGCGGGTGCCGCTGACGAAACGGGTGCCGTCGGCCATCTGGTCCTGATCCGGGCGATCGGCATCGAACCGCCAGATGCCGCCATAGCGTTCCAGCAGCGGGCACGGGGCCATCCCCGGCGAGCCCTTGGTGCGCATCTGGCGCTGGCAGGCATTGGCCGGCGCCCCGACATTGACGTAAAGGTTCCCGGCATCATCGAGGGCCAGTGATTTCGCCGCATGCTGGCGCTCGGTCCCGAACCCCTTGGCGATCACCTCGCGCGGGGCCGAGGGAACCAGTTCCCCCGGCTTCAGCTTCCAGCGATAGACCGCGGTATCCGACGAGCGGTAGAGATAGCCGTCCTTGAACGCGATGCCGGTGCCGCCGACCGAGCCGAACCGCTTGATCACATCGGCGACGTGATCGCCGTCGGAATCACGCAGGGCGACGATCCCCTTGGTCGAGCCGCGGCTGGACAGGGCCGCATAAACGTCGCCGTTGGCACTCACGGCAATATGGCGCAGCGCCCCAAGATCGTCGGCATAGACGGTGGCCCGAAACCCCTTGGCAACGGTGATACCAACATCGTCTGCCGGCGCCATTCCGGTGGCCCCGGCATCGGCCACGCCGCGCCCGTCATCCTCGCCGCAGGCGGCCAGCAGGAGCAGCACCGCAAACGCCCCGAAGGCACGTCCCCACGCCGACGTCAAATGATGAATGGTCATCCGTTCCCCCCTTCGCCTCGTCGTTGATCGGCAACAGGTCAGATTAAGCGGCATGGGCATCGGCGCCAAGGTTTAACCTGTCTCCGGCACTTGCTGCCCCCGATCCCCTGAGACGATGTCGGCATCGATCAACACCGCCGCCAGCAGCGCCGGTTCGTCGCCGGTATTCACCCAGGCATGATTGGTGCCGCGCTGAACCACGACGTCGAAGGGTTTCAGGTCGCGCATGCCATTCTCCAGCACGAGGCGCACCCGGCCTTTGAGCAGGATGATGTAATCGATGGTCGGCGTGCGATGCATGCCCGGATGCGCGCGGGTATCGGGCCGGCAGGATTCGGCTCCGACGGCGGCGAATGCAGCATCCATGCGATCCCGCGCGACATCCGAAGGCACATTCGGGTCTTCGGGCGCGATCAT
>CAZZKF010000001.1:0-7969 GCA_964654995.1 uncultured Alphaproteobacteria bacterium | reverse complement strand
GGTTGCGACTTTTTGACATTGTTATCAGATGATATAATCTTGCCGATGATGCGGCGTGGCAAATGGAACGGAAAAGCCTTGGCCACCCCGCCCGGTCATCATGGCGGACCGGCGGCGCGGGCGGTGCAGGCACTTTGCCCGGCGGCGCGATCGGGTTAAAACAACAATGGTCGGCTATCATCATAACAGTCAAGACGACGCCAAAAACAAGCCGACTCAATAATCGCGACAAACAGGAGGTAAGGCGAGATGACAGGAACGGAATGGCTGGCGGTAGCCGCCGTAATTCTGAGTGCCATCGCAATTCTGCCCGGCACGCTGGGCATTTTGATGTTGACCAACAAGATCGCCGCCAGCGCGCCCGGTGCGCGCTGGATTTACGGCCGATCGTTCTGGATTCTGGTGCTCTCGGGCGTGATCATGGCCGTGGCCGCCTATCAGGCGCTTGCGGCCGGAACCGCATCGTGGGTATTCCTTGGCGCCGTGGCCGCCTATGCCGGCATCCTGGTATTCGGCTTTTTCATGCACACCCGGCTGCTGTTCCGCCCGGTTCGCAAGCCGATGTTTCTGTCGGTCGACGAGGCGATCGAGAAATTCGGCCCGGACGAGGAGGTGGTCGGCGTGATCGATGATACCGGCACGCCCTACGCCTTTGTCGCCCGGCTGGCGCGCCGGCCTCACATCGTCTATCAACCGGACGGCGAGGCGCCGTTCCTGATGACCCACTGCATTCTCGCCCACAGTTCCATGGCCTATGCCATGGAAGGCCAGTTCAAGCAGCCCGACATCATGATCACCGCGGCGCTCGCCAACAACATGGTGTTCTACGAGAAGAGCAACCAGTGCTCGGTCATCCAGCTTCACAACCGGTCGCGCGGCGGCGAGCTGCCGTTGCGTACGCTTCCAACCGTCGCCGTCAGCCTGGCGACCTGGAAAAAGCTCTATCCCGACTCCAGGGTCTGGCACCGCAACATCGAATGGCGCGACATCTTCTATCTCAAGCTGCTGGCCCGGGCCGACGTGATCGACCCCAAGAGCCCGGTGATGGTCTATCCGCTTCAGCACGGGCTGGATGAACGCCTGCCGATGAAATCGATGGTCATCGGCGTCCAGATCGGCGATCAGACCCGCACCTATCCGGCCTCCCTGTTCGAGAATGGCGCGCATCAGCTCATTCACGACGAACTGGGCGGCACGCCGCTGCTGCTGGCGGCAGCGTGCGACGGCGATTACATCCAGGTATTTGATCGCCGCCTTGACGACGGCCAGGTGCTGACCTTCCGGCCGGCCGAGACGGCAGATCATTTCGTCGACAACGAAACCGGGTCCGAATGGGCGCCGACCGGGAACTGCATGGCCGGCCCGCTTGAAGGCAAGCGGCTTAAGCCGGTGCCGCATTACAACAAGATTTTCTGGTACGTCTGGTCGGATTTTCATCCCGGCACAGAGATTTACCAGCCGGCCCCGGCCGGCGAAGCGCGAGCCGCTGCACCGGCCGCCTGAGCCATACCTTGCGGCCTTGGGGCCGCGTTCGGGAGGGCAACCGGACTTCGGGGGGATTGTCGGCGCCTTCGCGCCGCCGTCAGGCATGAGGCGGCAATGGTTCTGTGCCGGCGCGAGCACAGCAAATGAGGGGAAGGAGAAAGCACGTGCGATTCATTCGCTTCAAGTACCGCGAACCGCATCTCGGCAAATATCCGATGGAGACCGTCAAGCGGGTGGACAAGCCAACCACCCGCATCGACGCGGAAAACGTCAAGCGGGTGCCCTTCCGCGGCTCGTTCTTCACCCGCCCCTTTTATGGCGACCTTGGCGAGCGGGCGAAAAAGGAACGCCCGCGGATGATCCACAAATATCCGCTGGCGGCCGCCATCGGCGAGATCATGGCGCACATCGTGCCGATGCAGGACGGCGAGGTCGCGCCCGAGAAAGCGCCGGGAACCGATGATCCCGAGGCCATGGCCAAGCACATCAAGGCGCTCGCCTATTTTCTCGACGTCGATATCGTCGGCATCTGCGAGATCCCCGACTATGCCTGGTACAGCCATGACGCGCATGGCAACGAGATCACCCCCGATCACAAATACGCCATCGTCATGATCTTCGATCAGGGCTTCGAGACCATGGAGGGGGCAAGCGGGGATGACTGGATCAGCGGCACCCAGAGCTACCGCGCGTATCTCAAGGGGCAGGTGACGGGCTCGGTGATCGCCAATTACATCCGCCGGCTCGGCTATCCGGCGCGCTGTCATTCCTCGCACAAGGGCGACGTGTTGCAGATCCCGCTCACCCTGCTGGCCGGGCTCGGCGAGATGTCGCGGATCGGCGAGCTGGTCCTGAACCCGTTCATCGGGCCGCGGATGAAAACCGCAGTGATCACCACCGACCTGCCGCTCGCCGTCGACAAGCCGATCGATTTCGGGCTCCAGGAGTTCTGTTCCAAATGCTACAAATGCGCCCGCGAATGCCCGTGCAACGCCATTCCGTTCGGCGACAAGATCATGTTCAACGGCTATGAGATCTGGAAGCCGGACGTCGAGAATTGCGCCAAATACCGGGTCACCAACCAGAAAGGCTCGGCCTGCGGGCGGTGCATGAAGACCTGTCCGCTGAACAAGGTGGTGACCAAAGATGGGCCATTGCTGCAGCGTATCGCAAGCTGGCTCGGCATTCACGCCATGTGGCTCAAGCCCCTGTTGATTCCCATCGCCGTCTGGCTTGACGACAAGCTGGGCAACGGCAAGCGGGTGCCAAGCCAGAAATGGTGGCTGGATCTGGAGTATCGCGACGACCGCCTGGTCGTGCCCAAGGCGACGAACCAGCGCGATATCGACCCCTCCAAACCCAATCCGAAAAACCACCGGGTCGCCATCTATCCGCCCGAGGACCTGCCGCCCGGCGACTTCAAGGGCTGCTTTCCGGTGGATCGCAAGAAGGCGCTCAAACGCGCCGCGGAAGCGCCGAAACCGTAAGCGAGTTCGTCGCTACAGGCGGACGATCTTGCCCGGGTTCATGATGTTGTCGGGATCGAGCGCGCGCTTGAGTGTGCGCATGACGCTCACCGCCTCGCCGTGCTCGGCAACCAGGAACTCGATCTTGCCGACGCCGACCCCGTGCTCGCCGGTGCAGGTCCCGTCCATGGCCAGCGCCCGGGCCACCAGGCGTTCGTTGATCTGCTTCATCTTGGCGACTTCGGCCGGATCCTCCCGGTCGAACAGCAGGGCGACATGGAAATTGCCGTCGCCGACATGGCCGACGATCGGGGCGGCAACACCTTCGGATGCCAGGTCCTGCTCGGTTTCCAGGATGCAGTCGGCCAGCTTCGAGATCGGAACGCAGACGTCGGTGGCCTGAATGGCGGCGCCCGGCCGCATCGCCGCGCAGGCCAGCGCCGCATCATGGCGGGCCTTCCACAGGCGGTTGCGGTCCTCGGTATGCTCGGCCCATTCGAAGTCGCCGCCGCCGAATTCGCCGGCGATGTCGCGCACCGCTTCGACCTGCTCGGCAACCCCGGCCGACGAGCCGTGGAATTCCAGAAACAGGGTCGGCTGGACCGGGTAGCTGAGCTTTGAGTAGGCGTTGATCGCCTCCATCTGCACCCCGTTCAGCAGCTCGATCCGGGCGATCGGAATGCCCGACTGGATGGTCAGGATCACCGTGTTGATCGCCCCTTCGAGCGTCTCGAACGGGCAGACCGCGGCCATGATGACCTCGGGGATTCCGTGAAGCCGCAGGGTCACCCGGGTGATCACGCCGAGTGTTCCTTCCGAGCCCACGAACAGGCGGGTGAGATCGTAGCCGGCCGAGGACTTGCGGGCGCGGCGCGCGGTGCGGATCAGGCGCCCGTCGGCGAGCACGACATTGAGCGAGAGCACATTTTCCCGCATGGTCCCGTAACGCACCGCATTGGTTCCCGAGGCCCGCGTTGCCGCCATGCCGCCCAATGACGCATCGGCCCCCGGATCGATGGGGAAAAACAGGCCGGTATCGCGCAAATATTCGTTCAACTGCATGCGCGTCACCCCGGGTTCGACCACCACGTCGAGGTCTTCCGCATTGACCTGAACGATCCGGTTCATGGCACTGACATCGAGGCAGATGCCGCCCAGGGGCGCGGAAATATGGCCTTCCAGCGAGGTGCCGGTGCCGAACGGTATGATCGGCGTCTTGTGGCGCGCACAGATGCGCACGATGTCGATGACTTCCTCTTCGCTTTCGGCAAAGGCGACGGCATCCGGCGCATGCCCCTGGTGGTACGACAAGTCGTGGCCGTGATGCTCGCGCACCGAGGCCGAGGTCGACAGCCGCTCGCCCAGCAGGGCCTGCAATTCGGCAATTGCCGCATTCGTCTGAGCCAATGGTTGAGCCATGGTTTCCGGTTCCTTGCTTGTGTCCGAGCGCACCCAGATAACACTGATTATAGGCTGTTCGCGGGCCCAGACCAGCATCGAACCGAAGCGTGGCATGGGCGCTGTGATTGTGATAGCTTCGGCGCGTCAAAGGGTGGTGCTGCCGCCCGACACAGATTGCCGAGACGCGTATCGCCATGCATAACGTCACCCTGCCCGCAGATCTGCGCCGGCGCATTGCCGAACATCGCGGCTGTGCCCATGTCTTCGAGACCATCGTACCGACCAAGACGGCGCACCTTATCGTCGACATGCAGAATCATTTTGTCGCCCCGGACGGCCTGGCCCGGGTGGAAAAGGCCGCCGGCATCGTCGATAACATCAACCGCCTGGCGGCGGTCGTGCGGGCCCGCGGCGGCCTCAATGTCTGGATCCGGGTGACGCTCACCCAGGACGGCTTTAACGCCTGGCGCTCGTATACCCAACGGTTCGTGCCGGCTGAAAAACGCGACGCGGTGCGTGCAGCCCTGATGCCGGGAAGCGCGGGGCACGCCTTCTGGCCGGCCCTCGACATCCGCGACGAGGACCTCATCAGCGACAAGTCGCGCTTTTCCGCCTTTATCCAGGGCGCCTCCAGCCTCGAGGACGAGCTTCGTGGCCGCGGGATCGACACCGTGCTCATCACCGGCACGCTGACCAATGTCTGTTGCGAATCGACCGCCCGCGACGCGGCGATGCGCGACTTTCAGGTGATCATGGTGGAAGACGCCTGCGCCGCACGTACCGATGAAGATCATCTGGCCGGCCTGCGCACGGTGGCTCAGGTGTTTGGCGACGTGCGCACGACCGACGAGGTGATCACCCTGCTGGAAGCATAGGAACAGCCCGGCGCGTCCCCGGTTTTCGGTGTCATTACGCCTGCCGCCCTGTGTCCGGAAGGCAACGTCAGGCGGCGGAATCGGGAATTTTTCGCGAAATGGCTTGCATCTTGACCCCGACTCGCCCATTTCTATGGCGCGAACAATGACTTAGGTGGACAATGGCGAAGGAAGAAGCACTTGAATTCCCTGGGACGGTGACGGAACTGTTGCCCAATGCAATGTTCCGGGTGAAGCTCGACAACAACCACGAAGTGCTCGCCCACACCGCCGGAAAGATGCGCAAGCATCGGATTCGGGTGCTGGCGGGCGACAAGGTTCTCGTCGAGATGACACCTTACGACCTGACCAAGGGACGCATCACCTACCGTTTCAAATAGCACGCGGGCGGCACCCCCGGGGAGCGCAGACCGCATGGCCGGGACATCGCCCGAAGACGCCAAGTCCGGCGAGGCCGAGGGGGTCGGTCTGGTTCTCGCGTCGGCCTCGCCGCGTCGGCTTGCGCTGCTCGAACAAGCCGGCATTCATCCCGACATCATCGCTCCGCAAAACGTCGACGAAACGCCGCACCGCGACGAGCGGCCACCCGCGTTTGCCGAACGGCTGGCCCGGGAAAAGGCCGCGGTGGCGGCCACCAGTCATGCCGATCACTTTGTGCTGGCGGCTGACACGGTGGTGGCGGTGGGCCGGCGGATTCTCAGCAAGGCGAAGGATGCCTGCGAGGCACGGCGCTTTCTGGAACTGCTGTCTGGGCGCCGTCACCGGGTCCATACCGGCGTCGCCGTGATCGCACCGGACGGGCGGAGGGCGGCCCGTCTGGTGACCACGGTTGTCCGCTTCAAGCGCCTCGAGCGAGCCGAAATCGACGCCTATCTGGCCAGTGGCGAGTGGCGCGATAAGGCCGGTGGCTATGCTATTCAGGGCCGCGCCGGGGCGCTGATCCGGTCGATCAACGGCTCGTACTCGAACGTCGTCGGTCTGCCGCTCTATGAAACCGTGGCGCTGCTCAGGGGCCTTGGCTGGGTGCCGGCGCCCGCCGCGAGGCGGCCGTGACCCTCGACATCCTTGCCGATCGATCCGCCGGCCAGACCCGGGCGGCTCTGGTCGATGACGATCGCCTGATTGAGCTGCTGATCGAGCGTGATGACGCCCCCTCTCTTCTCGACGCCATCTATCTGGGGCGCATCACCCGCGTGGTCCCCGGGCTCAACGGGGCATTTGTCGACCTCGGCGATGCGGGAAGCGGATTCCTCAGTGCTCGCCGCCTGGCCCCGCGGACCGATGGCGAGCGCCGGGCACGGATCGGCCGGCGCGTTCACGAGGGCCAGTGGCTGATCGTTCAGGTGATCGGCGAAGCGGTCGACGACAAGGGGCCGGTGCTGAGTGCCGACGTGCGGCTCATCGGCGCTATGCTCGTTTATCAGCCGTTCGGCGACGGCATCACCTGCTCGCACCGGCTGGCCCGAAGGTCAGACGCTGAAGCGATTCTGGCCCGGGCCACACAGGCGCTTGATGGCTCCACCGGTGGTCACGTCATCCGCCGTGCGGGTGGTGATCTCGATCCCGCCCGTCTGGCGCAGGAAGCAGCGATGCTGCACGCCCGCTGGCGCGACATCTCCGCCGCCGGCAAAAGTGCGAGCCGGGCGACGTGCCTGGAGCCGGCTCCCGACATCATCCGGCGATGCCTGCGCGACTGGACCGGCACCGCGTCGATCATTGCCGACGGCGCCGAGCTGAGCCGAAAGCTGCGCACGACAGCCAACCAGATGGCCCTGCCCGTGACCCCGAAGGTGACCCGCTGGCAGGGCCGCACGCCGTTGTTCGAGGCCCGCGGCATCGAGACCGAAATCGAGGCCGCAGGCGCACCCTGCGTGCCGCTGGCCGGTGGCGGCTCGCTGATCATCGCTGAGACCGCGGCGCTGACCGCCATCGACGTCAACGCCGGACGCCGCGGTGAGACGGGGGGAGCCGCAAGCACCGCCTTTGACACCAACCGGCTGGCCGCCATGGAGCTTGCCCGGCAGTTGCGGCTGCGCCGGATCGGCGGTGCCATCGTCATCGACTTCATCCGCCTGCGCCGGCGCGAGGATCGCAGGCGTCTGATCGCCCAGCTGACCGCCGCCTTCGCCGACGATCCGGCCGCCGTCGACATCTACGGCTGGACCCGGCTCGGCCATGTCGAGATGGTCCGCCATGCCCGTGGGCGGCGCCTTTCGCACTGGCTGCCGGCGCCGGGTGACGCCGGCTGACGGTTCCAGGACGCCAGCAGCGCGAGTCACTGCAGCACATTACATCGGTTCATTTGCGCTCCGCTGGCGGTCCCGGCGACCGCCGCGAAACGCGCGTGTGATGGTATTGCTCCGGAGCGCCCAAGTCTGCGACGCCGTTTCAGGCTCGAGCCGTGAACAGACGCGGCGTTTGTTATCCGCGACCGCTTGTCCCGCTTGCACGACGTCCGGACGTGTCTCGCCCTAGAGCATTTTCCGACCTGACGGGGTCGATTTGATGGGCTCGCAGCGGTTTGTCCGGCTAGGCGCCACGCGCTGCGCGATATGGGATATCGGGCAAGCGGGGCAACGCCGCCGGGAAAGCGCTGCGGCCCACCCAATGGCCGGGTGCTTTTGCGCCGTGGCGTCGTTACCTTCCTTATCCGATGTCCCACATCGCGTGGCGGAAGGTGCCTCGCCACGGGCACAAAATCATCCCGGTCAAATGACCCCGTCAGGTCGGAAAATGCTCTAG